>DATBIN010000044.1:0-49182 GCA_036556925.1 Gaiella sp.
TACGCGCAGACGCTCGTCATGGCCGCGGCGGTGTTCCCCGCCTACCTGCTCGCGCGCACGGTCGTCTCCCCGCGCTGGGCGCTGTTCGCGGCGGTCGGCGCCATCGCCGCGCCGGCGCTCTCGTACGCGCCGATCCTCGTCGAGGAGCCGTTCGCCTATCCGGCCTCGACGCTGGCGCTCTGGCTGTGCGTGCGGGCGGCCGCGCAGCCCTCGCGGCGCACGTTCCTGCTCGCGCTCGCCGGCTGCGTGCTGGCGACGGCGGTCCGCTCGCAGCTGATCGCGCTGTTCGCCGCGCTCTTCGTGCCGTTCCTCGTCCTCGGCTGGCGCACGGAGCGGATGCGCCGCTTCCGCTCCACGTGGTCGGGGTGGGACTGGGCCGGGGCGGTCGCGCTCGCGGTCGGCGCCGTGCTCCTCGTGATGGCCGTGCTCGGCCACGTGTCGACGGAGTGGGCGGACGTCATGGCCCAGTGGAAGGGCCGCATCGTGCAGTACGGCGTCTGGGCGTTCGGCGCCCTCGCCATCGGCGTCGGCGTGCTCCCGGTGATCGCCGCCCTCGCGGCGCTCGTCCGGCCGCGCGAGGAGCTGCGCGAGGCGAGAACGCTGGCCTTCGTCCTCGTCACCGGCTCGGCGCTCTTCACCGTCGTCTTCTACGGCGGCCTCAAGGGGGCCTACGTGTCGACGAAGCTCGGCAGCTACGTGGTGGAGCGCAACCTCATCTACCTGGCGCCGCTCGCGTTCGCCGCGACGGCGCTGCTGCTCGAGCGCCGGACGGTGAAGTGGTGGGCGGTGCTCGCCGCCACGGGCGCGGTGCTGTGGTGCGTCACGGACGTGCCGAAGCAGCTCAACTACCCGTACTACGAGGCGCACGGGCTGTCGATCCTCGCCTTCGCGAACCGCATCCTCCGCTGGCCGGAGGGCCGCATCGAAGACGCGCTGGTGGTGCTCGTGATCCTCGCCGGCGGCCTCCTCCTCGCCGTCGGGCTGACGCGGGCGCGCAGCCGCCTCTCGCTCGCGTTGTGTGCCGGCATCGCCGTCGCCGTGCTCGGCTGGAACCTCCTCAACGAGATCTACGCCGCGAACGGCGAGCGGATCCAGTCCGCCCAGTTCGCGCGCACCTTCATCCATCCGCCCAACTGGGTCGACCAGCGAAACGGCGGCGGCTCGACCACGCTGCTCGGGCAGCAGTTCGGCAACAACCACAACCCGATCCACCTCCTCGAGTTCTTCAACCGCAGCGTGCGGAACGTGTGGAGCGCCGACCCCAACAGCCCCGCACCGGCCCCCGGCCTGACGGTGACGCCGGACCTGGCGCGGCCCGACGGCACGCTGACGCCGGACCCGGGGACGGACTACGCGCTCGCCGTCAACGGCGTCCAGCTCCAGAGCGAGGTCGCCGCGCAACTCCCCGAGGCGGGCCTGACCCTCTACCGGCTGGCCGGACCGCTGCAACTCGCCGCGAACCAGACAGGCGTCGCGGGCGACGGCTGGATGGGCGAGCGCGCCGCCTACAACCGGTACAGCGGCGCCAGCGACCCGAAGGGCTTCGGCTGGGTGACCCTGTCGCGCGTGGGCTTCTGCCCCGTCGGCGAGGACGGCACCGTGCTCCCCCTTCCGAGCATCATCTCCATCCGCATCGGGCCGCTCGGGATCGGGCCGGACCGCCAGCCGGCGCTCGAGTCCGTGACCGACTCGGCGAGGATCAAGCTCCCCGGCTGCAAGGACCAGACCGTCTACCTGCGTCCGCCGCGCGGCCCCTGGCGCATGGAGGTCGACGCCCAGACCTTCGTGCCTTCCGAGATCGACCCGCGCCAGGGCGACAACCGGCAGCTCGGAGCGCAGGCGACCTTCGGCTTCCTGCCCGAGTGATCCGCCTCAGCCGGAGGCGCGCGAGCGCGACGCCGCCACGAGGTACGTGAAGCGGAATCGCAGCGCCAGCCGCGCCAGCGGGCCGGTGCGCTCCGCGAGGCGGAGCAGCCAGACGAGCGCTCTGGGCAGCGCGACACGCTGGGGGACGAAGAACGGCCGCAGCGCGACGTCGTCGAGCCCCGCCGCGCGGAGATCCGCGACGACGTCGGCGACGCGGTACTGCCGCGGGTTGAGGTCGAAGACGAGCTTCGTCGCCGTGTAGCCGGCGGCTCGCGCGAAGAACGCGCGGCGGTCGCGGGCGTAGTAGATGGCGCGGAAGACCGTGGTGGCCGCGACGGGAGCCGGTGGCGCGTAGTCGTTCAGGTCGCCGAGCTCGACGACGACGTCCTCCCCGAGCCGGCTCTGCGCCGCGGCCACCATCTCCGAGGTGCTGTCCACTCCCCGGTAGCGCACGCCTCGGGCGAGCAGCGATGCGCCCAGGCCGCCGTCCCCGCAGGCGAGGTCGAGCACCTCGTCCCCCGGTTGCAGCCGCGGGCCGAGCGAGAGGACGAGCTCCGCCCGCCGGTCGAGGTAGGTGCGGCCGTCGGCGTACTCGGAGTCCGACCAGCCGGCGGCCTTGTCCCGATATTGATCGCGCTTGCTCAACGGCTCTACAGCGCGAGCAGCCGCTCCGGGTGCTTGCGCACGAAGCGCGCCATGCCGCGCAGGTGCCAGAGCGTGTGTCGCGAGACGAAGCGCTTGTCGCTCTCTCTCGCCCAGGCATGACGCACGACCGCGGCGGGGACGTGCCATCGCTCCCAGCCCGCCTGCTCGGCGCGGTAGCAGAGGTCGATGTCCTCGACGTAGTGCCGGAAGCCCGCATCCCAGCCGCCGATCTCCTCGAGCATCGTGCGGCGCATGAGCAGGAAGGCGCCCAGCATCCAGTCTGCTTGCACCGGCTCGAGCGAGCGTTCGTCGAGCAGGTAGTGGGCACGCTGGCGCTCGAGTGGCGGAAACGCGTGGCGCAGCGGCGTGCGCCGGACGATGGTGCCGCCAACCGTCGGGAAGCGACGGCGCGACGGCTGCCAGCTGTCGTCGGGCCAGCGCAGCTCGGGCCCCGCGATCCCGCAGCGCGGGTGCGCATCCGCGAAGGCGGTGAGCGCGGCGACGGCGCCCGGCTCGGGAAGCGCATCGGGAGTCGCGTTGAGGACGTACTCGCCGCGGGTCGCAGCCGTCCCGAGGTTGACGTTGGCCGAGAGCGACCCTGGCCGCACGTTCTCGATCACGCGCACGCCGTCGGGAGCCTCGTCGACGGAGCCCGGCACGTTGGCGACGACCACGACTTCGTCCACCTGCGGGGCGAGCACGGGCAGCAGCAACGAGACCTGCGCGGCGTGGCCGTGCGAGACGACGACCGCGGACACCTTCATCGCCCGAGCGCCTCGGCGTAGACGCGCACCGTTGCCTCCGCCGTCGCGCTCCACGAGTAGCGCCGGGCACGCTCGAGCCCGGCCCAGGCGAGCTGGTCCCGATGCTGCAGGGCGAGCCGGATCCCCTCCGCCAGGTGCTCCTCGTCCACGAACACGGCGACGTCGTCGGCGAGCTCGCGCAGCGCCTCGTCGGGGACGGCCACGACCGGTGTCCCGCTCGCCATCGCCTCGAGCACCGGCAGCCCGAACCCCTCGTAGCGCGAGGCCTGCACGAGGCAGGCCGCGCGCCGGTACAGATCGGCCAGGCGCTCGATCGAGACGTAGCCCTCCAGCCGAGCTCCACCGCGGCGCAGCTCGTTCGCCACCGCGCTGTCACGCGTCGGCCCCACGACGACGAGCTCCAGCCCCGCCTCCCTCGCAGCGGCAAGCGCGGCGAGCTGGTTCTTGCGCGGTTGAATGGCCCCGACGGCGAGGGCGTAGCGACCCCGCTCGTCCTCGCCCGGGTGGAACGCCCGATCGACGCCGTTCGGGGTCACGACGACGCGGTCGGGGAGCACGCCGTAGAGCTCGACGAGGTCGCGCTTC
Organism: Gaiella sp.; assembly: GCA_036556925.1. Taxonomy (GTDB): domain Bacteria; phylum Actinomycetota; class Thermoleophilia; order Gaiellales; family Gaiellaceae; genus Gaiella. The sequence goes on from DATBIN010000044.1 coordinate 3,861, forward strand.
GAGCGCTCCGACACGGTGAGGATGCGCGCTGCGGCACGCGCGGCACGGGGGACGACGCGCTGGAAGACGGCCCGGTCCTTGCGCCGCATGAGCGCCGGCTCGCGCTCGAAGGAGAGGTCGTGGATCGTCACCACCGCCGGGCAGGGGCAGCGAAGCGGCACGGCGTACTGCGTGTGGACCAGCGCGGCGCCCACCCTGCGCAGCAACCGCGGCAGCGACCATCCCATGCGCCGCTCCTGTGAGCCGACATCGAGCTGGAGCGCCTCGACGCCGTCCGGGACGAGCTCCGGGCGACGCGTCACCGCGGCGAGCGTCAGCCCCGCCTCGGCCGCCGGTCCGGGGAGCTCGCGCAGCAGGTTGAGCACGTACGTCTCGTCGCCGGTTCGCTCCCGGCCCAGCACATCGGCGTCGACGACGACCAAGGACGTCACACCAGCTCCCTCCAGAGCGACTCGACGAGATCCGCGGTGTGCGTCCAGGTGAATGCGCGCGCCCGCTCGAGCCCGAGCTGCACGAGCTCCTCGCGCCGGGTCTCGGCCTCGGCGATGCCGTGCGCGACGGCCGCCGGGTCGCGTGCGTCGACGAGCACGGCGGCGCCTCCCGCCACCTCCTCGGTCGCCCCGCCGCGACTCGTGACGACTGGCGTCCCGCATGCCATCGCCTCGAGCACGGGGATGCCGAAGCCTTCGTAGAGCGACGGGTAGACGAGACAGCGAGCGCCGCGGTAGAGCGCGGCGAGCTGCTCGTCGTCCGGAGCGCCCGCCCAGCCCTCCACGTCCACGCCGCCCCAGCCGCGCGCTCCGGCCACGCGTAGCTCCACCCCCGCCAGCTTCGCAGCCTCGACGGCGCAGCCGAGGTTCTTGCGTGGCTCGAGCGTGCCCACAGCGAGCACATAGTCTCCTGCATCCGCCGGCCCGCTCGGGTTGAAGACGGCGTCGACGCCGTTCGGCACGACGCGGATCCGCTCGGCCGGCACCGCGAGCAGCTCGACGAGCTCGTCGCGCGTGAAGGCCGAGACGGCGACGATCCCGTCGGCCGCCTTCACGCCCGCCCGGAGCGCCAGGCGGCCGGTGCGGCGGTGCCAGCCGGGAAACGCGTCCGGGTGCCGCAGCAGGGCGAGGTCGTGGACGGTGACGACGAGCGGCGCACGCGGGCGAATGGGCGCGCGGAAGGTCGTGCAGTGGAGCACGTCGAGCGAGCGGGCGGCCCAGCCGAGGCACACCGGATACCAGAACGCGTCCCTGCCCACGACGGACAGGCGGCCCGAGCCGCCGAAGGTGAGGCGCTCGAGCTCGAGCCCGGGACGGCCTTCGAGCGCGCCGACGAGGCCGCGCACGTGGCGCGCCGTGCCGGCGCCCGTCTGCCGCAGCGGGGAGACGTCGATGCCGGCCTTCACGCGCGCTCCCCGAGCGACTCCGCGGCGGCCCGCACGGCCTCCTGCGGCTCGGGGTAGCGCAGCAGGCGCACCGCGCCGTCGGCGTCGCACCACCGGTACTCGACGTGCTCCTCGTCGAGCGCCGGCTCCCAGCCCAACGGCGCCTCGGCCCGGAACAGGACGAGCTCGACCGCGGTCACGTCCGGCGCGAAGCGGGCCCGCACCTCCGGCGGCTCGTCGTCGAGCAAGTACGAGCGCTCGATGCCCAAGGTCACGACGTCGGCGTCGAGGCCGGTCTCCTCGACGAGCTCGCGCTTCGCCGCCCCTGCGGGGTCCTCTCCCCAGCCGACGCCGCCGGCCACGAGGTGCCAGTAGCCCTGCCGCTCGGGGGAGCGTAGGAGGACGAGGAACTCCGGTCCCTCCGGGCCGGGTCGCCAGACGACGACGGCCACCTCGAGCGGCCGGCGCGTCCCGTTGGTCACGACCGCTCCACGAGCGCGCTCAGAATCGTCGTGGAGCTCCGCTGCCACGAGAAGCCGCGCGCGTGCTCGATCCCTGCCGCCGCCAGCTCGTCGCGGCGGGCGAGCGCCTCGCGAATCCCCGCCGCCACCGCCTCCGGATCGTCGGGATCGACCCGGACGGCCGCGTCCCCCGCGGCCTCGTCCAGCGAGGGGTGCGACGACGCGACGACCGGCGTGCCGCACGCCATCGCCTCGACGATGGGGATGCCGAACCCCTCGAAGCGGGACGGGTAGACGAAGACAGAGGCACCGCGGTACAGGCGCGGCAGCGCCTTGTCGCCGACGTAGCCGAGCCGCACCACGCGCGGGTCGGAGGTCACGTCCGCCCCCCACCCCTCGCCGCCGGCGAGCGCGAGCGCGAGGTCGTCGTCGAGGAGCCGCCAGGCCGACACGAGCATGCCGAGATTCTTGCGCGGCTCCAGCGTGCCGACGCCCAGCACGTAGGGCCGGCCCAGCTCGGCGGACGGGCCCTCCGGCACGAAGCCGGAGCCGAGCCCGGGGTGAGCGACGACGATGCGCTCCTCCGGCACGGACAGCGTGGAGACGATGTCGTCCGCCGTGAAGCGGGAGTTGGCGACGAGGAGGTCGCAGGTCCGCGCCGCGTTGCGGTACTTGCGCCCGTGCATCGACACGGTGCGGCGCGTACACCACTCGGGATGATGCAGCGGCACGAGGTCGTGGATCACGGTCGCGCGGACACCGGCGCGCTGCGGCGGGTACATCCAGTCGGAGAAGAGGAGCGCGTCGAAGGGCCCGAGCAGCCGCTCCGCCGCGGGATGCCCGAGCCGGCTCCAGGCCGTGCGGATCGCGTGCGACGCGGGGAGCGGCCACAGCCTGCACTCGAGCGGGATGCCCTCGAGGGCGGCGCGGATGCGTGCGGGCCCCTTGAGGCTCGTGGGCGCGAACCCGACGACCTCGTGGGTGGAGGACGCGACGTCGACGAGGCCGTCGACCATGCCGCGGATGTAGTTCCCTATGCCCGTGCGGGGATGCGAGAGCGGCGAGACGTCGACCACGATCCTCATGCGTCGGGCTCGTAGGCGAGCGCGTCGAAGTGCACCCCGAGCCGGCGGTCGTCGGTCGACCCGGGGAGCACCTCCGCGGGAACCGCCGTCGGCGCCACGGTGAAGCGGGCGGAGCACCTGCCGTCCTCACCGGGCGACACGCGGATGCGGAGGGTGGCGCGGTCGTCCGGGCGAAAGCGGATCGAGGCGCGCTCGCCGGCCGCGACGGCCGAGACCCGCTGCGACCGGCGGAAGAGGCTCGCGTCCGAATGGACGGCCGCGGTGAGCGTGCCGGGGCGGCAGCGCAGGAGCGTCCAGGTCACGACGGGGCCGGACCAGTTGCCGTCGGCGTAGAGGCCCGAGACGCTCGCACGCGAGGACAGCGGCCCCGTCAGGCGCCAGAGCGTCGTCCCCAGGTCGCGGTCGCGCGCGACGACGACGCCGTCGGGCGTGACGGAGCCGTCGAGGAGCGCGTACGGCGCGTCGACGGTGGCGTCGTTCGGCAGGTAGAAGACGCCGCCCCTGCTCACCGGGAAGCCGTTCGCGAAGCCCTCGTCGGGCGCCCGTGAGACCGGCGTCTCGTTGACGCCTCCCGGCGTCGGCGCCTCCGTGTAGTAGACGCGCCCCACGCGGCGGTTGAAGAACTCGTTCTGGTTCACGGTGAAGCGGTCGGCGCGCCCGGTCCAGAGCGCCACCACCTCCTCTCCCGGCGGCACGGCGCGGTCGACCCAGTCGCGGTCGACGCTGCGGATGCCCTGGAAGAGCGCGCCCTTGCTCGCCACGACGAACCCGTGCGAACCCGACCAGACGGCGCGCGACTCGACGGCGAAGAGGCCGAGCAGGACGAGGGGCACGGCCACCGCGTAGCGTGCGGGGACGAGCACGAACAGCACCACGACGCCGAGCCCCACGAGCGCCACCGTGGCCCAGTACTCCCCTGCCACGAGGTGGCGATTGACGGTCCAGAGCGGAATGAGGCCGAGCGTGTCCGACTTCGCCGGCTCGCCGATGAAGCGGGAGAACGGGAACAGCAGCACGAGCGCGAGCGCCACGCCCGCCGCCGCCCCCACGGTGAGGGCGGGCCGGGGGGCGCCGAGGTGCACCCAGGCGAGCAGCACCACGACGAGGAGCGGCACGAGATAGAAGAGGTACCGGTCCTGCACGCGGTCGGAGGCGAAGCGCGAGGCGAAGGCGGCCACGACGAGCGTGCCCCAGGCGAGCGAGGCGACGGTCACCGCAAGGTGCTCCTGCAGGCGCCGGGACAGCGAGCGCGCACGGGCGAGAAGCACGACGAGCGCCACGACAGGGACGATCGCGGCGCAGAGCAGGAGCTCCTCCACGTGCCACAGCCAGAAGCGCAGCACGGTGCCGGCGTCATAGCCGCCTTCGCCGACGATCGCGTAGGCGCCGAGGAGGTCGCGCACGTTCTCGCCGCGCGCCGTCTGCAGGGCGAAGACGGCCGCTGCGCCCACGCCGAGCACTACGTAGAGGCGCAGGAACGGCCGCAGCGTCCGGGCCTCCCCGCGTAGGAGCGCCAGCACGAGCGGCGCGCTCGCGGCCACGGGGACGAAGACGAGCCCCTGCGACCGGGTCGCGAACGCCGCGGCGACGGTCGCCCCGAGCAGGGCGAGCCGGCCCCAGGAGGGGCTCTCCAGCACGAGCAGGAGCACGAGCGCGACGACCAGCGAGAGGGGATAGAAGAGGCTCTCGGTCGTGATCGTGCCCGTGTAGGCCATGGAGGGCAGCGCCACGGCGAGCACGGCCGCGAGCAGGGAGAGCCACTTCCCCACCACGCGCCGGGCGAGGAAGTACACCGGCAGGGCCGCCAGCGACATGCTGAGCGCGCCGATCCCCTTGGCGACCCCGTACGCGGTGGGAAGTCCGTCGAAGGCGAGGTACGCGGGGGCGATCATGAGCGGGTAGAGGAGGCTGTACCCGCTCGTCGCCGAGCCGCGCACGGCGAAGGAGGCGTCCTCCGCGAGGCTCCGTGCGAGCTCGGAGTAGACCAGCTCGTCGACCATGACGAACGGCGCCACCATGGACCGCGCGAGCCAGGCCCGAAGCGCGAACGACACGACGACGATCCCGCCGAGCCACAGCCAGACGGGAACCGCCTCGAGGCGGTCACGCACCGAGGTCGACCTCGGCGAGCCGCTGGGCGATGTCGCGCGCCTCGGACGTGTCCGGGGCGATGCCCACCGACGCGGCGGCGTCGCTGACCTCCCGTAGGACCGCGTCGCCGACTGCGTCGCCGCCCGCGGCCTGCTCGAAGGCTGCCACGTACAGGTCCGCGACCCGCTCCAGGCCGTGGTCGCGCCGCACGAGGTCGACCGCCGCGTCGCCCATCGCCGCCCGCACGTCCGGGCGGGTGGCGAGCAGCTCGAGCGCCGCCGCGAGCGTCTCCACCTCGGACTCGCCGACCGGGACCTTCAGCGCAACCTCGGCGGGAAGCTCGCGGAACCAGCCGGCGTCGGTGACCACCAGCGGCTTGCCGAGGGCGAGGGCTCGAATCGCGGTGCCCGAGGTCTCGCCCATCGTGGGCGACCGCAGGCTGACGTGGACGTCGCAGGCCTTCATCAGCGACCACAGGCGGTCCTCCGTCACGTATCCCTCGCGCACCAGGCCGTCGTCACCGATCCCCAGACGCTGCAGCCGCCGTTCGAGATCGAACCCCGGAGAGGTTGCGCCGACGAGGGCGAGACGCGCCCCGGGGTGACCCCTGCGCAGGCGGACGAAGGCCTCCAGGAGCTGCGGCACGCGCTTGCTCGCGTTGACGTTGCCGAAGGTGCCCACGAGCGGCTCGCCTTCGAGCGCCGCCGGGGGGGTGTCCGGGACGGGGAACGCGACGTGCGGCACGTGCCAGATGCGCCGGGCGTAGCCGGCGCTTCGAGCGCGCTCCATCACGTAGCGCGAGTGGACGACGAGACCCGATGCGAGCTCGAGCACCTCGCCCGCGAGGTGGAAGTCCTCCGGCCGGTTCTCCCAGAGCGGCGGGATTCGCTTGTCGAGCACGCCGTGCCCGAGCAGGCGGCCGACGACACCGGCCTCCCGCTCCATCGCGTCCAGGTAGCCGTGCCCGTCGCCGCGCCCGATCGTCAGGCCCGCCACCAGGTGGTGGAGCACGAAGTCGTGGAGGACCACCAGCCCGGGCGACCGGCGCAGGAGATCGACGATCCAGCCGTGCGCGTCCGGATCGTTGCCCACGTGGTAGACGGCGAGGTCGACGCCCCGCGGCAGCCGCTTGCGCCCGCGCTTGACGACCTCGACGTCGACCCGCTCCCGCAGTGCGGGCACGAGGAGCGCGGAGTAGTCGGAGATGCCGGACCGCTCGGGCGGCATGGGCGAGACGTACGCGACCTTCACGGCCTCCCCCTGCCGTCGCTCGCCCTCATGCGAGCAGCCGCGCGATCGCGCGCTCCCACGTCACGTCGCCGGCGGCCACCTTGCCGGCCTGCCCGTAGACTGCGGCCTCGTCGCGGTGCTCGCGCAACCAGGCCGCGGCGCGCGCGACGGACGCCGCATCGGGCTCGACGACGAGGCCGGTGCGCCCGTCGTGCACGATGTCGAGCGGGCCGCCCGCGTCACGCATCGTGATGACCGGCTTCTCCGAGAGGAACGACTCGTACGGGCCCATGCCGAAGTCCTCGTCCACGGGCGCGTAGTAGGTGGCGAGGCAGCTCGCGTAGAGATCCTCGAGCTCGCCCGCGGACACGCGGCCGGTGAACCGGACCCGCCCGTCGAGATGCCGGTCGCGCGAGATCGCCTCGAGCCGCTCCCGGTCGGGGCCGTCGCTCGCGACGACGACCTCGAGGGCCGGGTCGAGCGCAGCAGCCTCGAGGAGCAGGTCGATCCGCTTGGCGCGGTCGAGCCGGCTGACGGAGAGGATGTAGTCGCCGTACCCGTCGTTGCGGAAGGCGAGCCCCTGCGGTGGATGCGGCAGCACGTCCGCGGTCAGGCCCGTGGAGCGCTCGAGCCGCCCGGCGACGTTGGCCGACGTGGCGAACAGGCGTGTCGCCTCGCCCAGCGCGATCCGATCGAGCGCCTGCACCTGCCGCCGCACGGCGCGCTCCTCGGCCGACTCGCCGAACTGCCCGAGCGGCGTGCGGTCGAGCTCGTACGCCTGCCGGAACTGATGCACGAGCCACACCCGCTTGTCGGGATGGCGCACGACGTACGAGGGGAACTTCGTGGCCACGACGACGTCGACCGGCACCCCGTCGGCCTCGCTCACGTCGAGCATGCGCCAGAGGAACGCCTGTGTGAGCACCCTCGCGCCCGGGTACCACTTGAAGGGCACGGAGACGAGGTCGGCCTCGTGGCCGCGGCTGCGGAGCTCCTCCACGAGCGTGTCCGTGAAGATCTCCACGCCGCCGCGCGCGAAGGGGACCTGCGGTCTGCAGACGGCGATGCGCACGGGCCTCCGGCGGCTAGCTCCCGGACTCGCCGCGCAGCCGGCGCACCTCGCGCTCGAGCCGGTTGACGCGGTCCTCCAGGTCGTCGATCAGCCGCAGGGCTGCCGCGTTGAAGGAACGCTGGTCGTACGCGAGCGGCTCGACGTACCAGCGCATCATCTTCCGCAGCACGGCCTTGACCGGCGTGCCCAGCCCGCCGCGCACCCCCGGCCGGAGCCGCAGGCCGCGGTCGGCCGAGACCGGCCACAGACGCTCGGCCTCGTCGCGCGCAGCATGGCGATCGGCCGCGCCGGCCGCGCCGCCCGGGTCGGCTCCCGAGCGCCTGACCTCCTCGCGAAGCGACTCGAAGAGCGCCGCCACGTCGATCTCGCCGGCGGCCGAAATCCCTGCAGAGACGCCGTTCTCCGTCGTCTCGTCCGGCACCGCAGCATTCTAGCCGTGGCGTCCGGCGGACCACGCGCGGGCTGAGCGCCCGCGGTACGAGGTGCCTCCGCTCCACGCGCTGCGGTCTAGGCTCCGCGCGTGCGCGTCGGGATCTCCCTGCTCACGCTCTCTCCCGGCGAGATGGGCGGCAGCGAGACCTACGCCCGCGGGCTCGTCCACGCCCTCGGCCGGGTCGGAGGGCACCGCTACGTGCAGCTCCTCCCGGAGGGGGTGGAGGCGCTCGAAGGGCTGCCCGCGGTGACCGCCACGGGACACCGGCCCGCCGGTGGCAACCTGGGACGGCTGGTCGCCCGCACGCGCGCCGCGCTCCTCTCGGGCAGGCTCCGGGCCGCGCTGGGGGACGTCGACGTCCTCCACTACCCGCTGACCGTGCCGCTGCCACGGGCGCAGGGGGCATGGGTGACGACGCTCCACGACCTGCTCCACGTCGACCATCCCGAGCTCTTCTCGCGCACGGTTCGTGCATCCCGTGCGCTCGCCTACGACCGCGCGGCCCGACGGGCCGACGCGGTGATCGTGGTCTCGGAGTTCGTGCGCCGCAGCGCCGTCGAAGGGGTCGGGCTCGACCCGGGCCGGGTGCACGCGATCGCGCACGGCGTCGACCACGAGCGATTCCGCCCGGCAACGGAGGAGCGAGAGCCGTTCCTCCTCTACCCGGCCCGTCCGTGGCCGCACAAGAACCACGCCCGGCTGTACGAGGCGCTGGCGCTGCTACGGCGCCGGCGGCCCGAGCTGCGGCTCGTGCTGACGGGCGGCGGCCGCGACAGAGGAGCCATGCCGGACGGCGTCGAGGCACGCGGTCTCGTGAGCGGTGACGAGCTCGCGTCGCTCTACCGGCGCGCATCCTGCCTGGTCTTCCCCAGCCTGTACGAAGGATTCGGGCTGCCCCCTCTCGAGGCGATGGCCTGCGGCTGCCCGGTGGCCGCCTCGCGCGCCGGAGCGCTGCCCGAGGTGTGCGGCGACGCGGCCGTGCTGTTCGATCCCCTCGACCCGGAGGCGATCGCCGCGGGCGTCGAGGAGGCGCTCGAGCGGGCGCCCGAGCTGTCGACACGGGGGCCGGAGCACGCCGCCGCCTTCACGTGGGAGGAGTCCGCCCGCCGCCACGACGCCGTCTACCGCGGCGCCGCGGCCTAGGATCCGCCGGTGCGCGTCGGCATCTCGCTCCTGACGCTCGTCCCGGGCGTGAGCGGCGGCTCGGAGACGTACGCCCGCGAGCTGGTACGCGCACTCGGGCGGGTCGGCACGCTCCAGTATCGCGTCTTCCTGCCCACGATCGCGGGCGACGTGGACGGGCTCCCCGCCGAGGTGGTCCCGGAGTATCGGGCGTCACGCTCCACGCCAGGACGGATCGTCGCCATGGCGGCCGGCACGCTCGCCGGCGCCCGTCTCCGCCGGCGGTTCGCGCAGCTCGACGCGATCCACTTCCCGCTCAGCGTGATGATCCCCAGGGTCACGGAGCCGCCCGCCGTCTCCTCCGTCCTCGACCTGCAACACGAGCTCCTGCCCGAGTTCTTCTCGCGAGCCGAGCGCGCGTATCGCAGGCGCGTCTACGGATGGACCGTGCGCGCGAGCCGTCTCGTCGTCACGATCTCCCACCACGCCGCCGCGACGATTGTGGAGCGCCTGCACGTGCCCGAGGAGCGCGTACGGGCGATCCACCTCGGCATCGACCACGAGCGCTTCCACCCTGCCACCGCGGAGCCTGCGTCCGAGCGCTCCCGAGATGCACGTCCGTTCCTCCTCTATCCGGCGCTCGGGTGGCCGCACAAGAACCACGCCCGCCTCTTCGACGCCTTCGCCGTCCTGCGCGCGCGCCGCCCGGGACTGGAGCTCGTCCTGACCGGGTACGACGGCCCGGTGCCGGAGGGCGCGCGGACGCTCGGCCGGGTGCCGCTCGACGAGCTCGTCCTCCTCTACCGCACGGCGGCTGCGCTCGTCTTCCCGAGCCTGTACGAGGGCTTCGGACAGCCGCCGCTCGAGGCGATGGCGTGTGGTTGCCCGGTCGCCTGCTCGAACGCGGCCTCGCTGCCGGAGGTCTGCGGCGACGCCGCGCGTCTCTTCGACCCCACCTCGGTCGAGGAGATCGTGACGGCCGTCGAGGACGTGCTGGAGGAGCCGGCACCCTGGCGGGAGAAAGGCCTCGCGCGGGCGGCCGGGTTCACGTGGGAGGCGACGGCGCGGGCCCACGACGCCGTCTACGCGGAGCTCGCCTCCTGACCGCGCAGGCGCTCGAGCTCGGCGTCGACGAGCAGGCCGATCAGCTCGTCGAAGGTGAGTGACGGGCGCCAGCCGAGCCGCTCGCGCGCACGGGTGGCATCGCCGACGAGATCGTGGAGCTCGGCCGCGCCACGCCGCAGCGCCGGATCGCTCCGCACGTGGCCTCCCCAGTCGAGCCCCACGTGCCCGAACGCGCACTCGACCAGCTCGCCGACCGAGCGGCCGACGCCGGTGGCGACGACGTAGTCGTCCGGCTCGGGCTGCTGCACCATCAGCCACATGGCCCGCACGTAGTCGCCTGCGTACCCCCAATCGCGCGTGGCGTCGAGGTCGCCGACGAGGAGCTCGTCCTCCAGACCGAGCGAGATGGCCGCGGCGGCGCGGGCGACCTTGCGCGGAAGGAAGTCCAGCGGCCGCCGTGGCGACTCGTGGTTGTAGAGGATCCCGCAGGAGCAGTGCATCCCGTAGCGGCGGCGGTAGCTGCCGGCGATGAAGTGGCCGTACGCCTTCGCGACGCCGTAGGGGGTCAGCGGCGAGAGCGGCGTGTCCTCGTTCTGGGGCGTCTCGCGCGGGTCCCCGAAGATCTCGCTCGAGGAGGCCTGGTAGACGCGGGTTTCCGGGTCGACCTCGCGCACGGCCTCGAGGAGCGCGGTGACGCCGACGGCAGCGAACTCGGCGGTGAGCACGGGCTCGTCCCACGAGCGCGGCACGAACGACGGCGACGCGAGGTTGTACACCTCGCGCGGGGACGTCTCGGAGAGGACGGCCACCAGTGACGCGCGGTCGAGCAGGTCGGCCTCGACGAGCGTGATCCGGTCGAGCACGCCGGCGAGGTTGGCGGCGTACGCCGACGGCGCGCGCCGTACCACGCCGACGACCTCGTAGCCCTCCGTCAGCAGGAGCTCGGCGAGGTACGAGCCGTCCTGTCCGCCGACGCCGGTGATGAGCGCGCGCCGGGCGACCACGAGACGATGATACTCGCGGGTACCGCTACGATCCGACCCGCAGACGGCGTGCCGCTCCCAGCGGCCGCGGAGGATCCGGCTGCCACCACCCAGGGCTCACCCCACGATGAAGGTACTCATCCTGGCCGGCGGTCTCGGCACCCGACTCTCGGAAGAGACCGAGACGAGACCGAAGCCGCTCGTCGAAGTGGGCGGGCGCCCACTGCTGTGGCACATCATGAAGCACTACGCCACCTACGGGTTCACGGAGTTCTTCGTCGCCGCCGGGTACAAGGGCGACCAGATCAAGCGCTACTTCCTCGACTACTCCGCCCTGAACGGCAGCCTCACGATCGAGATCGGCAGCGGGCGCGTCGAGGCGCACGGAGGAGAGCCCGAGAACTGGCTCGTGCACGTCGTCGACACGGGAGACGAGACGGGCACCGGTGGCCGGGTGAGGCGTCTGCAGCCGTGGCTCGGAGCCGAGACGTTCATGGCGACGTACGGGGACGGGGTCTCCGACGTCGACCTTCGCGCCCTGCTCGAGTTCCATCGCGCGCACGGGCGCGTGGCGACGGTCACCGCGGTCCGTCCGCCGGCGCGTTTCGGCGGGCTCGTCTTCGATGGCGACCTCGTCGCCGAGTTCACCGAGAAGCCGCAGATCGGCGAGGGCTGGATCAACGGAGGCTTTCTCGTGTTCGAGCCGGCGTTGTTCGACTACCTCGAGGGCGACGCGACGAGCCTCGAGGCGGACGCGCTGGAGCGCCTCGCCGAGGAGCGCCAGCTGGTCGCCTACCGCCACGACCGCTTCTGGCAGTGCATGGACACGCTCCGGGACAAGCGCCTGCTGGAGAGCCTGTGGGAGCGCGGCGAAGCACCCTGGAAGCTCTGGTGAGCACTCCCTTCTGGCGCGATCGTCCCACCTTCGTGACCGGTGCCACCGGGCTGGTCGGCGCCTCGCTGGTGCGGCGGCTCGTCGAGGCGGAGGCGGACGTCGTCTGTCTCGTACGCGACTGGGTGCCCGAGTCGGAGCTCGTCCAGGCACGGCTGATCGAGAGGGTCAAGGTGGTGCGGGGCGACGTGTGCGATCAGGCGCTGCTCGAGCGCGTGCTCGCGGAGTACGAGGTCGACACGGTGCTGCACCTGGCCGCCCAGACGATCGTCACCATCGCCAACCGCAACCCCGTCTCGACGTTCGAGACGAACGTCGGCGGCACCTGGGCCCTGCTCGAAGCATGCCGCCGGAACCCCACCGTGAAGCAGGTCGTCCTCGCCTCGTCGGACAAGGCGTACGGCGAGCACGACGAGCTGCCCTACCGCGAGGACGCGCCGCTCAGGGGTCGTCACCCCTACGACGTGAGCAAGTCCTGTGCCGACCTGCTGGCCGCCGCGTACGCCGAGACGTACGGCATCCCCGTCGCGATCACGCGCTGCGGGAACTTCTACGGCGGCGGCGACCTGAACTGGAACCGGATCGTCCCCGGGACGATCCGCTCGCTGCTCCGCGGCACGCGTCCCGTCATCCGCTCCGACGGGACCTACGTCCGCGACTACTTCTACGTCGAGGACGGCGCGGCGGCGTACATGCTCCTCGCCGAGTGGCTCGCCGCACATCCGGAGGGAAAGGGCGAGGCCTTCAACTTCTCGAACGAGGACCAGGTCAGCGTGATCGCCCTGGTCGAGCGCATCACCTCGCTCATGGACGCCGACGTCGAGCCCGAGATCCGCGGCGAGACGACGAACGAGATCCGGGCGCAGTACCTGAGCGCCGAGAAGGCGCGCACCGTGCTCGGCTGGCAGCCGCTGTACACCCTGGACGAGGGGTTGCGACAGACGATCGACTGGTACCGGGACTTCCTCGCGCCCGCATGAGACGCCCTCCGCCAGCCTCGCCATGCAGCGTCGCACGCGCCGCCCACGGCAGCTGCAGGAGCCTCGCCGAGCCCGAATCCGCGGCCGGGGCGTCTGCGGGGTCGAGATGAGCGACACGGAGCGCCTCTGCCGCTCGTGCGGGGCCGGTGGCCTGACGACCGTCCTCTCGCTCGGCACCACGCCGCTGGCCAACTCCCTCGTGCGGCACGACGAGCCGGCGGAGCAGGAGCCGAGGTACCCGCTCGAGCTCGCGTTCTGCCGGGCGTGCACGCTCGTGCAGATCACGGAGACCATCCCACCCGAGGAGCTGTTTCGCGACTACCCGTACTTCACGTCGGTCTCGGATGCGATGTTGCAGCATGCGCGGGCACTTGCAGAGGAGACGATCGAGCGCCGGTCGCTGAGCTCGACGAGCTTCGTCGTGGAGGCCGCGAGCAACGACGGCTACCTGCTGCAGTACTACGTCCAGCGGGGCATCCGCGTGCTCGGCATCGAGCCGGCGCTGAACGTCGCCCGCGTCGCCGAGGAGCGTGGCGTGCCCACGCTGACCGAGTTCTTCGACACCGCGGTCGCCCGCCAGGTCGTGGCCGGTCACGGCGGGGCGCAGGTCTTCCACGCCCACAACGTGCTCGCCCACGTGCCGGACCTCAACGGCTTCGTCGAGGGGATCGCCGTCCTTCTCGAGGAGGACGGCATCGCCGTGATCGAGGTCCCCTACGTCAAGGACATGATCGACGGTTGCGAGTTCGACACGATCTACCACGAGCACCTCTGCTACTTCTCGCTCACCGCGCTGCGGCAGCTGTTCGCACGCCACGGGCTCGAGGTGGCCGACGTCGGGCGGGTCCCGGTGCACGGCGGCTCGCTCAGGCTGCACGTCGCGCCGGCCGCGTCTGCCGTGCCGTCGCCCGCGGTCGGGGCGCTGCTCGTCGAGGAGAGCGAGTGGGGCGTCGGCGACCTCGCGGTCTATCTCGGCTTCGCCGAGCGCGTGGGAGCGCTCAAGGAGGCGCTGGTGGGCCTGTTGCACGGCCTGAAGTCCGAGGGCAAGCGCATCGCCGCCTACGGCGCGGCGGCGAAGGGCAGCACGCTCCTCAACGTCTTCGGCATCGGGGCCGAGACGCTCGACTTCGTCGTCGATCGCAGCTCGGTCAAGCAGGGCCTGCTCATGCCCGGGGTGCGGCTGCCGATCGTCCCGCCCGAGAAGCTCGTCGAGGAGATGCCCGACTACTTGCTCCTGCTCGCCTGGAACTGGGCGGACGAGATCATGGCCCAGCAGGACGCGTACAGTCGGCGCGGCGGCAAGTTCATCGTCCCGCTTCCCCGTCCGGAGGTGATCTCGGCGTGATCGACGGCGTGCAGGTGATTCCCCTGCGACGGATCCCCGACGAGCGGGGAACCGTGATGCACATGCTGAAGAGCACCGATCCGCACTTCCAGGAGTTCGGCGAGATCTACTTCTCGTCGGTCTACCAAGGGGTGGTCAAGGGATGGCACAGGCATCGCGAGATGACCCTCAACTACGCCTGCGTGTTCGGACGGGTGAAGCTCGTGCTCTACGACGACCGCGACCCGTCGCCCACGCGCGGCGAGCTCTTCGAGGTCTTCCTCGGGCCCGACGACTACAGCCTCGTCGTGATCCCTCCCGGCGTCTGGAACGGGTTCAAGGGCATGAGCGAGCCCTACGCGATCGTGGCGAACGCCTGCACGCATCCGCACGATCCTGCGCGGAGCGAGCGCCTTGATCCCTTCGACAACGACATCCCGTACGACTGGGCAGTCCACCACCACTAGCCGTAGCCGGCGCAGCCCGGAATCCGCTCACGCGGATTCCGGACGCGCAAACCCCTGAAGCCGTCCGCTTCGCGGCCGGGCGCCATTGATTTCACATCACGCCTCTCGAACCCGACACGACGAGCGCCGCGACCGCGACGCGGAGGCCCGCGGGGTGCTGAAGCGTCCGCGATGAAGGTCCTCCTGACCGGAGCGGCAGGCTTCGTCGGGTCACGCGTGGCCCGAGTCCTCGCGCGGGAAGGGTGCGAGGTACATGCGTGGACGCGGGGCGATCCGCGGGGGCGCCTCGAAGCGGTCGTGCACGAGGTTCGCGTCGACGCGTTCGATCTGAGCGACACCGCGTCCCTCGGCACCCGCGTGGCGGAGCTGCGGCCCGAGCTCTGCATCCACTGTGCCTGGAATGCCGTCCCCGGGGAGTACCTCCACTCCGACGAGAATCGGGCGCACCTCGAGATCGGGCTCAGGCTGGCCGACGCTCTCGTGGACGCGGGCTGCCGACGGCTCGTCGGCATCGGCACGTGCTTCGAGTACGACACGAGCGTCGGAGTGCTCTCGGAGGAGAGCCCGGTGAACCCGGCGACGCCCTACGCGGAGAGCAAGCTGGCGCTCTTCCGAGCGCTCGACGAGCGGTGCGCCGACGCCGGCATGTCGTTCGCGTGGGCGCGCCTCTTCTACCTCTACGGCCCGGGCGAGCACGAGCGCCGCCTCGTCCCCTCGGTGATCCTCGCGCTGCTGGACGGCCGGGCTGCGCAGACGACGCCGGGAGACCAGCTCCGCGACTTCCTCTACGTGGACGACGTCGCCGAGGCACTGTGGGGAATCGCCCGCAGCGGGGTCGCCGGCCCCGTCAACGTCGGATCGGGCCGGGCGATCGCCGTCCGCGACGTCGTGCTCGAGCTCGCGCGCATCGTAGGGCGACCGGAGCTCGTCGAGCTCGGCGCACTCCCCTATCCCCCAGGTGAGCCCGCGCTCGTGCAGGCCGACGTGCGCCGCCTCGTCGAGGAGTGCGGCTGGTCGCCGCGCTTCAGCCTGGAGCAGGGACTCGAGGCGTCGGTTCGCTGGTGGCGGGACCGACGATCTCCGTAGTCGCGCCGGGGCGCGAGAAGAGGGCCGGGACGTGCTCCAACCCTGTCTCCGGCGGTCTCGGGCTCCGCTGCACGTGCGCGAGCGCCTCCGCGGACGTCGCGAACCGCGGCCCCACGGGAACGAGCCTCGTCGCCAGCCGCGATCCGAGCCGAACCACGTCCCAGCCGCGGAACATGACCCTGATGGCGAGCATGGCCGCGTCGTAGCGCTTCTTGGGCGCACCGACCCAGCCGTTGTCGGAGAGCACGTCGAGCATCCTGGCACGCATCTCGCGGCTCTCCGCCTGCGAGAGGTCCTCGACGATCGCGGCGAGGTACCCGCGCGGGTCGATCTCGGGAAAGGCGTCGGATCCGCTCTCGGCGCGGACGTAGGCGTACTCGTGCAGGATCGCGTTGCGGATCGTCTGGAACTCGGGTACCGGCGCGGCGAAGTTCATCCCGGCCGAGCCGAGCTGGGCGACGAAGTCGAGGCGCGTCTCGGAGTCGACGCCCCGCACGACGCTTGCGCCGTGGCTTCGCGGCAGCGCGTAGTGGACGAGCGGTGCCTTGTCGTAGTAGAGCGTCGAGGGAACGGTCGCGAGGCACCGGTACGCGAAGCAGAAGTCGGGCGAGACCGAGGCGAAGACGGTGCCGAAGCGCCCCGCGACGCTCTCCAGCACCGCCCTCGGGACGAGGCAGTTGAGCATGCGCGGGAGCGACGCGTGGATGACCGCGCGGGAGGAGAGGAAGAGCAGGTGGTCCGATCGCACACGAAACAGGCGCCCGCTCCACGGCTCCTGCCGGACACGAACCGGCTGCTCGTCGTCGAGGACGGCGTCGTGGTTGTAGGCGAGGACGTCGCCGGGGTGCGCGCGGCAGAGACGAATCACCGGCTCCAGCTCGCCCGCCTTGAAGATCATGCGATCGGTCAGGAAGGCGACGTGGCCCGCGCCGGTCTGCGCGAGCGCAGTGTCGAGCGCCCACTGCCAGTGGGCCACCATCGCCATGGGCTCGGGTGGCCGGACGAGACGGATCGCGTCCGGATCGAGCGTGGCGCAGAGCCGCTCGAGCCGCTCGCTCTCCCGCTGGTCCGTGGAGTTGTCCGAGACGACGACCGCGACGCCCGGCACGCCCTGGTCGACGACCGAGCGGACGGCGGCTGCCGCCAGGTCGGCGCGGTTGCGCGTCGGGACGACGACGGCGATGCGGCTCATGCCGCCGGCTCGGGCGCGCGCCGGCGCAGGAACCCGCCGGGGCAGTACGTCACGCGGAGCCGGTTGTAGAGCGGATCGACCTCGAAGTCCTGGCTCGCCCGCAGGAAGTCGCGGACTGCCTCCAGCGGGTTGTCGTCGTGCCAGCCCGGACCGGCACCCGGCGCGTCCGCGACCGCTCGCATGACGCCGTCGAAGACGACCAGGTAGCTCTCGGGAGTGACGAAGGACGAGTAGCGCTCGAGCTCGGCCGCGACGTGGGCCCGGGTGTGGAGCGAGTCGAGCGCGACGAGCACCTTGTCGCCCGGACGGATGTGCGAGCGCACCTCGGCGAGCGTCTCGTCGGCGACGGAGTCGCCTTCGATGAGCGCGATGCGGTGGCTGAGAGCATGGCTCTCGATCGCCAGCCGGTTGTACTTGCGGATCTCGAGGTCGACGCCGACGACGCGGCCCTTCCCGAGCAGCTCGAGGATCGACGCGTAGAGGACGAGCGCGCCGCCGTGAGCGACGCCGCATTCGACGACGACGTCCGGCCGCACCTTCCAGAGGAGCTCCTGCATCATCAGGATGTCCTCGGGGAGCTGGATGATGGGGATGCCCAGCCAGGCGAGCTCGTAGCTCTGCTTGTGCTGCCATCCTGCGCGCGTCCAGAGCTCGGCCAGCGCCTCGAAGCCCTCCTGCGAGTAGATGTCGAGCTCGCGTTCCTCCCCACCCCTGCGGACGGTCACGACCGGCTCGATGAGGTCCGGCGGCTGGGGCGATGCCTCGACCGCCGTCCCCTGCTCGCGCTCCCGCTCGACCTCTGGCACCGCGCCTAGGGTACTCGAGCCGGCCGGATGGGACGCCGCCCCTCGGCCCCTTGCGCCACCGCAGCTCAGCGGCGCACGAGCTGCAGGCGCACGACGTCTCCGCCGGGCCCGATGCGCTCGCGACCGAGCAGGCCGTAGAGCGGCCCCAGCGGCACGAGCCAGGGGAAGGACCGGTTGTAGGCCGCGCTCCAGTTGGGAGCCATGCGGGCGACCGTGCACGCGGCGAGCTCGAGAGGCGGCACGGCTCGCACGAGCCGCTCGACGGACGCGGCGTCGTACCAGCGCTGGAAGAAGGAGCGGCCCGCCTCGTCTCTGACGCCGTGGTCGGCATAGGCAGGCGTCTGCCGGAACTCCGTCCGGGCTTCCGCGGCGTAGGGCAGGGTGAGCACGACGCGACCCCCGGGACGGACGCAGCGGGCCAGCTCCGCCAGCGCCCTGGCGTCGCCGTCGTCCCCGGCGACGTGCTCGAGCACCGAGATGCTCGTCGCATGGTCGAAGCTCTCGTCGGCGAACGGGAGCGCACGACCGTCGGCGACGACGAGCTCGAGATTCGCCTCGCGATCCGTCAGCGCGCGCCACGAGGCGATCTCTCCCTCGTGCTCGTCGACGGTGGTCACGTGCGCACCGCCACGCGCGAGGGCCACCGCGAGCAGCTTGGGGCTCCCGAGGTCGAGTACGCGACTCCCCGTCGCGGGGGCCAGAGCCTGCATGGCCCACGGCAGCTCGAGGTAACGACTCGGGTCGAGCGGGATGACGACGCGGACGACCGCCTCGCGTGAGTACCCACGACGGAGCAGATGTCGCAGGCCGAGCGCGACGCTCGTTCTGTAGAGGCCGACCCAGCCCCGCACCGTCCGGATGCTAGAGGCTCGGCATGCCCCGAGGCTGGATGCGATCGGTTGCGCCCGAACGGCTCAGGGGTTTGCGCGTCCGGAATCCGCGCGAGCGGATTCCGGGCTGCGCCGGCAAGGAGCGGCTTGCTGTGAAAGCCGTGGCGCCCGGCCGCGAAGCGGACGGCTTCAGGGGTTTGCGCGTCCGGAATACGCGCAAGCGGATTCCGGGCTGCGCCGGCAAGGAGGCGCTTGCTGCGAAATCCGTGGCGCCCGGCCGCAAAGCGGCCGGCTTCAGGGGTTTGCGCGCCCGGGATCCGCGCGAGCGGATTCCGGGCTGCGCCGGCAAACTTAGCCGAGCGTGCGCAGGTAGCGCCAGGCGCCGAGCAGCCCCGGCGGCCGCAGCGCTGCGAGCAGGACGCCGTAGAGGCCGGCTCCCGCCAGGGCTGCGACAGCCGGCTCGAGCACGAGCGCAGGCCCCACGAACGACACCGCGGCGAGGGCGCCGGTGGTGACGGCGGCGAGCCCGAGGCCGCGCAGTGTCGGCCCGGTCGCCCGCATGCTGCCCAGGAGTCCCAGGAGCATGAGCAAGGTCGTCACTGCCATGGCCACGGCGAGGCCGTCGAGACCGCCGATCACCTGCCCCGCGAACGCGACCGGCACGTGGAGCAGCAGCAGGCCGAGGGAGAGCGCAGGCCCCAGACGCGCGGCGCGGCCACCGATGATCACGAGGGGGTAGGTGACGGACACGCCGACCGCAGCGACCGCCCACAGCGACAGCAGCACGACGAGACGTCCCACCTCGTCGCCGACGTCGGCTCCATAGCCCGGCCCCAGCATGCGCTCGACGATCTGCCCGCCGGCAACGCCGAAGATGCCCGCCAGGGCGGCGATCGCCGCGAGCGCCACCCAGGACGAGGACACGATGTGCCGTGCCGCGCGTGCCGGGTCGAGCTCGCTTCTCGTCAAGGGCACCGACGTGACGAGGGCGAGCGACGAGGCCGTGATCCCGACGAGGGCGGCTGCGACCAGGTACGCATAGCCGAAGCTCGTCACGCCGCCGACGCCCTCACGCGCCGCAAGTGGGATGCAGACCAGGTAGATGGCCTGGAGCGCGAGCGGCAGCACCGCCGTGCCGCCGAGCTCGCCGAGTCGCGAGAGGTGCCTGCCGCCTGACGGCCGGGCGGCGACACCGGGCATGCGCTCGGAGCGCGCACGGAAGAGCAGCACTGCGGCCGGCAGCGCCAGCGCGATCACCCCGTTCACCGCCATCCCCCATGCGATGCTGACAACGCCGTCGGCGTCCAGACGCCAGACGATCACCGCAAGCCCGAGCACGCTCCCGGCGACGTAGCCGGAGGCGGCCACGGCGTAGTCGTTCAACGCAGCCAGCGCGCTGGCCAGCAGTCCGGCGTACAGCTGGAACGTGGCTGCGAGGAGCATCCACGGCAGGAGGTCGGCCGCGGTCTCCCGTGCGAGGGCCGGCGCGTCCGTTCCCGTGAGCAGGTCGGCAATGGGCTCTCGCAGAAGGATCGCCAGCGCGAGCGCGGGCAGCGCCACAGTCGAGACGGAGACCGCGTACGCGGTCGTCTCGCTCGCCAGCCGGTTGTCCGAGCGCGCCCTCGCGAGCGCGGGAAGCAGCGTGACGCGCACCGAGGTCGCGGCCAGCAGGCAGACGACGAACACGCCGTATGCGGCGAAGAAGCCGTCGGTCTCCGGCCCGCGCCCGAACTCGCGCGCCAGGATGACTCCGACGAGCGCCGCCAGGCCGGTCTGGACGGCCGCCGCCAGCGCCGTGATGGCGCCGCTCGCCAGCGAGCCGAGTCCGAAGGAGCCTGTAGCCTCTCTCATGGCAGGGAAGCGTACGCAGCGTGCCGACCGACACCGTATGGACCCAGGACGACCTGGCCGGCCTGAGCCGGGACTTCGGCGACGTCTACGGCGGCCGCACGGTGCTCGTGACGGGGGCGGACGGCTTCATGGGCTCGCACCTGACGGACGCCCTCGTCGAGCTCGGCGCGAGCGTCCATGCCTTCGTCCGCGCCACGTCGAGCGGCGCGCTCAACAACATCGGCCATCTCCGCAACCGGTTGAAGGTGCACTTCGCCGACCTCACCGACCGCACCTCGGTCGACTACCTCGTGCGCGAGCTGAAGGAGACGGTCTCGGACCGGCCCTACGTCTTCCACCTGGGAGCCCAGGCACACGTCGGCGAGTCCTGGCACCGGCCGTACGAGACGGTGGCGGCGAACACGCTCGGCACGCTCAACCTGCTGCAGTCGATCGTCGACTGGGGGCTCGAGCTGGAGAAGTTCGACACCGCCGGCACCTCGGAGGAGTACGGCAACGTGCGGGACGACGTCGCGCACCAGCACGACTTCGACGCCGACGGCGGGCTCGTGCTCCACGAGCGCTCGCCCATCAACCCGAAGTCGATCTACGCCACGGCGAAGGTCGCGGCGGACTTCCTCACCATGAACTACCACGACGCGTTCGGCGTGCCGGGCGTCGTGACGCGCATGTTCAACAACTACGGGCCGCGCCAGAACCCGCGCTACGTGACCGGCACGGTCATCACCCAGGCGCTGACGAGGCCCGTGATCGAGCTCGGCAACCTCGAGCCTCTGCGCGACTTCTGCTTCTGCACCGACGGCGTGCGGGGGCACCTCACCGTCGCGGCCCACGGGGTTCCCGGCGACGTGTACGTGTACGGGCAGGGGGAGAACGTGTCCATGCGCGACTGGGCCGACCTGATCCTCCGCACCGGCGAGGAGCACGGCTTCTGGCCGGGCGACCGGGAAGTCTCGACCACCGAGCGGCGGTTCCGCCCCGGGGCGAGCGACGTGATGGCGTTGCGGGTCGGCCACGAGAAGCTGAGCCGGGAGACCGGCTGGCAGCCGCAGGTGTCCTGGGAGGAAGGCGTGCTGCGCACCATCCGCTGGTACGCCGAGAACCGCGAGCGCTGGCTCGGACGGGTCGACTGGCTCCCGACCGGCGCGCCGCTCGCAGCAGGCACGACCGACTAGTTCGCGGCGCAGCCCGGAATCCGCTCAAGCGGATCCCGGACGCGCAAACCCCTGAACCGTCGGCTTCGGCCGGACGCCACGGATTCACATGAGCCTCTACGCAGCAGCCACCTCCGCGCGAGCCAGCCAGTAGTCGCCCCAGCGGGCGAGCTCGACACACGTGTAGTCGCACTGCTGGAAGCGCCCGAAGACGAGCGCGCCGTCGGGCGGCACGCCGCCGTCGGGCAGGACGACGACGCGTGACGCAGGCAGGCCGCGGGCGACGGCGCCCCAACGCAGGTGCGCCTGAGCCTGGTGGTCGTCGAAGTCGACGTGGACAGGCGCTCCGGGAGCGAACACCTGCTCCATGAGCGGAGCGACGCCGGCCTCGAAGAGCTCGACCCGGCCGGGGCCGCTCTCCCGGTACTTGTCGAGCCAGTGCACCGTCTGCACGACCGTCAGAGCGCAGAGCCCGAGCGCCGCCGCGAGCGCCGGCGCGCGTCGCGACGGATGAAGCAGGAGCTTGAGTGCCGGGATGCCGAGCACGAGGAGCAGCATCGGCAGCGGCGCCAGCCGCAGCTGGTGCAGACGGTCCTCCGTCAGCGCAGCCGGAATGGGAGCGAGCACCGTGACGGCGAGCACGTAGCGCCACCAGCGGTCGTCCCTCAGGCGAGCGAGGACGACGACCGTGCCCACCAGAGCCAGGAGGACCACGGCGGCCGGCAGTGCGCCGTAGTCCGAGGCGTGAACGTACGGCTTGGGGTCGCCGTCGACCATCCAGCGCCAGAGGCTGACGTCGGTGAGGTAGTTCCTGACCGCCTCCCACCCGACCCCCAGGCCCGACTGTCCCTCGGTGACGAAGGTCGTCGCCTCGTATCGGGCCGTGAGCGCGCCCGGGTGCCGCACCCAGTAGGCGCCGAGGGGCACGAGAGCGGCGAGGTACGTTCCCCACGCGACGGCCAGCCACCGCCAGCGGCCCCGGCCCGCGAAGACGAGCAACGCTGCGGCGCACAGCGGCCCCAGCAGCCGTCCGGCCGCATACGAGTAGGTGATCGCGGCGAGCGCGACCCCCACGGCGAGGGCCCGCGGAGCCGTGTGCCGGCCCGCTCTGGCCGCCCCGTCGAGCAGGAGGAGCAGCGCGCACACGAAGAGCGGCAGCATCGTCACCTCGAACGCGACGCGGCCGAGCTCGTACAGCCAGGGCGTGATGCCCGCCAGCACGACGACGGCCACCGCGACGCGTCCACTCGCCGTACGCCGGTAGGCGAGGAGCCCGAGCAGCACGACGGCGGCGAGCACGGAAACGGCTGCGAGCTCCCGGGCAACCGACGCATGCGGCCCCGTGACGCGGAACACGGCCGCGAGCACGTAGACAAAGATCGGGCTCTTGTAGTCCTCGAACGAGACGAGGTAGAGCGGGAGCAAGGCGCCGCGCTCGTCGCGCAGGCTCTCGCTCAGGGCGTGGGCGCTCGCGGAGATCGACGCCTCGTCACGGAAGAACCCAGGCGGGTTGCCGGGGGTCACCCAGAGGTGGAAGGCCGCGACCGCGAGCAGCGCACCGAGCGCCACCAGCACGCCCGGGCGTTCGACCACCACGCCGAGGAGGGCGGGACGGGATCGGGCCTGCCGGGACTCGTCGGCCACGCGCGGCGATGATACGACGGCCTGCAGTGAGAGCCGTGGCCGGCGGCCGCGAAGCGGACGCCTTCAGGGGTTTGCGCGTCCGGAGTCCGCGCGAGCGGATTCCGGACGTGCGCGACAGACATGAGCGCAGGGCCCGCCGGTGTCGCTACCCTGCCCGCGTGCGCATGCTCGTCACCGGCGGCGCAGGCTTTCTCGGCTCGCACCTCGTCGAGCGGCTCGACCGCGACGGCCACGACGTCGTCGTCCCACGCAGCATGGACTACGACCTGCGGCGGGAGGACGACGTCGCGCGGCTGCTGGCCGACGCCCGGCCGGAGCTGGTCTTCCACCTCGCGGCGCTCGCCGGGGGAATCGGGGCCAATCGTGCCCGGCCCGGCCGCTTCTGGTACGAGAACCTGCTCATGGGCGCCTACGTGCTCGAGCAGTGCCGGCTCGCGGGCGTGGACAAGCTCGTCACGCTCGGCACGATCTGCGAGTACCCGAAGCACACGCCCGTGCCCTTCCGGGAGGGGGACCTCTGGAACGGCTACCCGGAGGAGACCAACGCCCCCTACGGGATCGCGAAGAAGGCGAACCTCGTCGGCGGTCAGGCCTATCGCGAGCAGTACGGCATGAACGTGATCCACCTGCTGCTGGTGAACCTGTACGGGCCGAGGGACAACTTCGACCTCGACACCTCGCACGTGATCCCCGCGCTGATCCGCAAGATGGAGGAGAACCAGGACCATGTCGTCCTCTGGGGCGACGGCTCGCCGACACGGGAGTTCCTCTACGTCGAGGACGCGGCGGAGGCGATCGCCCTCGCCGCCGAGCGGTACGACGGCGCCGAGCCCGTCAACGTCGGCTCGGGGCACGAGATCTCGATCCGGGAGCTCGCAGAGCTCGTCGCCGAGGTCGTCGGCTTCCGCGGCGAGATCGAGTGGGACACCTCGAAGCCCAACGGCCAGCCGCGGCGCCTGCTCGACGTGTCACGGGCGCGCGAGCTCTTCGGCTTCGAGGCGAGCACGCCGCTCCGCGACGGCATCGCCCGCACGGTGGCCTGGTACCGCTCGGCGCAGCCGCTCCCCGCGTGACGGCCGCGGCGATCGCCGCCCGTCTCCGCCCGGCCGTCTCGATCGCGGGCCGGGCCGCCGACTCGCTCGACACGCACGTCAAGCTCGCACTCGCCACGATCGTCGGCGCGCAGGTCGCGCTCACCGCCGTTCTCTTCTTCTCCGTCGACCACAACGGGTGGCTCACGTATCAGGGCGGCGACCAGATCTGGCTCGCGACGACCGGCTGGGAGCTCGGCCGCGGAGTCCTCGCCTACCCGCTGGTGGGCTACGGCTGGCCGCTCGTGCTGGCACCGCTGACCTGGATCACGGGCGCATCGTCGATCCAGCTGCTGCCGCTGACGACGATCCTCCAGGTCGGGCTGCTGGCGCCGATCGCGACGTTCGCCGTCTACGACATCGGCACCCGCCTGTACGGGCGCGTCGCCGGCCTCTGGTGCGCCGCCGCCTGGGTGGCGGCGCCGTTCGTGGCGCTGCCGCTCTTCGTCGACCGCTACCAGGAGCGCTGGGCGGAGCAGGTGCTCGTCCAGGGCCTCGGGCTCACGCAGCTGGCGGACTTCCCCTCGATGGTCGCGGTGCTCGTCGCCGCCGCCTTCGTCGTCCGCTCGCTCGAGGCCGGCGCGTTCCGCGAGGCCGCGCTCGCCGGGACGCTGGCCGGGTTCGCCGCAGGCATGAAGCCGGCGAACTACCTGTTCCTGGTGGGCCCCGTCGCCGCCTACGTGCTCGCGCGCCGGTGGCGCGAGGGAGCCGTGTTCGCGGTGGCGCTCGTGCCGGCCACCGTGGCGTTGATGATCTGGAAGGAGCGCGGCCTGGGCACGGTTCCGCTCTTCGCCGCCGGCGCGGTCCACGTCGCCGCGGGGAGCCTCCCGCAGCTGCCTCTGGCGGACTCGATCTTCGACAAGATCCCGCTCGATCTCGACCACTGGGAACGCAACATGTCCAACCTGCGCGAGTTCTTCTGGAGCGCGCGCCTCGTGCAGTGGGCACCGCTCGCCGGGGCGATCGTGGTCGCACGGCGCTCGGTGCCGGTCGCCGGCCTCCTCCTCGGCTGGCTGCTCGGCTACGTCGTCGTGAAGGGCTCGTCGGAGGTGGCGAGCATCGAGAACGCCAGCTTCTGGCGGCTCGTGATGCCTGCGCTCCCCGCCTACGTCCTCCTCGCCGCCGCGGTGCCGCTCCTCCTCCCGACCGCCGTCCGCCGGCTACGGAGGCGACTCGAGCCGCCGGTCTCCCGGCGGCCACCGCGTGCTGTGGTCGTCGGCGCCGTCGTGCTGCTCGCGGCGGTGCCCCTCGCGGTCGTACGGCTGGCGACGCTCGCGCAGGGGCCCGAGGCGGTCGTGGTCAACGAGATCCTCGTGCCGGTGGACGGCGACACGATCTCGCTCCGCACGGAGCGCCGCGGGGAGGCGCAGCTGTTGACATGGACGGACACGACGACGAGGGCGCGCACCTTCTACCACGTGTACCGCACGCAGACGGCCGGCCAGCCGGACACCTTCTGCATCCCGTATCCGGCCAACCAGTGCCAGCTCGCCATGATCGAGCTCGGCGTCACGCGCGAGCGCTCCTACGTCGACCGGTCGCCCGAGCCGGGCGTGACGTATCGCGTCGGGGTGGCCGCGAACTGGGTGGACGACACGGCCGAGGGCGACGTGTTCGCACTCAGTCCGCCGGTGCAGACCGCGCCGTAGGTCATGGCGGCGCCGAGAGGCGGTGCTCCAGCTCCTCGAGACGGCGACGCAGCAGCGCCAGCTCCTGCGTCAGCAGCGTGTTCTCGTCGTCGAGCTGCGAGAGCACGGTCGAGTAGTGCAGGAGCACGACGATCACGAAGAGGATGGCGGCGGCGAAGAGGATCGCCGGCGGATAGCCGCTCACGCCCAGCCAGCCGGCGATCGTGTTGAGACCGTCGCGCCAGACGGCGAGCACGAGCAGGACGAGACCGGTGACGAGCCAGAGCAGCGCGTAGCGCTCCTTGAGCCGGCGCCCGCGGATCAGCTCGAGCACCACGAGGACGAGGAGGGCGGACGCGATCGCCGCCGCGATCGAGACACGAACGGGAGTCATGAGCGGTCGTTCTCCTCCTCCGGCAGCGTGACCTTGCGCAGCATGGCGACGCCGAGGGCCAGCGTCACCTTGAGCATGTAGTAGACGGAGCGGACGAACGTGATCGACGACACGCCGTGCTCGCGCTCGCGCATGCGGACGGGGACCTCGACGAGGCGCAGGCGGTGGCGGAGCACCAGCAGCGTCGCCTCGACCTCGGGGTAGTCGGTGGGGTAGTCGTGCGCCAGGAGCGTGATGCCCGTGCGGTTGAAGGCCTGGAACCCGGACGTCGTGTCGGTCACGCGCTGCCGCGTGAGGAGCGAGACCAGGCGGGCGAACCAGGTGATGCCGAGGCGGCGCGCGAGCGGCGGGCGGTAGCGCTTCGCGCCGTCGAGGAAGCGAGATCCGGTCACGACGTCGGCGTCGCCCCGCTCGAGCGGCTCGAGCAGGCGTGCGATGTCGCCGGGATCGTGCTGCCCGTCCCCGTCCAGCCGCACGGCGGTGTCGTAGCCGTGCTCGAGGGCGAACTTGAAGCCCGTCTGCACTGCGCCGCCGATGCCGAGGTTCGTCACCAAGCGGACGACCGACGCGCCACGCTGCTCGGCGACGAGCGCGGTCTGGTCGACCGAGGCGTCGTCGACGACGAGGACGTCGATCGACGGATCGAAGGCGCGGATGTCGTCGATCACCGAGCCGACGGCGCCCTCCTCGTTGTGCGCCGGCACGATGGCGATCAGCCGGCCGAGGTTCACCGTGCCGCCGCCGCCAGCGACACGCCCAGCAGCTGCGACAGCCTGGCGGCGCGGTGCCGGTACGTGTGCTCGTCGAGCGCGCGCTCGCGCGCGCGCGCGCCCATGCGCTCCGCCTCGCCCGGGTCGGCGAGGAGCTCCCTGTAGGCCGCGAGCGCCTCGTCGGCGCCGGCGACGATCACGATCTCGCTGCCCGGCTCGAACCACCGCTCGATGCCCTGCTGCGGATTGGAGACGATGGCGGCGCCGGCGGCGGCCAGCTCGAAGGGGCGGCAGGTCGACGAGAACGGCACGGTCGCATGCGAGCGCCGCGTGACGTTGAGATTGATGCGTGCCGAGGAGATGGCGCGCGCAAAGACGTTGAACGGCACGTCGCCCGTCAGGCGCGCCCGGCCGACATCGCCCTGGAAGTCGCGGCCGCCGAGGGAGAAGTCGATCTCCGGCGCACTCCGGCTCGGCTCCCCCACCATGGCCGCCATCCACTCGCGGCGGAACTTGTCGCCGTAGCCGTAGAAGAAGACGTCCGTCTCCTTGTCCACCTCCTGCGGCGCGAAGTACTCGGGATCGGCTCCCCAGAACACGGCCTCCGCGCGAGCGGCGCCGAGCTCGAGCAGCCGCTGCAGGCCGCCCTCGGAGTTGGAGACGACGAGGTCGTACTCGGACGGATCGGCGCCGTGGTAGTAGTTGAAGCCGGTGTCCATGCCGCCGAACTCCGGCAGGCTCATCGGCACATCGCCGTCGTAGAAGACGACCGGAATGCCGAAGCGTGTGCGCAACGCCGTCGGGATGCCGCGGAAGTGGGCCATGGGCACGGTGAAGACGACGACTGCGTCGGGCCGCTCTCGCTCGACGAGACGCTCGAGGTGGCGCCGCCAGCGCGGGGTGACGATCCTCCAGATGGTCTCGCGGGTGACGCGGTCGAGCGTCGAGTCCTCGGGCGCGTTCTCGTCGCGGCGGAGGTAGCTGTCACCCTTGAGGCGCGCGAGCGCGCCCCGGAGGGCCGCGTACGTCTCGCCCTCGCGATACGCCGGATTGGGCGCCACGCGCCACCACGGCGACTCGACCGGCCTGCCGCGGTACGGCGTGACGACGAGGTCGACGCCGATCTCGTACAGGCCCTTCCAGAGCTGCCACCAGGCGGGCGTACAGCCGTAGCGGAAGTCGAGGTCGACGGCCGAGGCGACCGCGAGGATCTTCGGCGGCTTCACGGGGATGCAGTGTAGGCTGGCCCACCGGCCGCACCAGGGCAGGCGCGCTGATCATGGCGAACCGGCACCGATCTCCGGGCCTCGGGGCCCGCGTACGCCGGACCGTCCTCGCAGTGGCGGCCGCCTCCGTGCTGGCCGTCGTCGTCGTCCTGGCCGGCGATTCGGTCGGCACCACGCTCCGGCGGGGCTTCGACAGGCTCCGCCCCCAGTGGCTCCTCGCCGCGGTGGCCGTCGTGGCGCTCGTCACCGCCGTCCTCCGGGTCCGCCCGGGCGATCCCCGGGTCGCCGCGGTGCGCCGCCGCGCGAGCGCGCTCGGTCGGGGCATCGCACGAGCCGTCGACGCAGTGCCGGCGGGCGTCGCTCTCCCATTCCTCGTCGCCGCCGCGGCGTCCCTTCGCATCGCGCTCGATCGCGCGATCACCCTGCCGCGGGTCTTCGCGGACGAGCTCATCTACTCGGCGCTCGCGAAGTCGATCGCCACCGGCGCCGGTTACGTTGTGCGCGGCGAGACCGACACCGGCCACGGCCTCGTCTACCCGCTCGTCATCAGCCCCGCATACGCGCTCGCGTCGGACGGCGCGTCGGCATACGCCCTGGTGCAGGGCGCCAATGCCGTCGCCATGGCCCTCACGGCCGTCCCCGTCTACTACCTCGCCCGCCGGGTGCTCACGCACGGATGGAGCCTCTCCGTGGCTGCGCTCTCGGTTGCCGGCCCGTGGTCGAGCTACGCCTCGCTCGTGATGACCGAGTCGCTGTTCTACCCGCTCTTTGCGACGTTCGCGCTCGTGCTCGTGCTGACCCTGGAGCACCCTTCAACCGCGCGCCAGCTCGGCACGCTCGCGCTCCTGGGGCTGATCGTGGGCGTGCGGACGCAGGGAGTGGCGCTCGCGGGCGCCGTTCTCACGGCCATCGGCCTGCACGCCCTGATCGCCGGCTCCGCTCGACGAACCCTCCGCGCCTTCCGGCTCACGCTCGCCGTGACCGTCGTCGCCGCACTGGCCGGCGGCGGCGTCTGGCTCGCCGGGGCGGCGTCTCCACTGGGCGCCTACGACGTGCTCTTCGAGACCCACGACGTGCTCGGCACGCTGAAGTGGGCCGCCTGGAACGCGACCGCGCTCGAGTTCGCGCTCGGCGTGGTGGCGCTCGCAGCCTTCCCGGTCGCGTTGGCGCACCTGCTGCGCCGATCGGCGACGAGCGCGAGCCGGGCAGTCGGCAGCGTCGCGCTCTCCGTGTCGGTGTGGATGCTGGCCTCGGTGGCGCTGCTCTCGGCGACCCCACATGGGCTCGGGCGCCTCCACGAGCGAAGCCTCTTCTACGTGACGCCACTCGTCCTCGTCTGCTTCGCCCGCTGGCTCGCCGACCGGCCGGCTCGTCCCTCGTGGTTGCTGGTGGCGGGCGCGGGCGCGGCCGTCGCGCTGCCTCTGCTGACCCCGGCGAGCCTCTTCCGGCAGGAGGTCGTCGACGCGCTCAGCGTCAGGCCGTGGGCGCAGCTCGGGGACACCGTCTCCTCGCTCCCCTTGAAGGCGCTGCTCGTCGCCCTCGCGGTGGGAGGCGCGGTAGCCCTGCTCTGCGCGCGGAAGCCGGCACTCCCGCTGGCGGCACTTGTCGCAGGGCTGTTCGCCACGAATGCCGTCGTGAACAACCTCGTCGAGCAGACGAGCAGGAAGCAGGCGTCGCGCCTCGCCTGGGTCGACCGCGCCCCGCGGGACGGGCAGCCGGCGTTGCTCGTCCACGTCGGCCTGCCCGAGGGCCGGTGCCCGCCCGTGGAATCGGACTGGAGCGAGGGGGAGCTGTCCCGTGCGACGGAGTTCTTCAACGTCTCCGTCGACCGGGTCGTGCACGTCCTCGAGGACAACCTGCTCACGGGACGCGGCTCGCCGCGGGTCGATGTCGCTCCAGACGGGACGCTGCGAGACGGGGGTCGCGCGGTGGAGGCGGCGTTCGTCGTCGCCGACTCGAGGGTTCCCTTCGCCGGAACCCGCATCGCCGCGCTCTCGAGCGCCGAGCTGGCCTCGCGGCCGCAGGAGCGAGTGCGGCAGCTCACACTCTGGCGCACGTCGTCACCGGTCCGCGTGCTGGAGCCGCAGCTCCTGCGGCGCCCGGCCGTGGAGGAGCTCGGGTGCAGCGAGCCGCCGTCCGGGACCGGCTAGCCGGGCTCGGGGCTCGAGGTGAGATCCGCGCCGGCCGCGCAGCGGACGGCTTCAGGGATGTTGCGCCGGCTAATACGCGCCGCGGCCCACGATCACGGCCGGGATCGTCTTGGCGATGATCGTGATGTCGAGCCAGATCGACCAGTTCTCGAGGTAGGTGAAGTCGAGGCGCACGAGGTCGTCGAACGACAGGCCGGAGCGCCCGGAGATCTGCCACAACCCCGTCATCCCGGGGAGCACGAGGTAGCGCGCGCGATGCCAGTCCTCGAGCATCTGATAGTCGCGGAGGGGGAGCGGCCGCGGGCCGACGAGGCTCATGTCTCCACGGACGACGTTCACGAGCTGCGGCAGCTCGTCGATCGAAAACCGCCGCAGGACCCTCCCCACGCGTGTCACGCGCGGGTCGTCGCGGATCTTGAAGAGCGCCCCCGAGGCCTCGTTCTGCGCTTCGAGCGCGGTCTGCAGCTCCGCCGCCTCCGCGACCATGGTGCGGAACTTCAGCATCCCGAACTCGCGCTCGCCGACGCCGACCCGGTGGTCCCGGTAGAGGACCGGACCGCGCGAGTCGAGCTTGATCGCGAGCGCCAGGAGCAGCCACAAGGGCGTGCCGAGCAGGAGCAGGAGGGCGCTGACGACGACGTCGAACGCGCGCTTGAGGGCCCAGTCGAACCCGGCCAGGATCGGCGGACGGAGCTCGAACAGGGGGACGCCCTGGCCGGGCACGTACTCGCCCTCGTGGACGAGGAGCTCGGTCGTCTTCGGCGCCAGGCGCACCTTCACGCCGGCGCGGTGCGCACGCTCCACGAGGTCGAGCACCGTCCGCTCGTCGAAGGACGCCTCGGCGAGCACGACCTCGTCGGGTCGCTCGCGCTCCAGCACCGCCTGGAGCTCACCGAGCGACGTCGCCAGCTGCCGCAGGCCGGGGGCGGGATCGCGCGAGACGGCGCCGACGAGCTCGTAGCCGATGCCTCCGCGAGCGGCAGCGAGCTGACGCCGGATCCGGGCGAGGCTCTCGCCGTCTCCGACGAGGACGACGCGACGCCGGATGCCGGCCATCTGCATGACCTCCAGCGAGACCGACTCGTACGCGGCACGCAGGAAGCCGATGGCGATCGCGCACGTCACGGTCGCCGTGGGGATGAGGCCGGTGGTCGTGAAGTTGTAGTCCGTGCCGAGACCGAAGGCGAGGACGATCAGGGCCACCGCGATGAGGCACGCGAGCACGCGTCCGGGGCCGGGCCGCCGCTCGCGCGGCGCGTAGAGACCCGCTTGCAGGAAGACGAGCACCGTGATCGGCGCCAGGAACTTGAGCCAGTCCTGCTCCTGGGTCCAGAGCAGGTTCCAGAAGATGTCCGTCTGCCCGTAGACGAGCTGGCGGATGACCAGAGCGACATAGAGTCCGAGCGCGAGGCCGACCACGTCGAGCACGACGAGCGAGACGATGCTCAGCGTGCGCCGGACGAGGGTCATGACCGTCCCGCGGGAGAGCAGGTAGACCCGCGACGAGCGGACGTCCGCGCCATGTGCTGCCGCGGCCGGCTGCGGGCGCTTCTCGGGCGCTTCGGGCGGGGCCGTCGTCGCCACCCCTGAATTCTACTGCGGTCGGGCGGCGTCTCCTCCGCGGGCGACCTCGCTCCAGTCCCGCTCGGGCGCCGTCGGAAGAAGCCGGGACGAGACGGTGTCGAGGTCCGAGCGCTGCCTGCGGCGCCCCAGGAGCGCCAGCGCGGAGACGAGCAGGCGGCGCCGGCGGCCGTCGACCAGATCGGTGTCGTGGCAGTAGACGTGCACGACCTCCTCGTCCAGCGTCCACGGCCGGGCGACAGCTCGTACGAGATCGCCGACCGAGCGGGTGGTGGGCACCGCGAGGAGCACGCCGCCCTCGAGGCGCAGCCGGGCGGGCGCGGCGAGCTCCGCCCAGCGGGACTGGTCGTCGAGGTAGGGCGGTCGCGCTGCACGCGGGGTGCAGTCGACGTAGCCGAGCGTCACGCACGCGGTCGCCACCGAGGCGTCCGTGTACCACCCGCCGCCGCAGAAGAGCGTGGGCGCGAGGCCGCGCTCCCTGAGCCACGCCCCCTCGCGCAATACGCGCGCGCCCGCGTCGAGCGCACCGTCTCCGTCCGGGCGTGCGTGCGAGGGGCTCGTCCAGTGCGTGTGGTGCCCGAGGGGCCCACGCGCGGCCGCCTCGCGAGCACGCTCGAGCCACGTCTGCTCGTCCTCCCCGGACGCGGAGTCGGGCGGACGGAGCAGCGCCGCGACCGGGAAGCCGCCGGCGCGCTGCTCCTGGAAGCGCGCGAAGGCGGGCCAGACGCGGTCGTCGAGGGGGCGCTCGACGTGGCAGGAGACGACCGCGTACCGTGTCCCGGGCGTGTCGCGCACCCGCCGAGAGATACCACGCCTCGCCGCGCTCCGCCCATGGCACGCGGTCGTCGTCGTAGCCGCGGCGGCGGCGCTGCCCCGGCTCCTCGTGCTCGCGGTGGAGCGCAAGACGATCCTCGAGGAGTTCGTCGAGAAGAGCAACGTCTTCGCCCACACCCTGGTCGAGAGCGGCACGTTCGGCTTCCTTCCTGACGTCCCCTCGGCCTACACACAGCCGCTCTACGCCCTCTTCCTCGCCGGCATCTACTGGCCGCTCGGGGATTCCTGGCTCGTCGTCGGCCTGGCCCAGACGCTCGTCGCGGTGGGCACCGCCCTGCTCGTCCTCGCGATCGGCAGGCATCTCCACTCGCTCGCTCTCGGCGTGATCGCCGCGCTGATCGCGACGCTGCATCCCTACGTCGTCTGGCACGACGTGCACGTCAACCGGGAGATCGTCGACGGCTTCCTGCTGGCGCTGATCACGCTGCTCGCGCTCGTCGCGTACGAGCGGCGCTCCGTGCCCCTCGCCGCCGCCACCGGCGCGCTGTCCGGCGTGGCGATCCTCGGGAACGCGCGACTGGCGCTGCTGCCCGTGGCACTGGCCCCGTTCGTCGTGTGGAACGTGCGACCGCGCCTGGAAGCGGTCGTCGGGGCCGGGCTGGTCGTCGTCTTCGCCGTGATCGCCGTCGCCCCCTGGGCGGTCCGCAACGAGACGCAGGTCGGATGCTTCGCGATCACCACGGACTCGCGTGCGCTGTGGAAGGCGAACAACGAGAACACGTACGAGGTGCTGGCCGCGGGCAAGTGGATCGACGACGTCCCGGAGCTGCCGGGTGTGCCGCCGTGGCCGGAGAAGGCGGCATCCATCTCCCCGGCGGCCGCTCGCGCGGTCGACGAATGCGCTCAGATGCGCTTCTACCGGAACCGTGCGCTCGCCTTCTGGCGGGACGAGCCCGTCGAGAAGGCGCGACTCGCCGTCCAGGCCGCCGGCATGCTGTGGCGGCCGACGTTCACGACCGAGACGGCGGAGACGTCGGGCAGCAGCGCGGCGCGGCTCGGCCGCCGCGTGGTGGAGCCGGTGTTCATGGTCGCCGTCTATGCGCTGGCGGTGTGGGGACTGTTCCTCGCCCCCGGCCGCTTCGTCGCGCTCGCGGTGATCCTCGCCGGCTACAACACGCTCGCGGCGATGGCCTTCGCAGGCACGGTGCGGTACCGCGTGCCCTACGACTTCCTGCTCGCGCTGCTCGCCTCGTTCGCGCTGCTCCGCCTGTGGGGGCTCGCGCGCGAGCGCGTGGACGAGCGCCGGGCGAGCGCTTCGCGGTAGAGGGCGGCGACGCGCTCCGTGCAGCGCTCCTGCGAGAACGCCTCGACCGCCCGGCGACGCCCGGCTGCGCCCATCGCGCGCGCCCGCTCGGTGTCACCCGCGACGGCCACCACGGCCTCGGCGAGCGCCTCGGCGTCTCCCGCAGGCACGAGCAGCCCGGTCTCGCCATCGGACACGATCTCGGGCAGGCCTCCCACCGAGCTCGCGACGACGGCACGGCCGCGCTCCATGGCCTCGAGCGCCACCATCCCGAAGCCCTCGCCCAGCGACGGCACGGCCACGACGGAGGCGCGGCTCATCACCTCGCGCCCCGGGGCGTGACCGAGAAAGCGCACCGCGCCTTCGAGCCCGAGGCCCGCTGCCTGCGCACGGAGGCGCGCGTCGAGCGGCCCGGCGCCTGCGATCTCGACCTCCAGCGCGGGCAGCCGCTTCCGTGCCTCCGCGAGCGCTCGCAGGAGGACGTCGTGGCCCTTGATGGGCACCAGGCGCCCGACCACCGCCAGGCGCGGCGTCCCGGTGCCGCACGGCTCCGGCTCCTCGGCCGGGACGATGCCGTAGTGCACGACCTCGAACCGGCGCTCGCTGAACCCCTCCGTCTCGGCGAGGTAGCGCGCCAGCCCGTGGGAGATCGCGATGTGGAGGTCGGCGAGGCGGCCCACCGCCCGATCGGCCGCCGCGAACGCCCGTGAGGCTCGAAACGGGTTGAAGCCATGCTTCGTGCTCGCGAGCACCGGCACGCGGGCGAGCTTCCCCGCCGGCAGGCCATGGAAGTCGGCGTGCACGAGGTGCGTGTGCAGGATCGCCGGCCGCAGCCGGCGGGCGATCCGGCGCACGCGCTGCCACGCCAGCGGGTCGACAGGCAGGCGGAGCCGGACCGCATCGACCGGGACCCCCACCTCCTCGAGGCGCGACGCGAACTCCCGCGCGCCCTGCTCCCCCTCGTGCAGGAGCACGAACCGCACGTCGAAGCCGTGCTCGCGCAGCGCCGGCAGGAGGAGCAGCAGGTGGCTCTCGGACCCCGAGATGCCCGAGACCTTGCCCACGTGGAGCACGAGCTCGCTCATCGGCGCGCCGCCTCGACGACCGCGTCGGCCCACCCCTCGACCGAATGACGGCTCTCGACGTTCTCGCGCAGGGCACGGCCGACGGCTCGCAGGTCGACCACCTCCAGCCGGCGGATCGCCTCGGCCAGGCTCTCGGGCGACTCGCGCGCGAAGCGGAGCTCCTCCGGCAGCAGGGTGTCGAAGGCAGGATTGGAGGCGAGCACCGGCAGGCACGTGGCCGCCGCCTCGTAGACGACCTTGTCCGTCGCTCCCGCGTGCATGTTGTTGACGAGCGCGTCGGCCGACCGGAGCACGGCGGGGACCTCGTGGCGGGGCACCGGCTCGGCGATCTGGACGCGGTCGCCCACGTCGAGCACGCGCACGAGGTGCTCGAGGGCCGCGCGGTGAACACGCTCCTCCTCGGTCACCGACGGCCCGCGCACCACGAGGCGCACGCCGGGCACGAGCGCCACGCCTTTGACCACCGTCTCGAGGCCCTTGGCCGGCGAGGTGCGCCCGAGCGCGAGCAGTGTGAGCGGGTTGCGGGCGGGGCGCTCCTCGCATGCGAGGCCGCCGAGGTCGATGCCGTGCCCGATCGCCCGTACCTTCCGCGAGTCGAGAGGGAAGGTGCGGCGATCGACGGTGAGCACGACGTTGGAGGCGCGCTCTGCCGCCGCGAGCAGCCGGCTGCGCCGCCAGTGCGTGAACCAGAGGACGACGCGGACGCCCAGTGGCCGCGCGAGCGGAGCAGCGAGCACGGCGTAGATCGGGCACATGTGCGCGATCACCGCGTCGGGCAGCGGCCGGCGCGCGAGCTCCCGGAGCAGGGCGCGCTCGAACCGGGCCCCGCGTCCCACGCGGTGCGCGCTGGCGAAGAGATGGATGCGGCAGTTCGCCGGCAGCACCCCCTCGACCGCCCGGTCGGCGACGACGGCGAGCTCGTCGACGCGCCCGGCGAGGGCGCGGATCTTCGACACGGTGGCCCCGAGGTTGGGATCGGCCGGGTCGACCTGCTGGGTGACGAAGACGAGCCTCATCCGTCGTGCCCGAGGTCGCGGGCGGCGACAGCACGCTCGACGAGCTCGGCCATGCGCTCCGCGTACTGCTCGGGGGTGTAGAGCCATGCCGCCGCGCGCGCGTGGCCGGCGGCGCCCATGCGCTCCGCGAGCGCCCGGTCGGAGAGCACCCGGACGAGCGCTCCCGCGATCGCCTCCGGGTCCTCCGGGTCGACCAGCAGCCCCGTGACCCCGTCCTCGACCACGTCGGGAATGCCGCCGGCGCGTGCGCCGATCACGGCACGACCGCGACAGAGCGCCTCGAGGACGACGCGCGGCGTGCCCTCCGAGCGCGAGACGAGGAGCAGGGCCCACGACTCGTCCATCGCGGCCACCACCTCCGCCGTCGCGAGCTTGGGGAGCCACCGGGTCTGCGCGGGCAGGTCCGTCACGAGCGAACGCACCGAGTCGCGGAACCTGCCGTCGCCCACGAGGCGGAGCACCGCACCGGGGAGCCGCGGGGCCGCGAGCCGCCAGGCGGCGTCGATGCCGTCGACGTTCTTGTACCGCTCGAGCACTCCGACGAAGAGCGCCGTCGGCCGCTCGGGCAGCGGCCGCAGCGGCGGCTCGGAGAACGCCGAGAGCTCGGTATACGTCGTGAACGTCGCCGCGGGCTCGACCCCCGCGTCCCGAACGATGCCGTTGGTGAACGTGGAGAGCGTGCGCACGGCATCGGCGCGGCGCACGGCGACGAGGGCGAGGCGGTCGCCGAGCGGTGCGACGAGCCCGCGGAGCGGCGACCCGTAGAGCCGCGCCCACGTGCGCCAGTCTCCGTGCACCTCGAGGACGACCGCGGCCCGGCCGCGCACGAGCGTGCGGGCGGCGAGCGCGGCAAGCGCCTCGTACGGGCTCTGCGCCACGACGGCGTCGGGGCGGAACCGCCTGAGCTCAGCGGCGATGCGCGGCACGAGCGAGCCGTAGAAGGCGGGCCCCTCGAGCGCGCGAACGCCGAGAGGCCGCTGCAGGCGGAAGGTCGCGTCGCCGCGCTCGTCGCGCGAGCCTGCGCTCGCGAGCACGCGCAGGTCGAACCGGTCCTCGAGCGCACCGAACTTGCGTGCGAGCCCGGCAGGGAGCGGGAGCTCATAGCGCGTGCGCCCCACCATGAGCAGGCGGCGTCTCATGCCGTCGCCGCCTGCGCGAGAACGCCCTCGACGCGCTCCAGGATCCGCTCCTCGGCGAGATGCGCCACCGACGGCGCTGCCGACGCTGCGAGCCGGTCGCGCAGCCCGGGCTCCGCGAGGAGGCGCCGGAGCGCGGCGGCCAACGCGCCGGGCGACCCGGGCGGGACGAGCAACCCGTTCTCCCCGTCCTTCACGATCTCGGGCACGCCACCGACCGCCGTTGCGACGACCGGTGTCCCCACGGCGAGCGCCTCCACGACGGTGTGCGGCAGGTTCTCCCAGCCGGACGACAGCACCGCCGCGTCGACGCCTCGGAAGAGCCGCAGCACGTCGTCCCTGCCGCCGCTGCCGAGGAACCGCACGCGCCCGTCGACACCGAGCTCACCGGCGAGCCGCGCCAGCGGCTCGCGCTCCGGCCCGTCACCGAGCACCACGAGTGTGAGCCCGGGGGTCTCGGCGAGAGCTCGCAGCGCGACGTCGAGCTCCTTCTGCCGCGTGAGACGCCCTGCGAAGCCGAGCACCGGGCCCGCGACCCCGAGCCGCGCACGCGCGTCGTCACGGGTCGGCAACGCGGGCAGCTCCGGTGCCGCGTTCGGCAGGACCGACACCCGGTCGGGCGGGAGGCCCCACGACAGCGCGATCTCGCGCAGGTACGCGCTCGGGCAGAGGACGCGGGCGCCGCGGCGGAGAGCGGCATTCCGCGAGCGGCGCAGGGCGCGGAGCCGAACGCCTCCGCGCAGCCGCTGGAAGTCCTCCAGCGACCCTGCGAACCAGCCCGCGCGTCGCGCCCGCTCGTACACCTCGTCGGAGACGAGCTTGACGACGAGCGGCCGCCTCGCGAGCGCCGCACCAGCCGCCGCGCGGCGCACCATGCTCGTCGCGTAGACGACGTCGGCCGCGCGTGCACGGCGGGCCACCGTCGCGGCGACGCGCGCGTGCCGCAGGCCGCGCGGGGTCCTGCGCGAGACCCAGCGCACCGGGTACTCCTCCGGGGCGGGCGCCGTCGCTGCCGTGGTCACGACCTCCGGCGCGTGCCCGTGCCGGCGGAGCCAGTCCGCCAGCGCCGGGGCATGGCTCGCAGGGCCGCCGACGTCCGGGGGCCAGATCCCGGTCACGATGAGCACCCTCACGACGCCGGCGCGCTCGTGGGACGCGCGCCCGGGCCGAGGGCCGCGAGGTCGGCCTGAATGCGCGCCAGTGCCACGCACCAGGCGAGGGCGAAGGCGACGGCGGACACGAGCACGGCCACACCCGCTCCCGTGACGCCCCACCTCGACCCCAGCACGGCCACGAGCGGCAGCAGGACGAGAGCCTCGATGCCGTGCGTGATCACGCGCAGCCGGGGCTTGCCGATCGTCGTGGGCAGCGACTTCGTCCACCCGAAGACCACGTGGATCGCTCCCGCGAAGAGCACGATCCGCGCTGCGTCGACGGCCCCGGCGAAGCCGGGATCGCGGAAGACCACGTCGACGAGCCACGGCATGGCGACGAAGAAGATCGGCACCGCCACCGCCATCAAGGCCGCGGCGCGGAGCATGTAGCGCCTCACGCCTTCCATCACGACTCCGCGCCGGCCGTGCTCCCAGTCCCGGGTCTGCTCGGTGAGCAGGACGAGGCGCACGGGGCCCGTAGCCGCCGCGAGCCCCGTCTGCGGGGCCTGCGCGACACGGAAGAGGCCGACCGCGCTCGTCCCCGAGACGAGCCCGAGGATGATCGGTGTGAGCGTGGTCCGCAGCGACACCACCGCCGTGGCGAGACTGGAGCCGAGGACGAAGAGGACGATCTCGCGGCGGTCGGATCCGATCGCGACCTGCGGGGCACGCGGAAACCGGTTCAGGGCGAGCTGGCCGGCGACGCTCACACCGACGGTGGCCACTGCCTGCGCCACCACGATCAGCGCGATCGCCTCCCACACGCCGAGCTGGACGCCGACGGCGATGGCAGCGAAGCGCAGCGCCATCGAGACGGCCTGGTACGCCCCGCGCAGGTCGTAGCGGCCACGCAGGAGCATCGCGGTGGCGCCGACGTTCTCGGGCGACTGCACGACCGGGAGCAGCGCCGCCGCGAGGAAGGGCGCGCGGAGGTCCTCGGCACCGAAGATCGAGTCCGCGACCGGCGCGAGCGCGACGAGGACGAAGCCGGCGGCGAGGCCGCCCGCGAGCTTGAGCTCGAGCGCCCGACGGAAGAGTCGCCGGAGCCGGCCCCAGTCCTCGTTCGCGACGTACCGGAAGCCGTACTTGGTCAGGGACTCCTCGACCGTGAGGTCGAGCAGGGTCTGGAAGAAGGACGCGGTGGCGAGCGCGGTCGCGAAGACGCCGAAGGCGGCCAGGCCGAGCGAGTTGGCCGCGACGATCGTGCCCAGGATCCCGAACGCGACCGACGCGTACAGGCCCGCAGCGGTCGCCGAGCGGCGCCAGAGGAGGCGGGATCGCATCTCGGAGCGTCAGTGTAGAGAGCGCCCTGGTCCGCCCCCGGCAGCGGCAGAGACGACGGCAGGGGTCTGACCCCGACGGGTCTGACCCCGACTCCCCGGGCGACCGTGTCGCCGGGCCGGCCGGCGTTAGAGTCCCGCCGGTGACGGCCTCGTCGGCGAGAAGCGGGCGCCCCTGGCTCGGCACGCTTGCCCGCGAGCTCGCACCGGGCGCGGCCGGCGAGGCGCTCGTCCTCGCGGGCGCCGTCCCGTTCCTCTTCCTCCACGCGACGTACCAGCCGCACGTGTCCGTCCCGCTCGCGTCGACCACCGTCGACGTCACGCTCGCCGACGTCGCCGTCGCCGCCGTCGTCGTCGCGGCCGCGGCTCGCACGCGCCGCGAGGGCTTCGGGCCGCTGCGCCCCGCCCGCTGGGCGCTCGCGGCCGCTGCCGCGCTCGTCACGCTGGCCTTCCTCGCGCTCGCGACACCGCGCGTGCTCGGCGAGGAGTACGCGCTCGCGCCGCACGCCGTGAGCGCGCTCAAGTTCGCGTGGTACGCGCTCCTCCTCCCCGGCACGGTGCTGCTCGTGCGGCGCGCCGCAGACGCGACGCCGGTCTTCCGAGCGGCGGTCGCGTGGAGCCTGGCTGCGACCGCGGTCGGCCTGCTCCAGTTCCTCGGAGTGCTCAGCGAGTTCGAGGGGAAGCGCCCGGGCCAGCGCGAGCCGTCGTTCCTCGGCATCCACGACCTCGCCGCGTTCTCCGGCGCGGTGCTCGTCCTCGGTCTCGCCGCGGTGCTGCTCGCGGACGGACGCCCGCTCCACGGCGGACGCTGGGCTGCCGCCGCGCTCGCCTGCGGCGGGCTCGGCGTCGTCCTCTCGGGCGCCATGACAGGCGTGGCAGGCGTCTGGGTCGCGCTCGTGGCGCTCGCGCTCGGCGTTCGCTCGAGCGGCCTCCGCGCGCGCCGCGTCCTCGCCTCGGTGGCGCTCGTCCTCGTGGTCACGGCCGGCACCGCGGTCATGCGCGCGGAGGCGATCGAGCGGTTCGCGGAGTTCATCGGCATCCGCGACCGGGTCGCGGACACCGGCGTCCAGAGCTACGCGCACCGCACGCTGCTCGCCTACATCGGCGGGCGCATCTGGCTCGACCACCCGGTCGCCGGCGTCGGCTGGCAGGCCTCGAGCGAGGAGTGGGCGTACTCGCCCTACCTGGCCGACGCGCGGGCCCGCTTTCCGGACGAGCCGGACGAGGCCTTCCCGTCACCCGAGCACCCCTGGGGCGTGCAGACGCTGTACGTGCAGGTGCTGGCCGACCTCGGCGTGATCGGCTTCGCCGCCCTCCTCGCGCTCTTCGCCGCCGGCGTGGCGGCAGCGGTGCGAGGGGCACGAGCCTCGCCGGTACCCCTCGTCGGGCTCGCCTGGCTCCTCGTCGCAGCAGGCGTCTGGGGCGGCATCGGCATCGTCGCCGGGCTTCCGCTGGCGGCCCTCACCTGGATCGCCCTCGGCCTGGGGTGCGTTCGTGGCTGACCCCCGTCTCGACCCGCCCTACTCGATGCCCACGTACGCCGTGCGGGCGCCGCTCGCCCGGTGGCTGCAGCTCGAGGCCGAGCGCGCCCACACAGATCTCGGCCGCTACCGGCTCCTCGACGTCGGCTGCGGCCAGAAGCCGTACCTGCCGTTCTTCGAGGCCTACGTGAGCGAGTACGTGGGGCTCGACTTCGCCGAGGGGCCGCACGCCGACGTCGTCGGGCCCATCGAGGGGCTTCCCTTCCCGGACGCGTCCTTCGACGTCGTCCTCTGCACGCAGGTGCTGGAGCACGCCCACGACCCCGTGCAGGCCGTCCGCGAGCTGTACCGCGTCACGCGGCCGGGCGGCCACGTGCTGCTGTCGACGCACGGCGTGATGGTCTACCACCCGAACCCCGTCGACTACTGGCGCTGGACCCACGAAGGGCTCGACCACCTGTTCCGCGGGGTGGGGGACTGGGCTTCCGTTACGGTTACCGCCGGCTCC
The DNA here is from genome assembly GCA_036556925.1 of Gaiella sp. Classification (GTDB taxonomy): domain Bacteria; phylum Actinomycetota; class Thermoleophilia; order Gaiellales; family Gaiellaceae; genus Gaiella. Next base: position 45,521 of record DATBIN010000044.1, read on the forward strand.
GGAACGACTGCCTGCGTCGCCATGCTCGTTGCCATCTACCTCGACCACACGCTGCGCCGGGCCCGCCTGCGCTTCCTGCGGCGGCCGCTGATCGGCTCGCTGAACCGCGTCGCCGCGGCGCTGGACGGCAGCCACGGCCTGCTGCGCGAGCCGCGGGCCGGCACGATCGCGGCCAACTACAACGTCGTCGCGGTGAGGGCCCCATGAGCGTCAAGGCGCTCGTCACCGGCGGCGCGGGGTTCATCGGCTCCAATCTCGTGCGGGCGCTGCTCGACCGGGGCGACGAGGTGCGGGTGCTCGACAACTTCTCCACCGGCTTCCGCGGCAACCTCGCGGAGCTCGTCGACGACGTCGAGATGGTGGAGGGCGACCTCCGCTCGTACGAGCGCGTCCACGCGGCTGTGCGCGGCGTGGAGCTCGTGTTCCACCAGGGCGCGCTGCCGTCGGTGCCCAGGTCGGTCCAGGATCCCCTCACCACCACCGCGGTGAACGTCGAGGGGACGCTGAACGTGCTCCTCGCCGCCCGCGACGAAGGGGTGCGTCGCGTCGTCAACGCGTCGTCGTCCTCCGTGTACGGGAACACCGGCACGCTGCCCCGCACCGAGGACCAGGCGCCGGACCCGATCTCGCCGTACGCCGTCGCGAAGCTCGCGGCCGAGCGCTTCTGCACCTCGTTCAGCCGTGTCTACGAGATGGAGAGCGTCTCGCTCCGCTACTTCAACGTCTTCGGACCGCGCCAGGACCCGAACTCGCAGTATGCCGCCGTCGTGCCGCGCTTCGTCCAGGCGATCGCGGACGGCCGCCCGGTGGTCGTCCACGGGGACGGCGAGCAGTCGCGCGACTTCACGTACGTGGCCAACGTCGTCGAGGCGAACCTCCTCGCCGCCGAGGCACCCGGAGCGAAGGGCGCCATCCTCAACGTTGCCACCGGCACCTCGGAGACGGTCAACAGCCTGGCGGAGACCATCGGCCGGTTGCTCGACCGGCCCGTCGAGAAGACCTTCGAGCCGACCCGTGCCGCCGACGTGCGCGCGTCCTGGGCCGACCTCTCGCACACGGAGGCGACGATCGGCTACGTCCCCAGCGTCAGCTTCGAGGAGGGCCTGCGGCGGACGATCGACAGCCTGCTCGGATCGGAGGCGTGACGATGGGCTACACGGTCGGGAGCATCGACGAGCTCGGCGAGGGCTACGGCTTCCGCAAGGTGCGCCAGGCGCTCGGGGTCACCGCCTTCGGCGTGAACGTCGTCGTCATGCCGCCGGGCTTCGAGGGCTTCTTCCACTACCACGACGAGCAGGACGAGCTGTACTTCGTGCATGCCGGCACGGCTCGGGTGGAGATCGAGGGCGAGGTGCGGACGCTCGGCCCCGGTGCCCTGGTGCACGTGGAGTCGACCACGCCGCGGCGCATCTCGAACGGCGGTGACGACGACCTCGTGATGCTCGTCGTCGGCGGCAAGGGCGGCTACGTCGGGCGGGACGGGCACCTCGTCGACCCGGCGGACGCCGAGCGGCGCAGAGCGTTCGGCAGCGGGTAGCGACCACCGCGTCGCGGCGCTCGGCGGCACGAGGCCAGCTGTGAGATCCGTGGCGCCCGGCCGCGAAGCGGACGGCTTCAGGGGTTTGCGCGTTCGGAATCCGCGCGAGCGGATTCCGGACTGCGCGGCTGGCAAGCGCTACCGCCGCCCGGACGAGATCTGCTCGAACATCTCGCGCCCGTCCTTGCGCTTCCAGCCCCGCGTGTACAGCCCGGACTCCCACGCGCCCGCACGCTGCCCCTCGTCGCGCAGCAGGAACCAGATGAAGATGTCCACCCGCGGATGCCGGCGCAGGATGAGCCAGGCCTCCTCCATGTAGTCGGCCTGCTGCGCCCACGAGACGCCGAAGAGCCGGTCGGGCGGCCGCGTCTGGTAGCCGTACTCCGTCACCCAGACGCGCTTGTTGCCGTAGAGCCTCGCCAGCTCCCTGAGGAGGACGCTGAAGTTGCCGAGCGTGACCGTCGTCGTCTCCTGCCCGCGCGAGGGTGCGGGCGGGGGCGTCGAGGGCGTCTCGCCGGGCGCCCCGTAGTACGGATGGTGGGCGTACGCGTCGAACCCCTTCGCACCCGCCAGCTTCATCGCACGGAGGAATGCCACCGGCGAGACCGAGGGCCGGGACGAGTTGGGGTTGTTGTTGCCGCGCGGCCCCGTCACGCCGCAGGCGACCTTCGCGCCGGGCTGCTCCGACTTCACGCCGCCGACGACGGCGTTGCAGATGCGTGCGTAGTTGCGTGCGCTCTCGACGCGCCACTTGCCGTTCCGGCGCACGAACTGCGGCTTCAGGAAGACGGGGTTGTTGGGCTCGTTCCAAGCCACCCAGAAGCGCACGGCGGGGATGGGCTGCCCCTCGACGTCGTAGAAGAGCCCGCTGTAGCGCCGGGCCGCCGCCACGGCGAACTGCCGCAGGTCGATCGCGCTGATCGGCGGCGAGTTCCAGCTCTTGCCGCCGTTCGCCCAGCGGGGCGTGCCGAGGATGGAGAAGATCGTCCCCGCTCCGATCTCGCGTGCGCGGCGCACGGCGCGGTCGTACGCCGACCAGTTGTACGCCGGGTCGCTCGGGTCGGCGGGGAACTCCGGCCTGCGTCGTGCGACGCCGTTCGGGCCGCCCCAGCGGAGATTGATGCGCACGAGCTTCGTGTGCAGCTGCTGCAGGATCGGGAAGACGCGGTCCGGATCGCCGTACAGGATCTCCGCGTCGTCGTAGATGCCCGCCCGGATGTACCGGGAGGCGTCTGCAGTGGGGGCGAGCAGAAGCGCCACGGCGCCGGCTGCCGTGGCCACCGCCAGCGCAGTCCTATGCACGCGCTGCGTCCCTGGCGAGCGAGGCGAGCGTGCGCCGCAGGCCGTCCTCGAGGTCGACCTCCGGCTCCCAGCCGAGCAGCTGACGGGCCCGCGTGATGTCCGGCTGCCGCACCTGCGGGTCGTCGACGGGAAGCGCCTCGAAGACGATCTGGCTGTTCGAGCCCGAGACGCGCAGCACCGTCTCCGCCAGCTCGAGCAGCGTCTTCTCGTCGGGGTTGCCGAGGTTGACCGGGAGATGCTCGCCGGACTCGGCGAGCAGGATCAGCCCGCGGACGAGGTCGTCGACGTAGCAGAAGCTCCGCGTCTGTGAGCCGTCGCCGAACACGGTGAGCGGCTTCCGCTCGAGCGCCTGGCGCAGGAACGTCGGGATGGCGCGACCGTCGTGCGGCCGCATCCTGCTCCCGTAGGTGTTGAAGATGCGCACGATCGCGGTGTTCACGCCCTGCTGGCGGTGGTACGCCATCGTCAGCGCCTCGGCGTACCGCTTGGCCTCGTCGTACACGCCGCGAGGGCCGATCGGGTTGACGTGACCCCAGTACGTCTCGGGCTGTGGATGGACCTGAGGGTCGCCGTAGACCTCGCTCGTGGAGGCGAGCAGGAAGCGCGCGCGCTTGGCCTTCGCCAGCCCGAGCGCGTTGTGGGTGCCGTAGCTGCCGGTCTTGAGCGTGTGCAGCGGCAGGCGCAGGTAGTCGATCGGGCTCGCGGGCGAGGCGAGGTGGTAGACGACGTCGACCCGCTCATCGTGGAACAGCGGCTCGGTCAGGTCGTGCTGAACGAAGCTGAACTCGCCCGAGCGGATGTGCTCGATGTTCTGCAGCGACCC
>DATBIN010000045.1:0-37285 GCA_036556925.1 Gaiella sp.
CGTCGACCTGTTCGCCGCCGAGCACTCGAAGCTGCTCGTCCTCATCGGCATGAACTGGATCTGCACGAAGATGCCCGACGGCCACTGGCTCGGCGACGCCCGGTTGAAGGGCACGCGGATCATCGTCATCTCGGCCGACTACATGCCGACGGCGAACAAGGCCGACGAGGTGATCATCCTCCGGCCGGGCACCGACATCGCCTTCTTCCTCGGCGTGGCGCGCGAGCTGATCGCGAAGAACCTCTACGACCGGCGCGCCGTGGTCGAGCGCACCGACCTGCCGCTGCTCGTGCGGCTGGACACGGGCGAGCGACTCAACGCGCGCGACATCGTCGACCGGTACCGTCCTGCGCCCCTCGACAACTACGTCGTGCTGAAGCCGGACGCGGAGATCAAGACGGCACCGCCGGCGCCGCCCTTCACCGCCGGCACCCAGGTGATCCCGATCGAGCTGCGCGAGGAGTGGGGCGACTTCGTCTTCTGGGACCGCCGCTCGAACGCACCGAAGATCGTCACGAGGGACGAGGTCGGCGGGCGCTTCGACGGCGAGCCGGCGCTCCTCGGCGAGTTCGACGTCACGCTCGCCGACGGAACGACCGTCAAGGCGCGCCCCGCGTTCGACCTGCTCAAGCAGTACCTGGACGAGACGTTCGACCTCGCCACCACCTCCGCGGTCTGCCGCGTGCCACCGCAGGCCGTCCAGAGCGTGGCCCGCCAGCTCGCGCGCCACAAGGGCGAGACGCTGCTCGCCGCCGGCATGGGCCCGAACCACTACTTCAACAACGACCTCTTCGGCCGCGTCCACTTCCTCGTCGCGGCGCTCACCGACAACGTCGGGCACATCGGCGGCAACGTCGGCAGCTACGCCGGCAACTACCGCGGCTCGCTCTTCCAGGCGATGGGACAGTGGATCGCAGAGGACCCGTTCGACATCGAGCCCGACCTGGCGAAGCCGGCGCGGATCAAGCGCTACTACAAGGCGGAGTCGGCCCACTACTGGAACTACGGCGAGCGACCGCTCCGCGCGGGCACGCCGGAGAAGCGGGACGGCGAGCTGATCACGGGCGCGAGCCACATCCCCACGCCGACGAAGCTGATCTGGTTCGCGAACTCGAACTCGCTCCTCGGCAACGCGAAGTGGTCGTTCGACCTCGTCAAGAACACCCTGCCGCGCCAGGAGGCGATCTTCTGCAACGAGTGGCACTGGACGAGCTCCTGCGAGTACGCCGACCTCGTCTTCCCCGCCGACTCCTGGGCCGAGTTCAAGCTCGCCGACATGACCGCGAGCTGCACGAACCCCTTCCTGCTCGCGTTCCCCACGACGCCGCTCGAGCGCATCCACGAGTCGCGCTCGGACTACGAGGCGCTCGCGCTCGCCGCGGCCGCGCTCGGCGAGCTGATCGACGAGCCCCGCATGGCCGCGTACTGGCGGGGCGTGCTCGACGGCGACCCGACGCCATACCTGCAGCGCATCCTCTCCGGGTCGAACGCGACCCGCGGCGTGTCCTTCGCGGAGCTGCACGAATCGTCCAGGCGCGGCGTGCCGCTGCTCATGAACCCCCGCACCTACCCACGCGCCGCCGGGTGGGAGCAGCGCCAGGAGGACAAGCCGTGGTACACGCCGACCGGCCGGCTCGAGCTCTACCGGCCCGAGCCCGAGTTCCGGGCGGCCGGCGAGGCACTCCCCGTCTGGCGCGAGCCGGTCGACGCGACGTTCTACGAGCCGAACGCGATCCTGGCGAACAGGCCGCACCCGTCGATCAGGCCGCGGACGCCGGAGGACTACGGCGTGCCGACGGCGCAGCGCGACGTGGAGACGAGACAGTGGCGCAACGTCGTCCTCACCTGGGACGAGCTCTCCCGCTCGCGCCACCCGCTCAACGAGCAGGACGCCGACTTCCGGTTCGTCTTCCAGACGCCGAAGTACCGCTGGGGCGCCCACTCGACGGCCGTCGACGCCGACTGGATCGCGATGCTCTTCGGCCCCTTCGGCGACCCGTACCGCCGCGACCCGCGGTCGCCGTGGACCGGCGAGGCGTACTTCGAGATCAACCCGCGCGACGCGGAGGAGCTCGGGCTCCGCGACGGCGACTACGCCTGGGTCGACGCCGATCCCTCCGACCGGCCCTACCGCGGCTGGAAGGCCGACGACCCGTACTACGAGGTGGCACGCGCGATGATGCGGGCGCGCCTCTACTCGGGCATGCCGCGCGGCGTGATCCGGACCTGGTTCAACATGTACGCCGCCACGCCGGGGACGGTGGCCGCGCAGAAGCAGGCCGAGGGGAACCCGGCGCAGAACCCGCAGACGCGCTACGTGGCGCTCTTCCGGCACGGCAGCCACCAGTCGGGCACGCGTGCGTGGCTCCGCCCCACGCAGATGACGGAGAGCCTCGTGCGCAAGGCGTACTTCGGGCAGGTGATCGGGACCGGCTTCGAGGCCGACGTCCACTCGGTCTCCGGAGCGCCGAAGGAAGCGTTCGTCAAGGTGGCGCGGGCGGAGGACGGCGGCATGGGCGCCGAGCGGCTGTGGAGGCCGGTCACGCTGGGCCTCCGGCCCGACGATCCCTCGACGGCCCTGACGACCTACCTCGCGGGCGGGTTCGTCAAGCAGCGCCGGAGGGTGTCCTGATGCCCAGGGTGCACAACTGGCAGCTCGGCCGCGACATGGACTACCCCTACCAGGGCGAGAGGCCCGAGCGGCAGTTCACGATGATCATGGACACGAACAAGTGCATCGCCTGCCAGAGCTGCACGATCGCCTGCAAGAGCACCTGGACCTGGGGCAAGGGCCAGGAGTACATGCTCTGGAACAACATCGAGACGAAGCCGTTCGGCTTCTACCCGACCGGCTGGGACGTGAACGTGCTCGACCTCCTCTCCGAGCAGGCCTGGAACGGCGACACGTACGCGGGCAAGACCCTGTTCGAGGCGGCGCCGGCGGGCGAGCGGGTGCTCGGCTGGACGGCCGACGAGGCCGACTGGAGCTACCCGAACATCGGCGAGGACGAGGCGACCGGGTCGGCGGACGCCACGCCGTACCTCCCCGACAAGCCGCACTCGATGATGTGGATGTACTACCTGCAGCGGATCTGCAACCACTGCACGTATCCGGCGTGCGTGGCGGCATGCCCGCGCGAGGCGATCTACAAGCGGCCCGAGGACGGCGTCGTCCTCGTCGACCAGACCCGCTGCCGCGGCTACCAGGAGTGCCTCACGGCCTGCCCCTACAAGAAGACGATGTTCAACCTCGAGACGCGCGTCACGGAGAAGTGCATCGGCTGCTACCCGAAGCTCGAGCAGGGCCTGCAGACCCAGTGCACGACAGCGTGCATCGGCCGCCTGCGCCTCACGAACTACCTCTCCAGGCCGGACGCGGTCGATCCCCGGAAGCCGGCGGACTTCCTCGTCCACGTCCGCAAGATCGCGCTGCCCCTCTACCCCCAGCTCGGCCTCGAGCCCAACGTCTACTACATCCCGCCGGTCCACGTGCCCGCCGACTACCTGACGCAGATGTTCGGCCCCGGTGTCGAGCGCGCAGTCGAGATGTACAACGCGGCCAAGGACGACCCGGAGCTGCTCGGCCTGCTGATGCTGTTCGGCTCGACGGAGCGGATCATCGACACCTTCGACGTCAGGGACGGCGTCGCGCGCGGCTACGACGAGCAGGGCGCGGAGATCGTCGCGGTGCCGCTGCGCGAGCCGACGTTCGTCCGTCCACTCGAGTTCGCCACGGAGGTCAACGGCGAGCCGGTCACCGGCTACCGCCACAACACGTAGCCATGGGCGACGGAGTCACACGCAGGGACGCCCTCATCGCCGCAGGCGCCGTCGGCGCGGTGGGTGCGGGTGCGCTCGGCGCCGCCGGCGTGATCGGCCTCGTCAGCGACGACGACGCCGTGCCGCCGGAGGCGCTCCGCGCGAGGGTCGTGGCGCGCGCGCCGGCAGACGATCCCGCGGCGGCGGCCTGGCAGCAGGCGAACGAGGTCGTGGTGCCGCTCCTCGCGCAGAAGATCGCCCCGCCCTTCCTCGACGCCGCCGGCGTGGCCGAGCTACGCGTGCGGGCGCTGCACGACGGCAGCGGCCTGGCGCTGCGCCTCGAGTGGGAGGACGACTCGGTCGACGACCTCGACGGCGTGGGGCGCTACCACGACGCCGTCGCCGTGATGCTGCCGACGCGCGCCGCCACGACGCCGCCCCCGATCACCATGGGCGGCGGCGGGACGCCGGTGCACATCCTGCAATGGCGCGCGACCTGGCAGCGCGACGTCGACTCGCGCGGCAAGACGGGCGTCGACCAGATCTACCCGCGCGTCGTGCACGACGTGATGCCGGACGACGTGCTGCCGCCCGAGACGGCGGCGCTCTACTGGGTGGGACGCGCGGCCGGGAACCCGCTCTCGCTGGCGACGCGGGAGACGCCCGTGGAGCAGGTCGTCGCGGAGGGGTTCGGCACGACAACGCACCTGCCGTCGACGGCGGCCCGCGGGCGGGGCACGAACGAGGACGGCCGCTGGCGGGTGGCGCTCGGCGTCCCGCTCGAGCGCGAGGGCGCCGGCGAGCCGCTGCAGCCGGGACAGACCTGGCACGCGGCGTTCGCGGTCTGGCTCGGCGACCGGCAGAACCGCGGCGGCCGCAAGCACTACGCCAACTGGATCCCACTGCACCTCGAGGAGCGCGCGTGACGACGGCGACGGCAGCGCACGACCTCGCACCGGTGCTGTTCCGCCTCCTCTCGCTGGCGCTGGCGCCCCCGACGGACGAGCGGATGCAGGAGGCGGCCGACCTCGCGGCCGCCGCCGCCGTGCTCGAGGGGGCCCCGGACGGGCTCGACGCGCTGGCCTCGCTCGCCGACTCGACGCCCCTCGAGGACGTCGAGGCGGCGTACGAGCGGCTGTTCGGGGGGGCCGTGGCGATCTCGCCCTACGAGGGCAGCTACGAGCTCGACCCGTTCCGGCAGGCGCGCCAGATCGCGGACGTGGCGGGGTTCTACCGCGCCTTCGGCGCAGACGCACACGGCCCGGCCGCGGAGCGGCCCGACCATGCGGGCTGCGAGCTCGAGTTCCTCGCCTTCCTCGCCGCCCGCCGCCTCGGGGCGGAGGCGACCGGGGCCGGCGACGACGCCGAGCGCTGCCGCGAGATCGAGGAGATGTTCCTGCGGGACCACGCCGGGCGGTGGCTCCCGCCCTTCCTCCGCGCCGTCGCAGCCGCCGACCCCGGCGGGGTCCACGGGGCCGCCGCACGGCTCGGTGTCGCCTGGCTCGAGGCCGAGCTGGCCCGGCGCGGCGTCGAGCCGGCCCCGGCCGCGCCGCGTGCGGGCCGCCTCCCCGTGGAGGCCGACGAGCTCGCGTGCGGCGGGGATAGCGGGAAGAACGACCTTCCGTCCCGCGTCTCGTAGGGGAGACACCCGCCCTGAGAACCGGGGCGGCCGGTCGAGAACGGCTTCGCCGCGCCGCGGCCGCCGACGTAGACTCGGGCCGCCGCCACGCGACGAACGAGGAGGAGCCATGAGCACCACGACGCTGGACCCGAGCGCGCTCGCCGAGCTTGCCGACACCGTCGAGGGGAGGCTGCTCCAGGCCGGCGACGCCGACTACGACGCTGCGAGACGCGTCCACAACGGCCTCATCGACCGGCGACCGGCGCTCATCGTGCGCTGCCGCAGCGCGCAGGACGTGGCGGCTGCAGTCCGCTTCGCGCGCGCCGCAGGGATCGAGATCAGCGTGCGCGGCGGCGGGCACAACGTCGCCGGCCGGGCGGTGCAGGACGACGCCGTGATGATCGACCTGGCCGAGATGCGCGACGTGGAGGTGGACCCGACGGCGCGCACGCTGCGGGCGCAGGGCGGTGCGACGTGGAACGAGCTGAACGCGCACGCGGCCGAGCACGGCCTGGCCGTGACCGGCGGCGCGATCTCGACGACGGGCATCGCGGGCCTGACGCTGGGCGGCGGCCTCGGCTGGCTGATGGCCATGTACGGGCTCGCCGCCGACAACCTCGTCGCCGTCGAGCTGGTGACGGCGGAGGGCGAGGTGCTCGACGTGACAGAGGAGTCGCACCCGGACCTCTTCTGGGCGCTTCGCGGCGGCGGCGGCAACTTCGGCGTGGCCACGACGTTCACCTATCGGCTGCACCCGCTGAAGACGGTGACGGGCGGGCTCATCGCGCACCCGTTCGAGGCAGCGGCCGACATGCTGCGCTTCTACCGCGACGCCGTGGCGGGCGCGCCGGACGAGCTCACGGTGTTCGCCGCGCTCGTCCACGCGCCGGACGGCTCGGGCACGAAGCTGGCGGCGATGGCCGTCTTCCACGCCGGCGACCCGGAGCAGGCGCAGCGCGACCTGGAGCCCTTCACCTCCTGGGGCTCGCCGCTGATGGTGCAGGTCGGCCAGATGCCCTACCCCGTGATGAACACGCTGCTCGACGACGCGTACCCGCCGGGAGCGCTCAACTACTGGCTTTCGAGCTTCACGCGCGGCGTGACGGACGGGCTCGTCGACACGCTCGTGGAGCGCTTCGCCGCGGTGCCGTCACCCATGACCGGGATGCTCCTGGAGCACTTCCACGGCGCCGTCACGCGGGTCGGCGCCACCGAGACGGCCGTGCCGCATCGCGAGGAGAGCTGGAACCTCGTCATCCTCGGCGAGTGGGCCGACCCGGCCGAGACGGACACGAACATCGCGTGGACCCGCGAGACCCATGCCGCGCTCGCGCCGCACCTCGCGGAGCGCCGGTGGCTCAACTACCTCGGCGACGACCAGGGAGCGGACGCCGTCCGAGCGGCATACGGGCCGAACTACGAACGGCTCGTCGAGGTCAAGCGCCGGTACGACCCCGACAACGTCTTCCACCTGAACCACAACATCTCGCCCGCCTGAGCCGCGTCAGGGGGCGGGCTCGCCGGCCCGCTCCTCGTCCTCGGCCAGGCGGCGCTGCAGGACGGCGCGCGAGAGGACGCCGATCAGCCTGCCGTCCTCGACGACGGGCACGCGCTCGGCGTCGGAGGCCTCGAGGAAGCGAAACGCCTCCTCGACGGGCAGCTCGGGGTCGATCGTGTAGCGCGGCTCCTCGGCGACGGCGGCGAGGGACGTGGTGCTCGGGTCGAGGCCCGCCGCGACCACTCTCGAGACGAGCGTCTTGCGGGTGACGACGCCGACCAGGACGCCGTCGTCGTCGACGACGAACACGGCGCGCACCTCTGGCGGCACCAGCACCTCCCCCGCCTCCTGCGCAGTGGCGGTCACCGGAAGGGCGCGGGGCTCCGTGATCATGGCGTCGCGTACGCGGTCCATTGGGGGTGGGCAGTGTACTCCGCCGTGGACGCCACCGACACGGCCGGGGGACGCTCCGGCCTACGGATAGAGGCCGCGCGCGTCGAGCGCGGAGGACACCTCGCGGATGCCTGCCACGAGGGCTGCGGTGCGCAGCGGCATGTCCTTCTCGTGCGCGATCTCCCACACGCGGTCGAAGGCGTCGTTCATCTTCTCCGCCAGCTTGGCGCGGATCTCGTCGCGCCCCCAGAAGAGACGCCCGAGGTCCTGCACCCACTCGAAGTAGGAGACGGTCACCCCGCCGGCGTTGCTGAGGATGTCGGGGAGGACCGGAATGCCCCGCGCGCGCAGGATGGCGTCGGCCTCCAGCGAGGTCGGCCCGTTGGCGCCCTCGGCGACCATGCGGCAGGAGAGGCGCGGGGCGTTGTCCGCGTGGATCTGATCCTCCCGGGCGGCGAGCACGAGCACGTCGCAGTCGAGCTCCAGCAGCGCCGCGCCCGAGATGCGCTCACCGCGGTCCCATCCCTCCAGCGAGCCGTGCTCGCGCACGTGCTGGCTCATGGTGGGGATGTCGAGCCCGGCCGGGTCGAGCACGCCACCCGAGATGTCGGACACAGCGACCACCGTCGCACCGCGGTCGACGAGCTCCTGAGCGGCGATCCCGCCGACGTTCCCGAAGCCCTGCACGACGCACCGCTGCTCGGCCAGCCTCCAGCCGAGGCGCTCGCAGGCGCGGGCGATCACCATCACCACGCCGGCGCCCGTCGCCTCGTGCCGGAAGACCGACCCGCCGATGGAGATGGGCTTTCCGGTGACGATCTCCGGCACCGCGTGGCCCCGCTGCATGGAGTACGTGTCCATCATCCAGGCCATCGTCTGCTCGTTCGTGGCCATGTCGGGCGCCGGGATGTCCTCGCGCGGGCCGATGAAGGGCAGGAGCTCGGAGGTGTAGCGCCGCGTGAGCCGCTCCAGCTCTCCCGGGGAGAGCGCGCGCGGGTCGCAGCGCACGCCGCCCTTCGCCCCGCCGTACGGGAGGCGGAGCAGGGCGCACTTCCAGGTCATCCACACCGCGAGCGCGGCGCACTCGCCGAGCGAGACCTGCGCGTCGTAGCGGACGCCGCCCTTCGTGGGCCCGAGCACGCTCGAGTGCTGGACGCGGTAGCCGGGGAACACCTTGCGCTCGCCGTCGTCCATCCGCACCGGGCAGCTGACGAGGATCGCGCGCTCGGGGTAGCGCAGCCGCTCGGCCACGCCGGCGCTGACGTCCGCGTAGGGCACGGCCTGGTCGAACTGTGCGATCGCGGTGCGGTAGAGATGTGTGTCGAACTCGAGCTGCGCGAAGCTCGGAGGCGCGTGCTCGGTGCTCGCCATGCGCGCGGAGTGTACCGCCGGGGGTCGCGGACAGGCCGGCGGCCGCCGAGCGGTTGCCTCGCCGGCGCGGGTAGGGGCGAGACATGTCTCGACCCTACGACGGAGCGGTCTGGTCCCCGGGGGTCGCCCTGTCGCCCCGTCTCGCCTCACCGCGATGCCGGGGGAGGGGCTCGAACCCCCACGTCCCAGAGGGACAGCCGGTTTTAAGCCGGCCGCGTCTACCCGTTCCGCCACCCCGGCGCTCGAACGTGGCCCGATGGTAGAGGCTCGCGGCGGCGCCTACGTGCGGCCCGGCAGCATCGTGCTCGCCGGGAAGCGCTCCGGCCCCTTGAACTGGAACGCGGAGAAGAAGGCATCGAACGCAGCCCGGTCGAACGCGCGGCAGCGGGCCACGTAGGCAGTGCCATCCTCCGGCTTGTCCGCGGCGACCGTGGTCCAGGCGCCGAGCACGATCTCGTCGCCGGGCTGCGGCAGCGGTGCGAGAAGCGTGCCGTTGCGATGCTCGTTGTAGAACGACTCCAGCTGCGCGACGGTCGCCTCGGGAACGCGGGAGCCGTACTGGATGAAGATGCCGCCGTGCTCCAGGTTGTGGACGACCTGTGCCGGGTTCAGCGGCTCCTTGTACGAGCCCCAGACGGCCGGTATCTCGTAGTGCGCACCGCTCGTCGGAGGGTTGGTGTTCCACGCCTTGGAGGTGCCGGCAGGCGACGTGATCGAGTGGACGCCGGGCTGCGCCTCGACGGCGCGCAGCGTGCAGTCCGCGGCCTCGAGCGCCGCTCGGGCGTCCGCCGCGCTCGTGCCGCTGCCTCCGCCCGACAGGGCGAGCCAGCCCAGCACCGCCGCCAGCGCGACGATTCCCGCCGCCGCGATGCCGTAGACGAGCTTGCGGTCGGTGCCGCCGGAGGGGGTCACCGGCGCGCCGCCCTTGCGCGGCCGCGGCTTCGCGGTGCGTGGCTTGGGCGGCATCGAGCGGCAATCGTAGCCTTCGTGCGGGATCGCGCGTGCCGGATCCGTCCGATGGGGGCGCTACCGTTCGCCGCCCTCCATGACGATCGTCGCGCTGCTCCTCGGGCTGGCTCTCGGCGCCGCAGGCGTCTACCTCGTCGCGGTCCGCCGCGCGGTGACGGAGCGGGACACCGCCTCAGCCCAGGCAGCCGAGGCCTTGCGCGCGCTCGCCGAGGCCGAGGGAGCGCTCGCAGCGCAGCGGGCGACCTTCGACGAGCGCGTCACCAACGCGATCAAGGCCGTCTCGGCAGAGGCGCTGCGCGAGAACGCCGACGTGTTCGCCACGCAGGCGATCGGCCGGCTGGGCGAGTACGTCGAGCCGCTGCGCAAGTCGCTCGAGAAGGTCGAGACGAACGTCGGGCTCCTCGAGCAGCAGCGCCAGCGCGCGTACGGCGAGATCCACAAGGAGCTCGAGATCGTGCGCGAGGCGCACGAGGGCCTGCGCACGCAGACCGGGAACCTCGTCAGCGCCCTGCGGGGCGACTCCAACACGCGCGGACGCTGGGGCGAGATCCAGCTCGAGCGCGTGATCGAGCTCGCCGGGATGCTGCCGTACTGCGACTTCGACCGGCAACGATCGTTGACGGACGAGGACGGGCGGCTGCTGCGTCCGGACGTGGTCGTCCGGCTCCCCGGTGGCAAGGCGATCGTGATCGACGCCAAGGTCTCTCTCGTGGGATACCTCAGCGCCCACCGGAGCGACGCGACCGACGATGCTCGGCGCGCCGGCCTCGCCGACCACGCGCGGCAGGTGCGGGACCACATCCAGCGGCTCGGGCAGAAGGCCTACTGGAGGCAGCTGCCGGTGACGCCGGAGTTCGTGGTCATGTTCCTTCACGACGAGACCTCGTGGCGGGCAGCCCTCGAGGTCGACCCGACCCTCGACGAGCTCGCGTTCTCCAACAACGTCATTCCCGCCTCGCCGACGAACCTGATCGGCCTGCTTCGGGCCGTGCACTACGGCTGGCAGCAGGAGACGATCGCCGAGAGCGCACGGCAGATCTCCGACCTCGGGCGCGAGCTCTACAAGCGGCTCTCGACGATGGGTGCGCACGTCTCGAAGCTCGGCCGCTCGCTCGACGGCGCCGTGAAGGCGTACAACGAGACGGTCGGCTCCCTGGAGCGCACGGTGCTCCCGCAGGCCCGCAAGTTCGAGCGCCACGGCATCACGTCGATCGAGGCGCCGGAGCTGCAGCCGGTCGAGCGCCAGACGCGCGCGCTCGCCGCACCCGAGCTCGTCTCCGGCGAGGAGCCCTCGCTCGAGGTCCTGCCGGGCGACGCGCACGCGGCATGACGAGCGGAACAGCGCCCCTGCTCGCAGCGTTTTCTCTATAAGAGCGGTGAGGACCGAAACCGAGACGACGAAAGCATCGATTCCGTGCCCGAAGGAGAGTCAGTGAACGACGTCCGCAACGTGATCATCATCGGCGGTGGCCCGGCCGGCTACACGGCTGCGCTCTACTCGGCGCGCGCCAACCTGGAGCCGCTCGTGATCGAGGGCTTCCAGTGGGGCGGCCAGCTGATGATCACGAGCGACGTGGAGAACTACCCCGGGTACGCGGACGGCGAGCTCGGGCCCGTGATGATGCAGGACTTCCGGCGCCAGGCCGAGCGCTTCGGCGCCGAGTTCGTCACCGACGACGTCACCCGCGTCGACTTCTCCGACCGCCCGTTCCGCGTCTGGGTGGACAAGGAGGAGTACCGCGCGCACACGGTCATCGTGGCCACGGGTGCGAGCGCGCGACAGCTCGGGCTCGAGTCCGAGCGCAAGCTGCAGGGCCACGGGGTGACCTACTGCGCCACGTGCGACGGCGCGTTCTACAAGGAGAAGCACGTCTACGTCGTCGGCGGGGGTGACACGGCGATGGAGGAGGCTCTCTTCCTGACGCGCTTCGCGCGCCAGGTGACGATCGTCCACCGCCGGGACGAGTTCCGCGCCTCGCAGATCATGCTCGAGCGCGCGCGCGAGCACGAGAAGGTCGACTTCGTCCTCAACGCGGTGGTCGAAGAGGTGCTCGGCGACGGCTTCATCTCCGGCCTCCGCCTGCGCGACACCAGGACGGACGAGGAGCGCGAGGTGCCCGCGGAGGGCCTCTTCGTCGCCATCGGCCACGATCCCAACACCGCGCTCTTCCTCGACCAGCTCGACCACGAGGCCGGCACCGGGTACCTGGTCACCGCCGGCAAGTCCACCGAGACGAACATCCCCGGAGTCTTCGCCGCCGGCGACGTGCAGGACCACGTCTACCGGCAGGCCGTGACCGCGGCCGGCAGCGGCTGCATGGCGGCGCTCGACGCCGAGCGCTTCCTCTCCGAGCAGCGGCACACCGCCCTGTCCGCGGCGCAGGTCGGCTAGACCAGCCTCCCGAGCTTCACGCCGAGCAGCACGGCGAGCGTGCCGAGCGCCACGTTCGCCACCACGCTGGCGATCGCGACGCGGGCGTCCCCCTCCTCCAGCAGGTCGAGCGTCTCCTGCGCGAAGGTGGAGAACGTCGTGTAGCCGCCGCAGAAGCCCATCACGAGGGCCGTGCGGAGCCACTGCGGCGCCCGGTGGCGGTCGACGAGGGCGGCGATCAGGAAGCCGACCGCGAGACACCCCGAGACGTTGATGGCGAACGTGCTCCAGGGAAACAGGGAGTCGCTACGGCGCTCGACGAAGGTGTCCACCCCGTAGCGGGAGAGCGCCCCGAGGGCTCCGCCGGCGGCCACTCCGAGAACGAGAGACATGCGCTTGGCTCCTTTCCGCGGTAGGAGCCATCAGCCGTGACGGCGGTTGAAGGCGAGCCCCATCGCCCTCCCGCGACTCTATCGCCGGACGCGCTGCGCTCGGCGAGGCACCCGCCAGCCGACACGGGGGGTAGCCTCGCCCGCGTGGCGGTGGACTGGGCCGACCTCGTCGATCCGACGCGGGAGGAGCTGCTGACGGCACTCCCCTCCTTCGTCGACCCGGAGGACATCGAGATCCTCGCGGCGCCGCCGGCTGCCCGCGGCCGCGAGACCCGGCCGCTCGTCGAGTCGCACGGCGCCTACGCGATCGCGATCTTCCTGCTCCCGCGCGCGTATCCGGAGGACGACCGGGTGGAGTACCTCGAGCTCGACGTCGTCGCGACGCCGCGCCGGATCGTGACCGTGCGCAAGACCGGGCCCGACGGGGCGCTGGCGCAGGTCGACGCGATCGAGACCCGGCTCGGCGAGGCGGCGGGCGCGGGCGAGCTCGTCCATGCGCTCTCCGACGAGGTCGCTGACTCCTTCCTCGACCTGCTCGACGCCCTGTACGGCGAGATCGACGAGCTGGAGGGCCACGTGGACGAGCTGGCGGGCACCGTCGTCCGCCGGCGGCTCGCCGAGCTCCGGCACGAGCTCCTGCAGGCGCGCCGCACGGCGAGCGCGACCCGCGCGATGATGCGACGCGTGATCGACGGCCGCGTGGACGTCGGCGGGGAGCTCTTCCCGCCGGACGTCGAGCGCCGCTTCGTCGACACCTACGAGACGCTCGTCCGCGTGGCCGAGGAGCTGGACGTCGCGCGCGACCTGCTGGCAAGCGTGCGCGACTACCTGCAGGCCAAGATCACGGAGACGCAGAACGACGTCGGCAAGAAGCTGACCGTGATCGCGTCGCTCGTGCTCGTGCCCTCGTTCATCGTCGGCTTCTACGGCCAGAACTTCGAAGGCGTCTTCCACCGGACCTACTGGACGCTCGGCTTCTCCGTCGGCTCGATCGTGGTCGTCACGCTCGTGCAGCTCGCGCTCTTCCGCTGGCGCCGGTGGATCTGACAACCGCGGCCGACGCTACCCTCGACACGTGACCGAGAGCATCGCCCGCGCACCGGCCGGCGGGGCGGCGGCGGCCCGGCGGACGCACGCGCTCGCACGGGCCGTGCCGTTCGTGCCCGTGCTGGCCGCCGTCCTCGTGCTCGCGGCCTACGCCGTCGTCGCAGCCGGCCGGCCGCTGTCGACCGACGAGGCCGCGGCCGTGCAGGCCGCATCGGAGCCGCTCGGCGAGGCGCTCGAGCAGGCGCTCTCGCACGACCCCGGGCAGGTGGCCGACCGCGCGCTGCTCCATGCTGCGGCGGCGGTCGACCGCTCGGAGCCGTGGCTGCGCGCGCCGTCGTTCCTCGCCGTGCTGGCGGCGCTGGCCCTCGTCAGCTGGCTCGCCTGGATGCTTGCCGGACGCCGGGCAGGCGTGGCGGCCGGCGCGATCTTCGGCATCGGGGCGGGCGCGGCGGAGGTCTCGCAGCTCGCGCGGCCGTACGCACCCGCGCTCGCGGCGGTCGCGCTCTCCTCCTGTCTCTTCGTGCGCGCGCTCCGCGGCGGCGGCATCGTCGCGTGGACGCTCTACGCGCTCGTGTCGGCGCTGCTCCCGCTCGTCCACCCGGGCGCCGCGACGGCCCTCCTGGCGCACGGCGCCGCGCTGGTCGTCGCCCGATCGTCGCTCCGGCGTCTCGCGCTTCCCCTGCTCGCGGTCCTGGGGCTCGTAGCGGGGCTCCTCGTGGTCGCGTCCGCCGTCGACCGTCACGATGCGTCAGGCGACGGCGACGCCTCGCTCGAGACACTCGCGATCGGGCTCGGTCGCGCAGTGGGCTGGAGCCCGGTCGTGGTCGCCCTCGGGGTCTTCGGCGTCGTCGCGCTCGCCCGCGGGAGGCGCGCGGAATCGACGTGGCAGGCGACACTCGTGGGCGGCCTCGCGGCCGCTCCCCTGATCGCCCTCCTCGTGGTCGGCGCGGGGCTGCCGGTGTTTCCCCGCTACGCACTCGTGCTCTGCGCCCCGGGCGTCGCCGTCGCTGCGGGCATCGGGCTCGACGCGCTCGCGGACCGCACCCTCGTCCCGCTGGTGGCGGGCGGCGTCGCGGTGGTCGCTCTCGCCGCGATCGTGGCGACCGCCTCGACGCCCACGGCCGAGGACTGGCGCTCCGCGGCGCGCCTCGTCCGGGAGACGCGGGGCGTGCGGGAGACCGTCGTCGTCCTCCCGCCGCGTGCGAGGGCCGCGCTCGCCTACTACGCGCCCTTCGTGCGCGTCCACGACGCCGCACGCGGAGACGGCGCCTGGCTCGTCGTCGCGACGGCCGCCGATCCGCGGTCTCTGGCGCGAACCGCGGTGACGACCCCACGGTACGCCCTGCTCGACGAGCGCCAGTTCGGCGACGACCTCGTCGTCCAGCACTGGGTCAGGCCGTAGGCCGCCGTCTACGCCGACCGTGGCCACGGGGCCGCAACCCGCGTAGCGGGCACGCGCGACGCAGGGCACAGATCGGCGAGCACACACACCTCGCAGCGAGGCTGCCGAGCGTCACAAACGCGGCGTCCGTGCCAGATGAGGAGGTGGGGAAAGCGTCCCCAGTCGGCGCGGGGCACGATCTTCGCCAGGTCGCCCTCGATCTTGACGGGGTCCTCCTGGCGCGTGAGGCCGAGCCGCTGCGAAAGCCGGCGCACGTGCGTGTCGACCACGATGCCCTGGGCGTCACCGAGCTCGGCGGCGACCACGTTTGCCGTCTTCCGGGCGACGCCGGGCAGCCGCAGCAGGTCGGCGACCGTCCGGGGAACCTCTCCGTCGAACTCCTCGAGCAGGATGCGCATCGTCCCGCGGATGGCCTTCGCCTTCTGCCGGAAGAAGCCCGTCTGGTAGATGTCCTGCTCGAGCTCCTCGGGCGGCACCGCGAGGTAGTCCTCAGGCCGCCGGTACTTCTGGAAGAGGCGCTCGGTGACGCGGTTGACGGTCACGTCGGTCGTCTGCGCGGAGAGCATCACCGAGACGAGCAGCTCGACGTCGGAGCGGAAGCGGAGCGCGATCGTCGCATCCTCGTGCTCGCGCGCGAGGCGCTCGACGATAGGGCCGATCCGGTCACGCCGGCGTCCGAGCCCCTTGCGCCGCGCCTCGCGGACGTAGCTACGCGCCACGCCGGCGCTCTTCGAAGACGGCGGTCGCCTCCTCGGCGGAGATCTCGCCTCGCACGACCGGCCCGAACCAGTCCTCGACCAACGGATAGCCGGTGGCGGCGAGCTGCGCCAGTGCAGCGTCCGCGTCGTACGGGGTGCTGACGAGCTCTACCTCGGGCCCGAGCAGCGCCCAGCGGGCGTCCGGCGAGCCCTCGTAGGGCATCCCGACGCTCCCGGCGTTGACGAGCCGGTGACTCCCGACCACGCGGTCGAACTGGACGTGGGTGTGGCCGCAGACGACGATCCTCCGGTCGCACCCGGCGAGCTCGCGCGCCACGTCCGCATCGGGGGTGGCAGCCGTGAGCAGCCGCTGGTCGTCCTCCGGGACCGCGTGGCAGAAGAGCGCCTCTCCGAGGCCGTCGAGCGCGAGCACGACCGTCAGCGGCCACTCCGCGATCGCCGCGAGCGCCTCCGTGTCGAGCCTGGCGGCGCACCATCGGCCGATCTCGGCGAGCTGCCCCTCGTCGGGCGGCGTCACCGTCTCGCGGTCGCCGTTTCCGCGCACGAAGCGAGCACGCTCGCCGAGCCCCTGCAGCACGGCGAGGCACTCGGCGGGAAGCGGCCCCGCCACCAGGTCGCCGCCGCAGACGACCACGTCCGCCGCCGCGCAGCGTGGGTCGGCGAGCACGGCCTCGAGCGCCGGCAGGTTGCCGTGGACGTCGTACAGCGCCGCGACTCTCACGGCGTCGAGGCTACTGGGTGCTCACGCGGTGCGTTGCGCCGTGATGAGGACAGGGGAGACATCTCGCCCCTGGGTCACGGCGTGGCCCACCCGTCCTCGGAGACCCCCAGCAGCCGCGGGCCCGCGCAGACGACGTCGAGCGCAGGACAGCCCGCGCAGGCGAAGGCGCTCGGCGTCGGGTGGAAGTCCCCCGCCCGGATCCGTGCGATCGCCGCCGAGAGCTCCTCCTCGAGCTCGCCGACCTC
This sequence comes from Gaiella sp., assembly GCA_036556925.1. Classification (GTDB taxonomy): domain Bacteria; phylum Actinomycetota; class Thermoleophilia; order Gaiellales; family Gaiellaceae; genus Gaiella. The sequence goes on from DATBIN010000045.1 coordinate 16,509, forward strand.
CTCGCGCGTGAACGTGCGCGAGACGTGCTCGTCGGGGCGCTCGAGGAACTGGTAGACGACCTCGACCTCCTCGACGCCCGACCGCAGGCACGCGAGGGCGTAGACGTGACGCTGCAGGCGGTACTCGGCCTCCACGATCTCCGCCGGAGCGGCGTCGCCGAGCGCGTTCGACTTGTAGTCGACCACGAGCGCGCGCAGGCCGTCCGACCAGAGCACGTCGAGGCGTCCGTGCAGGAGGACGCCGTCGTGGAGGAAGGCGAAGGGACGCTCCGGCCGAGCGCCCTCGAGCGCGGCCACCCGCTGCGCGAGCGGCGAGGCAGGGTAGGCCGTCACGAGCTTCTCGATCCGCGCGAGCTCGTCCGGGGTCACCGTCGGGTACCAGGCACGAACGGTCTCGTGCAGCTCCTCGCGGGCGAGCGGCTGTGGCCCGGCGAGGTCGACGTGCTCGAGCAGCCGGTGGACGGCGTCGCCGATCTCCGTGGCATGGAGGCCACCGGCGCCGTCACCGCCGTCACCGTCCGTGCCGGGTGCGACCGCCGCCGGGCGCATGCCTGCGACCCGCTCCGCCCAGTAGCGGTACGAGCAGCGGTCGAAGAGCGAGATCGCGCTGTAGGAGAGGCGCCGCGGCTCGTGCCCGGCCGGCTCCGGAAGCGGTTCCAGCGGGGTGAGCGTGACGCCGGCAGCGGCACCGCCGAGCTCCAGCTCGTCGAAGAGCATGAGCTGGCCCGTACGGATGTCGGCGGCCGGCTCTTCCGACGGCGCGGCCGGCTCCGCCGAATGGCGGTTCACCCGCACGAGGAAGCGCGCGTTCCCCCGCTCGAGCTCGAGTGGCTCGTCGCCGGCCGCCGCCACCTCCTCGACGGCGTCCAGGCGCTCCAGCACCCAGCCCATCGGCGTCTCACGGTCTGCCGCGCGATCGGGATCGACCGAGCCCGAGACGATCAGCCGGTCGGCCGCGCGGGTCATGGCCACGTAGTAGAGGCGGAGCCGCTCCGCACGCTCCTGCGCCCGCTCGGCGTCCCGGACCGCCTCGTAGTCGAAGACGGGCGCGCGCTCGCCCCGCGTGGGATGCACGACCCGGAAGCCGAAGCGGCCGTCCGAGAGCGCCAAGATCTCGTCGGGATCGAAGGGGCCGCCGACGTCGCGTCCGGCGTCCGCCACCACGACGACGCGGAACTCGAGGCCCTTGGCCGCGTGGATCGTGAGCAGGCGCACCGCGTCGGCGCCCTCCTCCTCCGCGACGGCCTCCAGCTCCTTCGCCCCGAGCGCGTCCTGCTCGCGGACGAAGCGCACGAATCCCTCGAGGTCGCGGCCCCGCAGCGCCTCGTAGGAGCGTGCGAGCCGCGCCAGCTTGCGGAGGTTGGCGTACCGCCGGGTCCCGTCCCAGCGGGCGAGCACGGCGAGGTCGTAGTCGTGCTCCACGAGGATCTGCTCGCAGAGGGGCTCGAGGCCCATCCTCTGCGCCGCCGTGACGAGGCGCTCGTAGCGCTGCCGGAACGCGCGCAGGAGCCGCTCGTCGTCGTTGCCCAGCTCCGGCGGCAGCGCACGCTCGAGACCGCAGTAGAGCGGCCGGCGTCCGGCGTGCCGCCGCACGAGCACGATGGCGTCGTTCGACACGCCCACGAACGGGGAGGCGAGCACCGTCGCCAGGGCGACGTCGTCGTAGCGGTTGTGCAGGAGCCGCAGGTAAGCCAGGAGGTCGGTGACCTGCTGCTGCCCGAAGTACCCCCGCCCGGTGGCGCGGTACGTGGGCAGGCCGGCCCGGCGCAGCTCCTCCTCGTACGCCTCCGCGTCCGTGCCCGCGGCGAAGAGCAGCACGATCTCGCCCGGTGACGCCGCACCTGCGTCGACGAGCTCCCGTACGCGCCGCGCCACGTGCCGGGCCTCCCCGCGCCGCCAGTGCTCGCCCGTGTCGCGGAAGCTCGCCTTGTCCGTGACGAGGAGCTCGACCGGATGGCCGAAGACGGGATCGGGGAACTCGCCGGTCGCCGCGAGAGGCTGGAACTCGCCGCCGAACGCCTCCGCGAAGAGGTGGTTGACCGCAGCCAGCACCTCCGGCCGCGAGCGATAGTTCTGGCGCAGGGCGAGCAGGTTCGCCGCCTGGTCGCGCCTCTCTCTGAAGACCTCGACGTCCGCGTGCCGGAAGCCGTAGATGGACTGGAACTCGTCGCCGACGAAGAACCGCTCGGTCTCGAGCGACTCGCCGTGGCGCGACACCAGGTCGACGAGCTCGCACTGCAGGTGATTCGTGTCCTGGAACTCGTCCACCATCACGAGGCGGAAGCGGAGCGCTTCTTCGTCGCGCTCCTGCATGCCGCGCAGCAGGTCGCGTCCGGCGAGCTGGAGATCCTCGAAGTCGACCACCGACTCGCGCCGCTTCGCCTCTGCGTACGCGGCGGCGAAGCGCGTGAGCAGCTCCTGCAGCAGGTCGCGGTCGCGTGCGGCCAGCTCCTCAAGCGCGACCTGCTCGACGGCCTTGCGCGCCTCCTCGAACGTGCCGGCGCGGACTCCGCGCGAGGCCACACCCGACAGGTCGGCGACGCGCTCGGGAGGCGCGCCCTCCTGCACCGCACGGAGCGCTTCCGCGGCGTTCGCACGCTGCGCCGGGGTGGCGTCGGTGTCCTCGGCGAGGCATGCGGCAGCGTCGCGCAGCGCCGCGATCGCGTCCGTCAGGCTGCGTCGCTGCCCGAGCTCCAGCTCGAGCTCGCGCCCGGCGGAGCGAAGCGTCTCGTAGACGGCCGTGAGCATACGGCGCAGGCCACCCGCTCCGTAGGTGGCGAGCAGGCGCAACCGATCCTCCTCCCCGCCCGCGAGGAACGCGTCGAGGGCGCGGTCGAACGCCTCTCCGCGCAGCACCGCGGCACCGGCGTCCTCCAGCTCGCGGAACCGTGGGTCGAGCCCGACGGCGAACGGCTGCGCGCGCAGGAGGCGGCTGCAGAAGCCGTGGATGGTCGAGATCCAGGCGCCGTCGAGCTCGCGGGCGAGATCGTGGCGGCGACGCTCGACGAGCCCAGCGCGGATGCGCGCGCGCAGCTCGCCGGCCGCCTTGCGCGTGTACGTGATGACGAGGATCGAGTCGACGTCGAGCCCCTGCTCGCAGACGGCGCGGACGAAGCGCTCCACCACGACGGATGTCTTGCCGGTGCCGGCGCCGGCGGAGACGAAGACCTCGCCGGACGCCTCGACGGCGGCGAGCTGCTCGTCGTTGAGACGGCTGTCGGTCTCGAGCGCGGTCACGCGCCCCGCCCCCGGTCGCGGCGCCGCTCGTGATCGACGAACACGAGCATGCTCGCGCGTCCCTCGCTCACGACCGCTCCACCCGGCAGATGGGCCAGAGGTCGCACCAGGCCGGGCAGCCGTCGCCCTTCGGGTCGTGCCGCACGTCGCCCGCGCGGATGCGCTGCGCGTACGTTGCCGCCCGCTCGCGCGCGGTCTCGATCTGGGCGGCGAAGGCCTCGTCGTCGAGGTAGTCGTGCCGGGAGAAGCCGGGCAGCGTGTCCGTCGCCGAGGCGCGCAGCATCCCGCGCGTGACGCGCTTCCCGGAGAGCGCACGGTAGACGCCTCCCAGCGGCTCGACGCCGACGAGGTCGCGCAGCACGAGGAGGTAGAGCGGGATCTGGAGCCGAAGCTCCCGGTCGATGTCGCGTGCGGAGTGGGCGCCCTTGCCCGACTTGTAGTCCTGCACGATGCCGCTCGCGCTGAACGGGTCGACGTCGATGCGGTCGATCTTCCCCGAGAGCGCGAGGCCGTCGCCCAGCGGTAGCCCGCGCTGCAGCTCGGGCGCGGCGCGGTCGGAGCCGAACAGCACCTCGAGCTTGCGCGGAACGAGGCGGAGCTCCGAGGCGGCCTCGTCGCGCACGAAGCCCTCGAGGTCGCGCAGCAGCGTCTGCCGGAGCTCGGCGGCCTGCACGTCGCTCAGCTCCAGGCGGACGCCCGAGGCCAGAGCATCGTCCACGCACCTCCGCATGAGCGTGACCGCCGCCTCGACGGTCTCCTCGCCGACGAGGTCGACGCCGAGCTCGCGCGGCACCGCCTGGTAGAAGCGGTGGAGCGCGGTGTGCGCGATCTGCCCGCGCAGCATCGCGTCGGGCTCGGCGTCGATCGTCTTGGGATCGACGACCCGCTCGACGAGCCAGGCCGAGGAGCAGTCCGCGAACCGCTCCAGCTCCGTCGCCGCGAACGTCGTCCGGTTCGCGAGCCATTCGAGGACGGCGGGGCTGCGCAGCCGTGTCTCGCGCCGGAATGCGTTCCGCGCCCGCTCGAGCCGCCGCGACCAGCCGTTCGCCGTTGCGAGCGACGACGCTTCGACGCCGTCGGTGGACGCCAGTCGGGCGACCGCGCGCAACCGCTCCCTCTCGCTGGGCGCCTCCTCGAGCGCCCACGTGAGGGCGGAGAGAGGCCGCCGGCGCGTCCAGCGCGCGACGTCGTCGGGGGCGAAGAGCCGCGTCACCTCCGTCCAGAACGGGCTCGGCTCGCGCGGCGAGCCCTCGTCCGTCGCGGCTTCGCGGACCAGGACGAGGCGGTGGGAGGCCCGCGTGCACGCGGTGTAGAAGAGGTACCGGTCGCGGTCGACCGGGTCGGGCCGCTCGAGCCGGCCCCCGAGCGCGCGGCGTCTCTCGTCGTCGAGGAACGGCGTGCCCCGGCCGCGGCGCGGCACGCTGCCCTCCTCGAGACCGAGCACGAACACCACCTCGAACGAGCGCGTGCGGGCGCGCGGCAGGTCGAGCACGGCCACCCGCCCGAGCTCGCCGGCGCCGACGGTCCGCACGGTCGTCCGCTCGAGCGCGGCGACGACCTCTTCCGGCCGGAGCGGCTGCCCGTCGAGGCCCTCGAGCACGTCGAGCTCCGAGAGCGTGCGCAGCGTGGCGTCGAGCGCGCGCAGGTCGGCGACGGCCGCGTCGCCGGCCGCGCTCCCGCCCAGACCGTGCGCCAGCGCCGCCAGCGCCCTCGCGGCGTGCCGCGCACCTGCGACGGCGGTGGCCGCAGCGCGAACGTCGTCGACGAGCGGCAGCGCTCCGCCGCGCAGCTTCTCCGCCTCCTCCTCGACACGGTCGGGTGCGCTGACGGCGCGGCCCCTGAGCCGACCCTCGACGAAGTCGACCGCCGGTCGCTGCAGGCCCGAAAACGAGGAGCGCAGGAAGGCGAACAAGTCGTGCCGCTCGCCGCCGAGCCACGCGAAGCGAAGCAGCGCCAGCAACGCCTCGCCGACTGCCGTCTGCGACAGCCGCACCCGGCCCTCGAGCCCCCAGGGAAGCTCCAGCGCGCCGAACGTCGTCTCCAGCGCGGCCCGCCAGCGCTCGGTCGAGTCGCACACGACGCCGATCCGCTCGGCGGGGGTTCCGGCCCGCAGCAGGCCGGCCACCTCGTCGGCCACGAGCTCGGCCGTGCCGCGGGTGCCGGCGCCCTCGAAGAACCTGATCGCCCCGTCGATCGGCGGGCCCGGCGGCGGGTCGTCCTCGTACAGCGCCCGCTCCACGTGGGCGACGGCTGACGGCAGGCTGCGGGCGCTTCCCGGCGGCAGCTCCTCGATCCGGCCGCCGGCGAGCGACGCGAGGTCCTCGGCCGTGCGCTGGAGCGCCGCGAAGGCCGGCCTGGCAGGCTCGTAGGGAAGCGAGACGGTCACGTCGGTGCGGCCGGCGAGCGCCTGGAGGACTGCCCACTCGGCGCCCGTCAGGTCCTCGAAGCCGTACGCGTAGACGGGCTCCCCGTGCCAGGCGGAGAGGTCGGACTCCAGCCGCTCCGCTGCACGCCTGCGCAGGCCGTCGCGGTCCCAGAGGCCGATGCGCTCGAGCTCGAGCCGGTAGGCGCCGGCGAGCGCCGCGAGGTCGCCCGACACGTCCTCGGGATCGGCGAGCGCGGACTCGAGCTCGCCCAGCGCCTGGAGGAGCGCATCCGCGAAGCCGGCCGAGCGGGCGGATTCCCGGAGAGCACCGAGCTCGGCGGCCGCGACCACGCGGCGTACGAGGAGCGCGCGCTGCACGTCGGTCGCCTCCGGACGGCGCCCGGCATGCCCGGCGGCGAGCTCGCGAAACAGGTCGTCGAACGTCCCGATCCGCCCGGCGAGCAAGGCGGGGCAGCGTGCGAGCAGGTCGCGCTCGACGGCGTCGACGTCCGCCCTGTTCGGCACGATGAGCCAGGGATCGCGTCCGAGGTCGGCGACGTAGCGCTCGAGGAGGAGCGCCACTTTTCCGGCATGCGCCGGCCCGACCACGAGCGAGAGGCCCAACCCCGCCATGGTAGACGGGGCGTTCGACGGCGCCCGGACGCCGACCGCAAAGAGCGCAGAAAACCGCCTGTACCCGGACGAGGCCGGGCACAGGCGCCACTCGGGAGTTCTGCGGGGAGTTGTCGGCCGCCGGCCGACCCCCGACTCAGGCTGCCGCGGACTTCGGCTTTCGCCCGCGCCGGGCCACTGCCACGCCGGGCATGCCGCCGGCACACCCGTCACAGAGATCTGCCTGCTTTGCGCCGCGCCGTGCATCGGTGAACGTGACGCGCATCACTGCGCCTTTTCCTTCGGCGACCTCGCCACTGCATTTGTCGCAGACGAGAACCGTCTTCCGGGCCATTCTGCTCTCCCTTGTCTTCGTGTCGGACGAGAAGCCAACACTAAATAAACTCGAGATTCTTCACAAGGAACAACCGTCAATTTTGGCTTTCCATTAGTCCTATCAGTGCGCGGCAGAGTCAGCACATAGAATCGCGCGAATGGATGCGCGCACCATCGTCGTGCTCGAAGGGGACGAGACCGGCCAGGAGCTCCTCGAGGAGGCACTGCGCCTCCTGCAGCCGGACGTCGTCGGCATCGATCTCGCTCTCCCCCGCTTCGATCTCTCGCTCGCGAGCCGCCGCGAGACGCGCAACGAGATCGTCCACGAGGCGGCGCGCGCCGTGCGCGCGCACGGTCTGGGGCTCAAGGCGGCGACGGTCACGCCCGAGGGAAAGGACGACGTCGGCTCGCCGAATCGCATCCTGCGCGAGGAGATCGGCGGCAAGGTGATCGTCCGCACCGGTCGGCGCATCCCCGGCGTGGTACCCCTCGGCGGCGTGCACTCCCCGATCTCCGTGGTGCGCATGGCCGTCGGCGACGCATACGGCGCGAAGGAATGGCGCGAGGGAGACGGCGAGGAAGAAGTTGCATTTCGCACAGAGCGAATCGAGCGTCGCATTTGCCGGGCAGTCGCGGAATTTGCGTTCCGCCAGGCGGAGCGCATGGGTGCCAAGGTGTTCGGCGGGCCGAAATACACGGTCAGCCCCGTCTACGAGGGAATGCTGAAGGAGGAAATGGACACCGCCGCACTCCGGCATCCGGACGTTCCCTACGAGCCGCAGCTGATCGACGCCACGTTCGCCTTGCTGATCTCCTCGTCCGGCGCGCCGATGGTCATTCCCGCTCTCAATCGCGACGGCGACATCCTCTCCGATCTCGTGCTGCCGCTGTTCGGCTCCATCGCCGGCTCCGAGTCGCTTCTCGTCGCGTTCGGAGACGACTACGTGCCCTCGGCGCTGATGGCGGAGGCCGCACACGGCACGGCGCCGTCTCTCCAGGGGAAGGACGTCGCGAACCCGATGGCGATGATCCTCGCCGCCGCCGCGCTCCTCGCGCACACCGAGGACGAGGACTGCCAGGCGGCCGGCCGCGCGATTCGCGAGGCGTGCCTGGAGGGAGTGGCGGAAGGCACGCGAACCGCCGACCTCGGTGGCCACCACGGCACGACGGCGTTCACCGACGAGGTGATCCGCCGAGCCAAGACGAAGCTCGAGATCTGGGCGGCGCTGTAGGGGCGAGACATATCTCGCCCCTACGGAGAGCGGCCGCCTGACCGAGAGTCCGGGGGTCAGCTCGCCGCCGCGAGCGCCACGTCGCCGCTTCTCACGGCCTCGAGGAACGCCTCGGCGACCTCCGGGTCGAACTGCGTGCCCGCACAGCGCTTGACCTCGCCGAGCGCTGCGTCCACGCCGAGCGGGCCGCGGTAGGGACGGGACGAGGTCATCGCGTCAAAGGCGTCGGCCACGGCGAGAACCCGTCCGGCCAGGGGAATGTCGCGCCCCGCCCGTCGCGTGGGATAGCCGCCGCCGTCCCATCGCTCGTGGTGGAAGAGGACGTAGGGAAGCGCGGGAGCGAGCGAGCGCACGCCGGCGATCAGCCAGATTCCCTCCACCGGGTGCGCCTGCACCTGCGCACGCTCCACCGCGTCGAGACGTCCCGGCTTCGCCAGCACGGCGTGGGGCACGTTCACCTTGCCGACGTCGTGCAGCGCCGCGCCGAGCCTCAGCTCCTCGAGCTGCTCCTCCTCCCAGCCCAACCGGCCTGCGATCGCCTCGGCGTGGAGCGCGACCCGGCCTGCATGCGCGCCGAGCTCCGGATCGACGACGGCCATCGCCGCCACGAAGGTCGCCAAGGTGGTCACGAGGGAGTGGGTTCCCGGAGCGGGCCGCAATCCCTTCCCGTAGATTCGGAGCATGCGCGTGGCGGTGCCTCGGGAGACCACCCCCGGCGAGCGCCGAGTAGCGCTCGTTCCCGAGGCCGTGCAGAAGCTGACGGGGACGGGCTTCGAGCTCGTCGTGGAACGCGGCGCCGGCGAGTCCGCAGGCTTCCACGACGACGCGTACGAGGCGGCCGGTGCGGCGCTGGCCGACGGTGGCGCGCTCTACGACGGTGCCGCAGCCACGGTTCGCGTCGCGCCGCCCACCGCCGAGGAGACCGCGCGCCTCGCCCGGGGCACCGTCCTCATCGGCTTCCTGGCCCCGCTCACCGACCACGAGGGCGTCGAGCGTCTCCGCCGTCAGGGCGTGGTCGCGTTCGCCATGGAGTCCATCCCGCGCATCACCCGCGCCCAGGCGATGGACGCGCTCTCGTCGCAGGCCACCGTGGCGGGCTACAAGTCCGTGCTGCTCGCCGCCGACCGCTCGCCCAAGCTGTTCCCGCTCCTGATGACCGCCGCAGGCACGATCGCACCCGCACGTGTGCTCGTGCTGGGCGCGGGCGTCGCGGGCCTGCAGGCGATCGCGACCGCGCGCCGCCTGGGCGCCGTCGTCTCCGGCTTCGACGTGCGCCCCATCGTGAAGGAGCAGGTCGAGTCCCTCGGCGCCGCCTTCCTCGACCTCGGCGTGCGCAGCGATGAGACGGCGGGCGGCTACGCGACGGAGCTGACCCCCGAGCAGCAGGCCGCGCAGCAGACGGCATTGGAGGAGCGGATCCCGGACTTCGACATCGTGATCACGACCGCGCTCATCCCCGGCCGCCCGGCGCCGCGGCTGATTCCGGCCACAGCCGCGCGGCGCATGCGCGCGGGCTCGGTGATCGTCGACCTCGCGGCCGAGGCCGGAGGGAACTGCGAGCTGACGAAGCCGGGAGAGGAGATCGTCGAGGGAGGCGTCACCGTCGTCGGGCTCACGAACCTGCCGTCGCTCCTCGCGTCCGACGCGAGCCGGCTCTACGCGCGCAACGTCCAGGCCCTGCTCGAGCACCTCGCGCCGGAGGGAAAGCTCGCGCTCGACTGGAACGACGAGATCACGGCGGGCGCCTGCGTCACGCCCCCCGACGACCGCGCAACCGATCGCGACAAGGAGCAGGAAGCCGAATGAGCGACCTCTCGCTGGTCCTCGAGCTGACCATTCTCGTGCTGGCCATCTTCCTCGGCTTCGAGGTGATCTCGAAGGTGCCGACGATGCTCCACACCCCGCTCATGTCGGGGACGAACTTCATCCACGGCATCGTCGTCGTCGGCGCGATCCTCGTGCTCGGCTTCGCAGACGACACGTTCACGAAGGTGGTCGGGCTCGTGGCCATGGCGCTCGCGTCCGCCAACGTGGTCGGCGGCTGGTTCGTCACCGACCGCATGCTCGAGATGTTCAAGCGGCGGCCCGAGCCGAAGCGGGACCAGGAGACGTCCGAGTGATCAGCGATCCCGACGTCGTCGGCCTCCTCTACCTCGTCACCATCGTCTGCTTCATCGTCGCGCTGCGCTTCCTCTCGTCGCCGAAGCACGCGCGCAAGGGCAACTGGGTCGGCGGCGTGGGCATGGTCATCGCCGTCGCGACGACCCTCTCGCTCGACGGCATCGGCAACTGGTGGCTGATCGTGATCGGCGGCCTGGTGGGCTCCGTCGTCGGAGTGGTGGGCGCGCGGACGGTCAAGATGACCGCGATGCCGCAGATGGTCGCCCTGTTCAACGGGGTGGGCGGCGGCGCGGCGGCGCTCGTGGCGCTCGCGGAGTGGCATCGCGCCGCGGGCGACATCGTGGCGGAGGAGTCCGTCTCCATCGTGCTCTCGGCCCTGATCGGCTCGATCTCGTTCGCCGGGTCGCTCGTCGCGTTCGCCAAGCTCCAGGAGCTCGTCAGCGGGCGCCCGATCGTCTTCCCGGGCCAGAACGTCGTCAACATCCTCGTCCTCGGAGGTGCCGTCGTGCTCGGCGCGGTCGGCGTGGCGGGCGTCCACGACCAGTGGCTCCTCTGGGCGGTGCTCGCGCTCGCGCTCGCCTTCGGCGTCATGTTCGTGCTGCCGATCGGCGGCGCGGACATGCCCGTCGTGATCTCGCTGCTGAATGCGTTCACCGGCCTCGCAGCGTCGGCCACCGGGTTCGTGCTCGACTCGACGGTGCTCATCGTCTCGGGCATGCTCGTCGGCGCCTCGGGCACGCTGCTGACCCTGCTCATGGCCAAGGCCATGAACCGTTCGGTCGCCAACGTGATCTTCGGGGCGTTCGGCCAGGTGCAGGCCGGCGTGGGCCAGGCGCGCGCCGACGACGGCCGCAGCGTCCGCGCCACGACGGCGGAGGACGTCGCCGTGCAGCTCTCCTTCGCGCGCAAGGTGATCGTCGTGCCGGGCTACGGGCTGGCCGTCGCCCAGGCGCAGCACGACGTGCGCCAGCTCGCCGACCTGCTCGAGGAGAAGGGGGTCGAGGTCAAGTACGCGGTGCACCCGGTCGCGGGCCGTATGCCGGGCCACATGAACGTCCTGCTCGCCGAGGCGAACGTCCCCTACACGCAGCTCTTCGAGATGGACGAGATCAACCCGGAGTTCCCGCAGACCGACGTCGCCCTCGTGATCGGCGCCAACGACGTCGTCAACCCCGCCGCCCGCAGCGACCCGCAGAGCCCGATCTACGGCATGCCGATCCTCGACGTCGACAGGGCGGCCAGCATCGTCGTGATGAAGCGCTCGATGGCCCCGGGCTTCGCCGGGATCGACAACGAGCTGTTCCTCGACCCCAAGACGACGATGCTCTTCGGCAACGCGAAGGACTCGGTCGTGCGCCTGATCGGGGCTGTGAAGGCCGCCTAGCTCCTAGGGCGTGCGGCGCCGGAGCGTCGCGGCGCCCAGCGCGAGGGCGAGCACCGTCACCCCTACCGTCACCGCCACGTCGGCCCAGAAGCGGGCGCCGAGAGTCGCGTCGTTCGCGGCCCGCGAGAGGGCGTCGTAGGCGTACGTGAACGGCATCACGGCGGAGACCCACTGCAGCCACTCGGCCATCTGGTCGCGGGGGACGAGCAGCCCGCAGAGGAGGATCTGCGGGAGGATGAACGCCGGCATGAACTGCACGGCCTGGAACTCGGTGCGCGCGAACGCGCTGAGGAAGAGCCCCAGGGCCATGCCGAGGACGGCGTTCGCGACCGCGAGCGCGATCACAAGCAGCTTCGAGTTGACGACGGTGAGGTCGAGCAGGCCGAAGCCGACGAGCGACACGATCGTCGCCTGCACCGTGGCCACGAGCGCGAACGCGATCCCGTAGCCGAGCAGGAGGTCGAGCTTCGCGAGCGGCAGGGTGAGGAGGCGCTCGAGCGTCCCCGACGTGCGCTCGCGCAGCATGGTGATCGAGGTGACGAGGAACATGCTCACGAGCGGGAACAGCCCGAGCAGCGGCACCCCGACCTGCTGGAACACCTCGGGGCGGTCGGCGAAGAGCTGGTCGACGAGGAAGACGAGCACGCAGGGCACGACGACGATCAGCGCGATCGTGCGCGGATCGCGCCGGAGCTGCGCGACGACGCGCAGCCCGGTCGCACGCGTGGCGCGGGCGCTCACGCGGGCTCCCCCCTTCCGCAAGGCGGGAATCCGCAGGGGCGGATCCCCGCCGCGGAGATCCGCCTACGGCGGCACACCCCTGAAGCGGCCGCTCCGCGGCCGGTCACGCTCACGCGTGCGCCTCCGTCTCCACGAGGCGGAGGAAGGCGTCGTCGAGGTCGTCCGCGCCGGTGCGCTCGCGGAGCCCGGCGGGCGTGTCGACCGCGAGGATCCGTCCCTCGCGGAGGAGCAGCAGCCGGTCGCAGCGCGCCGCCTCGTCCATCACGTGGCTCGAGACGAGCAGCGTGGAGCCGGCCTCGGCGAGCTCGTGGAAGAAGTCCCACAGGTCGCGGCGCAGGACGGGGTCGAGACCGACGGTGGGCTCGTCGAGCACGAGCAGCTCCGGCTCGTGGAGCAGCGCCGTCGCGAGCGAGACGCGGGCCGTCTGCCCACCCGAGAGCGACATCACCACCTGCCCCGACTCCCCGGTCAGGCCGACGCGCTCGAGCACCGCGTCGATGCGCGCTGGCCCGACGCCCACGATGCGGGAGAAGTACGCGAGGTTCTCGCGCACGGTGAGATCGCCGTACACGGAGGGGGACTGCGTCACGTAGCCGACGCGGCGCCGCAGCTCGGCTGCCCCTGCGGGGAGGCCGAGCACGGTGACGGTGCCGCCCGCGACGACCTGTGCGCCGACGACGGCGCGGATCAGCGTCGACTTGCCGCTGCCGCTCGGTCCCAGGAGCCCCGTCACGGCGCCGCGCTCGACCGTGGTCGTGAGGTCGGGGAGCACGACCTTGCCGCCACGCTCGACGCGCAGCGAGCGGATCTCGATCGCCGCCGGCACCACGGGGCCATTCCACCAGCTGCGGACTAGGCTTGCCCGCGTGGGCGTCCCCTTCCTCAACGGCCGGGCGGTGGAGGCCTCGGTCTCTCCACGCGAGGCGTACGAGGCGGTGCGGGAAGGATTCGTCGCCTACCACCGCGGCGACTGGACCATGCAGCCGAAGGTGTACGTGACCAACTACCCGGCCGGCGACTTCCGGGCCATGCCCGCGCTCGGCGGCGGCCACGCGCTGCTCAAGTGGGTCACGTCGTTTCCCGGCAACCCCGCCCGCGGCCTCCCCACGGTGACCGGCCTCGTGCTGCTGTCGAACGCCGAGACGGGCCAGCTCGAGGCGGTGCTCGACGCCGCCGCCGTGACGGCGCTGCGCACTGCGGCGGCAGGCGTGCTCGCGGCCGACACGCTCGCCCGGGCGGGTGCGGAATCGGTCGCCGTGGTGGGGTGCGGCGTCAACGGCGCCGAGACGGTGCGCATGCTCGTCGCGCACGAGCGGCGGCCCCTCGTCTGGGACGTCGACGAGCTGCGCCGCACGAGCGTGGCCGTGTCGCTCGGCGCGACTGCAGCCGCAAGCCTCGAGGAGGCGCTCGCGTGCGAGATCGTGATCACCGTCACACCCGGTCGCGAGGTGATCTTCCCGCCCGGCTCGTTGCGGCCCGGTCAGCACGTCTCCTTGATGGGCGCCGACGGCCCGGGCAAGGCGGAGGTCGCGGTGGAGGAGCTGGCGCGAGCGGACCTCTTCTGCGACGACTGGGAGCAGGCGAGCCACGGCGGCGAGCTCGCCGCGGCGGTTGCCGTCGGCGCCCTCGCCCGGGAGGACGTGACCGAGCTCGGAGCGGTCCTCGCGGGCGACGCCGAGGGCCGCCGCAGCGCGGAGGACGTCACGCTCTTCGACTCCACCGGCCTCGCGGTGCAGGACCTCGCGATCGCCCGCGTGGCGCTCGCAAAGGCCGGCGGCCTCGACCTGCCGACGATCCCGCTCTGAGCCGGTCGACATGCCCCCTGCCCGGCGCCCGCAACCCGAGGCTGCCGCCGGGTCGTCGTCTTCGCGTCGCGCCGGCCTCCTGAGGGCTGCGCGCCGTCAGCCGAGCAGGCGCGACGGCTCGAAGTGGTCGAGCAGCGGGTCGCGGTCGCCGAGCACGGCGCGTGCGACGAGGTCGCCGCAGGCGAAGCCGAGCACGTTGCCGTGACCCGAATAGCCGCCGGCCACCCAGAGCCGCTCGTCGCCGGGGACGCGCCCGACCACCGGGAGGAAGTCGAGCACGAGGCCGAAGATCCCCGCCCAGCTGTAGTCCACGCGCAGCTCGCGGCCGGCGAGGGAGGCGACGAACGCCTCGAGCGCCGACTGCACGGGCCCGGTCGTCTCCTCGACCGCCGTGAACTCCGAGTCGAGGGACACGTCGCGGAAGCCGCCCGCGACGATGCGGCCGTCCGGCGTCTGGTGCCAGTAGTCGAAGCCGTGGCGCCCGTAGTGCGGCACCTCGAACCAACGCTCGGGGATCGGCTCCGTGGCGATCACCTGGCCGCGCGTCGGCACGATCAGCCCTTCGAGCTCGCCCAGCAGGCCGCTCGGGTAGCCGTCGGTGCAGACGACGACGGCCGGGGCGCCTGCCCCGTCCAGCGACGTCACCGGGCTGTGCTCGCGGATGTCGACACCCGCCTCCGCCGCGAGCGCCGCGAGGCGCCGCACGAGCCGGGCCGGCTGGAGCACGGCGTCGGGCACGTGCCGGATCGCGGCGGCATAGCGGCCGTCGAGCGGGCCCGGGAGCGCGTCGAGCCAGTCGGCTGCGAATCCGTCCTCGCGGAGGAGCTCGTACTCGCGTCGCAACTCCTCGCGCTCCTCCTCGTCGACGGCGAGCCGCAAGCTGCCCACGCGCCGGAAGGCGTCGCCGCCGAGCTCCTCCATCCGGTCGACAGCCGCCTCGGTCCACCTCCAGATCGCTGCCGCGCTCTCCCTGCCCACGGACTCGCAGGTGACGTCGTACGGAGCGGCGGCGCCGCGCAGGGCGAAGCCGCCGTTCCGCCCGCTCGCGCCGCCCGCCACCTCGCGCGCGTCATGGAGGCGGACGCGAGCGCCCGCCCGGGCGAGCGTCAGCGCGCAGGAGCAGCCGGTCACCCCGGCGCCTACGACGACGGCGTCCACGGGGCCGTCGAACCGCGTCTCGACGCGCGGTGGAGCGTCCTCGTCGAGCCAGTAGGGGATCACCGGGCGATCGTAGTCGGGCGGTAGACGCCCTCGTCCGACGAGACGAGCCCTTCGAGCTCGAGAGCGACGAGCGCCGCCGCAACGTCGGCGGACGGGAGACCCGTCCCCCGCGCGAGCTCGTCGGCCGTGGACGCGCCGTCCCGCAGTGCGGCGAGCACCGCCGCCGCCCCGTCCGTCACGACAGGGGCGACCGGATCGGGAGGAGCGACGCCCAGGGCCTCGAGCACGTCCGCCGAGCACGTCACCGGCGTCGCGCCCAGCCGGAGCAGCGCGTTCGTGCCGGCCGACAGCCCCGAGGTGATCTCGCCGGGCACGACCATCACCTCCCGCCCCTGCTCGAGCGCGAAGTCGGCGGTGATCAGGGCGCCCGACCGCTCGCGCGCCTCCACGACGACCGTCGCGGCGCAGAGACCAGCGATGATGCGGTTCCGTGCGGGGAAGCGCCACGGTGCGGGCTCGACGCCGGGCTCGTACTCCGAGGCGATCAGGCCGCCGGCGGCGACGAGCCGGCGCGCCAGCTCTGCGTGAGCCGCCGGGTAGTCGCGGTCGATGCCGCAACCGAGCACGGCGACGGTGCAGCCGGCAGCGTCGAGCGCTCCGCGATGGGCCTCCGCGTCGATGCCGCGGGCGAGCCCGCTCACCACGACCACCCCGGCGGCAGCCACCTCGCGGGCGAGCGTCCGCGCGACGGCCCGGCCGTACGACGAGCACGCGCGGGCGCCGACGACCGCAACGGCCGGGCGCGAGAGGATGCCCGCAGCGCCGTCGCCCCGCAGCCAGAGCACCGGCGGCGGGTCGTGGATCTCTCGCAGAAGGCGCGGATAGTCCGCGTCGCTCCGGCGGAGGCGCCGCAGGCTCACGCGAAGCGAAGATCGGCGGGGGAGCGATACGAGAGCGCTTCCGCGACGTGCTCGGGAGCGACGACGTCCGCGCCGGCGAGCGCCGCCGCCGTGCGGGCCACCCTCGCCACGCGCGCTCGGCCACGTCCCGAGAGCGGCAGCCGCTCCACGGCCCGGTCGAGCAGCTCCGACGCAGCGGGCGTCCGGCGCAGCGCCGTGGACGCGCCGAGCCGCTCGCGGGCCGCCATCACGCGCTCGCGGACGGCGTGGGACGCCTCTCCGGGAGGCGCTGCCAGCTCCTCGGCCCGGGGCCGGGGCATCGCCACGACGAGGTCGAACCGGTCGAGCAGTGCACGCGAGAGCTTCTCCCGGTACGACGCCAACCGGGCGGGAGGGCAGGCGCAGGAGAGCCCGGGATCCCCGCGCGCGCCGCACGGACACAGGTTCATCGTCGCCACGACCCTGAAGCGCGCCGGGAAGACCGCGCGGCCGCCGACCCGCGCCACGGAGACGACGTGATCCTCCAGGGGCTGCCGGAGCGACTCGAGCACCGAGCGCGGGAACTCCGGCAGCTCGTCCAGGAGCAGGACCCCTCGATGCGCGAGGCTCGCCTCCCCGGGTCGAGGCTGGGCGCCGCCTCCGACGATGGCGGCAACGGACGCCCCGTGATGCGGAGCCCGGAAGGGCGGCGTGGCGAGGAAGGGCCGCTCCGGCGAGAGCATGCCGGCGACGGAGTGGATCCGCGTCACCTCGAGTGCCTCGTCGCGCGAGAGAGGAGGCAGGAGCGAGGGCAGGCGCCGCGCGAGCATCGTCTTCCCCGTCCCCGGTGGACCGGCGAGCAGGAGGTTGTGCTCGCCGGCGGCCGCGATCTCGAGCGCCCGCCGCCCGCGCTCCTGGCCGCGGACCTCGGCAAGGTCGGGGCCCGGCGGGAGCTCCTCGACGGAGTCGGCGGGGCAGGCAGGTACGAGGTCGGTGTCGCCGCGGAGGTAGGCGACCGCCTCGGCGAGGTGGCGCACGGGCAGGGCGTCGACGCCGGCGAGCGCCGCCTCCGGCGCGGAGGAGGCGGCGCAGAGCACCTTGCGCAGGCCGGCGTTGGCCGCGCCTTCCGCGACGGCGATCGTCCCCGGGACCGGACGAACACGTCCGTCCAGGGCCAGCTCGCCGACAGACGCGTGCTCGGCGAGCCGCTCCGGCGGAACCTGCCGCGAGGCCGCGAGGACGGCAAGCGCGATGGGCAGGTCGAACCCGGAGCCTTCCTTGCGCAGGGCGGCAGGCGCTAGGTTGACCGTGATACGCGCCTCGTGCGGCCAGTCGAGGAGCGCGGAGTCGACACCGCTGCGCACGCGGTGCTTCGCCTCCTGGCAGGCGCGATCGACGAGCCCGACGACGGTGAAGGTGGGCAGGCCGGAGGGAACGTGCGCCTCCACCTCCACACGGCGCGGCTCGAGGCCGACGAGGGCGAACGTCACCGCGCGCGCGAGCACGCTGGCGACGCTACGCGCCCGACGGAAACGCGTCTGTGCCGTCTCGGTGCCGCCTGTGTGACGGGCGGAGGAGCGGCGAGCGCTCCTCCGCCGCGGTCACAGGGCTCAGCGCTTGTAGCAGAGGACGTACAGCGTGAACGTGCTGTCGTTGCCGCTGTCGTTGCCGCCCTTGGCGATGTAGCCGATCACCCTGTTGTCGCTGTTGAGGACGGGCCTGATCGAGCCGGTGAAGAGCTCGAGGTCGTTCGCGTCGTCGCTCCAGCCGGTGCCGGCGGAGATGGCGAACTCGTCCGAGTCGCAGTTACGGCTGACCGTGCGGGTCGTGTACTGGCCGTTGTGGGCCGTGCCACCCTCGACGGCCACCTGCTGCGTGCGCACGGTGATCGCGCCGATGGTGCCGGTGTCGCCCTTGGGGCCGGCGGGGCCGGCGGGGCCGACGGGGCCGGGCGGGCCAGCGGGGAGCTGGCCGAGCGCGAAGTCGGCCTTCACGAGCGAGCCGTTTCGCACCTTGGCCGCCGTGACGGCGTTGTTCGCGATCTTCGGATTGGTCACGGCGCCGTTCCTGAGCTGCAGGCTGCCGACGCTGCTCCGGGGGATGGCGGTGACTGCCGCGATCCCGGTCCCGCTGAGAGCGACGACGAGCGCGATACAGGCGACGACCATCGCGGGAGACGGCCGTCGAAGGAGCTTGCGCATCGGATCCTCCTGGCGTTGTGGTGCGCCGAACGTACCAGTGGCCGGGGACGGCCCCGGCGACGCTGACAGAATCCTTGCAACAGCCTTACGGCGTCGTTGCGGGCGCTGCTACGAGGGCGCCATGGCGACGAGGATCGACTCGAAGTACTCCCCGGCCCGCCGCCCGGTGCGGCGGTTGACGTGCCGCTCCAGTCGCTCGCAGAGCTCCAGCCCGGCGCGGCGCAGGATGTCCGGATAGAGGCCGTGCCGGTCGTTGACGACGATGCACACGGGTGCTCCGGGGATCAGCTGCGGGCTCGCGTTGCGAAGCACGTCCACGATCCCGGCTCCGTACTCCTCGAGCGCGGAGCGGCTGATCCCACGCGCCGGCCGGCCGAGCTCTGCATCGCGCCGCTCGTCCATCGCGAGCAGCTCGTACGCGTACCGGTGCTGCTCGTGGTAGTCGATCAGGCCGGGGTAGGGAGGCGAGGTGACGACTGCCTCGCATGGGCCGCCGAAGTCCAGTTCGCGCGCATCGCCGTGGAGCACCTCGGCCAGTCGCCCCGGGCGGCGGGCGGCGGCGAACGTCTCGATCCGGTCGAGCGTGTCGAGCACGTAGCGGAGAAGGAACTGTCTGGCCGTCTGCACCGGGCGACAGGTGCGCTTGTGCTTGTGGCACCAGTACGGCTCGCGCTGCGGGGCGCGCGGGAAGTCGAGGTCGAAGTGCGTGGTGCGCCGTGCCGAGCGGGCCGCTCGTGCGAGCACGACGCGGAACACGTCGGCGGAGCCCACCTGCTCGACGAGACCGGCGAAGTGGTCGAGCTCCTCCGCGGCGGCCGGGGCGAACCACTCGCGGGCATAGCGGGAGCTGCCGGCGGGGTACCGGCCGCGCCCGGCGAACGCCTTGACCTCGTCGTGCGCCCAGAGCAGGTCGCGCCGCAGCGCGTCGAGGTTGTACGGCCTCGTCTTGACGCGCATGAGCAGGCAGTTGAAGCCCGCGATGTCGGCGCCGACGGCGTCGTGGCCGGACTCGAGCGCCTGGACGAGCGTGGTGCCGGATCCGGCGAACGGGTCGAGCACGCGCCCGCCCGGGACGACGTACCGGTCGAGGAGCGCCTCGACGAGCTGCGGGACGAACTTCCCGAGGTACGGGTGCAACCGGTGGACGTGCTTCGTGCGCTCGCGCTCGGGCAGCTCGGCCTCGGACCACGAGAGCGACAGGTCGACGCGGCGCAGCTCCCCGTAGAGCGCCTGCTGCGAGACGGCCATGGGATGGTGTTCGACGCCGAGCCGCGCCGGCCTCCCGCTGCGGCGCGCCGTAGGGGCGACATCGCATGCCGCCCCTACGTGGCCGGGGGAATCAGAGCACCCAGTGGATCCCGCGGCTGGCGTCGCGGCGCCGCAGGCGCTCGACGCGCACGGGGATCGGCGGGTGCGTCGAGAAGAGCGACGCCATGCCACCGCCGTGGAGCGGGTTCGCGATGTACAGCGAGGCCGTGGCGGGGTTGACCGGCATGGGGATCGCCTCCACCCCGCGCTGCAGGTTGGAGAGCGCGGATGCAAGCGGCCGCCCCTCGCCGAGGAGGTTGGCGGCGGTGTCGTCCGCGAGGTACTCGCGCTGCCGCGAGACCGCCAACTGGAGCAGCATCGCCGCCATCGGCGCGACGATGATGGCCGCGATCACGCCGACGAACCCGAGCGGGCTCTCGTCGTCCTCGCCGCCGAAGAGCCACGAGAACTGCAAGAAGTGCGCGATCGCGGTGATCGCCGCGCCGATCATGGCGGCGATCGTCGTCACGAGCACGTCCCGGTTCTTGACGTGGGCCAGCTCGTGCGCGAGCACGGCCCGCACCTCGTCGCGTGGCAGCAGACGGACGAGGCCCTCGGTGACCGCGACGGCGGACTTCTTGGGGCTGCGGCCGGTGGCGAACGCGTTCGGCTGCTCGGACGGGATCACGTAGAGGCGGGGCATGGGGAGACCGGCCCGCTCCGCCAGGTCGCGCACGTCCTCGACGACGGCCGGTGCCTCGCCTTCCTCGAGCGGCCGCGCACGGCTCATCTTGAGCGCGAGGCGGTCGGAGAACCAGAACATGGCGAAGTTGAAGCCGACCGCGATCACGAGGAAGACGACGAGCCCGGAGGGGCCGCCGACGAGCCCGCCGAGCGCGACGAACAGTGCGCTGAGCCCGGCGAGCAGGATCCAGGTGCGGATGCGGGTGGTCATCGGGTGGGTGGGTCCTTTCCGGTTGACGGTGATGCTGTCAACCGGAGGTTTCTCCCGCCCACGCCACCGCAGTGACTCTCTGGGCCGGCGCACCCGGGTCGTCGAGACCGTGCTGACGAGCGCGCCCGTTCGGGGATAGTGCCCCCCGGCTTTTCCGAAAGGTAGCGAAACGGCTCGCCGCCGCCGTTAACCCGCCGTTACGTCCGCAACCGCCGCACGCGCCCCTCCTGCACGGCTGCCACTTCGATCGAGACCCGCAGGCCGACCGTCTCGGGATGGCGCGCGAGCCACGCGCTCGCGGCCCGTCGCACGCGGCGAAGCTTCTCCGCGTCGACCATCTCGGCCGCGTCGCCGAAACGCGGACCGGTCTTCTCCTTGACCTCGCAGAAGACGAGGCGGCGCCCGCGGCGCAGGACGAGATCGAGCTCGTAGCCGCCGACGTGGACGTTCGCGTCGAGCACCGAGTAGCCGCGCAGGCGGTAGTGTCGCGCCGCGCGGCGC
>DATBIN010000046.1:0-28430 GCA_036556925.1 Gaiella sp.
ACGCCGAGAAGACCGCCGCCTGCTTGCCGTTGACGCCGAAGTCGGGGTCGAGCTCTCCGTCTCCTGCGGCCGAGGACGCGGTGACGCCGGCAAGAAACACG
Organism: Gaiella sp.; assembly: GCA_036556925.1. GTDB lineage: Bacteria > Actinomycetota > Thermoleophilia > Gaiellales > Gaiellaceae > Gaiella. Next base: position 102 of record DATBIN010000046.1, read on the forward strand.
GCGAGCATGCCGAGCCCGGCCGTCGTCAGCCGCACCGTTCTGCGCAAGCGCCGCACTCCTCCCACCCCGATCCCACGGTAGGGACAGCCTGCGCGGCACGCAAGAGGCGGCTGCTGGCCGCCGCTACGAGTAGCGGTGCTGGTCGCGCCAGACGCGGAAGATCGCGTAGGCGCAGGCCGCAAGGACGAGGACGAAGGCCACCGCCTCCGGGCCGTTCGCGCCCACGCCGAGGTAGACGCCCACGTCGGCGACCGCGAGCACGATGGCGCCGTAGAACGTCCACCGCGCCCGGTCGGGCCAGGTGTCGATGTCGCTCCGCCGCTCGCGCCAGAGCAGGAAGAGGAAGAAGGCGATCGCGAGGAAGAAGGCGATCGAGAGCAGCGCGCGCGCCGTCACGAGGGACTCCTCGAGCGACAGCGCCACGATCACGGCGGAGAGCACGGCGATGCCGGCGAGGCCGCGCACGAGCGGGCTGCGGAAGAACCTCACGATCCCGTCATGTACGCCCGCACCGCCAGCACCCCTGCCAGCGCCGTCGTGCCCGCGAACCAGAGCAGCCGGCGCGGCCCGCCCGCAGGCGCGTAGAACCAGGGAGCGAGGGCGACGCCGAGCGCGAGCGTGCCGTAGAGGTAATGGAGCTCGTCGGGTGCCCGCCGCTCGTCCGCGAGCAGCAGCAGGCCGATGCCGACCTGCGCCACGAGTGCCGTCTGCGCCAGCGCGAGCGCGTGCGTCGTGATCGATCCGGCACCGCGGGCCCGCCAGTAGGCGATTCCGCCCACGAGCGCGGCGGCCGCGCAGACCGCCACGGCGACGAGTCCGACGACCTGGTGCGCGTCGAGCACCACCTGAGCCTATCCCGCGACCGTAGAATCGGTCGCATGGTCGAGGAAGGAACGCCCGCGCCGGACTTCGCGCTCGTGGCGGACGACGGCGAGACCGTGCGCCTGTCCGCTCTCCGCGGGTCCCCGGTCGTCCTCTACTTCTATCCCAAGGACGACACGCCGGGCTGCACGGCGCAGGCCTGCGCCATCCGCGACGCCTGGAGCGACTTCCAGGCCGCGGGCGCAGTCGTGCTCGGCGTCAGCGGCGACGACGCAGACTCCAAGGCGCAGTTCAGGGAGAAGTACGCGCTGCCGTTCACGCTCCTTGCGGACACCGACCACGAGGTGGCGGACGCCTACGGCGTGTGGGTGGAGAAGACGAACTACGGCAAGACGTACTGGGGCATCGAGCGCTCGACCTTCGTCATCGACGCCGACGGCGACGTGGCCAAGGTCATGCGCCGTGTGAAGCCCGACACGCACGCCGAGCAGGTGCTCGCGGCGCTCGGCGGCACGACGCCCGCGGCCTGAGCCGCCCGCGCTCGATCGACGGGAGGCATGCCCTCACCGGTCCGGCACCGCCCGGCGTGAACGTCAGGTCCCCGGGTGGCCGGCCAGCTCCGGGTCGACGAGCAGGACCGTCCGGGCCCCCTCGCCGCGCCTGAGACGGTCGAGCGCCTCCTCCGCGCCCTCGAGCCCGCTCACGCTCGTGACCACGCCGGCGAGGTCGAGATCGCCGCGCAGCGCCATCTCCGCGAGCCCGGGCAGCTCCTGCGCGGGGTCGCCGGAGCCGTAGTAGGTGCCGCGGAGCGACTTGTCGGAGAGGAGCTCGATCGCGGGCACGCTCGCCTCGACGCCGATCGGCGCCAGGCCGACGACCACCGCGGTCCCGCCGGGGCGGATGGCCCCCCAGGCGAGGCGGATCGTCTCGGCACGGCCGATCACCTCGAAGGAGTGATCGACGCCACCGCCTGTCAGGGTGCGGATGACGCCGACCGGCCTCGGCTCGACGGACGCGTCGATCACGTGTGTGGCCCCCTGTGCCCGCGCGAGCTCGAGCTTCTCGGGCACGCGGTCGACGGCGACGATCGGATCGGCGCCGGCGATGCGCGCGCCGGCGATGACCTGCAGGCCGACGCCGCCGCAGCCGAACACGGCCACCGACTCGCCCGCCCCCACGCGGGCGACGTTGCGCACCGCGCCGATCCCGGTGACGACCCCGCAGCCGAGCAGCGCGGCCTGCCAGAGCGGCAGCTCGCGCGAGATCGGCACCGCGCCGCCGGCGGCCACGACGACTCGCTCCGCGAAGCACGCGGTGCGCAGGCCGTGCTGGAGCATCGTGCCGTCGGGCAGGTGCAGGCGGCTGGTGCCGTCCATCAGCATCCCGGTGGCGCCGTGCTGCGCCACCAGCTCGCAGAGGTTGGGCTTGCCTGCCTGGCAGTAGCGGCAGCGGCGGCAGGCGGGGACGAAGCACAGCGCCACGTGGTCGCCCGGCGACACGTGCGTGACCTCGTCGCCGACCGCCTCGACGATGCCGGCGCCCTCGTGGCCGAGCACGGCCGGCCAGCGCCCGTCGCCCAGCTCGCCGTCGGCGAGCCGGACGTCGGAATGGCACACACCGGCGGCCACCACGCGGACGAGCACCTCTCCCGCCTTTGGCGCATCGAGCTCCACCTCCTCGACCGTCACGGCGCGGCCGGGGTGGTGCAGGACGACGGCTTGGATCCTCATGCCACCCGCCACTGCTCGAGCGCGTCGAGGTCGAGCTCGAGCCCGAGGCCAGGGCCGGGAGGGGGCGCGATGGTGCCGTCCTCGGCGATCTCGACGGGTGCGGTGAGCAGCCAGTCCCGCCGCGGCGGGCACCACGCCGGCGGGTCGTAGGGAACCTCGACGTACGGCACGGTCGAGAACGCGAGCGCACCGTGGAGGTTCGCCACGAGCCCCGCCGCGTTCGACCACGTGTGCGGCGACCAGGCCCGGCCGTGGAGGTCGCAGAGCGCCGCGATGCGGCGGCAGCCGCCGAGCCCGCCGACGAAGAGTACGTCCGACTGCACGACGTCGACGAGGCCGCGCAGAGCGAGGTCGCGAGCCTCCGTCGCCTGGCGCACCATCTCGCCCGCGGCCACGCGGATGCCCGTGTGGCTGCGGAGTGCCGCGTAGCCGTCGTGGTCGTCCGTGCGCAGCGGCTCCTCGAGCCAGTAGACGCCGAACTCCTCGAGCGCCCGCCCGCACTGCGCCGCCGTGGCCACGTCCCAGCGCGACTCGCGGTCGCCCGGCATGCGCCACCCCTGGTTCGCGTCGACCATGATCTCCAGGCGGTCGCCGACCGCCTCCCGGACGCGCCGCACCACGGCGACGTCGTCACGCCAGTCGGGATGGTGGAAGCGGATCTTGACCGCGCGCACGCCCCGCTCGACCAGGTCGAGGCAGCGCTCGGCCCGCTCCTCCGCCGAGACGAGCTCGCCGGTCGACGCGTACGCGAGCAGCCGCTCGCTGCGTCCGCCGAGGAGCTTCCAGACCGGCTCGCCGAGTGCCTTGCCGACGAGATCCCAGATCGCCACCTCGGCCGCCCAGGGGCGCCCGCCGTGGAAGTCCACGGTCTCGAGCACCTCTCGTACCGCCTCGGTGCGTAACGGGTCGAGCCCGACCAGGAGGCGCTCGATCATCTCCCTGTCGGGAAGCCCGTCGCCGCCCGAAGCGAGGCCCGTGACGCCCTCGTCGCTGTGGACCAGGACGACGGTCGCGTCCTGGTGCTCGCGCGGCACGGGGTCCCAGGCGGGCCGGAAGGGGGGATCGAGCGGGAACCGGTACGTACGGCTCTCGACGGCGGTGATCCTCACCTCACGCGCCCCCGTAGTACGGGCTCGTGATGCTGTCTCGCCGCTCGACCAGCGCCGCCGCCGCCTTCGGATCGCGGCCCTCGACGCACACCCCGAGCGCCTTGCGCACGGCGGCCCGGTTCGCCTTGCGCACCGCCGTCTCGTCCGCCGCCCGCGGGTCGACCCACACCGCCACCAGCACGAGCAGGTCGCCGCTGGCCTCGATGAGCCCGTCGGCGACGGCGTCGAGCACGCCTTGTGCGATCCCGACCTGCGCAGCGCCCCAGGTGATCGTCTGGTGCCCCTCGCCCTCGGCAGTCGCCTTGTTCATCATCAGCGTCGGCGGCCAGACGGGCTCGTACTGCTCGGGCGTCTCGCCCACGCAGACGAGCACCGGCGTGTGTCCCGGTGTGGGGTTGGCCAGCATCGACAAGGCCGCCGCCGCCGTCGGGCTGCCCCGGCGTGCGAGCACGACGTTGACGTGCGAGCCGTCCGGCACGGTGCCGCTCCATCCCTCCCCCACGCGTCCGTCGAGATCGTCGAGGGTCACACTGCCTCACCTCCCAGGTCGAGGACGACACGGCGGGCGTCACCGCTTCGCATGAGCTCGAACCCGCGCTCGACCTCGTCGAGCGGCAGCCGGTGCGACACCAGCCGGTCGAGCGGCAGCCTCCCCGCGCGGTACAGGTCGAGGGTCTTCGCGAAGTCGCGCTCCGGACGGGACGACCCGTAGATCGAGCCGAGCACCCGCCGCTCCATGCGCGGGATCGAGAGCGCGGGGAACGACACGACGGCCTCCGCGCGAGGGATGCCGATCAGCACGGCCGCACCGCGCGCGCGGGTGGACAGGAACGCGGCCAGCATCGCCTCCGGCCGGCCGGTGGCCTCGATCGCGTAGTCCACTCCACCGCCCGACGCCTCGCGCACGGCGTCCGCCGTGCTTTCGGCGTCCCCCTGCCAGAGGACGCACGCTCCCGCGCCGAACGCGCGCGCGTCGTCGAGCTTCTGCGCCGCCGCGTCGACCGCGATCACCGGCTCCGCACCGACCGCCACCGCCGCCATGAGCGCGGAAAGACCGACGCCGCCGCAGCCGAGCACGGCCACACGGTCGCCCGGGCGGACTCCGGCGGTGCGCCAGACGGCGCCCACCCCCGTCGTGACGGCGCAGCCGACGAGCCCGGCGACGTCGAAGGGCACGTCGTCCGCGATCGGCACGCACGAGCGCTCGGGCACGACGCACGCCTCGGCGAAGGTGGAGAGGAACGAGTAGTGGAAGACCGGCTCGCCGTCCCGGGAGAGCCGCGTCGTCCCGTCCATCAGCCCGCCGGTCGCCATCGCCGGCCAGGCGGTCGCGCACAGCCACGGCAGGTCGCGCAGGCACTCCGCGCACGAGCCGCAGGAGGGCGCCCACGACAGCGCCACGTGGTCGCCCACGCCGACGCGCGTGACGCCGCTGCCGACCGCCACGACCACGCCGGCGCCCTCGTGCCCGAGCACGGCGGGGCACGGCGTCTCCGCGGTGCCGTCGATCGCGTTGTAGTCCGAATGGCAGACGCCGCTCGCACCCAGGCGTACGAGCACCTCGTGGTCGCGCGGGGGAGCGAGCTCGAGCTCGCCGACCGTCAACGGGCCGCCGGTCCGCTCGAGCACCGCAGCGCGTACCTTCACGCGAGCGCCTCGTCCCGTGGCGCCGCCTGCAGGCGCCGCAGCTCCTCGAGCGGGATATGGCAGCGCATCGCGTGGTCGCGCTCGACCTCGACGAGCGGCGGCTCCACCTCGACGCACACCGGGCCGAGGAAGCGCGGGCAGCGCGTATGGAAGACGCAGCCCGAGGGCGGGTCGGCCGCGCTCGGGATCTCGCCCTCGAGCTTGATCCTGTCGCGCCCGCCGCCGTCGATCGTCGGCACGGCGGAGAGCAGCGCCTCCGTGTAGGGGTGATGTGGCCCGTTGAAGACGACGTCGGCGGGCCCGACCTCCTGGAGACGCCCCAGGTAGAGGACGGCGATGCGGTCGGAGATGTAGCGGACGACGCCGAGGTCGTGGGAGATGAAGAGGTACGAGACCCGCTTCTCCGCCTGCAGCTCGACGAGGAGGTTGAGAATCGCGGCCTGCACCGAGACGTCGAGCGCGGACGTGGGCTCGTCGCAGATGACGAGCTTCGGATTCCCCGCGAACGCCCTGGCGATGGCGACGCGCTGCTTGAGCCCGCCGGAGAGCTGCACCGGCTTCTGGGTCAGAGTGCGCTCGGTGAGACGGACCTGCTCGGCGAGCGCATCGACACGACGGTCGGCCTCGCCTCCGGTGACGCCGGCCAGCTTCCGCATCGCCCGGGTGAGGATGCGCCGCACGGAGTGGCGCCGGTTGAGCGCCGAGTCCGGGTTCTGGAACACGACCTGGAGGTCGCGAAGCGCCTGACGGGGCCGGCTGGTGAAGCGCGGGGCGAGCTCCTTGCCGTCGAGCACGACGGAGCCGGTGGTCGGCTCCACGAGCCCGAGCACGGCCCGCGCGAGCGTCGTCTTGCCGGAGCCGGACTCGCCGACGAGGCCCAGCGTCTCGCCCGGCCAGATGGCGCCCGTCACCCCTACGAGGGCGTGGACGTCCTGGCCCCGCTGGCGGAACACCTTGCCGAGGTCCTGCGCCTCGATCACGGGCGCGAGGCTCCGGTCGACCACGGGGAGGTCGATGTCGGCAGCCTCCTGGCGCGGGAGCTCGTGCGCCCGCTCGTGGTACCAGCACCGCGTGCTGTGCGACGCGCCGAGCCTCTCCAGCGGCGGCTCCTCGGCGTGGCACCGCTCGTCGGCGAGCGTGCAGCGGTCGGCGAAGACGCACCCCGGAAGGTCGGCGCCGAGCTGCGGCAGGAAGCCCGGGATCGTGTCGAGCCGCCCGTGGTCCTTGCGCACGCCCCCGCGCGGGATGCAGCGCAGGAGGCCGACGGTGTAGGGGTGGCGGGGATCCTGCAGCACCGTCTCCACGGGTCCCTCTTCGACGAGCCGGCCCGCGTACAGCACGCCGACGCGGTCGCACATCTTGGAGATCACGCCGAGGTTGTGGCTGATGAAGAGCACCGCGGTCGAGAGCTCGGCCTGCAGCTGCGAGACGATCTCGAGCACCTCGGCCTCGACGGTGGCGTCCAGGCCGGTCGTGGGCTCGTCGAGGATCAGCAGCGCCGGGTCCTTCGCCAGCGCCATCGCGATCACGACCCGCTGCTGCATGCCGCCCGAGAGCTGATGCGGGTAGCGCCCCATGACCGAGCCGGGATCCGCGATCTGCACCCGTGCGAGCGCGGCGCGCGCACGGTCCCCCGCCTCCGTGCGCGCCACGCCGAGCACGGTGAACGCCTCCGCCACCTGCGTACCGACGCGCAGCCCGGGGTTCAGCGCCGCACCGGGGTTCTGGTAGACCATCGACGCCGTGCGCGCGTGGTAGTCGCGGAGCCCGCGCCCACCCAGCCCGAGGACGTTGCGGCCGGCCACGGAGACGCTTCCCGCCGCCACCCGGCCGTTGCGTGGGAGGTAGCGTACGATCGCGAGGGCGGCGGTCGACTTGCCGCATCCGGACTCGCCCACGAGCCCGTACGAATGGCCGCGCTCGATCGAGAGGGAGACGCCGCGCAGCACCGGCCGGTCGACGCCGCGGACGCGGTAGACGACGCCGAGGTCGGAGACCTCGAGTGCCGCCTCTACGCCGGCCGCGCTCATCGCTCGTACACCTCCCGCACGCCGTCGGCGACGAGGTTCACGGCGACGACGAGGCTCGCGATGGCCAGGGCGGGGAACAGCGTCATCCACCAGTACGGGTCGATGAGCGTCCAGTACTGGTTGATCTGCGCGGCCCAGTCGGGCGAGGGAGGCGCGACGCCGAACCCGATGAAAGTCAGGGAGGCGACGGCGAAGATCGCGTAGCCGAGCCGCACGGTGAACTCCACGACCACCGGCGAGAGGACGTTGGGGAGGATCTCCGAGAACATGATGTAGGGCGCCCGCTCGCCCCGCAGGCGCGCCGCCTGGACGTAGTCGAGCTCCGTCTCGGACAGCACCGCGGCGCGCACCGTCCGCGAGACCACCGGCGTGAAGATGAGCCCGATGATGAGCACGACCACCCACGTGCCCGACTTGCCGACGGCGGTCACGATCAGGATCGCCGTCACGATCAGCGGCAGCGAGAGGACGGCGTCGACCAGGCGGCTCACGACGTCGTCGACGACGCCCCGCAGGTAGCCGGTGACGAGCCCGAGCATGGTGCCGAGCACCGTCCCGAGCAGGGTGGCGGCCGGAGCGATGAGGAGCACGTTGCGTGAGCCCGCGAGCACGCGCGAGAAGATGTCGCGCCCGTTCGTGTCGGTGCCGAACGGGTGCGACCAGGTCGGCGACTCGCTCGGCGTGAACTGGTTGTCGAAGATCGGGTCGTGCGGGGTCACGAGATCCGTGAAGATCGCGCAGAAGAGCCAGAAGCCCATGACGATCACGCCGATGACGACCGTGGGCGAGCGCAGCAGCAGCCGGAGGCGCTCGGAGCGAGCCGTACGCGCCTCGCTGCGCGCGGGCAGCGGCGCCGCGGGCGTCGGGGGGACGACGACGCTCACTCGGCCGTCCCGAAGCGGATGCGCGGGTTCAGGAGCGCGTAGAGGATGTCGGCGATCAGCGTCACCACGAGGTAGGTGATGCCGACGACGAGGACGCCCGCCGTGAGCAGCGGGAGGTCCTTCTGGCGCGCCGCCTCGTAAATGAGGAGGCCGATGCCCTGGTAGTTGAAGAGCACCTCGACGACGACGAGGCCGCCGACGAGGTAGCCGATCTGCACCGCGACGACCGCGATCGTCGGCAGGAGCGCGTTCCGCAGCAGGTGCCGGCGCACGACGACGGACGACGGCAGCCCCTTGAGATATGCGGTGCGCGCGTAGTCCGAGTCGAGCGCCTCGATCATCCCTGCGCGCGTGATCCGGGCGATGTAGCCGAACAGCACGAGCGTCAGGGTCATCGCCGGCAGCAGGAGGTACTTGACCTGCGTGAGCACGTTCGCGCCCTCCTCCCACTGGGCGGTCACCGGCAGCCACCCGAGCCAGATGGAGAACACGAGGATGAGGAGGATCCCCGTCACGAACTCGGGCATCGCGGCGAACGAGATCCCGGCGATCGTGATCGCCTTGTCCGTGGGGCGCCCGTAGCGGAGCCCCGAGATGACGCCTCCGACGATGGACAGCGGCACGCAGATCAGAAAGGCGACGAACGCGAGCTTGAACGAGTTCGAGAGCGCCGGGCCGAGCAGGTCACGCGCGGGCAGCTGCTTCGTCAGCGAGGTGCCGAGGTCGCCGTGGAGCAGCCCGCCCGCCCACTCCACGTACTGCACGAAGACCGACCGGTTCGTCCCCAGCTGCTCGTTGAGCGCGTCGACCGACTCCTGCGTGGCGAACGGCCCGAGCACGGCGCGGCCGACGTTGCCCGGGAGCACGGTCGAGACCGCGAAGACGATCACGCTGAGCAGGAACAGCGTGATCAGTGCGAGTCCGAGGCGTTTGAGGAGGAAGCGGGTCACCGATGCCTCGGAAGGAATGGCGGGCGGGCGGCGGGCCGGTGCCCGCCCGCCGCCGCCCGCCGTTCGCGTAGCTCGTTAGGCCAGGCCGACCTTCGCCAGGCGGATGTGCGAAAGCCCCTCGGGGACGTAGTTCTTGACCTTCGAGGAGCTCGCCGTCACGTAGTTGATGAAGTAGTCCGTGATGACCGGCGTGTCACGGAGGAGGATGGCCGCCATGCGCTTCGTCGCCCTCCGCTGCGCCGCCACCTCGGCCGCTGCGAGATAGGTGCTCGCGAGCGAGTCGAACTCGGGGTTCTTGTAGTGCGACGCGTTCCAGTCGCCCGTCGACATGTAGCAGCGCGTGAGGTAGATGTTGGGCACGCCTCGCGCGCCGTACTCGGTCAGCGTCGCGGGCCGGTTCAGCCACGGCGTGGTGGTGGCGTAGTCGGCCCCGGCCGGCTCGGCGTCGTAGTACTTGCCGACGTCCATGACCTCGATGCCCATCTCGATGCCGGCCTGGCGTGCGAAGGCCTGGATCGACGCCGCGTGGTCGGTGTGGTCGAGGAACTGCCACGTGGTGACGTTGAACTTCAGGTTCTCCGCACCGGCCGCCTGCAGCAGCGCCCGTGCGAGCGCGAGGTTCTGCGTGCGCTGCTTGATCGAGCGGTCGGTCGACGCGAAGCCCCGCCAGAACGGGTTGTCGTTGCCGACCTGTCCGGCGCCGAGCATGACCCGCGCGAGCTGCTGCGGCCGGTTGATCACGAGCGCGAGGGCCCGCCGCACCCGCGGGTCCTTGAACGCGCCCTCGTCCGTCCGCATGCACACCTGCCGGTGAGCCGCGGTGGGTAGCGAGTAGTACGTGTACCGCGAGTTGTTCTTGAAGGGCTGGCCTTCCTGCGGCGAGAGCTGCATCGCAAGGTCGATCTGCCCCGCCCTGAGCGCGAGCACCAGCGGCGCGCTGCCCTGGTAGAAGGTGATCCGGACTCCGTCGAGCGGCGGACGACCGCCCCAGTAGCCGGTGTTCCGCACGAGCTCGGCGCTCCGCTTGTCGACGTAGCGCCTGACGCGGAAGGCGCCGGTGCCGATCATGCCGCTCGAGACCCACGTCCCCGGCTTCGCCGCGATCGCTGCGGGCTGGATGATCGCCTGGTACGTCGTCTGGCTGACGAGGTACGGGAACACGCCGATCGGCGACTTGAGCCGGAAGACGACGGTGTACTGCCCTCGGGCGGACACGCCCGCGGCGTCGAAGAACGGCGAGAGCCCGGCGTTCGAGCCCTTCTCGCCCACGTACTGCTTCATGCTCGCCACGACGTCCTGCGCGGTCAGCGTCTTGCCGTTGTGGAACTTGACGCCCCTGCGGATCTGGAACGTCCACACGGTCGCGTCGGCGTTCGGTCGCCAGCTCGTCGCGAGCGCGGGCAGCACCCGGCCGCGCGGGTCCGTGAAGGTCAGGTACTCGCCCGGGATGCCGGCGAACGCGAGCGCCCCGCCCTCATTGAGCAGGTACGGCTCGAGCGACGCACCGAAGGCCGAGATGCCGACCCGGATCGTGCCACCCGGCCTGACGACCTCCGTGGCGCCGAACGCGGGCTCGGCCTCGCCCATGTACTTGAGCAGCAGCCCGAGCGTGCCGAGCGACAGCCCGAACATCGTCCCGCGCCGGAGGAGCTCCTCGCGGTCGAGCTGGCCGTTCACGAGCTCGTCGACGAGGTTGCTCTCGAGGGGGCCTGCCTCGCTGCTGCGATAGTCGTCGACCAGCCTCCTGGTCTCCCTGTCCATCCGCCCTCCTAGGGTCGCTCGCGCTCCTCGAGCGCTGTCGTGGAGTGAGACGTCGGTCGGGCCGCTTCGGATTGCGGCGCGATCCGCGCCGGCGCCGCGGTTCTGCACTTGGACTCCTGTCCCATCCCTCGTCGAGTCTGACGGGCTGGCACGAGGCATGTCAACCCCGATCGTTCCCAATCTGGAAACGCGTTCGCAAAGGGGGTACGCTCAGCCGGTGAGCGTCGACATCTCCGGCACGACCGTGAGGCCCGCGGGCACGAGGCAGGGGACGTCGATCGGCGTCCAGGCGACGCTCGCCGTCCTCGACCTGCTCGCCGCGCAGGCGCCCCTCGGTCTCTCCGAGATGGCCCGCGAGCTCGGCATTGCGAAGAGCACGCTGCACCGGATCTGCGCCGTGCTCGTCGAGCGCGGCTGGGCGGTACGCGACGCCGACGGGCGTTTCGCTCTGGGGATCCGCGCGTTGCGCCTCGGCTCCAGCTCCGCCGAGCTGCCGATCGTGACGGCCTTCCGGGCCGCGGCCGGGCAGTTCCTCACGCGGCACGACGAGACGATCGCGCTCGCCGTCCTCGACGGGGGCGAGTCCCTCTTCATCGCGATCGAGGAGACATCGCAGCCGGTGCGGCTCGTGACCCACGTGGGCTCCAAGACACCGGCCTTCGCGTCGGCGAGCGGCCGCGTCGTGCTCGCCTCGCACTCCCCCGCCGCCGTCTCGGCGATGTTCGCCGGGCAGCTGCTCGTCACGCCCACGGGCCGGCGGCTGAACGGCGTGGCGGAGCTCCAGACGATCCTCGCCGAGGTCCGGGAGCGCGGCTACGCCGAGAACTGGGAGGACACCGCCGACGGCCTCTACGCGGCGTCGGTGCCGATCGTGAACGACGAGGGGGTGACGCTCGCCGCGCTGACGACCTGCGTTCCGGTCTCCCGGATCACGCCCGAGCGCCAGGCGGCCATCCTGGCCGACCTCGTGCAGCTCGGGCTGGAGCTCTCGGAGAGCCTCCGCTGGCTTCCGTCGTTCTCCTCGCGGCGACCGTGACCCCGCCTCGACGCGGCAGGGCCCGCCTCCGGTGAGGGTCGCCGAGCTTCGCACGTTCGTCGTCGGGAACCCTCCGCCGTCGTTCGGAGGCCGGTACTTCGTCTTCCTCACGCTGACGACCGGCGACGGCGTGACCGGCGTCGGTGAGGTGTACGCGGCCACCTTCCACCCGACCGTCGTCGTGCGCATGGTCGAGGACGTCTTCGAGCGGCACGTCGCGGGAGCGGATCCCTTCGGCATCGAGACGCTCTGGCGGCGCGTGTACGCGCGCGGCTACACCGCACGTCCGGACGTCTCGCTCGTGGGCGTGCTCAGCGGGATCGAGATGGCCTGCTGGGACATCGTCGGCAAGGCGGTCGGCCGGCCCGTCTACGACCTCCTCGGCGGCAGGGTGCACGAGCGGCTGCGCTCCTACACGTATCTCTACGCCGAGCCGGAGGACGCCGTCGACGTGTACCTCCACCCCGAGCTCGCCGCGGAGCGCGCCGCCGCGTACGCGCAACGCGGGTTCACGGCGCTGAAGTTCGACCCGGCCGGGCCGTATTCCGCCTTCGACCCCCGCCAGCCCGATCTCGCGGCGCTCGAGCGCTCGGAGGCGTACGTGAAGGCGATCCGGGACGCGGTCGGCGGGCGGTGCGACCTCCTCTTCGGCACGCACGGCCAGTTCACCGCGCCGGGAGCGATCCGCCTCGCCCGGCGCCTCGAGCGGTACGACCCGCTCTGGCTCGAGGAGCCCGTGCCCCCGGACCTGCCCGAGGAGATGGCGGCGGTGGCGCGAGGGACGTCGATCCCCATCGCGGCAGGAGAGCGGCTGACGACGATCTCGGAGTTCGCGCGCGTGCTCGCCACCGGCGCGGCCCGGATCCTCCAGCCCAACCTCGGCCGGGCGGGCGGCATCCTGCAGGGCAAGAAGATCGCGGCGCTCGCCGAGGCGCACCACGCGCAGATCGCGCCTCACCTCTACTGCGGCCCGATCGTGAACGCCGCCAACATCCAGCTCGCCGCGTGCAGCCCGAACTTCCTCCTGCTCGAGGGGATCCTCGACGGGAGCGGGTTCCACGCCGACCTCCTGCGCGCCCCGATCGTCTGGGAGGACGGGTACGTCGTTCCACCGGCCGCTCCCGGCCTCGGGGTCGAGCTCGACGAGGCCGTCGCCGCGGCGCACCCGTACGACGGCGACGAGCTCCACCTCACCCCCGCCGACGATCCGCTCGGCTACCCGTGAGCCGCGCGCTTGTCCGTCGAACGCCTGAGGCGCGTCAGGCTGCGCCGAGCAGCTCGTCGGCGTAGGTCACCGAGACGCGCCGCATGCCCTGCGGTCCCGGCTCGTAGTGGCCCATGCGCCACAGCGCCGGCGAGTAGCAGTGGATCGAGCTCGCCTCAGGCGCATCCCCGGCAGGGTGGCGCACGCCGTGGATGTCGGCCGCGTCGAAGTCGAAGCACCCGCCGGCCTCGTGGACGTTCGTCCGCTCCCGGATCCAGCCGTCCTCCTCGACGCGGAAGAAGTCCTCCAGCAGCGTCCCCTCGCACACGTAGACGGCGCCGCTCGAGCGGTCGTGGTCGTGGTAGCCGGTGCTCTGGCCGCCCACCCAGCAGATCAGCCAGACGTCGACGTTGGGGTCGCGGTAGAGCTGCTGGTAGAAGCGGCTCTCGTCGTCGTGGCGCACCGCCGGACGCCACAGCTCCTCCTCACGGCCGATGGCGACGGCCAGATCCGACAGTGCCGGCCGGTCGAGATCGCGATCGGCGGTCAGCCGACCCTTGATCCAGCGGGCGATGTCGGTCACGCGAGCAGCGCAGTCGGCGTGTCGATCTGGAGAATCTGGGCGACAGCATCGCCGAAGCCCCGGACGGCGGCAAGCGTCGGTGCGGGGTCGACTACGGGCGTGTCGCTGCCGTACACGAGCTGCTCCACCCCGAACGTCTCGATGCACAGCTCGATCGCGCGACGGCCGTACGTCGCCACGTCGAGGTAGGCCCTGTCGTCGAGCGCGGAGCGAACGTTCACGCCGCGATGCGCGAGCCGCTCGAGCTGGAACGGGGCACCGCCGGCCAGGAGCGCGAAGACCACGCGCACGGACGGCCACCGGGCCCGGCCGGTCGCCAGCCACGAGAGGTAGGCGGCCTGCATCTGCGCCGGGTAGCCGGCGGTCCAGCCCCACCACTCGGGCTTGTCCGGCGTCGGCGGCCCCGTCGCCTCCGGGTGCACGAACAGGAGGCCGTTGGCGCGCTCGACCTCGTCGAGCAGCGAGGCCTCCCCCTCGGGCTCGATCAGCGCGGACGCTCCGACGCACGTGCCCACGAACCCGTCCAGGACCCTCCTCGGCGCGTGCGCGCGGAAGCGGCCCGCCGACGCGGCGACGATGTCGCGCACCTCCTCCGACCAGAGCAGCTCGAGCTCCTCGCGCTCCGCCTCCGGTAGCGCCTCCAGCCCGAGGCTCGGCTGCAGCGAGAGCACGGCCACGTCGATGCCGTGGCGGTCGAGCAGCTCGAGCCGGCGCGCCGGCTCGTGGACCTCGCGGTCGAAGGGGAAGCGGCCCTCGACCGTGACCAGCTCGCCGTCCTGCAGGCGGGGCACCTCGCTGCGAGCGCGTAGCGCGGCCACGAAGCCGGCCGGCCACAGGTGCTGGTGCAGGTCGACCGTCGCCACGCGGTCATTCTCCCACCCTGGGGCCGGCACCGTTCCGCCCGCCGGCGTCCTACGACGCGGCGATCCCGGCCAGCGAGCCCGTGCGGACGAGGTCGACGAGAGGCTCGAGGTCGGGCAGCGGATCGCCCTCGCCCACGAACGGAGCGCGCTCGCGCACGGCGTCGCGCGCCGCTGCCGTGCCGGTGCCCAGCGTCGAGCCGCGTAGGTCGCACGCCTGCGCGGCGAGGAGCAGCTCGACCGAGACCACGCGCGCCCCCAGCTCCGCCATCTCCGCGAGCCTGCGCGCCGCGAGCGGCGCCATCGTCGTCCGGTCCTCGATCCCCTCGGCCTGCGTCGTGGAGACGAGCTCGAGCGAGACCGGCTGCGCCAGCAGCCGCGCCTCCGCGGCAAACGCCTGCACCGCGATGCCGAGCTCGCTGAGGGCGCTCTCGGCGAGCCCGGGACGGGCCCCGAGGCCCTCGTTGAGGCCCGTCAACGGTGACTGCAGGAGCTTGACCGCCCGCTCGGCGGCCGACGTCAGCGGAGGAGCCAGCGCCAGGCGCGCCACGTCGAGTGCGGTGGCCAGCGGCAGCGCCTCGAAGTTCCCCACCGACACGACGCGATCCCCCTCGCGCACGACGAGCGGGTTCGACTGCGCGGCATTGAGCTCGATCTCGACCTGTGTCCGCACGAACCCGAACGCGTCCCTCGCAGCGCCGTGCACGTGCGGCAGCGTGCGGAAGCTGAGGGGGTCCTGGATGGTGCGGGGCTCGACGGCGCTCCCCGCGACGAGCCCGGTAAGGCGGTCGAGCGTGGTCCGCAGCCCGGGGTACGGGCGCTCCTCCCCGATGGCCGGGTCGAGGAGGTCGCGGTTGGCGCCGAACGCCTCCAGGTCGAGGGCTCCGGCCACGTCCAGCGCGTCGAGCACGACCAGCGCGTCGCGCAGCGCCAGCGCCCCCCAGCCGCTCGCAAAGGCGTTCTCGTTGAGGAGCGCGATCGCCTCCCCCACGACCGGCTCGAAGCCGTCGAGCAGCCCCGCCGCGAGGTCTGCGAGCGGCGCCAGGTCGCCCTGCCCCACGGAGCCGAGCGTTCGCACGTGAGGGAGGCTGTCGGCGTTCAGCCGCTGCACGACGTGGTGCGCGAGCTCGGGGCGGGCCGCCGTCGCGCCGCGGGCGAGCACGTTCGCGAGACAGAGCGTCGTGGCGCGCACCACGTCGTCCGGTGCGCGGGTGCCCTGGGCGATGAGATGCTGGCGGACGAGCACCCGGTCGTGGTCGCCGCTCGAGACGCGGAACGCCTTGCGCATGCCGACACCCGTCGTGATCCCGTAGATCTCGGCGCCGCGCCCCAGCGCCCGCTCGACGACGGCGCGTGCGGCCTCCATCGCGGCGAGCGCGTCCGGTGCCAGCTCGACCGGCTCGCGGTCTCGCGCGACGGCGACGACGTCCTCGAGCGTCAGGCCGCGGCCGGTGAGCGTGACGGGCACCGGCCGATTATCCGCGCGTGCCGGGCCGCGCGCGGCGGGACCCGGAATGGGGTCAGACCCTCGGGTCTGACCCCTGCGGCCGCGACATGCGGATGAGAGGACTTGAACCTCCACGCCCTTACGGGCACACGGACCTGAACCGTGCGCGTCTACCAATTCCGCCACATCCGCGGGCGACCCGATTTTACCCGGACTTCGCACGACGCTCTGCGGCCGGAGGCCGGCCGTGCCGGCCGGGAGGGCCGGAATGCGGACGATGGAGCCGATCGGCACAATCCCGCGCCACTCACGTCGCAACGGGCATGCTTAGGACAGCCGACCGCGCTCGCCCGACGTCTCAGTCACAGTGACCCCCATCCGCATCGTGGCCGTCCTGGCCGCCGGCGCCCTCGGTGCGCTGGCAGCCGGCTCGGCCGTGCCTCACACGTGGAGGCCGTCGGGCCCGAGCACGGAGGTGGTGGTGGCGCTGCAGAGCCCGCCGCTCGCCTACGCCGGCGAACGCCGTGCCGCCGCGGCCGAGCGCATCGGCGCGGAGCAGGAGCGCTTCGTCCGCGCCCTGCGCATCGCGTTTCCCGGTGCGGGCGTGCGCTGGCGCTACCGTCTCGTCGCGAACGGCGTGGCGGTGGTGCTTCCGACAGGCGCCGTCCCCCACCTCCGAGCGCTTCCCGGCGTCCGCGACGTGTTCACCGGCGGCACCTACCGCGTGTCGCTCGACCGGAGCGCCCCGCGCATTCGCGCCTCGACACTCTGGGGTGCCGGCCTCGTCAGCAGCGGGCAGGGCGTGAAGATCGGCATCATCGACGACGGCGTCGACCAGGAGCACGAGTTCTTCGACCCGGCGGGCTACACGATGCCGGCGGGGTTCCCCAAGGGGCAGTCCTCGTACACGACCGCGAAGGTGATCGTCGCGCGCGCGTTCGCGCCTCCGGGGGCGACGTGGCGCTACGCACGCACGCCCTTCGATCCCGAGCTGTCGGGCCACGGGACCCACGTGGCCGGCATCGCCGCAGGAAATGCCGACACGCCCGCCATCGGCGGCCGCCGCGTCTCCGGCATCGCCCCGCGTGCGTACATCGGCAACTACAAGGCGCTCGGGATCCCCACCGACTCGGGTGTCGGCCTGGACGGGAACGCTCCCGAGATCGTCGCCGCGATCGAGGCCGCCGTTGCGGACGGCATGAACGTGATCAACCTCTCGATCGGCGAGCCGGAGATCGATCCGGCTCGGGACGTCGTCGCCCTCGCGCTCGACGCCGCGGCGGCCGCGGGCGTCGTGCCGGTGGTCGCCGCCGGCAACGACTACACCGACTTCGGGCGCGGCTCGATCTCCTCGCCCGGCACCGCGGGCCAGGCGATCACGGTGGCCGCCGCGGCGTCGACCGGGCCCGGTGCGCTCGCCAGCTTCTCCTCCGCCGGGCCGACGGCGCTCTCGCTCCGCGCGAAGCCGGAAGTGACGGCGCCGGGCATCGGCATCCTCTCCTCGGTGCCCGAAGGGTGGGGGCAGAGCTCCGGAACGAGCATGGCTGCGCCGCACGTCGCCGGAGGGGCGGCGCTGCTTCGGCAGCGCCATCCCGACTGGACGGTCGCCCGCATCAAGGCGGCGCTCATCGCCACCGCGCGCCCCTTGGCCGAGCCTCCCCCGCGGGCGGGCGCCGGCATGATCGACCTTGCAGCCGCGGACACGCCGCTCGTCGAAGCGTCGCCGTCAGCGGTCTCCTTCGGGCTCGTCACGGCCGGCGGGACGGGCGGCATCAACATCGCGCTCGCCGACGCGGGCGGGGGCGCCGGCGTCTGGTCCGTCGCCGTCGTTGCCGCCGAGGCGCCGACGGGGACGAGCGTCTCGGCTCCGCCGACCGCCGAGGTACCCGGAGCGCTCCCCATCGCAGTGCAGGCGGGGACGGCAGGCGGCGAGGTGAGCGGCGTCGTGACGCTCACCAGGGACGGCGTCGAACGGCGCATCCCGTACTGGTTCCGCGTCGACAGCCCCGCCCTCGCCGCAGCACAGACGACGGCGCTGGCGCGGCCGGGGACGTACCGCGGGGACACGCGCGGCCGGGCGGCGCTCGTCTCCGACTACCGCTACCCGGCCGTCCCCTCCGGCGGCGCGGTCACGGCCACGCTGGCCGGGCCGGAGCAGGTCTTCCGCGTCACGCTCACGCGCACCGTGGCGAACTTCGGCGTCGCGATCACGTCGCGGGCGAGCGGCGTCAGCGTCGAGCCGCGCGTCGTCGTCGCGGGGGACGAGAACCGCCTCACGGGGTACCCGGCGCTGCCCGTCAACCTCAATCCCTACCTCGCCGCGTTCGGAGACGCCACGCTCGTGGCGGGCGCGCTGCAACCTCAGCCGGGGGCGTACGACGTCGTCTTCGACAGCGCCAGCTCGAACGGCGCCGGCGCGTTCACCTTCCGCTACTGGGTGAACGACGTAACGCCGCCGACCGCGCAGCTGGTCGCGCGGGCCGTGAGGCGCGGCCGCGCGCTGCAGGTGCGCGTCGCGGACGCGGGATCGGGCGTGGACGCCTCCTCGCTCAGGATCCGCGTCGACGGCCGCACGCGCGTCGGCGGCATCAACAGAGGGATCGTGAGGATCGCCACCGGCGGCCTCCGCCGCGGGACACACACGGTGCGCCTCCAGATCTCCGACTACCAGGAGACGCGCAACATGGAGAACGTGGCGCGGATCCTCCCCAACACACGCGTCGTCACCGCCCGCGTCACGATTCGCTGAGCCGTCCCGCGCCCTGGCACGCGTGAGAGGATGGCCCGGTGGAGCTGACCGAGCGCCAGGCGGAGCTGCGCGACGCTTTCGTCGAGGCACGGGGCTACTGGAGCGACTCCATGCAGAGCCTGCTCGAGCTCGATCCCGACTTCTTCGCCGCCTACCTGCGCCTCTCATCGGTCCCGTGGCGGACGGGCCCGCTCGAGCCGAAGGTGAAGGAGTTCGTCTACATCGCGGTGGACGGTGCGGCAACGCACCTCTACGAGCCGGGGTTCCGGCAGCACGTCCGCCTCGCCCTCCAGTTCGGCGCCACGAGGGAGGAGCTGCTCGAGGTGCTGCAGCTGACGAGCACCCTCGGAATCCACGCCTGCACCGTCGGCGTCCCCGTGCTGCAGGAGGAGCTCGCCGCGGCCGGACGCGCCCGGACGACGCCCGCACTCGACGCGCGACAGCAGCAGCTGAAGGCCGACTTCACGGCAGCGCGCGGCTACTGGCACCCGTTCTGGGACGACCTCCTCGAGCTCGACCCGGACTTCTTCGAGGCCTACACGGAGTTCTCGTCCGTCCCGTGGACGCGCGGGGTGCTCGAGCCGAAGGTGAAGGAGCTGATCTACACGGCCTTCGACGCCTCCGCGACCCATCTCTACGTCCCCGGGCTGCGGCAGCACATCGCCAACGCGCTCGTCTACGGCGCCACGCCGGAGGAGATCATGGAGGTGCTCGAGATCGCGAGCGTGATCGGCATCCACACGTGCACGATGGGCGTCCCGATACTGATCGAGGAGCTCGAGCGCGCGGCATCCCCGGACGGGGACGGCTGAGCGGCGATGGGCCTCGCCGGGATCGCCGGCAAGGTGGCCCTCGTCACCGGCGCCGGCAGCGGGATCGGCGCGGCGACCGCCCGCCGGCTCGCGGCCGAGGGTGCGCGTGTGGTCGTCGTCGACCGCGACGCCGATGCGGCCGAGCGCGTCGCCTCCTCCCTCCCCACCGAGGCACTGCCGGTCACGGCTGACGTCGCGCTCGAGCAGGACGTCGAGCGCTACGCCGCCGCGGCCGTGGAGCGGTTCGGCCGTCTCGACCTCCACCACCTGAACGCCGGCATCGCCGGAACGCTCGCGCCGCTCCCGGAGATCGAGGCGGACGAGTTCGACCTCGTGCTGGCCGTCAACCTGCGCGGCGTGTTTCTCGGCCTCCGGGCCGCCTTCCGCCGGTTCGCCGTGCAGGGAGGCGGCGGCGCCATCGTCACCACCGCGTCGATCGCGGGGCTGCGGGGCGCGGGAGACCTGCTCCCCTACCACACCTCGAAGCACGGCGTGATCGGGCTCACCCGCGGCGCGGCCGTGTACGGTGGGCCGCTCGGGGTGCGCGTCAACGCCGTGGCACCGGGGATCGTGCCGACCGGGCTGCTGAGCCAGCCCGCAGGTGAGGTCCGCGGCGCTCAGGGGCTCGAGCAGCGTGCGCGCGTGGCGCCCCTCCTGCGCGCCGGCACGCCCGACGAGATCGCGGCGGTGGTCGCGTTCCTGCTCAGCGACGAGGCGTCCTTCCTCACGGGGGAGGTCGTCTCGGTCGACGGAGGCGCGGCCGCGTTGAACCCCGTGCGGCCGAGAACGGAGGCCGATTGACACCCCTCGGCACCCGTCGTAGGGTCGTGCGACCCATGCCGCGCGGCCACTCGACGAGGCAGCGGTGAGGGCGGCACTCCTCGTCGAGGTCGGGGCACCGCTCGTCGTCGAGGACGTGGAGCTCCTCCCGCCCGGTCCCACGCACGTCGTCGTGCGGATGACGGCGAGTGCCCTCTGCTACACGGACTGCATGAACCGGCGCGGCGACCTGGTGAAGCAGCTGCCCACGATCCTCGGCCACGCGGGCGTCGGGATCGTGGAGGAGATCGGCACCGCGGTCACGGACGTGACGGTCGGCGAGCGGGTCGTCGTCCCCGGCACGCCCGAGTGCGGCGTCTGCTACTGGTGCGCCCGCGGCCGGCCCGACCAGTGCGCCCATCTCGCCGTCCCGCAGCCGCACGTCGCCAACCGCGCGGACGGCGAGGAGGTCACGTCGTCGGGCGGCGGCGGCACCTACGCCGAGCTGATGCGCGTGCCGCGGAGCTGGGTGTTCCCCGTCGAGTCGGGCCTCTCGCACGAGGAGCTCTCCCTCCTCGGGTGCGGCATCACCACCGGTCTCGGGGCCGTCTTCAACGTCGCCGCCGTGGAGCCGGGATCGTCCGTCGCGGTCGTCGGCTGCGGCCACCTGGGCCTGTGGATGGTGCAGGGCGCGCGCGCGGCCGGGGCGGCTCAGGTGATCGCCGTAGAGCCGCGAGCGGCGCGACGCGCGCGGGCGGGCGAGCTCGGCGCGAGCGACCTCGTCGACCCCGGCGACGGCGACCCGGTGGAGCAGGTTCGAGAGCTGACCGAGGGACGCGGCGCCGACTACGCGCTCGAGGCGGCGGGCGCACCGGAGGCCCAGGCCCAGGCGTTCCTGATGGCGCGCAAGGCCGGCACCGTCGTGCTCACGGGCGTCGAGCGCTTCGACTCCACCGTCACGCTTCCCCAGTTCGAGCTCGCGCTGCGGGGCAGGTCGCTGCACAGCTGCCAGAACGGCCGCGTGCGCATGCGCCGGGACATCCCGCGGTTCACGCGCATGCTCGAGGACGGCGTCGTCGACGCCAAGCCCATTATCACGGGCGTCTACCCGCTCGACGAGATCAACGCGGCGCTGGACGCCGCAGAGTCGCACGAGAACCTGACCGGCGTCATCGTGCCCTGAGAGCGGCGATGCACGCGTTCCCTCGCCCCGAGGAGGAGTACCTGGCCGTCGAGCGCGCGCCGGTGGCAGGAACGTGCCCGGAGTGCGGCGGCGGCAACCTCGCGGAGTATCCGGTGCTCGGCGAGGGCGGCTGGTGGAACGTGCGCAAGTGCCAGGACTGCCTCGCGTCGCTCGAGCGCGAGCGGGGGCCGCTGTTCGGCGTCTACGTGCCGCTCGGGCTCGAGATCCTGCGCGGAGCGGGCGGCTAGCCGTGCTGGGCGTCGACGTCGGCGGCACCTTCACCGACGTCGTCTCGGTGCGCGACGGGCGGATCGAGGTCGCCAAGGTGCCGAGCGACCCGGCCACGCCGGCTGCGCCGGTGATCGAGGGCGCGCGCCGCCTGGGAGTGGAGGGCCGGCCGGTCTTCAACCACGCGAGCACGATGGGCCTCAACGCCGTGATCACGCGTCGACTCCCGAAGATCGGGTTCCTCACGACCGAGGGCCACCGCGACATGCTGACAATGGGGACCGTCTGGCGGCCCCTCGACGCGCAGACGGACGCCGGCTGGCGGCGCAGCTTCGGGGACGCGGCGCGCCCGCTCGTGCCGCGCTACCTGCGGCGCGGCGTCACCGAGCGGCTGCTCCCCGACGGGAGCGTGTTGACCCCGCTCGACGAGGAGCAAGCGCGGCGTCAGCTCGCGGTGCTGGCGCGGTGCCGGGTCGAGGGCGTGGCCATCTGCCTGCTCAACGCGTACGTCGACGCCACGCACGAAAAGCGCCTGCGCGAGCTCGCCCGCGAGGTCCTGGGCGAGCTGCCGATCTCCCTCTCGTCGGAGACCTCGCCCCTGGCGAAGGAGTACGCGCGCGCGTCCACGACGGTCGTCGACGTGCTCATGAAGCTCGTCTACGCGGACTATGCGACCGAGCTCGACCGTGAGCTGCGCGACCTCGGCTTCGCCGGCGAGCTCAACTTCGCCGACTGCGCCGCCACGCTGCTGCCCTGGGAGGCGGCGCTCGAGCAGCCGTTTCGGATCGTGGTGGCCGGCCCGGCCGCGGGCACCGTCTCGTGCGCGCGACTCGCGGAGACGCTCGCCGACGGCAACCTGATCTGCTGCGACGTCGGCGGCACGTCCACGGACGTCTCGCTCGTGCGCGACTTCCGGCCGATCGTGAGCAACACCTTCGAGCTCGAGCACGACCTCGTCATCAACGCGCTCTCCACCGAGGTGCGCAGCGTCGGCGCCGGGGGCGGCAGCATCGTCTCGATCTCCGCCACCGGCGACGTCCTCGTGGGGCCGGCAAGCGCAGGCGCAGATCCCGGGCCGGCCTGCTACGGACGTGGCGGCGACGCCCCCACGCTGACGGACGCGTGCCTGCTGATGGGCCTGCTCGATCCCGACGGCTTCGCCGGCGGAGCACTGCGGCTCGACGTCGAGCTCGCGCGCGCGGCGTTCGAGGCGCTCGACACCCCGCTCCCTCTCGCCCAGCGCGTGTCCTTCGCCTATCGCATCGCCGCGGCCAACGTCGCGGAGGAGGTGATCGACATCGCCATCCGCCACGGCGTCGACCCGCGCGACTTCAGCCTCGTCGCCTACGGCGCGGCGGGCCCGATGCTGCTCCCGGCCACGCTCGAGCTGCTGCACGTCAAGCGCATCGTCGTCCCGCCCCACCCCGGGCTCTTCTCGGCGGTCGGCCTGCTCAGCGCCGACCTCGTCTACTCCGACAGCCGCAGCGCCTACGTCGTCCTCGGCCCCGGCACGGCCGGCACCGTCGCGGCCGTGTTCGAGGAGATGGAGGAGCGCCTGCGCCGCCGGGTCGGCGCGGACCGGGACGACGTCGAGATCCGCCGGAGCTTCGACGGGCGCCTGTACGGCCAGAGCTGGGAGACGCCGTTCGTCGCCGTGCCGGAAGGGCCGATCGACGAGGAGACGATCCCCGAGCTGGTGGAGCGGTTCCACGACGAGTACGAGCGCCGGTTCGGGAACAGGTTTCCCATGCTCCCCGTGCAGGGAGTCACCTACCGCGTGCAGCTCGTCGTGCCGACGGACAAGGTCGAGTACGCCCGGCTCGAGCCCCGCGACGCGTCCACGGCGCCGCGGCGCACGCTCGAGCTCCGCTACCTGGCGGACGAGCCGCTCCACGCGGCCGAGCACGAGCGCGAGACCCTCTCTTCCGGGAGCCGCGTCGAAGGCCCGGCGGTCATCCGGGAAGCCCTCTCGACGACGTTCGTGTATCCAGGGCAAGTCGCGACGGTGGGCGGGGTGGGCGAGCTCGTGATCGAGCGGACGGCCGGAGCCGACTGATGGAAGCCACCACGGTCTCGACCGGCGCGACGCTGATCCGCGACCTCGACGCGAACGCGTTCCTGCAGCGCTACCGCTGTGACCGCTTCACGGCCACGGTGCTCGCAAGCAGGTTCGGCTACGTCGTCGAGCACATGTGCAGCCAGCTTCTGACGACCGCGTTCTCGCCGATCCTGCGCGACTTCTACGACTTCGCCGCCACCGTCACCGGGCCGCCGAGCGCCGACTACGCCACACCCGCGGTGTCGAACAGCATCATCCTCTTCACGGGGACGATGACGGACTCCGTCCGCAACACCGTCGAGGAGTACGGCCCCGCGCGGCTCGAGCCCGGAGATGTGATCGTCGCCAACGACCCCTACCGGACGGGCACGCACATCAACGACCTCCTCTTCTGCCGGCCGGTCTTCCACGCGGGCGAGCTCGTCGGCCTCGTCAACCTGAAGGCGCACCACCTCGACATGGGCGGCAGCGTCCCCGGCGGCTTCAGCGCCACCAAGACGAACGTGTACGAGAACGGCCTCGTGCTCTCGCCGCGCGCGCTGTACCGGGCCGGGCGTCCGGTGCAGGAGACGTGGAGCCTGATCTTCGACAACGTCCGCTTCGGCTCGTTCATGTTCCCGGACATGCAGACGATCTGCGCCAACCTCGAGCTCGGCGAGCGTCTGCTCCTGGAGACGGTGGAGCGCTACGGCGCGGAGGCGGTGCTCGGCGCGATCGAGTACGTCTGCGACGCGGCGGCCGAGAGGATGACGCTCGCGCTCGAGGCGGTCCCTGACGGCATCTGGGAGGCCGAGGACTTCGTGGACTGCGACGGGATCGACGACACCGAGGCCTACCGCGTCCACGTGAGGCTCACGAAGCGCGGCGGCCGCGCCGAGGTCGACCTCAGCGGGACGTCCCGTCAGGCCCGCTCGTGCATCAACGGCACGGCGCTCGACGCGAAGTCGACGGTCGGCACCGCCTTCAAGTACGTCCTCGACCCGCGGACGCCGTTCACCTCCGGCACGCTGCGCCCCATCGACGTCGTCGTCCCGCCGGGGACGATCGTGAGCGCGCTCCCTCCGGACGGGGCCGTCTTCCTCTACTGGGAGGGGACCCAGGCCCTGATCGCCGCCATCCTGCGCGCGTTCGCGCAGGTGCTCGGCGACGCGGCGATCGCCGGCGACCACGGCTCTGCCAACCTGCACAACGCAGGCGGCGTGCTCCCGAACGGCACGCCGTGGGTCTCGGTCGGGCAGTGCGGCGGCGAGCAAGGCGCCTACGGCGCCACCGTCGACGGCGATGCCGACACGTTCACGCTCAGCTACCAGGCGAACGGGATCGCACCGGCGGTGGAGGCAACCGAGAACGACGCACCGGTCGCCATGCTCCGCCACGAGATCGTCCCCGACACCGCCGGGCCCGGCTACCACCGTGGCGGGTCGGGAGTCGTGCGGGACTCCCTCTGGCTGCAGCCGGCCCACCATTACGCGATGCCCCTCCGCTTCCGGGTGCCGAGCGGCTTCGGCGTCAACGGCGGCGGCGACGGCGAGACCGGAGGCGTCTGGCTCTGGGAGCCGCCCGCCGACGGCGTCGTCCGGCAGCGCGGCGCCGGCGAGGACGACTATCGCGACGCCGTGCCCGTCACCGGGCACCTCGATCCCGAGACGCATGCGCCGAGCCGCTCCGGCGAGTACGTGTGGTTCGGCCGCGAGCCGCTGTGGCGCACACAGCCGCTCGCGGTGCTGCGCTACGTCTCGAACGGGGGCGGCGGCTGGGGCGACCCGCTCGAGCGCGAGCCGGAGCGCGTGAAGGTGGACGTGAGGGACGGTTACGTCTCCGTGACAGGCGCGGCGCGCGACTACGGCGTCGTGGTCACGGGCGACCCGGACGACGACCCGGAGGGCCTTGCCGTCGACCTCGAGGCGACCGAGCGGCTGCGGGCGTCGCGCCGCGAGCAGCGTTGACCGCGGTCGATGACGTGATCGCCCCGCCGGAGCCCGACCTCACGCCGACCGAGCTCGTGGCACGGGCCGGGGCGCTGGTCCCGCGACTCGTGGAGCGCCAGGCGGAGACGGAGGAGCTCCGCTCCTACCCGCGTCAGACGCACGAGGAGCTCGTGCAGGCGGGCCTCTACCGCACCCTCGTCCCTCGGCGCTACGGCGGCTACGAGTTCGACCTGCCGACGTTCTGGCGGGTCGTCGTCGCCATCGCCCGCGGATGTCCCTCGACGGCATGGTGCTTCTGCCTCGCCGCGGGCCATGCCCTGCAGATCGGCATGCTGTTCGAGGAGCGGGCGCAGGCAGAGCTCTTCGGCGACGGCGACTTCCTCTGCCCTGCTGTGGCCGCGCCTGCAGGCACCGCGGTCCGGCTCGACGACGGCTGGGAGCTGACCGGCACCCACACGTACTCCTCGGGAGCGCCCTACTCGACGCACTTCATGGGCCAGACGTTCGTGCCCGGCCAGAGCGGCGAGGCGCCGAGGCTGCTGCTGTTCGTCGCACCGCGCAGCGAGTGGACGATGCTCGACGACTGGGGCGACGCGCTCGGCATGAAGGGGAGCGGCTCGCAGAGCGTGCGCCTCGACGGCGCGCGCATCCCCGCGCATTTCGCGCTCGAGGACACCTGGCTCGTGGACGTCGACGTCTCCGACGGCACTCCGGGGTCGCGGCTCCACGGCAACCCGATGTACGCGGGCCGCACGCTGAGCTTCTTCCAGGGGGAGCTGACCGCGATCATGGTCGGCGCGGTCAAGGGCGCGCTCGACGAGTACGAGAACATCCTGCGCACACGCAAGACGCAGCGCCCGCCGATCGTCGCCCGCTACGAGGATCCGGACTACCAGCGGTGGCTCGGCATCGCCATGGGGAAGGCCGCCACGGCGGAGGCCGCGCTGCTGCAGGTCGCCGACCAGTACATGGAGCTCTGCCGCCGCGGCGTCGAGGACGGCATTCCCTTCTCACGCGAGGACGACCTCCGACTGAACGTCGTCGGGCGGGAGGCGATGGGAATCGCGTGGGAGGCGATGCAGGGGACGCTCCTGCGCACCGCGGGCACACCGCGCGAGGGCCAGCGCATGGAGCGCATCTACCGCGACATGACGATGGGCTGGAGCCACTTCACCAACGTGGTGGCGGACTGGTCGGCACGAGAGCTCGCGCGGGAGCACCTCGGCCTCGCGACCCAGGCGCCGGCACGACCCGAGCGTCAGCACAACGTCTGAGGAGGTGAGCGGAACGGCGGCTGACTTCAGCGGCAGGACGGCGATCGTGACCGGCGCGGCCGGCAGCATCGGCTCCGCCGTGACGCGGCTCCTCCGTGCGCAGGGCGCCGACGTCGTCGCCTCCGACGTGCGGGCCGTCCCGGCCGTCGACGGCCTCGTCACCGTCGAGGGCGACGCCTCCCTCGCCGAGACGGCGGCGCGCACCGTCGCTACCGCGGTCGAGCGCTTCGGCCGGCTCGACGTCCTCGTCAACAACGCGGGCCACATCGTCTACAAGTCGATCCTGGACACGAGCGACGAGGACTGGGACCGCGTCATGGCGGTCAACGTGCGCAGCATGTTCGTCCACTGCCGGGCGGCGATCCCCGTCATGCGCGAGCAGGGCGGCGGCACGATCGTGAACGTGGCGTCGATCTCGGGCCTGATCGGCATCCCGGCGCTGACCGCCTATACGGCGAGCAAGGGCGCCGTCGTGCAGCTGACGCGGCAGCTCGCCGTCGAGTGGGCGCCGGAGGGGATCCGCGTCAACGCCGTCGCGCCGGGGGCGATCGACACGCCGTTCCTGACCGACTTCGTCGCCGCCCAGGACGACCCCGAGGGCGTGGCGGCGTCGATCCGCGGCGAGCACCCGCTCGGACGCTTCGGCACGCCCGAGGAGATCGCCGAGACGATCGTCTTCCTCGCCTCGGACCGTGCGAGCTTCGTCACCGGAGCGGTGCTCGCCGCCGACGGCGGCTTCACGGCGGCGTGATGGCAGGCGCTCCCGAAGCTCACGATGCCCCGGTGTGGGATGTTCTCGCCGTCCGCTACGGGACGCGCGTGACGCGGAAGAGCGAGTGCTACCTCGACTTCGCCTCGCACGGCGAGCCGGACGCCGCGGTCGGCATGGACTACTTCTTCTACGTCCTGCGGGACGGCGAGCGCACGGTGCTGGTGGACACCGGCTTCGACCCCACCGTTGGCGAGCGCCGCGGACGGACGACGGTCTGCCCGCCGGTGGAGGCCCTGGCGCTCCTCGGCATCCGGCCCGAGGAGGTCTCGCTGATCGTCGTCACGCACCTCCACTACGACCACATCGGCAACCTGGCCGCGTTCCCGGAAGCCGAGCTCGCCGTGCACGAGCGCGAGCTCGCCTTCCGGCTCGGGCCGGACGGGTTGCGGCCGGAGCACGCCGCCGTCGTCGAGGCAGACGAGATCGCCCACGTGGTCGAGGCGCG
Source organism: Gaiella sp. (assembly GCA_036556925.1). Lineage (GTDB taxonomy): Bacteria > Actinomycetota > Thermoleophilia > Gaiellales > Gaiellaceae > Gaiella. Next base: position 28,374 of record DATBIN010000046.1, read on the forward strand.
CGCCGAGGGCCGCGTCCGGGTGCTCACCGGCAGCGGCCCGGTCGCGCCGGGGATCGA
>DATBIN010000047.1:0-3160 GCA_036556925.1 Gaiella sp.
CTCGTCCGCGACGGCCTCGGCGAGCGTCCGCGCCTGCGCGATCAGCTCCCGGTCCCTCGCCAGGCGGGCGAACTTCAGATCGGAGAGCCCGGACTGGCGCGTGCCCAGGAGCTGCCCCTCGCCCCGCAGGTCGAGATCGACCTCGGCGAGCTCGAACCCGTCCACGGTGTCGACGAGCGCCTCGAGGCGCCGCGCGGCATCCTCGGTCAGCTCGTCCTTCGGCCGCGAGACGAGCAGGCAGTACGACTGCTCGGCCCCCCGCCCCACCCTGCCCCGCAGCTGGTGCAGCTGGGCGAGGCCGAAGCGGTCAGCCTCTTGGACGATCATGATCGTCGCGTTCGGCACGTCGACGCCGACCTCGATCACGGTGGTCGCGACGAGGACGTCCAGGTCGCCCCGCTTGAAGGCGTCCATCACGTCGCGCCGCTCTGCCGTCTTCAGCCGCCCGTGCAGGCAACCGACCCTGAAGCCCCTGAGCTCGTGGGCCCGGAGCCGCTCGGCCTCCTGCTCGGCGGCGCGCGCCTCCACCGTCTCCGACTCCGAGACCAGCGGGCACACGACGTAGGCCTGGCGGCCCTCCTCGAGGTGGCGCCGGAGGCGCGTGTAGGCCTCGGCGCTGCGCTCGTGGCCGACCCAGCGCGTGACGACGGGCCGGCGGTCGGCGGGCGGGCGAGCGATCTCGGTGACGTCGAGGTCGCCGTAGACGGTCTGCGCGAGCGTGCGCGGGATCGGCGTCGCCGTCATGTGCAGGACGTGCGGGGTCGTCTTCCCGAGCGCTCTCCGCTGCTCGACGCCGAAGCGGTGCTGCTCGTCGACGACGGCCACCGCCAGCGAGCGGAACTCGACCTCGTCCTGGATGAGCGCGTGAGTCCCCACGGCCAGATCGGCCTCCCCGCTCGCGAGCCGCTCGCGCGCCGCGCGCCGCTGCGCGGCCGGCAGCGAGCTCGTCAGGAGCTCGCAGCGGACGCCGAGATCGTTGCAGATCACCTCCACGGTGAGGAAGTGCTGCTCGGCGAGCGTCTCGGTCGGCGCCATGAGCGCGCCCTGGTGGCCGCGCTCGACGGCCCGCAGGAGGGCGTAGAGGGCCACGACCGTCTTGCCCGAGCCGACGTCGCCCTGGAGGAGGCGCTGCATCGGCCGGGACGTCGCGAGGTCGGCGGCGATCTCGGCAATCGCAGACTCCTGGTCGGGCGTGAGCGTGAAGGGCAGCAGCGCCCGGTAGCGCCCGATCAGCTCGTCCTCCTCGCCGAGGGGCGGCGCACTCGTCTGGTCCTCCAGCTCCCGCCGCCGGTCGAGCACTCGCACCTGGAGGACGAGGAGCTCCTCGAGCGCGAGCCGTGCGCGCGCGACCTCTGCCTCCGCGCGCTCGCGCGGCCGGTGCGCAGCGGCGAGCGCGTCGGCGCGCAGTGGCAGGCCCTCGTCCGCGCGAAGCCGGGCAGGCAGCGGGTCGGGCAGGAAGCGCAGGCGCGGCCGGGCCTGCTCGACGAGGTCGCGGAGCTTCGCACTGGAGACCTCCTCGCTTGCCCGGTAGGCGGGCACGAGGCCGACCGTGTGCAGCCCCTCGCTCTGGCCCGCAAGCTCGTGGCGCTCGACCGTGAAGGAGTCGCCCGCGAGGCGGCCGTGCACGAGCAGCTCGGTTCCCTCGCCGAGCTGCCGCGTCACCCACGTCTGGTTGAACCAGACCGCGGCCACGCGCGTGCCCTCGCCGTCGCGCACGATCGCCTGCACGATCTTGAGGTTCCGGCGCCGCGTCGGCCGTACCTTCACGCGCTCGACCGCGCAGCGCACCGTCGCCTCCTGCCCGAGCGCCAGCCCTGCGAAGCCCGTCGCCTCGCTCCAGTCGTCGTAGGCGCGGGGGATGTGCTCGAGGAGGTCGCGGACCGTGACGATCCCGAGGCGGCCGAGCCGCTCCGCGACCTTCGGGCCCACGCCCGCGAGGGTTTCGACCGAGAGGTCGGGATCGAACCGCCTCGGAAGCGGCGCGCGCGCACCGGAGGTCTCCCCGGCAAAGCCGGCCGGCGCGACGCGAGGGCGGACGGAGAGGCTCAGAACGGCTTCAACTCTAGCCTTCGCGCATCACGGCGCTGCTCCCGTCAGGCGGTGGCCTCGCGCCGTGCCTTCCGCGCGCTGAGCCCCAGGCCGGTGGCGACAACAACGGCGCCGACCGCCGCCCCGATGCCGAATCCCCGGTCGAGCCAGTCGGTGGCGGTCGCCGTCGTCGCCGAGGAGGGCGACGTCGTGTAGACCGTCGGAGCCTGCCCGTCGGCGGCGGCCCGCCGGAGCTGGTGGAAGAGCACGGGGCTCTCCGCGTCACCCTTCGGCGGGTGGCTGGGGGGGGCGTCGATCCGCGCCTGCGCGGCCGGGGCCGCGAGGGCGGCAACCGCGAGCGGCAGCGCGAGGCGCTTGACGAACGAGTGCTTTCTCTGCTGACCCATCGCTCTCACTCCTTCCGATCCCGTGAACCTGCTCACGGGACGCCGGAGCGAGGTGGGTTCTTCCGCCTCGAGCCCCGATCCCTAGCCGGGCTCGCCGTCCCAGTAGTCGAGCGGCTCGATCCGCCCGATGACCCCGACGCCGCGCAGGTTGACCTTCCCGGAGCGCGGGTAGTAGCAGATGTCGTTCGCGACGCGGGTGCCGTACGCGAGGTACGTGAGCCCCTCCTCGCCCGCGCGGAACGAGTGGGCCGTCCGCGTCCCGGGCGGGCGCCCCACGACGCTGCCGGGCCGAACGGGGTGCTCCTTCTCGCCGAGCACGACCACGCCGTCGCCGGCGAGCACCACGAAGATCTCCTCCTCTGCGGAATGGCAGTGGGGCGGCCAGCCGAGGTGACCGGCCGGGACGGTGACGTACCCGATCCCCGTATCGACGGAACCGGCGGCCCGGCCCAGATCGCGCTCGACGACCGCGCAGTCGCCGTGGCGCTCTTCCTCCTCGACGACGTCGCTGAGGTTGACGATCGTCGTCGGACGCGGAGCGGCGTCACCGACCTCCGGCTCTCCCGCCGCGCTCTCGCGCAGGTACGGCGTCTGCCCCTCGGCGATGGGCGTCACCTCCACGAACGCCGGAGACATCCACGCCACCCCGGCGCGCGGGAGAACGGTGTTGCCGTGCCGCAGGCGCTGGCCGAAGGCCAACACGCTCACGCCGTCGGGGCCGGCCT
>DATBIN010000048.1:0-36618 GCA_036556925.1 Gaiella sp.
GCGTGGGGAGAGTCACGCCTCAGGCTCCGGGCCGTGGCCCGGAGCCTGACCGATCGGTCGGTTCCTACGCTGCGAGCGACGCCAGCTCGCGCAGCGCGGCGAGCCGCGAGAGCGCCTGGCCCTCGAGCTGCCGGACCCGCTCGCGCGTCAGGTCGAGCTCGTGGCCGATCGCCTCGAGCGTCCACGGCTCGCCCTCGAAGCCGAAGCGCAGCTCGAGGATGCGACGCTCACGCTCGGGCAGCGCGTCGAGTGCGCGCCGAACGCTCTGGCGGCGGAGCGACTCCTCCGCCTCGTCGAACGGATCGGCAGCCTCGCGGTCTGCGAAGAGGTCGCCGAGCTCGCCCTCGTCGTCCGCGCCGACGGTCTGGTTCAGCGACACCGATGCGTGGGCCGCGCCGAGCGCCTCGTCGACGTGCTGAATCGGCAGCCCCGTCGCCTCGGCCAGCTCCTCCTTCGTCGCCTCCCGGCCGAGCTCGACCTCGAGACGGCGCGCGGCGCGCGAGAGCTTCTGCTGACGCTCGACGACGTGCACCGGGACGCGGATCGTCCGCGCGTGATTCGCGACGGCACGCTGCACGGACTGGCGGATCCACCATGTCGCGTACGTCGAGAACTTGAACCCGCGGCGCCAGTCGAACTTCTCCACCGCGCGGTTGAGGCCGAGCGTGCCCTCCTGGATCAGGTCGAGGAACGGCACGCCGAGACCGCGGTAGCCCTTGGCGATCGACACCACGAGTCGGAGGTTGGACTCGATCATGAGGCGCTTGGCAACCGGATCGCCGCGCTCAATGCGCTTTGCGAGCTGCACCTCCTCGGCCGCCGTGAGCAGCTTGTGCTTGCCCACGTCGGCGAGGAACAGCTGCAGCGAGTCGGCTGCGCCCGACACCTGCTCCGCCGCCCAGACGGCGTTCTCGGCGACCTCCTTCTCCTTCTCGCCCTCCGTGGGCGTCGCGCCGACGTCGAGGCCCATGGCCTCGAGCTCGCGCGTGATCGACTCGGCGTCGTCCTCGGCGAGGTCGTGCTCGAGCGCGAACGCCTCGATCTCGGCAGGCTCGACCCAGCCGCGCTCCTCGGCGCGCTCGACGAGCGCCTTCAGCTGCTCCGTCTCGAATAGTTCGATGAGCTGGTTCTGCGTCAAGCGGCGTGTCAGTCCTTTCGCGGGCGTCGTCTGGTCACAAGCTGATCTGACTGTAAGGCCATTTTCCTGCGGTTACCAGGGGTTGTCAGTCTCGTTAACCGTGTCACAAACTCACAACGTGCGGCTCTCGTGGGCTATTCCGCGGCCACAGCCTGTCGGATCTGGCAGTCCGCACGTCTGGCAAGTTCGAGGCAGGCGTCAGCTGACATCCTAGGACGTCGAGCGGACGTGGAAGGTTAGCACCGAACGGGCTCCCATGCAAAACCCGAACAGAAGGGACAGACGTCAGCGCCGCGACGCGCGGCGGGGTCTCGGCTTGGAGGGCCCCTTGGCCCGGCGCTCGGCGAGAAGCTCGACGGCCCGCTCGGTCGTCAGCGACTCGACCTCGTCGCCGCGGCGCAGGCTGGCGTTCGTCTCGCCGTCCGTGACGTATGGGCCGAAGCGGCCGTCCTTGACCACGATCGGCTTCCCCGAGGCGGGGTCGGCTCCGAGCTCCTTCAGGGGCGGCTTGGCCGTGCCCGCGCGCCGCCTTTGCTTCGGGGCTGCGAGCAGGGCGACTGCCTCCTCCGTCGTGAGCGTGAACAGCTGCTCCTCGCTCTCGAGCGACCGCGTCTCCGAGCCCTGCTTCACGTACGGTCCGTAGCGTCCGTTGGCAACGACGATCTCCTCGCCGTCGGGTGCCTCGAGGGTGCGCGGCAGGGAGAGAAGACGCAGCGCGTCGTCGAGCGTCACCGTCTCGAGCGACATGGACGAGAGCAGCGATGCCGTCCGCGGCTTCGCCTCGGCGCCCTCCGGCAGCACCTCGGTCACGTAGGGCCCGTAGCGCCCGCCGCGTGCGACGAGGGTGTGCCCTGTCTCCGGGTCGGCACCGAGCTCGCGATCGCCTGACGGCCGCGAGAGCAACTCCTCGGCCGTCTCGACCGTGAGCTCGTCCGGCGCGATGTCGGGCGGCACGCTCGCGCGCTCGTCGCCGCGCTCGACGTAGGGCCCGTAGCGGCCGACGCGCAGGGTGATGTCGTCGCCGATCTCGATCGAGTTGACGGCCCGTGCGTCGATCTCGTCGAGGTGCTCGGTGACGAGTGCGTGCAGCCCCGGCTCGCCGTCCGAGCCGAAGTAGAACCGGCGCAGCCATGCGTTTCGTTGCTCGTCGCCCGAGGCGATGCGATCGAGATCGTCCTCGAGCCGGGCCGTGAAGTCGTAGTCGACGAGCTGCTCGAAGTGCTCCTCGAGGAGGCGCGTGACGGCGAAGGCGACGAACGTCGGCACGAGCGCGGTGCCCTTCTTGAAGACGTAGCCGCGGTCGAGGATCGTCCCGAGGATGGAGGCGTACGTCGAGGGCCGGCCGATGCCGCGGTCCTCGAGTGCCTTGACGAGTGTCGCCTCGGTGTAGCGCGGCGGTGGGCTCGTCACGTGCGCATCCGGCGCGAGGTCGACGACCTCGACGCCGTCTCCCTCTGCGAGGTGCGGCAGGCGCCGCTCCTCGTCGGTCTCGGCCGGCTCGTCCGTGCTCTCCTCGTACGCGGCGAGGAACCCACGGAAGGTGATCACGGTTCCGGAGGCGCCGAACTCCGCGTCCGTGCCGTCGCGCGACACGGCTCCCAGACGGAGCGAGACGGTCTGCCCGCGAGCATCTTCCATCTGCGAGGCGATCGTCCGCTTCCAGATCAGCTCGTAGAGGGCGTACTCGTCGCGCGAGAGCTCGCTGCGCACCTCCGCCGGAGTGCGGAAGACGTCGCCGGCCGGCCGGATCGCCTCGTGCGCCTCCTGGGCGTTCTTGACCTTGCGCTCGTAACGGCGGGGTGCCGCCGGGACGTAGTCGACGCCGTAGAGGTCGGCCGCTTGCGCCCGTGCGGCCGCGAGCGCCAGCTCGGAGAGGGTCGTGGAGTCGGTGCGCATGTACGTGATGTAGCCGTTGTCGTAGAGGCGCTGGGCGACGCGCATCGTGGTCTGGGACGAGTAGCGGAGCTTCCGGCTCGCCTCTTGCTGCAGCGTCGAGGTCATGAAGGGCGCGGCCGGGCGGCGGGTGTACGGCTTCTCCTCGACCGAGCGCACGCTGAACTGCGCGCCCTCGAGACCGCGGGCGAGCTCGGTCGCGTTCGCCTCGCGGAGCACCAGCACCTCGCTGTTGCGAGGCTGGCCGTCCTGGCCGAAGTCCCGGCCCTGCGCGATCCGCAGCCCGTCGACGGAGACCAGCCGGGCCTCGAAGCCTCCCGGATCGAACGTGGCCACGAGGTCCCAGTACTCCGCCGCCACGAAGCGCATGCGCTCGCGCTCGCGCTCGACTACGAGCCGTGTGGCCACGGACTGCACGCGCCCGGCCGAGAGGCCCTGGGTGACCTTCTTCCAGAGCACGGGCGAGACCTCGTAGCCGTAGAGCCGGTCGAGGATGCGGCGCGTCTCCTGCGCGTCCACGAGCTTCTCGTCGATCTGGCGCGTGTCCTCGAGCGCACGCTGGATGGCCTCGCGGGTGATCTCGTGGAAGACCATGCGGCGCACCGGCACCTTGGGCTTGAGCACCTCCAGCAGATGCCAGGCGATCGCCTCCCCCTCCCGATCCTCGTCGGTCGCGAGCAGCAGCTCGTCCGCGGCCCGGAGCTTGTCCTTGAGCGCCGTGACGACACGCTTCTTGTCGTCGTCGACGACGTAGAACGGCTCGAACTCCGAGTCGACCGCGACGCCGAGCTTGCCGAAGCGCTCCCGTTGCGCTTTCGGGACGTCCGAGGCGCGGCTCGGGAGGTCGCGGATGTGGCCGATGCTCGACTCCACCATGAATCCCTCGCCGAGGTAGCCGGCGATGGTCTTCGCCTTGGCGGGCGACTCCACGATCACGAGACGGTTCGTCATGCGCGCGACACCATATCGGCGGTGTCACGGGACGCAATGAGCCCTGTCGCGAAATATCCTGGCCGTGGATGGCGGCAAACCCTCGTCCCAGCTGGGCGTACCTCCTCGCCGGCGGCCTCTCGTGGCCGGCGCTCGTGGTCGTCTTCCGGCTGCGTGTGCGCGGGAAGGAGAATCTCCCGCGCGAGGGCGGATACGTCCTCGCCGCCAACCACTGGTCGAACTTCGATCCCTGGCCGCTCGGCCTGCCGCTCTTCCCGCGCCGCTACCTCCGCTTCATGGCCAAGGCCGAGCTCTTCTGGCCTCCGCTCGGCTGGTTCATCACGGCTGGGGGCGCCTTCAAGGTGCGCCGCGGCGAGAGCGATCGCGAGGCCGTCGAGACGGCGGTGCAGCTCTGCCGCGACGGTCACGTCGTCGTGATGTTCCCGGAGGGGACGCGCCGCGAGAAGGGCTTGCGGAAGAAGTACGAGGCGAAGTGGCACACCGGCGCCGCCCGCATCGCGCTCGAGGCGCGTGTCCCGCTCGTACCGGCGGCGATCTCCGGCACGGACCGGCTGTCGCGTCTGGCCTGCCTCCAGGTCGCATACGGGGCCCCGCTCGAGCTCGCCGACCTCTCGGGGCAGCCGCTCGACGCCGTCTCGCGCGAGGCAACCGAACGCTTGAGGACCGCCATCCTCCAGCTCGAGGAGTCCCTCGCCTGAGCGCGCGCCCGCTCCTCGCCGTCGACGGCGACTCGTTCGCGCACCGAGCCTTCCACGCGCTACCGCGGTCGATCCGGCGGAGCGGGGGTGAGCCCGGAAACGCGCTCACGGGCTTCTCCTCGATGCTCCTCCGCCTGTGGCAGGCGGAGCGGCCCCGCGCCGTGGTGGTGGGCTGGGACACGCTCGAGGTGCCGACGTACCGCCACGAGGCGCTGCCCTCGTACCAGAGCGGTCGCGAGTTCGACCCGGAGCTGCTGGAGCAGCTCGGCCTCCTGCCCGCCCTCGTGGAGTCGGCGGGCATCGTCTGCGGCAAGGCGCCGGGCTTCGAGGCCGACGACTTCCTCGCCGCGGCCGTCGCGCAGGAGGAAGCGAGGGACGGGACCACGCTCGTCGCCACGTCGGACCGCGATGCGTTCCAGCTCGCAGGGCCCAACACGACCATCCTGCAGCCGGTCCGCGGCGTGAGCGAGCTCGCCCGTATCGGCCCCGCCGAGGTGCTCGAGCGCTACGCCGTCGAGCCGGGTCAGGTGGTGGACTTCATCGCGCTGCGCGGCGACCCGTCCGACCGCATCCCCGGCGCACGCGGCGTCGGCGCGAAGACCGCTGCGTCGCTGCTCGCGCAGTATGGCTCGCTCGACCAGCTGCTCGAGGCAGGGCGCTTCGCCGCCGAGGCGGAGGCACTGCGCACCTTCCGCCACGTCGCCACGCTCGATCGCACCGCACCGCTGCCGCCGATCGCCGACCTCGACCCCGACTGGGAGGCTGCGGCCGCCGCGGCGCGTCAGCTCGGGCTCGAGCGGGTCGCCGCCCGGTTCGAGGAAGCGGCAGCCGCGGGCTGATGGAGCTGCTCAGCAACGAGGCGATGGCCACCATGCACCCGACGTTCGGGCACCCGGAGGCCCAGGAGAGGCTCTCCGTGCTCCTCCGCGAGCTCGAGGGCTGGCGAACGGTCGGGGCGGCGGATCCGGCCGTGCTGGAGCTCGTCCACGACGCCGGCTACGTGGAGACGATCCGTGCGCTCACGGTGCCCACCTACGTGGAGCCTCCGAACACCATCGCCTCGGAGACGAGCTTCCAGGCGGCGCTGCTGGCGGTCGGCGCCGCCTGCGAGGCGGCACGGGTGGGCGGGTTCGCGCTCGTGCGCCCGCCCGGCCACCACGCCCTCTACGCCGGGGCGTTCGGCTTCTGCCTGTTCAACAACGTCGCCATCGCGGCGCGATGGGCCCAGCGGGAGCTCGGCGTCGGGCGCGTCGCCATCGTCGACTGGGACGTGCACCACGGCAACGGCACGCAGGACACCTTCTGGGACGACGAGTCGGTCTTCTTCATCTCCCTGCACCAGTACGGCGGCGGCTTCTTCCCCGGGAGCGGCGGGCCGGACGAGCAGGGCGAAACGACCATCAACGTGCCCATGCACGCGGGGAGCGGCGACCACGAGTACCTCGATGCCTTCGAGGAGATCGTCGAGCCCGCTCTCCGGCGCTTCGAGCCCGACCTCCTGCTCGTCTCGGCCGGGTTCGACGCGCACGTGGACGAACCGCTGTACCTCACGGAGACGCGGGTGACGGCCGAGGGCTTCCGCGACCTCGCACGCCGGGCGGCTGCGCTCGCCCCACGTGTAGGAGCGGTGCTCGAAGGCGGCTACAACGTGGCCACGCTCCCTCACCTCGTGGCCGCCGCGGTCGACGGGTTCACCTCCTGACGACTGCACGCAAACGGCCCGGGTGCGGCCCGGCCGTCGTCTACCGCACGGCAACCTGCGCGGCCTTCGGGTCATCGGCTCGCGCGGGCGCGGGCTCGATCGCCCCGGACGGACGGGTTTGCATCCCCAGACTGGAGTGAGCCGCGCGTCAGCCGCGGGCGACGGCGAGCCGCTCGAGCGCCTCGCGCCGCGAGGAGACGCCCAGCTTGCGCAGCAGGCTCTTCACGTGTGAGCGCACCGTGTGCTCCGAGATGAACAGCCGGCCCGCGATCTCGTCGGTCGTGAGGTGGTCGTCGAGCAGTAGGAGGACCTCGACCTCGCGGGCGGAGAGCCGGTCTGCGATCTCCTCTGGAACGCCGCCGCCGAGCTTGCCGCCGCCGACGCGGACCCGCTCGAGCAGACTGCGCGCCACCGACCCCGACAGCGCGGCCTCCCCGTCGGCGACGCCGCGGAGGAAGCCTGCGATGCGCTCGGGGGGCTCGCTCTTCAACAGGTAACCCGCGGCGCCGCCGCGGATTGCGGCCAGCAGGTTCTCCTCGGTGCCCGACGCGGTGAGCACGACCACCTCGGAGGTCGGTGCGGCCTCTCGCACGCGCGGCAGCGCGGTGATCCCGTCCATGCCCGGCATCGTGAGGTCGAGCAATACGAGATCGGGCTTCAGCTCGGCGGCCATCGTGATCGCTTCCTCGCCGTCGGTCGCCTGGCCGACGACGTCGAACCCGTGCTGGCGCAGCAGCGAGGCGAGAGCCTCGAGCGTGAGTGGATGGTCGTCGACGATGAGGATCCGCTCTTCCACCAAGGCTCTCATCGGCAGGGGTGGGCCTGCCGATTAGGGGGATGTGCAGCAGCCCGCGCGTGCGGAGACCTATCGGTCGTGGTTGATCGGCGAGCTGGTGCTGGTCGGGATGCTGGCGCTCGCCACGCTGGCCCTCGCGCTGGCCGATCGCCTCGACGGCTATGCGCTTCCACAGGCCCGCCTCGCGCTGGACACGGTCGTCGCCGTCGTGGCCACCATCGTGGCCGTGCTCGCGGCGATCCGGTTCCTCGTCGAAGGGCGCTTGCTCGACCTGCTGCTCGCCGCCGGCTTTCTCGTCGCTTCGATCGGCACCTTCGCCTTCGACGTCGCCCCGCGGCTGGGCGGCCGCCCGTTGCCTCCGCTCGAGGCGCGCGCTGCCCTCGTCGCCGCGGTCCTGAGCGCCGCGCTCATCGCTGCAGCCGCCTTCTCGTCGCGGCGGATCTCGGCCAGGCGCAGGGCCCTGCTCGTGGGCACGGTGATCGTGCTGATCGTGATGCCGGCGCTCTGGGGCACGCTCGCGCTGGTCGGCGAGCACGGGGCACTGGTCGCCGACACCGGCGAGCGCGCGCCGGCGGTCGTGCTGAGCCTCGGGACGCTCTCGCTGCTCGCGGTCGTGGCCGCAATCGGGTTCGGGCTCCGCTTCCGCCGTCACGGGCGAGACCTCGACAGGTGGCTCGCGCTCGCGCTGACGCTGGTCGTTGCCGCCGACCTGCACTACGTCCTCGCGCCGACGTACTCGAGCGAGTACGTGCTCCAGGGCGACTTCCTCCGGCTCCTCGCGTACGGCGTGCTGCTCGTCGGGGTGTGGCGCGCCATCAGCCAGGCGGAGTTCGGACGGGCGGTGGCCGAGGAGCGGGCCCGCGTCGCAACCGAGATCCACGACGGGCTGGCGCAGTATCTCTTCGCGCTCTCGACCCACGTGAGCATGCTCGAGGCGGGCGCGCCGCTCGAGGAGGCGCTGCCACGCCTGAAGCAGGCAGCCATCGCAGCGCAGCAGGAGGCCCGCTTCGCGGTGCTGGCGCTCTCTTCCGCGAGCGGCATCGCGCCGTTCGACGCCGCGCTGCGCCGCTACGTGGACTTCCTCGCAGCCGACGGCGTGCTGGAGGTCGAGCTCGACATCGATCCGGCGGTCTCCCTCGCGCCCGACGAGCAGATCGAGCTCTTCCGCATCGTTCAGGAAGGGCTCGCCAACGCCCGCCGGCACGCCGGCGCGCGCCGCGCCTGGGTTGCGATCGAGCAGCGCGGGTCGCGGCGTGTCGTCATCGTCCGCGACGACGGCATCGGCTTCGAGGGGGACGAGGGTGGCGCGGGCCAGGGCCTGCGCAACATGCGCCGGCGCGCGGCGGCGATCGACGGCGGGTTCTCGATGCACTCGTCGCCGGGGCGCGGCACGTCGATCGAGGTCGTGCTGCGGGCGGTCTGACCGGCATGCGGGGCTTTCTCCGAGGCCTTGCGTTCGGTGCGAGGTTGGCGTACCTCTTCGACCCCGACAACGGACGCCGGCTCTCCGGACGCGCCGAAGGGCGAGGTCAACGTCAACGTCGAGCACGGCCGCGTGGTGCTGCGCGGGGAGCTCGCCACCCGCGAGCTGATCGACGAGCTCGAGCGTCGCGTGCGCAAGGTCGTCGGCGTGCGCGAGGTCGACAACCGGCTGCACGTCCCTGCCGCCGAGCCCGAGCCGGTCACCGCGCGCAGGCGCAGGACGCGCACCTGACGAGAGAATCCGCCGCCCTCGGATACTGCTCCGAGGACGGCTTTGCCTCGATCGCGGCCTGATCTACGAGCGCTTGGTGATCTACGAGCGCTTGCGCGCCGTGGCACGCCCGCCCTTGCGGCCGGCGGCCTTCTTCTGGGCGGTCGTCCCGCCCTGCGACGAGGTGCCGCCGGAGCCCGACTTCCTCCCGCCCCGGCTCGACGCGCCCGGCGAGTTGGCGATCTTTGCCGCGCGCTCCTTGGACATGCCCTTCTCGCGCAGGGCCTCGTACTGCCGCTCGTTCTTCACCGATGCACGCTTCTCAGGCACAGGCTCCTCCTCGTGTCAGGCCAGCCACCAGATCAGGAGGGCCGCCGCCGAGACGATGCCCACCGCGGTCCACAGAACCGCGGCGACGCCGCCGAGCAGTGCGAACGGCGTCTTCGCCTCCCGTCCGCGCGCCACCGTCTCCTCGAGCGATTGCGCGTCGTCGGACGGCGGAACGTCCCTCTCGCCGTCCGGGAGGCTCGTGTTGCCGTGTCGGGCCGGCTCGGTCATCGACTTTCGACCTACCCGCGCGGCGCGCCGGGGAAACAGCGTTTCGGCGCGTTCCGGCCTGGGAACCCCTCGGTCGACCTGGCCGTTCGAGCGGGCGACCGCGTGACACCGGAGGAGGACCACGATGAAGCTCGGCTATGCGCTCTCCAGCGAGGAACATCGTCCGCTCGACCTGGTCGAGCATGCCCGGCTGGCGGAGGAGGCGGGCTTCTCGTTCGCTCTCGTCTCCGACCACTACCACCCGTGGATCGATCGCCAGGGTCAGAGCCCGTTCGTGTGGGGCGTGCTCGGCGGGATCGCGCTCGCGACCGACGCACTCGTCGTCGGCACCGGCGTCACCTGTCCGACGATACGGATCCATCCTGCAGTGATCGCCCAGGCCGCGGCGACTGCCGCGAGCATGCTGCCGGGACGCTTCTTCCTCGGTGTCGGCAGCGGCGAGAACCTGAACGAGCACGTGCTCGGCGACCGCTGGCCTCCGGCGAGCATTCGGCTGGAGATGCTGCAAGAAGCGATCGAGGTGATGCGCTCCTTGTGGGCGGGCGACCTCACGAGCCACCGGGGGCGCTACTACACGGTGGAGAACGCGCGCCTGTACACGCTGCCCGACGATCCGATCCCCGTCATGGTCGCCGCCGGTGGAGAGAGTGCCGCGACGCTGGCCGCCCAGGCCGGCGACGGCATCGTCGGCACGTCGCCCGAGGCGGAGCTGCTCGACACGTTCGGCGCTGCCGGCGGCGCCGACAAGCCGCGGTACGGCCAGCTGACGGTCTGCTTCGCCGAGTCCGAGCAGGAAGCCCGGCGCACGGCACTCGAGGTCTGGCCCAATGCCGGCCTGAAGGGCCCGCTGGCCCAGGAGCTCGCCCTCCCGTCGCACTTCGAGGCCGCTGCCCAGATGGTGACCGAGGACGACATTGCGGAGCAGGTCGTGTGCGGCCCCGATCCCGACCGGCACGCGGCCGCGATCGAGAAGTACGCCGAGGCAGGCTACGACCACGTCTACGTGCACCAGGTCGGCGCGGATCAGGAGAGATTCCTGCGCTTCTACGGCTCGGAGATCCTGCCCCGCTACGCGGGCGTCGCCGCCGCGGCTCGCTGAGGCTCCCGGCGGTCGGCCTGCGCGGGTGGTGGCGCGCCAGTCCGGCCCGGCAGGAGCTCCGGCCCCGCAGGCTTGCCCGGCCTCGCGCCGAAGAGGTAGGCCGAGCGCCGCCGCCCCTATGCGCCGGCGCGTGGAGAGCGGCAACGGAGGGAGCACGTGCCCGGACCCCCGGAAGGCATCGACCTCGCGCGGCACCGCGACAGCCTGGGCGGCCGTCCGCTCTTCCGCTACGTGGTGCTGTCCGTCGTTCTCGGGCTGCTCGTCCTCGGGCTCGCCGACGTCTTCGGCCAGAACTCCCAGCGGTCGGTTGCGGAGTCGTCCGCGGCGAGACTCGAGGTCGATGCCCCGATCGCCGTCCGCGGCGGCCTCTTCTTCCAGGGCCGCTTCCGCATCGAGGCCCGGCGGCCACTCGAGCACGCGACGCTCGTGCTCGAGCGAGGATGGCAGGAGCAGCTCAGCATCAACACGATCGTGCCGGCCCCGGTGGGAGAGGAGAGCCGCGACGGGCGGCTGGCCCTCGACTTCGGCGCCATCCGTCCCGGCGAGGTCGTGGTCGCCTACCTCCAGTTCCAGGTCAACCCGGCTCAATGGTACGAGCGACGCCCGCAGGACGTCCTCCTGGCGGAGGGCGACGCGACGCTCGTACGCATCCAGCGCACCCTCACCGTCTATCCCTGATCGCCCATGGACATCGTCCTTCGCTGCGCCTTCATCTTCGTCGTCCTCTTCGTCCTCATGCGCGCCATCGGCCGGCGTGAGCTGTCGCAGCTGCAGCCGTTCGACATCCTGCTGCTCGTCGTGCTCGGCGACCTCATCACCCAGGGGGTGCTCCAGTCCGATCTGTCGGTCACCGGCTCCCTCCTCGCCGTGGGCACGTTCTCGCTGCTCTCCGTGGCGGTGTCGTATGTCTCGTTCCGCTTCGCGCGAATGCGGCCGATCCTCGACGGGGAGCCGCTCGTCCTGGTCGAGGACGGGCGGGTGATCGACAAGAACCTGCGTCGCGAGCGCCTCACGATCGAGGACCTCCACGCGGAGGCTCGTCATCAGGGCATCGAGAGGTTGTCGGACGTCAAGTGGGCCGTCCTCGAGACCACCGGCCGCATCAGCTTCATCCCCAGGAACCGCTGACGGCGGCGCCCTCAGGCCACCGGCGGGGACCCGCACGGCGTAGGCAGCCCGACGCGCTACGGCCGGCGCTGCGACGATGTGTGCACGATGTCCCGCAGCGGACGCCAAGACAGTCCTACCGGCGTGCTGATCGGCTGTTCCGGCTGGAGCTACCAGCACTGGCGCGGTCGCGTGTACCCGCAGGACGCGCCGGCGAGCAAGTGGCTCGAGCTCTACGCCGCGGAGTTCGACACGGTCGAGGTCAACACCAGCTTCTACCGCCTGCCGACCCGCCAGGCGGTGAGGCACTGGGCGGACGTGACACCGGACGGCTTCACGTTCGCGGTCAAGGCGAGCCGCTACCTCACACATGTGCGGCGGCTGCGCGAGCTGGATGCCGGGCTCGAGCGGTTCCGTGAGCGGATCGAGCCGCTCGAGGAAGCGCGGAAGCTCGGGCCCGTGCTCTGGCAGCTGCCGGGGACCTTCGCCCGTGACGACGAGAGGCTCGCACAGGCGCTGGCTGAGCTCGGCCCCGGACGACACGCGTTCGAGTTCCGTCATCCGAGCTGGTTCGCGGCCGATGTCGAAGCGCTTCTCCGCGAGCACGGCGTCGCGCTCGTGGTCGCCGACTCGACACGACGACCGATGCCCGAAGGCGCCGTCACGACCGAGTGGGTCTACGTGCGCTTCCATCACGGACGCGGCCGCAACGGCAACTACTCGGAGCGCCAGCTCGCGGAGTGGGCCGACCGGCTGCGGCGGAGCGACGGCGACGTCTACGCGTACTTCAACAACGACTGGGAGGGGTTCGCCGTGGCCGATGCGCGGCGGCTCCGCGCCCTGCTCGGTCTCGAGGTGCCGGTGCGGCCACCGCCGCTCGTCCGCGCGGCGTCCTAGCGCGTGCCGTTTGCCGGCTGCCGCGGTGGGTAGTCACGGGGACAACCGGCCGGAAGGAGAGGCGCTATGGCTGACGTCCAAGGTGGCGTCGTCAAGGTGGTGGAGCTCGTCGGGAGCTCGCCGACGTCGTTCAGTGACGCGGTGCGGAATGCCGTGAAGACCGCGGCAGAGACGCTGCGTCACATCCAGGGCGTCGACGTGATCGCGTCGACGGCGGATGTGAACGAGCAGGGAGAGCTGACGAACTACAAGGTGCACTGCAAGGTCGCGTTCCTGATCGAGCGGTCGGGGACCTAGCGCGCGTGTCCATCCGAGGCGGCCCCGCCACCGTCCCCACACGGAGGAGCACGAAGGTGGGGCGGGCGGGACACGCAAGCTCGCCGCCGCCGCGCGGGAGGCGGAGTCGTGCCGTCGCTGCGATCTGTGGCGAAACGCCACGCAGGTCGTGTTCGGCGAGGGGCGGACCGGCGCCGCTGCGATGCTCGTCGGGGAGCAGCCCGGCGACGCGGAGGACGTGGAGGGACGACCCTTCGTCGGCCCGGCCGGCCGCTTGCTGCGCACCGTGCTGGCGGAGGCGGGCCTCGACCACGCGGGTGACGTCGCTTCGCGGCAGGGTGCTGGAGGAGACGCCCTTCGGGATACCCGCGGTCGTGACCGTGCATCCGTCCGCGATCCTTCGCGCCGGAGAGAGGCGGGACGAGAGGCGTCGCGGGCTCCTCGCCGACCTCGTCGTCGTGCGGGAGACGCTCGTCGAAGGTGCGAAGGGCGCCATCGGCCACGCGTGAACGTCGTGGGGCCGCAGCCGCGTTTGCCGGCTCTCCGGGATGGTCATGAGAGAGGTGAGCGACGAGGAGGTCGACATGGGTACGTGTGAGGTTTGCGGCAACGACTACGACAAGAGCTTCGAGATCACGCAGGAGGGCGAGACCCACGTCTTCGACAGCTTCGAGTGCGCGATTCACGCCCTCGCGCCGACCTGCGACCACTGCGGCTGCAGGGTGATCGGGCACGGCGTCGAGTCGGACGGCGCGATCTTCTGCTGTGCTCACTGCGCCATGTCCGTCGGCGTGCGCGGTGTCGCAGACCGCGCGTGAGCGCGGTGTTCCTCTCGGTACCGGCGGGCTGACCCGGCTCCCTCCCAGGTGCCCGGATCGCGCCTGGCGGATGGCGCGGCGTCGAGATCATGAGCCGGCTCCCGAGCAGCCCCACGTCGAAGACGTTGAGGTCGCCTGCCATGACCGCGCTCCTCCGGATCAAGCTCGAGTTCGCTCGAGTGGTGACGAGCACGAGCGGCTGCGGGAGATCCCTCAGCCAGTCGGGAGGATCGGCGGGCGGCTCCCACAGGCCGGGACCGACGAGGCGTACCTTCTCCGGCCAATCCGAGCGGGGGTATTCGAAGGGCTCCGCCGTGTAGGCGACGACGACGGAGGCGGCGAGGTAGACGTCGTCGATGGTCTCGACCGCCGGCAGGCCGGCCTGCGTGCGCAGCGGGTTCACATACGAGGCGATGATCCGCTCGAGTGTTCCGAGCGTGAGGGGTCGTGCGATTCGGTCACGCAGGTGGCCGAGGCGGTCGCGCCGAGGGGCGAGTCCGAGCCCGAACGGCGGCGCGTCGCGCGACTCGGCGCACGAGCTCCTCCATCGTTGGCACCAACGGATTCAGCCGCCCCGGTACCGCATCGACGTACGCGAGGAACCTCGCCATGGTGTCTCCGTTGTGGGCCTACGCGGCCGCGCGGCCCGGCTCGCTCGTGTCGGCCGCGTCCTTCTCCTCGAGCAGGCGCAGGATGCGGTCGGTGTTCTCGCGGATCGCGCTGATGTTGCGGAACATCCACTTCGGCGGAGCGTTCTCCGGCATCCGTTCGATGATGCGCGGCAAGCCGCCCTCGACGCACTGCGACATGCAGTGCCTGCCGAGGAGCACGACTCCGACGATCGCCCCGGTGATGATGATTGCGCCCTTCATCGTTCGACCTCCTCAGGCCCGTAGGGTCACGCCAACGGCGCTCCCGACCGTCCTTTCGTCGAGGCGCTCTCGGGGCGCTACAGGCGTGACTTCAGCCGCTCGACCTCGTGCTGGATCTCGGCCTCGGTCGTCGGCCGGTCGAAGTACGTCCTGAGCGCGATCACCGCCACGACGAAGCCCCACACGAGCGCTACCCAGAGGATCCACGGGTTCCAGTCGCCTGCGTTCGAGTTGTCGCTGAACCGCTCGGGCCACCCGTCGGCGTTCATGTACTCCGTCACCAGCCAGATCGGCGTGAGCACGAGCATTCCGAGCACGAACGCCGCAACGTGCATCCTCAGCCGGCGCACGTGCTCGATGTGCTTCCGTGCCACCGCACGCAGCGTCCTCTCGTCCGCGAGAGACAGGTCGGCCATCGCCTCGGGCGCGACACGTCCGTTCTTCGCAAGTGTCTCGGTAGGCATGCAGATCACCTCCTTCCGAGCCCGCACGAAGAGTCCCGCTCGTCCCGCCCGGCGCCATCGGGGGATGCCCCCATTCGCCTGCGGGTCACTACGGCATGGATGGGCGACACCGTGCCGATCGACCTCCGGACGCTTCGGCGAACGCCTAGGCACCACTCGCGCTTTCCGTGCCGTCTAGCATCGCCGGCGTGACTCCTCTGCGCCTGCGTGAGCTCTGCCTGGGACTCCCCGGAGCACGCGAGGAGTTCCCCTTCCGCCCGGACCTCTCCGTCTTCAAGGTCGGCGGCAGGATGTTCGCGCTGAGCCCGCTCGACGACAGGCCGCTTCGCGTCAGCGTGAAGTGCGAGCCCGAGCTCGGGGCCGAGCTCCGCGCGAGCTATCCGACGATCACACCCGGTTACCACCTCAACAAGCGCCACTGGCTGACCGTGATCGCGGACGGCTCCACACCGGACGCGCTGGTGGGCGATCTGGTGGAGGGAAGCTACGAGCTCGTTTCCGCGGCGCTGCCGCGCGATCGACGGTAGATCGGACTACGCGGCGATCGGCAAGGCACCGGTATCGCACCCGGCACGGTCGACGCCATCCTCCACCGCCGACGCCTGTGCGATGGGTGAGCCAGCGCGTCGCGGAGGACAGGAGGGTCCGACCTCCGCGACGCGCCTCCCGAGTCGGCGACCCTCCCCCGACGAGTCGCTACCTCGAGACCAGCGACACGGTGCGGGTCTCCGTCGTCGCACGCCCGTTGGTCTTGAGGACGACCTTGAACGCTGCCCTGCCGCTCGCAGCTTTCGAGAGCTTCATCGTGATCGTGTTCTTCGCTCCGGCCTTGAGCTTCAGACCTGCCGCCTTGCCGGCGATCCCGGGGCCCGTGAGCGTCGCGGTCGCACCGACGACCGCGGGACACGCGATCCCGCTCAGGGTGTACGCGATCTTGACGACTCCTCCCGCGGCCGTGAGCGTGCCCGGGATGGTCGCCGTCGCGGGCTTCGAGCGGTCCTCCGCGAAGCGGATGACGCTCCGCGTGCCGCTGTCGTACGCGTAGAGGTCGCCCGTCGGCCCGACGGCGACGTCCTGCGCGATCAGATCGGGAGCAGTGGCGGTTCCGAGCAACCTGCCCGACGGCGACAGCTTGTCGAGGCGCCGCTGCGCGATGTTCGTCACCCAGGCGTTGCAGTCGAGGTCGACACCGATGCCGAGCGGTGCGCTGGGGCCGGCCTTGATCGTCTTCAACAGCTTCCCGTTCGCGTCGAATCGCTTGACGTTGAGGGCCCGGTTGTCCGACACCCACACGGTCCCGTCGGACGAGATCTCGACGTCACTCGGGACCTGGAAGCCGCCCCACGACTTCCCCTGTGCGTACGAGCCGGCCTTGTCGTAGCGAACGAGCAGCTGAACCGCGTCGCCGTGGGTCGTGACGTAGATGTTGCCCCCAGCGTCGGCCCCGATCCCCGCGGCCACCTTCGGCGTCGTGATCGACCCGAGTGGTCGACCGTCGCGCGTGAACTGCCGCGCCTGGGCCCCGGTGTCGGTGGTGCCCCAGACGTTGCCGTCGGCATCGACTGCGACGTCCGGCACGACGCTGTCCCCGAACGCGATCTTGCCCTGGAAAGCGCCCTTCGACGAGAAGATCTGGATGCGGCGGTTGTCGGAATCGGCGACGTAGACCCTGCCGGACTTGTCCGTCGCCAGACCGAAGGCGTTGCCTCCGAACTGGCCGTTCCCGGCACCGGTCTTGCCCCACTTGCCGACGACCCTGTACGAGCCGGCGCCGGTAGCTTCGCTGCTCGCCGCCGCACCGGCGACGAGCGTCGCCGCGGCGGTGAGCGCCCCTGCGGCCATGATCACTCCACGACCGTTCATGCTCCCTCCTTTGCATCGCTGACAAACGGTCGCGTTCGACGGTAGGACCAGGACGCGAAGCTCGCAGCGGGGGAACCCCTACAGTTTGCGAGCTACGGCTGGTCGGAGCGTGCTGCGGCGAGGCGCCCGGCAAGCTCGGTTCGCGAGCGCACTCCGAGCTTCCGGTAGACGCGCGAAAGCGTCGCCTCGACCGTCTTCGACGTGACGAAGAGCTGCGCGGCGATCTCGGCGTTTCGCAGCCCCTGGCCGGCGAGCTCGGCGACCTGCTCTTCGGTCGGCGTCAGCTCGTCGCCGCTACCCCGGCGACCGCCGAGTCGCCGCATCTCCCATTCCACCCTGGTCAGCCACAGCGGGTTGCGGAGGGCAGAGAACGTCGAGCGTGCTCGAACGAGCGTCGCAGCAGCGTCCCGCCGTCTGCCGAGGCGCCGGAGGATCCCGCCGGTGACGAGCAGCGTGCGCGCCTGCTCCAGGGGCCAGTCGAGCCGCTGATGCTCGGAGAGCGCACGCTCAGCGAGCTCGAGAGCAGCTTCGGTCTCGCTTCGAGCGGACGCGATCAGCGCGGCCGATCGCGCCGCAGTCGCGAGGCCCCACGGGCGGTCGAGGCGCCTGCCGTACTCCTCGAGCTCCGCCGTCAGCTCGACGGCACGATCGATCTCGCCCAGTCCGACGAGAGTCTCGATCAGGTCCGGGTGAAATGGATGCGCCGACCATTCACCGAGACCCGTCTGACGGAGCATCCGGGGCAGCTGGTCGAGCACCTCTCTGGCAGCGGCCAGATTGCCGGCGGCAAGCTCGAGATGGCCGAGCGCCCAGAGATGGTGTGCGAGCCAGATCGTCGAATCGATCGCGCGGGAGTACTCGATGCCGGCGCCGAGGATGCGGCGAGCGTCGTCGACGCGCCCGAGGTGCATCGCGACGACGCCGCTCGGATACCACTCGTCTCCGAGCTCACCGCGGAGCTGGCGATCGAGGTTGACGAACTCAGCCGCATACGCTTCGGCTTGCGCGAGGTTTCCGGCGCGCACCTCGACCTCCGTCAGCTGGAGGATGCAGCCGGCGATGGAACGGACGCGCTCGAGCTCGACCGAGAGCTCCAGCAGCTCCAGCAGGACCGTGCGAGCGCGAGTGAGCTGCCCCGTGTAGAGCAGCGCCTTCGCGAGCTGGAGCTTCGGGCTCTGGTACGGCTCGGCGACGCGCCCCACCCTGGCATCCCGCTCGATTCCGTCCTCGAACAGCTGCTCGTCGAGGCCGAGCCCTGCGTAGAAGCGCGCGATGCCGAGCTCACCGCTCGGGGATGGGAACATGCCGTTCGACGCTTGCATCGCGCCGGACTGGACGGCCAGCGTCGCGTGCTGCAGTCCAGCGCGGTAGTCGCCACCCAGGCCTCGCATCCGCGCGAGCACGGCGTGAGCTGCGGCGACGACGTCTGGCGCGCCGGCGGCTTCCCCGAGCGCACGTTCCTGGTAGGCGATCGCCTCCGAGCCCGTGATCGTGTCGATCTGCGCTCCGAGCCAGCCGAGCCTGACGTACGCGCGCGCGCGCTCCGGCCCGGCGGGAAGCGCCTCCGCGAGCTGCTCGAGCAACGGGTAGACATGCTCTCGGCCCTCGCCGGCCGCCTGGTACAGATCGGCAGCCTTGATCAGGCGCCGCGTCCTCCCCGAGCCGTCGCCCTGCGGGGTGAGTACCGCCGCACGCTCGGCCAAGGTCGCAGCCGTCTCCGGTGCGCCGCGCGCGTCCAGACGATCGGACGCGCGCTCGAGCTCCATGGCGACCGCTTCGTTCGCCTCCTGCGTTCCGCGTCCGAGATGAACGGCGCGCTCGTCCGGATCCTCGACCACGGCAGCGAGCGACAGGTGAACGAGGCGCCTCTCCTCAGGCGTCACCATCTCCAGGAGCGTCGACGCGAGTAGTGGGTGCGAGAACGAGACGCTGCCCGCGCGCTCCTCGACGATGCCGGCGGCACGAAGCTCGTCCATCTCGGGACCGTGGCTCACTCCGGTGAGGGGTGCGTCGAAGCGACCGAGAGTGGCAGCGGCGAGCCCCGCAGCACGGGCGGTGTCGGACACGCGCTCGAGCCGAGCCCGGAGCGCCACAGCGAGCGTCTCGGGCACCCGTGTCTCGGCACGTCCGGCAGCGGCGAGCTCGAGCGCGTAGTAGGGGCTTCCGGCGGAGAGCTGCGCGATCCTTCCGAGCTGCGAAGGGGTCAGCGTATGACCCGTTCGCTCGAAGATGAGCTGGGCGAGGTGCTTCTTCGGAAGGCCACCGATCTGGATCCGCTCCAGCGCGCTCCCGTCGCGTTCGGCGAGACGCGTCAGCTCGAGGCCGAATCCGCCACGGACCGTCGCGATGAGCCCCACGGGAGCGCCTTCGAGCCGGCGAAATGCGAACGTGAGCGCGCGGAGACTGGGTGCATCGACCCACTGGAGATCGTCGACGGCGACGAGCAGCGGAGAGGACACGGCCAGGAGGCGAAGGGCGCCCAGGGTGGCAAGCGCAACCGCCAACGGGTCCACGGCCGAGCCGGTCTCGGCACGACGGAGTACCTCCCGCAGGGCTCTCTGCTGGACCTCGGGCAACTCTTCCAGCGTCGCGTCCTGGACCACGGAGAAGAGGTCGGTGAGAACCGCGAACGCGAGGTCGGCCTCCGCCTCCGACGGCCGCGCGGTGAGCACGCCGAAGTCTCGGCGCAGCGCTTCGTCGATGACGGCCGACCAGACGGTCGTCTTCCCGATTCCGGGCTCGCCGGCAAACAGAAGTCCGCAGGACCGGCGCGCGGCCTCGGCGAGGAAGCCGTTCGCCTCGGCGATCTCTCGCTCACGCCCGATCACGCGCGCCGTGACATGTCGAGCGCCCGCCTCGCCCGCTGCCGCTTCGCGGCTGATCTCCACCCGTCCGATCCTGATCGATTGCCCCCGCGTAAGTGTAGGCCCGGCGCCGTGCGGCTACGTCAGGACACGAGCGCTCTTGGCGCTTCGGGCACCGTCCCCTTCCTGGCGGCGTTCCTCCCGCCATGACCGACCGGCCACAGATGAGATCCGTTGCAGCAACCGGTCGCAGGGGCGCCGGCGTGATCGCAGCCGCGATCGCCGGACGTGATCACCAGCGAGACGGCATAGAAAAAGCCCCGTTTCCAGGGCTTTTTCCGTAGCAGGCCTGTAAGCCGGATTCTGTCGAGGATGGCCATCTCTCTTTGCGGCGTACCCGGTCCCTCGGCGGGCCGCGTCACTGGGACCTGCTTCGCCTTGCACCGGACGGGGTTTGGCAAGCCGCCGTGTCGCCACGGTCGCTGGTGGGCTCTTACCCCACCGTTTCACCCTTACCGACGGTCTCCCGCCGGCGGTCTCCTCTCTGTTCCACTGTCCGTCGGCTTTCGCCGCCTGGGGTTTCCCCAGCATCCTGCCCTGCGGTGTCCGGACTTTCCTCGGACGCTCGACGAGCGCCCGCGGCCACCCGGCCTGCACGATCCACGGTAGCGCGTCCGTTCACCGTTGGCGAGCGGGCCGAAATCGCGCCGACGGAGGCCAGACGGGACGACGCCTCGACCGCGACCTACGAGGCCCGCTCGGCTGCCACCGGCAGCTTGAGCTCGGGGATCTCGCTGCCCTCGGCGAGGATGGAGTGGCACTCGGGGCACGCGACGGCCTGGGCGAAGCGCATCACGAACTCGCCGCACACGACGCACTCGAGGCTGGCACCTCGGACGAGGGCCAGGAGCTCCTGGTCGAGCGTGCGGGCGAGCGGCGTGATGGACGCCTCGGTCAACGCAGGCTCCGGAAGACGCCGAGCACCTTCCCCAGCACCTGAACGTGGTCGGCGTAGATCGGCTCCATGGTGGCGTTCTCCGGCTGCAGCCGGATGCGGCCGTCGGACTCGCGGTAGAAGGTCTTCACCGTTGCCTCGTCCGCGGACTCGTCGTCGCCGGCGAGCGCCACCACCACGTCGCCGTTGCGGGCGGTGTCCACCCGCTGGACGACGAGGGTGTCGCCCTCGAGGATCCCTGCGTCCACCATCGAGTCGCCCTTGACCGTGAGCAGGAAGTCGGCGCCCTGGCCGAGCGGCTCGGGGACGGCGACCACGTCCTCGACGTACTCCTCCGCGAGCACGGGGCCCCCGGCGGCCACGCGGCCGAGGAGAGGCAGGCGCGCGATCTCGGGCTCGGCTGTGGCGGCCGGCGCCGCCTCGACCCGCCGATGGCCGACGAGCTCGACGGCGCGCGGCTTCGTCGGATCGCGCCTGATCAGCCCTGCGCGCTCGAGGTTGGCCAGGTGGGCGTGCACGGTCGAGGGTGAGGCCAGGCCGACGTGCTCGCCGATCTCGCGTACCGTCGGCGGGTAGCCGTGGCCGTCCACGTACTCGACGAGGAACTGCCAGATCTCCTGCTGTCGGGCGGTGAGCACGTCGTGCCTCCTGGTCGGGTGGATGCGGTCGAACGTGTGTTCGTCATCCAGGGTAGAGGTCCTGCCGGACGGCGTCAAATGCGCTGGAGGGGGCGGTGGGCGCGCAGGACGGGGCGAGATGTATCTCGCCCCTACGTTGGTCGCACGGACGTCGAAGGGCCCGTCACCGGGCCCCTCGACGTCCATGCGCTGGAGAGGACTTGAACCTCCACGGCCTAAGTGGCCACTAGGCCCTCAACCTAGCGCGTCTACCAATTCCGCCACCAGCGCGTGGGCCGAGCGATTGTAGCGAGAGGCGCTCTCCGTCAGCTCACGCGAGCAGCCGGTAGAGCACCACCGTGTTGACCGCGAAGAGCACGGCGACGAGCACCGTCAGCCGCGTGAGGTTGCGCTCCACGATGTGCGTGCCGCCCTGGGAGGCGGGGGTGAAGCCGATGCCGCCGAAGCCCGCCTCGCGGCCGGAGTGCATGAGCACCAGGGCGATCAGACCCGCCGAGAGGAGCACCTGGAGCACGGCGAAGAACGGGATCATGCGGCGGCCATCGTAGCAACGCCCCTCGCGCCCCCATTCCCCGTCCCGGGCGGGCCGTCGTCTACGCTGCCGGGCGTGGCGGAGGCGGAGGCGAGGGCGAAGATCCAGCGGCTCCTCGTCACCGGCGACAACCGCCTCAAGCAGGGCGTCTCGCCGGAGAAGGCGCGGGAGAGCTACGAGCAGGCGCTGGCGGTCGCGCGTGAGGCGGGCCTCGAGGAGAGCGTGCGACCGCTCGTCGAGATCAGGCTTGCCGATCTCGAGCGGCTCGGTCGAGCAGCTCCTCGACCCGGGCCGCCTGCGTCCTGACGTCGTGCTCGAGCGCGGCCCGGCGCGCGGCCTCGTTCGGGCGCGGTAGCGCTGCCGCTGCACTGAGCGCCGCCGCGAGCGCGTCGTCGTCCTCCGGATCGACGAGCACACCGGCCTCCTCGGGGACGAACTCGGGCGGGCCGCCGACACGGGTCGCAACGACCGGGCGCTCGCAGGAGAGGGCCTCGAGCGTGGAGAGGCCGAACGGCTCCACCAGGCTCGGCTGGCAGAGCACGTCGCAGGCGGCCATCCACGTCGGGACGCGGTCGTGCGGCACGTCTCCGGCGAGCATGATGCCGGCGCGCCCCTCGAGCGCCGGGCGCAACGGGCCGTCGCCCACGAAGGCGAGCGAGCCGCCGCGTTGCTGCTCGAACGCGCGCGCGAGCCGGAGCACGTTCTTGCGCTCCGTGAGCGAGCCGACGCACAGGTAGGCCGTCCCCTCCGGCTGCCACCCGACCTCGTCCCGGGCCGGCCCCTGGTCGCGGTGGGTGAAGCGGTCCGTCGGCACGCCGCAGTCGACGACGTGGACCTTGCCGGCCGCCTCGGGCACGGTGTCGAGGAGGCGGTCGCGGAGCCAGCCCGAGACCGCGACGACCGCGGCCGCCCGTCGTACCGCCAGGCGCGTCGCGCGTCGCACGAGCGAGCGCGTACGGGCGTTCTCGACGTCCTGGCCGTGAGCGGTGAGGACGACGGGGGCGCGTGCGCCGAGCGTCGCGAGCAGGCCCGCGGGCACGAGGAAGTGCGCGTAGACGACGTCGGGGCGGAAGCGCCTGGCCCTGGCCGCCACGTCGCGCGCGAGGGCGAGATGACGGCTGCGACCGCCGCGCCGGTCGACGACGGCCCGCTCGAGCTCGTGGCCGCGCGCCTGGAGCTGCCGCTCGAGCTCCTGCACGAACGTGCCGAGCGCCGGCGCGGACGGGCCCGGATACATCTGGGAGACGAGGAGGATCCGCACGGAAGGGGTCGCGCTCCGCTACTGCGACCACTCGGTGGGAACGCGGTCCCACCGGTGCGCGCGCAGGGCGTCGACCAGCGCCGATGGGAGCGCACCCGCCGCGGCGGCGTCTGCGTTCGCCTGCACGTGAGCGCGCCGCCGCATGCCGGGGATGACGGTGTCGACGTCGGGGTTGGAGAGGATGAAGCGGATCGCCGTCTCCGCCATCGTGGCACCCGTTGGCACGAGCGGCTGCAGGCGCTCGACCCGCTCGACGGTCGGACCGAGGTTCTCGGGCACGAAGTACGTGTTCCGCCAGTCGCCGTCGGGCCAGCGCGTGTCCACGGTCAGCGTCCCCGTCAGCGAGCCCTCGTCGAACGGCACGCGCGCGATCACGCCGATGTCGAGCTCGCGGCAGCGCGGGAAGAGCTCGTCCTCGGGCGCCTGGTCGAACACGTTGTAGATCACCTGCACGGCGTCGACGAGACCCGTCTCGAGGGTGCGGAGCGCGTTCCACGGCTCCCAGCGGTTGATGCTGACGCCGACGGCGGAGATCACGTGCCGCTCGCGCAGAGACGTCACCGCGGCCTGCCAGCCCGGGTCGTCGGCCCAGTCGTCCTCCCACACGTGGAACTGGAGGAGATCGATGGTCTCGACGCCGAGGTTCTCCCTGCTGCGCTCGGCGTACTCGGCGATGTGCTCGGGAGGGAAGGCGTCGGCGATCGGGTCGCCGCGGCGCGTCGGCCACTGCCGATTCTTCGGCGGCACCTTCGTCGCCGCGAACAGCCTGCGGTGCGGGTTCGCCTGGAGGAGCTCGCCGAGCAGCCGCTCGCTGGCGCCGTCGCCGTAGGCCCACGCGGTGTCGAAGAACGTGCAGCCCAGGTCGACGGCGAGCGCGAGCGCCGCCCGGGCCTCGTGCTCGTCGGTTCCCGACCAGCCTGCGACGCCCCACATGCCGACGCCCAGCTCGGACACCTCCCACCCGGTGCGGCCGAAGCGGCGGGTGCCGACCTGCGTCACCGGCCCCTCGCCACCTGGACGATGCCGAGGCACATCTCGTCCGTCGTCCCCTCGCCCCAGAGGATGTATCGCGGCGCGCGCGCGGCAGCCTGCGGCGACTCCTTGCGCAGCGACGCGTCGTGCCGGCACGTGACGCGGAGCGCGTCTCCCGCCTCGACGTGCACGGGTTGCGCGAGCGTGTAGGAGGCCTGCCAGTGGAAGTCCCAGCGCGGGATGTCGAGCAGCACTCGCGCGTCGGGTGTGCCGGGGTTGAGCTCGACGCGGATCGAGCGTCCGAGCAGGTGCATGTGGCCGGCGACGGTGTAGATCGTGGCGGGCCCGTCGAAGCGGTTGAGGCAGGTGGTCACGGGGCCGGCCGCGGGCGTGGCGGCGTTCTTGCCGCAGTAGAGCAGCAGCCCGGCGGGAATCAGCCCCGCGTCCTGGCCGTACTTCCGCACGAGATCGAAGAGCGCAGCCGTGCGGTCGCAGAGTGCCGCGGACTCCCCCTTCGCGCAGGGAAGCTCGACCGGGGCCGGGAGGAGCATCGTCTCGAGGGGCCGAAGGGCGGCGGAGGCGGGGACCGTCGTCAGCACGGCCCGCGAGCGGTCGGCCCGGCGTCCGTTGAGCAGGTTGTAGTGCACCTGCATGACGACCTGGGTTCCCGCCGAGAGCGGCACTCCGACGCCCGTGGGCAGGCGCCCGCCGCCCCAGCCGGGCGCCCAGGCGGTGATCCACGGCGCGTTGTCCAGCGCCCGCGCCGCTCCGGCCGCGCCGCCCCCGCCGAGGCTGACGCCGGTACCGCCGAAACAGCTCCAACCCGGTCCGGCGGCGGCACGGTCGAGCGCCTGCGCCTCGGCCACGGCCGTCGCCGGCACGCGGAAGAGGATCACGTGGTGGACGAGCGCCGCCTGCCCGGGCTCGACGCGGGCCGAGGTGACGAATGCGTCCTGCGCGAGCTTCGGGTCGAGCAGGAAGCACCGGTAGTCGTCGGTGGCTCCCCCGGCCGCGCGCGGCGTGTACGCGGAGGCAAGGCCCAGGCGGAGTGTCGTCTCGCCGGCGCGGGCCTGCGTGCCGGCAGGCCGAGGTCGCCCGACGCTCGTGCCGTCGACGCGAGCGCCCGTGAGCGCCCAGCGCAGGATCGTGTTCCGCTCCCCGGCAGTCAGCGTGCGGTTCTCCTGCCCGGCGAAGCGCGCCGACGCGGGCCCCGGCGGCCACGGCGGCATGCGGCGCGAGCGGACCGCGTCCGCGATCAGCGTGGCGCGGCTGGAGGCGTCGTGCGCGGTGCGGAAGGCGAATGGCGCGATCCCTCCCAGCTGATGGCAGCCCGCGCACTTCTCGCGCAGGATGGGGGCGACGTCGCGCGTGAAGCTGGGCGCGGCGGACGCCCCCGCCTGCGCCGTGCCGCCGCGCGAGAGGACGGCCCCGACGAGGACCGCGCCGCACACGCCGACGATCGCGACGGCGGCCGCCCGGCGGCGCGACCGTGAGGTGCGGTTCGGCATCGAGGAGATCGTACGCGGCTCGTCGCGACGAGCAGGCTCGGGGAGTGCCTCCGGCGTCGTGGAAGCCGGGGCGCCCGGGCGCGCCGGAAGATCAGGCCCGTTGCGCGTCGAAGGTGCCCCAGATGTCACGGAGCGCGCCGCAGATCTCGCCCACCGTGCAGCGGGCGCGCAATGCCTCCCGCATCGAAGGCAGGAGGTTGGCGTCCGTCTCGGCGACACGCCGGATCTCTGCCAGCGCTGCCGAAACGGCGGCGGCGTCGCGCTCGGCGCGGACCCGCGCCGTCCGCTCACGCTGCTTGCGCTCGGCGGCCGGATCGAGCCGGTGCAGCTCGATCCCCTCCTGGTCGCCCTCCGCGCGGAAGCGGTTGACGCCGACGATCACCCGCTCGTCCCGCTCCACCTCCTGCTGCCAGCGGAAGGCGGCCTGCTCGATCTCGCCCTGGACGAAGCCGCTCTCGATCGCCGCCACCGCGCCGCCGAGGTCGTCGATCCGGGCGATCAGCTCCTCGGCGCGGTGCTCGACCTCCTCCGTCAGCGCCTCGAGGAAGTACGCGCCGCCGAGCGGGTCGGCCGCGTCTGTCGTGCCGGCCTCGTGCATCAGCACCTGCTGCGTGCGGAGCGCGATCGTCGCGGCCCGCTCGGTGGGCAGGGCCAGTGCCTCGTCGAAGCCGTTCGTGTGCAGCGACTGCGCACCGCCGCAGACGGCCGCCAGCGCCTGCACGGTGACGCGCACGATGTTCACCTCCGGCTGCTGCGCCGTCAGCGTCGAGCCGCCGGTCTGGGCGTGGAAGCGGAGCGCCTGCGCCCGCGGGTTCACGGCGCCGAAGCGGTCACGCATGATGCGCGCCCACAACCGGCGCGCGGCGCGGAACTTGGCGACCTCCTGGAAGAAGTGGTTGTGCGCGTTGAAGAAGAAGGAGAGGCGCTCGCCGAAGGTGTCGGGCGACAGCCCCGCGGCGATCGCCGCCTCGCAGTAGGCGATCCCGTTGGCGAGCGTGAAGGCCACCTCCTGCACGGCGGTCGAGCCCGCCTCGCGGATGTGGTACCCGGAGATCGAGATCGTGTTCCAGCTCGGGATGCGCTCGGCGCAGTAGGCGAAGAGATCCGTCGTGAGGCGCATGGAGGGGCGCGGGGGAAAGATGTAGTTGCCGCGCGCCACGTATTCCTTGAGGACGTCGTTCTGCACGGTCCCGCGCAGCCGGCCGCCCGCGATGCCGCGCTCCTCGGCGACGAGCTCGTAGAGGAGGAGCAGGAGCGACGCCGGGGCGTTGATCGTCATCGACGTCGAGACCTCGTCCAGCGGGATGCCGTCGAGGAGGATCTCCATGTCCGCGATCGAGTCGATTGCGACGCCGGTGCGGCCGACCTCGCCGTCGGCGTGCGGGTCGTCGGAGTCGTAGCCGAGCTGCGTGGGCAGGTCGAAGGCGACGGAGAGGCCCATCTGGCCGCGGTCGAGGAGGTAGCGGAAACGTTCGTTGGTCTCCTCCGCCGACCCGAAGCCGGCGTACTGCCTGATCGTCCAGGGGCGACCGCGGTACATGTCCGGGTACGGCCCGCGCGTGAACGGGAACGTGCCCGGCGGCTCCAGCGTGCCCGGGGCGTCGTCCCCGTCGTAGACCGCCTTCACCTCGATGCCGGACTCCAGGACGTGGTGGTCGGCCACGGCCGGATCCTACGCCCAGCCCGGCACGACGCCGCTGCGCGCGGGGAGCTCGACGACCGTCCGCGCGAGTCTCAGAGGTTGCCGCCGGCGCGCTCGAGCGCCTCGAGCGCGATACGCAGGCCCGAGGCGACGTGCACGCGGATCGCGGCGCGGGCGGCGTCGAGGTCGCCGGCCTGGAATGCGTCGACGATCGCCGTGTGCTCGGTGACCAGGTACTCGCCGCCCTCCAGCCTGCCGCCACGGATCACCTGCATCATCAGGTTCACCGAGAGGTCGCGGTAGAAGCGGGAGAGGAGCGCGTTGTCCGCGAGGTCGATCTGGTACTCGTGGAAGGCCGCGTTGGCGGCGTCCCACTGCTCGTGGGAGATCGCCTCGGCCGTCGCCTCGAGCAGGGAGCGAAAGCGGCCGAGCTGCTCGCGCGAGAGCTTTCCCACCGTGCGCTCGGCGGCGTGCAGCTCGAGCGCCACGCGCACGTCGTAGCCGTCCTCGAGCGCTCGCGCCGTGACCGGCGTCACGTAGTACCCGCGGCGCGCCTTGACCGTGAGGAGGCCCTCGGAGACCAGTCGCGTGAGCGCATGGTGGACGGGGCTGCGGGAGACGCCGAGCTCGCTCGCGAGCTCGTGCAGGCTGAGCTTCGCGCCGGGTCCCGCCGTCCGGGCCAGAATCCGCTCCCGCAGGGTCTCGTAGACCTGCTCGTTCAGGTTCGACCGCGGCAGCGTGGTCGCCATAGCCCAGATGTAACATGACACGCCCCCGGGGAATCAACTCCCGGATACCCTGGGCGCGTGGTGGTGTCGGTGAGACTGTTCGCCGGGCTGCGCGAGCGCGCCGGCGTGCGCGACCGGGTCGTGGAGCTGCCGGATGGGGCACGCGTCGGCGACGTCTGGGGCGCGCTCGACCTCGGGGACGAGCCGGCCGGTCTGCTCTTCGCGCGCAACCGCACCTACGCCGACCGGGGAGAGGCGCTCGTCGACGGGGACGAGGTGGCGCTCATCCCGCCGGTCTCGGGAGGGGCGTATCGGCTGTCGGACGAGCCTCTCGTGCTCGACGACGCGGTACGGGAGGTGGCCCGCGACGACGCCGGAGCGATCGCGACGTTCCTCGGCACCACGCGCGCGACGTCGCGCGGGCGGGACGTCGTCCGCCTCGAGTACGAGGCCTACGAGGGGATGGCCGAGGCCGAGATGGAGCGGATCGCCGACGAGCTCAAGCGCCGCTACGACCTCCTCGACGTCGCCATCCACCATCGTGTGGGTGTCGTCGACGTCGGCGAGACGAGCGTGGTGATCGCCGTCTCCGCCGCGCATCGCGGCGAAGCGCTCGCGGCGTGCCGGGACGCGATCGACACGCTCAAGGTCACGGTGCCGCTCTGGAAGAAGGAGGTCTACGTGGGAGGCGAGGAATGGATCGGTCAAGGGAGCTAGAGCCGCTCATCGCGCCCGAGCCGCCCGACCTTCCGGAGGCGGAGACCGCCGAGGAGCGGATGGCCCGGCGCCGCACCTGGCTCGGCCGCCTGATCGCGCCGATCGCCGTCCTGATCGGCGTGGTCGTCAAGTTCGGGGCGTTCGCGCTGAAGTTCTTCGGGATCTTCCTCGCCGTCGGCGGCTACGCGCTGATCTGGGGACTGCCCTTCGCGGTCGGCTTCGTCCTTCTCATCCTCGCGCACGAGCTCGGCCACTACGTCGAGGCGAAGCGGCTCGGGCTCGATCCGCAGCTGCCGGTCTTCATCCCCTTCCTGGGCGCCTACGTCGCGCTCCGCAACGCCCGGTTCGACCCGTGGCGGAACGCACGCGTCTCGATCGCGGGCCCGATCGCAGGAGGCGCTGCCGCGTTCGGGGTCTACGCGGCGGGTGAGCTCGGCGACTCGCGCCTGCTGCTCGCCCTTGCCTACACGGCTTTTCTCCTCAACCTCCTCAACTTGCTCCCGGTCTGGATCCTGGACGGCGCGCAGGTGCTGAGCTCGTGGCGCGTGCTGCGGCGCGGCGGTGGAGCGGCGACACCGGCCGAGGCGCGGCGCCTGAGCATGGTGGTGGCGGTGCTGGCGGTGACGACCGCGGTCGCGCTCGTCGCCGGGATGCTGATCGCGCACGTCCCGCAGGACCGGCTGTGAGGGTCGAGCCTCGGCGCCTTGCGCCTGCGACCTTCGTCGCGCTCGAGTCGTGACGGCGAACCAGGATCTCGACAGGCGGCTCCTCCGCCGGCGCTTCGAGCCACTTGCGAGCGACGTCTCCCTGATCGCAGCCGAGTTCCTGGCCGGCTTTCAGGCCGTCGACCGCATCGACCGTCCCGCCGTGTCCGTCTTCGGCTCCGCACGGGTGCGCGAGGGATCGCCCTGGTACGAGGCAGCGCGCGCGATCGGCGCGGAGCTCGGGCGGCACGGCTTCGCCGTCGTCACCGGCGGCGGCCCGGGCGTGATGGAGGCGGCGAACCGCGGCTGCAAGGAGGCCGGCGGCCTCTCGGTGGGCTTCAACATCCTCCTCCCGCACGAGCAGGCGCCCAATCCGTACTGCGACATCGCGATGACCTTCAAGCACTTCTACGCCCGCAAGACGATGTTCGTGAAGGCCGCGGAGGGCTTCGTGATCCTGCCCGGCGGCTTCGGCACCCAGGACGAGCTGTGGGAGGCGCTGACGCTGATCCAGACCGGCAAGATCGGCTCCTTCCCCGTCGTGCTCTACGACTCCGACTACTGGGGCGAGGTGCTCGACTGGCTGCGCTCCGAGGCGCTCGCAGGCGAGCTCGTCTCGGCCGGGGACCTCGAGCTGCTCATGGTCACGGACAAGCCGGAGGAGGCGGTGACGATGGTCGTCTCCGCCTACGACACGCGGCTCGCCGAGGGCTCGGCGTGAGACACCGGCCGTGACGGAAGGGCTGGGGGAGGCCGTCGCGGCGATCCGCGAGCGAAGTGCCGTCGTGCCCACCGTCGGGGTGGTGCTCGGGAGCGGGCTCGGAGGCTTCGCGGACGCGATCGAGTCGCCCGTGGAGATCCCGTACGGCGAGATCCCGGGCTGGCCGGTCTCGACGGCACTCGGCCATGCCGGCACTCTCGTGCTCGGCGCGTTCGCCGGCGTGCCCGTGGCGGCGATGAAGGGCCGTGCGCACCTGTACGAGGGCCACCCCGCTGCGCGCGTCGTCTTCGGCGTCCGGGTGCTCGGCGCGCTGGGAGTGCGGACGCTCGTGCTGACGAACGCCTGCGGCGCGGTCGACACCTCGCTCGAGCCGGGCGAGCTCGTGCTCGTCGCGGACCACCTCAACCTGCAGGGCACGTCCCCGCTCGTCGGCTCGAACGACGACGCGCTCGGGCCGAGGTTTCCCGACATGAGCGACGCCTACGACCCGGCGCTCCGCGCCGCGGCGCGGGAATGCGCTTCACGACTGGGGCTCACGCTGCGGGAGGGCGTCTACGCCGCCTGGCTCGGCCCCGCCTTCGAGACCCCTGCGGAGATTCGCATGCTGCGCGCCCTCGGCGCCGACCTCGTCGGCATGTCCACCGTGCCGGAGGTGCTTGCCGCGCGCCACATGGGCATGCGCTGCCTCTGCCTCTCGTGCGTCACGAACATGGCCGCCGGCGTGCTGCCGGAGCCGATCGATCACGAGCAGGTCCTCGAGATCGGCGCCCGCACCGCGGGCGCACTCACGGCGCTGCTGCGCGAGCTGGTGCCGGCGCTCGACTCCAGTCGGCGCAGTCCGGAATCCGCTCGCGCGGATTCCGGACGCGCAAACCCCTGAAGCCGTCCGCTGCGCGGCCGGGCGCCACGGGTTTCACGGCAAGCGCCTCGTGGCCGGCGCAGCCCGGAATCCGCTCGCGCGGATCCCGGACGCGCAAACCCCTGAAGCCGTCCGCTGCGCGGCCGGGCGCCACGGATTTCACATCAAGCCTCTCGTAGCCGGCCGGCGTCCGAGCCGTCGGTCGGCCCCGAGGTCGGATCGGCTCCGCGGGGTCATCCCGCGCCTACACTCACGGCAAATGCCCGACCTCCGGGACCTGCCGTCCGTCGACCGTCTCCTCTCCGACGAGCGGCTCGCGGCGCTGCCCCGCGAGCTCGCGCTCGCCTCGGCGCGGGCGGGTCTGGAGCGGGCGCGAGAGCAGATCAGGGCGGGGCGTGACCCTGGCGACCCGGTCGCCCACGCTCTGGAGGCGGCGGCGGCAGCGCGCCGGCCGAGCCTGCGCCGCGTCGTGAACGCGACCGGCGTGCTCGTGCACACCAACCTCGGGCGGGCGCCGCTCCCCGCGCCTGCGCTCGCGCGGGCGCTGGAGGTCGGCGCCGGGTACTCCAACCTCGAGTACGACCTCGACGCCGGCGGCCGTGGCTCGCGCCAGGATCACCTGGCAGGGATCCTGCGGCGCCTGACGGGTGCGGAGGCGGCACTGGCCGTCAACAACAACGCTGCAGCCGTGCTCCTCGCGCTCGCCGCGCTCGCGGAGGGCCGCGAGGTGCTCGTCTCGCGCGGCGAGCTGATCGAGATCGGCGACGGCTTCCGCATCCCCGAGGTCCTGGCCCGCTCCGGGGCCCGGCTGCGGGAGGTCGGCACCACGAACCGCACCCGCGCAGAGGACTACGAGCGAGCGGTCTCCGCCGAGACCGCCGCGGTGCTGCGCGTGCACCAGTCGAACTTCCGCGTCGTCGGCTTCGCCGAGCAGCCGCGGCTGACGGAGCTCTCGGAGGTCGCCCGGCGTCACGGCCTGCACCTCGTGGACGACCTCGGCTCCGGGGCGCTCGTCGACGTGGGGGACGAGCCGACGGTGGCCGAGAGCCTCGCGGGCGGGGCCGACCTCGTCTGCTTCTCCGGCGACAAGCTCCTGGGCGGGCCCCAGGCCGGGCTCGTCGTCGGCCGTGCCGAGCTCGTCGAGCGCCTCCGCAGGCACCCGCTGCAGCGCGCCCTGCGGGCCGACAAGCTGACGCTGGCCGCGCTCGAGGGAACGCTCGCGCTCTATCTCGACCCGGCGCTCGCACGCCGCGAGGTGCCGGTGCTGCGCACGCTCGACGAGGCGCCGGACACCGTCCGTGCGCGTGCCGAGCGGCTCGCCTCCCTGGTCGGCGGCGAGGTCGAGGAGACCGTCGCCAGAGTCGGCGGCGGCGCCCTGCCCCTGGCCCAGCTCCCGAGCTTCGCGTGCGCCGTCGAGGAGGAGCTCGCGGCCGCGCTGCGTGGCTCGGAGCCCCCGGTGGTCGCCCTCGTCCGGGACGGCCGCACGCTGCTCGACGTGCGCGCGCTGACCGAGGCGGAGGTGGACGAGGTCGCCGCCGCGATCCACGCGGCCCGAGCCGAGTAACACCGTGTCACCCGGCCAGGGCGCAGCAGGCGCGATGTCGCTGACCGTCGGCACGGCGGGGCACATCGATCACGGCAAGACGACGCTCGTGCGCGCTCTGACGGGCAAGGACACGGACCGGCTCGTCGAGGAGCAGCGCCGGGGCATCTCCATCGACCTCGGCTACGCGCCGCTCGATCTTCCCGACGGGCGGCGCCTGTCGCTCGTCGACGTCCCCGGGCACGAGCGGTTCGTGCGGACGATGGTGGCGGGGGCGACGGGGATCGACCTCTTCCTGCTCGTCGTCGACGCGGGCGAGGGGGCACGGCCCCAGACGCACGAGCATCTGGCCGTCCTGCGCCTGCTCGGCGTCGAGCACGGCGTCGTGGCGGTCACGAAGTCGGACGCCGTCGACGCCGAGACGCTCGAGCTGGCGGTGCTCGAAGCGCGGGAGCTCGTGCCGCAGGCGGAGGTGGTGACGGTCTCGGCGAAGACCGGCGAGGGCCTCGAGGAGCTGCGGTCGGCGATCGCCGCTTGCGCGCAGCGCGTCGGGCGCCCGGGCGAGACGCGGCCGACCCGGCTCCACGTCGATCGCTCGTTCACGCTGAAGGGTGTCGGCACCGTGGTGACGGGGACGCTCTGGTCGGGGTCGGTCGGCGAGGGAGACGAGCTCCGGGCCGAGCCGCGCGGCCTCACCGTTCGGGTCCGCTCGGTGCAGGTGCACGAGCGGCCGGTCGACCGGGCGGGCTCCGGGCAGCGCGTCGCTCTCAACGTGCCCGGCGTCGAGCGCGGCGATATCGGCCGTGGCGACGTCCTCCTCGCGCCGGGCTCCTACCCGGTCTCGTACCGCCTCGACATCGTCCTCGAGGAGATCGAGCCGATCCCGGACGGGGCGCGCCTCACCGTCCACCACGGCACCGCCCGCTCGGCCGCCCGGGTCGCTCGCGTGGGAGACCGCTTCGCCCAGCTGCGTCTGGCACGCCCGGTCGTCGCTGCGCGCGGAGACCGTGTCGTGCTGCGCGCCGACACGACGGTGGGCGGGGGCGTCGTGCTCGACCCGGCGCCGCCGCGCCATCGCGACCTCGCTCGCATGGAGCTGCTCGAGCGCGGCGACGTCGCGTCCATGATCGACGCGCCCCTGCACCTGGACGCGCTCCGCCACGTGCTCGACGGCGAGCCGGCGGGAGCCGAGCGCGCCGGGCCGTGGGTCTTCTCGCGCCGCTGGCTGCAGGAGCTGGAGCAGGAGCTCCTCGCCCGGATCGCGCAGGCGGACCCGCTCGATCCCGGCGTGCCGGTGCCCGCCGAGCCGTGGGCGGCCGACATCGTCCCGCGGCTGGGGCTCGAGCGTCGCGGCTCGAAGCTCTACGCGCCGGGCGCGGTCGCCTCCCTCGGCGCGCGGCAGGAGGAGGCGGACGCGCTCGAGCGCAAGCTCGTCGCCGCCGGCACCGCCGCGACCAAGGTGGCGGACCTCGAGCTCGCGCGATTCCTCGAGCGGGAGGGGAAGCTCGTCCGGCTCGGCGACGGCTACGCGATCGGTGCCGGTGGCTACGAGGTGGCCAAGGACGTCCTCCTCTCCGAGTGCCGGGCGGCCGGCGAGATCACGCTCTCTCGCTTCCGTGACCTCGTGGGCACGGGGCGCCGCGACGCGCAGCTCCTGCTGGAGCGCTTCGATCAGGACGGGCTCACCCGGCGGGTGGGGGAGAAGCGGGTCCTGCGCCGCGCCGCACGCTCCTCGTAGCGGCGCCGTCGCGCGCTCGCCCTACCACTCGGGCTCCGGATCCGTGCCCACGCCCTCGGCGATGCGGTTGATGTAGTTGAAGTACGCGATCACCTGGAT
The DNA here is from genome assembly GCA_036556925.1 of Gaiella sp. Classification (GTDB taxonomy): domain Bacteria; phylum Actinomycetota; class Thermoleophilia; order Gaiellales; family Gaiellaceae; genus Gaiella. Next base: position 34,247 of record DATBIN010000048.1, read on the forward strand.
CGCGTCGTGGATGGTTGCGTCGTCGAGCCCGTGCCTGCGGAGCATTTCGACCTCTGCGACGCCGACGGCGGCCGGGGTCAGCGTCACCTTGCGTGCGTAGTCGCAGAGCGCGCGCAGACGCGGGTCGAGATCCGCCGACCGGTAGTCGTGCTCGGCATGGCTGGCGAGCTCGGCTGTGGCGCCCTCGGCACGGAGGTCGTCGGCGTGGGAGCGGCGTCAGTAGTAGCACTCGTTCGCAGCCGAGACGACCGTCGCGAGCAGCTCTCGCTCCTGACGGGTGAGTCCGGAGGGTCCGAACATGATCGCCTTGTAGAGCTCCATCGACCGCCGCAGCACCTCGGGCCGCAGGCTCATCGACTTGACGATGTTGAAGACCTTGCCGGCGCGGGCGACGGCTGCGTCGTACTCCTCTCGGAGCGTGCCGGACGCGTCGTCGGGCTCGACCAGTCGGAGGTGTGCCATGCGCTCGATCGTCCCACAGACGCGGGTTTGGGAGAAGTAAAGGCGCGTTTTCCGCGCCCGCGGTGCCGGGCATCCGGGAGTGAGGCCACAACTCAAGGAGGCCCCACATGACAACGAGACGAAGCCGAAGATCGATAGTCCTTGCACTCGTGATCGGTGCGGCGGGAGCCGCGCTCGCGGCGATGCTCGGCAGCCTGACGCCGACCGGCACGGCCGCCCGCGCGGTCGCCCCGAGCAACACCGCCCCGCCGACCGTCACGGGGACGGCCGAGCAGGGCCAGACGCTCACGGGCAAGCGTGGCACCTGGTCGGGAACCGACCCGATCACGTACACGTACTCGTGGCGGCGGTGTGACCAGGACGGCGGGAGCTGCTCTGCCATCAGCGGCGCAACCGAGCTCACGTACGTGCTCAAGCCCGTCGACAACGGCAACACGCTGCGGTTCCGGGTGACCGCCCGGAACGCGGACGGCGCGGCGACGTCCACGTCGGTCCCGACCGCGGTCGTGAAGGCCGCGCCGCAGCCGCCAACGCCGGCGCCGACCGGGTGTGGCAAGGGGCCGTCCGTGGGCGACTTCGCCCCGCCGGCCCGCCTGCTGATCGACCAGATCCAGATCAGCCCGAGCGCGATCGGCCGCTCGGTCGGGACGGTGACGGTGCGCGCCCACGTGACGAGCACGTGCGGCGGGCCCGTGCAGGGCGCGATGGTCTACGGCACCGCGGTGCCGTACGGGCAATTCGCGATCCCGAACGAGACCGTGACCGCCAGCGACGGCTGGGCGTCGATCGAGTTCCAGCGGCTGCGCGGGTTCCCGGTCACGCCGCGGCAGCGCCTGCTCGTGATGTTCCTGCGGGCGCGCAAGCCGGGCGAGAACCTGCTCGTGGGCATCTCCACGCGGAGGCTCGTCTCGTTCCGCGTCTCGCCGCGCTAGCCGGGGCTCGTCGTAGTCGCACCGACGCTTGAGCGTAGGGGCGGGTTGATCCCGCCCCTACGCTCGCGTTTTAGGGCGCCGTGCCTCCCGCCGATACGTGGCATGTGAAGACCGCCCCGCAGCACGTCCCCTACCGCCGCATCGGGGCCATCCTCGTCGACCGCGAGCTGATCACCCCGGCCCAGCTCGATCTCGCGCTCCACGAGCAGACGTCGACGGGGCGCCCGCTCGGCGAGATCTGCGTCAGCCGCTTCGGCCTCGATCGCCTGAGCCTGGCCGACGCGCTCGCCGAGCAGTGGGGGGAGATGCAGGCCGCGTCCCCGGGCGTCGACCGCGCCGACCGTGCAACGAGTGGTGGCGAGACGCTCGACCCGGCACCGCAGACCGATCCCGTCGCAGACGACGAGCTCCGGGTCCTGCTCGAGGAGGCCGAGGCCGCCCGCGCCGAGCTCACTCAGAAGACGGACGAGCTGAGCCAGCGACTGGCGGCGCTCGAGGCTCTCGTCGTGGGCGTGACCGACGCGCTGGCGGAGCTCCGCCGGTCGGAGGCCATGCCGACCGGCGAGGGCTCGATCGCGAAGGAGCCTCGCAAGCGCACGCGTGGGCGGCGCTCCGCCGCCGGTACGGCTTCGAGCTGAATCGCCCTCCGGCCTCGGCAGCGGGGCGGGTGGCCGGTTCGTGGGGTTCGTGGTGTGGCTAGCCTGCTGCGTGGAGCGGCATGGGCCCGGTGGCCCAGCGGGTCTTCAAAACTCGTGCGGTCGTGTAGCCCACGGCTCGGTCGGTTCGACTCCGGCTCGCGTGGGGGAACCCCTGGTTCCCCCACGGGCCCCCTCCTCTACGTGTTGCTCACTCGAGCGCCGTGGGCCTCTCGGGCGAGTGAATCGCCCTCCGGCCTCGGCAGCGGGGATGGGTGGCCGGTTCGTGGGGTTCGTGGTGTGGCTAGCCTGCTGCGTGGAGCGGCATGGGCCCGGTGGCCCA
>DATBIN010000049.1:0-10161 GCA_036556925.1 Gaiella sp.
GAAGGTGCCGCGCACCATCACCTCGTGGTTCCCCCGCCGCGACCCCAGCGAGTTGAAGTCCTTGCGCTCGACCCCGTGTGCCGAGAGGTACTGGCCCGCCGGGGAGTCGGGCCGGATCGCGCCCGCCGGGGAGATGTGGTCGGTCGTGACCGAGTCCCCCACCGAGGCGAGGCAGCGGGCACCCACGACGTCCTCGACCCGGCCGGGCTCCCGCGCCATCCCGGTGAAGTAGGGAGGACGCCGCACGTACGTCGAGGCCGGGTCCCAGTGGAAGAGGTCGCCCTCGGGCACCGGCAGCGCCCGCCAGGCCTCGCTGCCCTCGAACACGTTGGCGTACGTGGCGCGGAACATCTCCTCGCCCACGGCGCTCGCGATCGTCTCCTGGATCTCCGCCGGCGAGGGCCACAGGTCGGCGAGGAAGACGTCCTCGCCGTCCGTGCCGCGCCCCAGCGGCTCGGTGAGGAGGTCGAGGTCCATCCGGCCGGCGAGCGCGTACGCGACGACGAGCGGCGGCGAGGCGAGGTAGTTCGCCTTCACCTCGCCGTGGATCCGCGCCTCGAAGTTGCGGTTCCCGGAGAGCACCGCGCAGGCCACGAGGCCACCCTCGGCGATCGCGGCGGACACGGCAGCGGGCAGCGGGCCGGAGTTGCCGATGCAGGTCGTGCAGCCGTAGCCCACCGTGTGGAAGCCGAGCTCCTCGAGGAACGGCGTCAGGCCCGCCTTGTCGAAGTACTCGGTCACGACCTTGGAGCCGGGGGCGAGGCTGGACTTCACCCAGGGACGGCGTCGCAGGCCCTTCTCCACCGCCCGCTTGGCAAGCAGGCCGGCGCCGATCATCACGGCCGGGTTCGACGTGTTCGTGCACGAGGTGATGGCCGCGATCACGACGGCGCCGTGGTCGAGCTCGACGGTCTCGCCGCCGATCTCGCAGCGCACGCCTGCCGGCTCCACCGTGACCGCGATCGCGGCCACCTGCACCCGGCTCTCTGCGGCCGACACCTCCTCGCCGGGCTGCTGCGCCGTCGTCGGGTCGCTCGCCGGGAAGGTCTCTGCGACGGCCTCGTCGTGCGCATTCCCGTAGTCGACGCCGAAGGTCTCGAGCGCCGCCAGGAACGAGGATTTGGCCTCGCGGAGCGGCACGCGGTCCTGCGGCCGGCGCGGGCCTGCGAGCGACGGCTCGACGGAGGCCAGGTCCAGCTCCACGACCTGCGAGTAGGTGGGCTCCTCGTCGGGGTCGTGCCAGAGGCCGTTCTCCTTGCAGTAGGCCTCCACCAGCGCGAGCCGCTCCTCGCTGCGGCCTGTCAGCCGCAGGTACGTGAGCGTCTCGGCGTCGACCGGGAAGAAGCCGCACGTCGCGCCGTACTCCGGGGACATGTTCCCGAGCGTGGCCCGGTCGGCGAGCGGCAGGCCGTCGAGACCGCGGCCGAAGTACTCGACGAACTTCCCCACGACGCCCGTCTGGCGCAGGATCTGCGTCACCGTGAGCACGAGATCGGTGGCGGTCGCGCCCTCCTTCAGGCTGCCCACGAGCCGGAAGCCGACGACCTGCGGGACGAGCATGGAGATCGCCTCGCCGAGCATCGCGGCCTCGGCCTCGATGCCGCCGACGCCCCAGCCGAGCACGCCGAGCCCGTTGATCATCGTCGTGTGCGAGTCCGTGCCGACGAGCGTGTCCGGGAAGGCGCGGCCGTCGCGGCTCTCCACGACGCGTGCGAGATACTCGAGGTTGACCTGGTGCACGATGCCGGTGCTCGGCGGCACGACCTTGAAGTTGTCGAACGCCGTCTGGCCCCAGCGCAGGAACGCGTAGCGCTCGCGATTCCGCTCGAACTCGAGCTCCGCATTGTGTGCGATCGCGAGCCGGCTGGCGAAGTCGTCCACCTGTACCGAGTGGTCGATCACGAGCTCCGTCGGGACGAGCGGGTTGACGCGCCTCGGGTCGGCGTCCAGCTCGGCCATGGCGGCGCGCATGGCGGCGAGGTCGACGACGACGGGGACGCCGGTGAAGTCCTGATGCAGCACGCGCGCCGGACCGAACGAGATCGCCCGGGACGGCGCGGCCGTTGCCTCCCAGCCCGCCACCGCCTCGACGTCGGCGGCCGTCACGGTGACGCCGTCCTCCCGGCGGAGCACGTTCTCGAGGAGGATCCGCAGCGTGTACGGGAGCCGCGCGACGTCGTACCTCGACTGCAACGCGTCGAGCCGGAAGATCTCGTGGCTCCCGCCCGCCGCCTGGAGGGTGGAGCGGGCGCCGAACGTGTCGGGGTGCTCCATGCTCCGATTCAATCAAACGCCTCCCGCGCTGCGGGCCGGCCGGCCCTGGTGGGCGTGCACGCCCACCACAGCGGCCCAGTCCCTCACACGCTCGCGCGGGAGCCCGGTCGCCGCCACGATCGCGTCCAGCCGTGCGCGCCGTCCGGGCCGGCGGGAGCCGTGCACCCAGGTGCCGGCGTCGTAGGCCGGGTCGCCGGCGCAGGGCCGCGGGCCCACCGCGCACAGCCCGCGCCGCGCGCAGGCGAGCAGGTTCCTGTCGTCGAGGTCGCCGTGCAGGAGCACCGGCGGCGGAGCGTCCTGCTCGAGCTCGTCGAGCGCGTCCTGCGCCCAGGCGATCTTCTGCGCCGGTGCGCGGCGCTCCTCGGCTGCCCGCGCGAGCCGTTGCCGGACGACCTCGGCGAGCGGGGGCACCTCGTCGGGAGCGGCGACGTGCAAGTTGTGCAGGAGTGGAGCGACGTCGTCCGCGCTCGTCCCGTCGGGCGGCGTGCCGGGGACGATGCGCTCGAGCAGGAGCGCGCCCGCCGACGGGTCGTGACGGAGCAGCGCGGGTGCGCCGACGCCCCTCCACGCGAGCAGGGCCGTCGCCTCCCATCGCACGCCGGTCGTGGCGACCTTGAGCACGGCGCGCGTCCCGTCCTCCGTCGTCGCCTCCACGACGCGCCCGTGAGGCCCGCGCGCCAGCTCGGCTCCGAGCACCAGTCCCCACGTGCGGGCGACGTCCACGAGCGTGTGCGGGGGTGCGGCCGGGCCGCCCGCGCGCGCCGTCACGTCAGTCACGGCCGAGACGGGAGAGGCCGCGCTCGGTCAGCGTCTCCCGGCCCGGGTCGAAGTGGCGCTGCACCGCCTTCGCGTAGGGGCGTGACACGCGCGCCGCGTAGGCGCCGAATCCCTCGTCGCGCAACGGCCGGAGATCGTCGGCGTACGGGTCGAGCACGTGCTGGCGGCCGACGTGTCGCGCGGCGTTGAAGAAGGCGAGCCCGATTCCCACGGAGACCTCGAGGAGCGTGCGCCGCTCGCGGCCCGCTGTTGCCTTCAGCCCCTCGTACACGGCGGCGAGCTCGGCGGGCGAGGGCAGCCCGGAGGCGTCCTTCCGCATCGCGTCGAGCGACTCCTTGAGCGCCGCGACCTCGAGCGGCGGGACGTCGATCAGCCTCGCCGAGGTCCCCGCCACCCCCTCGAGCGCGGCGAGCAGGTCGTCCACGCTCGCGAACTCCGCCTCCTGCGCCACGACCCCCGCCTGCTTCAGCTCGTTCGCGAACGCGTCCAGGTACACGCGGGCGCCGTGTGTCACGTCGGCGGCGGCCGCGAGCAGCCAGAGCGGGGAGAAGCCGAACGCCGCGATCGAGCCGAGCTCGACGACGTTGCCGGCGGTCTTGCGCTTCGCGAGACGCCCGACGTCCGGCTCGACCTCGCCCGGCGCGACCGGCTGCGCGACACCGCCCACGAGCTCGACCGTGATGCGCAGCAGGTTCTTGGCCGTCGCCTCGTAGAGGCGCGACCGCTTTACCAACCGCGGCAGCACGATCTGCGCCGTCTCGTGGACGGCGCCGCCGAGCAGAGCCGCGGTCGAGCGCACCAGTCGCTCGGGGGTCGAGACGAGGTAAGCGAGCCACCTGCGCACGGAACTACCATGATGGCAATGGCGAGCGAGCGGATCCGCACGTTGCTCGAGCAGGCGCTCCCGGGTGCCGACGTCGTCGTCACGGACCGCACAGGAGGCGGCGATCACTTCCACGTCTCCGTCGTGTCGGCCTCCTTCGACGGCCTCCCTCTCGTGGAGCAGCACCGGCTCGTCAACCGGGCGCTGCAGGAGGCGCTCGCCGACGGGACGATCCACGAGCTGCGCATCACGACGAGAGGAGCGGCATGACGCTGCGCGACCAGATCCAGCAGGTCATCGACGACGAGCCGGTGGCGATCTTCATGAAGGGGACTCCGGAGATGCCGCTCTGCGGGAACTCCCTGCGGGCGCTGCAGGCGCTGCGCTCGGCCGGCGCCCCGATCACCGCGGTGGACATCCTGCCCGATCCGCGCATCCGTCAGGAGCTCTCCGCTCTGAGCGATTGGCCCACGATCCCGCAGGTCTTCATCCGCGGAGAGCTCGTGGGGGGAGCGGACATCACGGAGGAGCTGTACGCGTCCGGCGAGCTCCAGGCGAAGCTGACGGAGGCGCTCGGCGCCGACCGCGCGCACGAGGAGCGGACGGTCGCAGTCACTCCCTGAGCGTCGCAGGAGCGGCGCAACGACCGCTTAACCCGCCCTAACACGCGGTTCACCGGGGCGGCGGTACAAGGGAAGGGTGGCTCCTGCGGACACTGCTGACGTCCACGCCCCCGCGTCGCGCCTGTCCGCGCTGAGGCCGCTGACGGCCGTCGCGCTCGCCGCGCTCGCCGGCGGCGGCGTGGCGCTCGGCGGCGCCTGGGTGATTGGCGCCTTCGACGACGAGGCGCAGCCCGTCCTCGAGACGCAGGTGGCCAGCACGCTGCCCGCCGTCGCGGCCAAGGGGCTGGGCGTGCAGGAGATCTACCGGCGCAGCGCGCCGGCGGTGGTGCAGATCACGACCACGCACGGCGGCGGGGGCTCCGGGGCGGACGCCTCGCAAGCGCTCGGCTCCGGCTTCGTGATCGACAAGTCGGGCCACATCGTCACGAACTACCACGTCGTCGAGGGCGCCGACTCGATCGAGGTGAGCTTCTCGAACAAGGACACCCTCGAGGCGACCGTCGTCGGCAGCGATCCGTCGACCGATCTCGCCGTGCTCGACGTCGACGCCGGCGCGCGGGCGCTGGCGCCCCTGGCGCTCGCCGATTCCGACGCCGTGCGCGTCGGCGACCCGGTGGTCGCGATCGGGAACCCGTTCGGGCTGGAGCGGACCGTCACGGCCGGGATCGTGAGCGCCCTGCAGCGGGAGGTGTCGGCGCCGAACGGGTACACGATCGACCACGTCATCCAGACGGACGCGCCCATCAACCAGGGCAACTCCGGCGGGCCGCTGATCGACGCCAACGGCGAGGTAGTGGGTGTCAACTCGCAGATCCTCACCGGCGGCGGGGGTGGCAACGTCGGCATCGGCTTCGCCGTCCCCTCCGACACCGTGAAGGCGGTCGTGGCGCAGATCCTCGTCCACGGATCCGTCGAGCGCGCCTTCCTCGGCGTCAGCGCACGTCCGATCGATGCCGACCTCGCCCGTACGTTCAGGTTGCCCGTCGACTCCGGGCTGCTCGTGGAGACCGTCGCGGGCGGCAGCGGGGCGCAGCGGGCCGGCCTCCGCGCGGGCGACTCGCCGGTCGTGCTGGCGGGCGAGAGCTACAGCCTCGGCGGGGACGTGATCGTCGCCGCCGACGGCACCCGCGTCGCCTCGGTCGAGGATCTCCGTGACGTGCTGGCGAAGCACAAGCCGGGGGACCGGATCGAGCTCGAGCTCTATCGCGGCGCGAGCAAGCGCACCGTCACCGCCACGCTGGGACGCCAGCCGGCGACGACCACGCGCTAGCACCCGGCCCGCGCGTCCGCAACGTCCAGGGCGAGCTCGGCGGGCCTCTACGGGCGCGCCGCGGCCAGGCGGCGCTCGAGCGCCTCCTCGGCCAGCTCGCGGCCGCGGGCGATGAGGGCCAGCTTGACGTGGTCGGGCCACTCGAGCCCGGAGCGAAAGCTCGCGTCGAGCGATTGGTCTCCCGGATCGCCGTGCACGATCGTCGCCGGCAGCACCCGGTCGTGGCGAAACGGGAACCTCGCCGCGGTGAAGCGCGCCTCGATCGCGGCGCGGACGCGGCGCCGCCGCCACGGCAGGGCGCTCCCGCCGGCGAGCGCGGCCACGTCGCGGCGTAGCGCGGCGAGCTCCGCGACGGAGTCGTCCTTCTCGCGCGCGTAGCGCTCCTCGAGCGCGGTGTTGCGCGAGACGGCCACGCGCATGAGCCGGACGATCATGTCGGGCAGGTGCGCGGGCTCGCCCCGCTCCCGCCGCTCCTCCGCCGCCTGCAGCTCGCCGATGATCGCCCGCACCGGCGGTGCCGCCCGAAACGGCTCGAGGCGTCGACGCAGGCGTTCGAGGTTCGCGCCCGTCGCCCGCGGGTACCGCGCCACGTAGCGGAAGCCCACGATCTCGTGCACCTGGCGGTTGTCGTACGCGTGGCCGAGCGGGAAGTTGCGCACCCAGCCGCCGTCGGTGCCGATCGTGTCGCCGACGCGCAGCGGCAGGACGAGCGCGCTGATCGCCGCCGAGGCGAGGATCGCACGCGCCATCAGCTCCGGCCCGGTCGTCCGGGAGGAGTAGGTCTGCTCGAACGCGCCGTCGCGGTCGGTCTCGTCGCCGCCGAGCTCGGTCACGCAGACGACGAGCTCGATCGGCGACCGCTGCAGCTCGGCGGCGAGCTCCTCGGTCGGCGCGATGCGGGCGGCGATGGTGTCGGGCAGCGCGTAGTCGTGCAGCCCGGTGAAGGGGAGCTGCCAGAGCCGGTTCGGCCTGAAGGTCTCCTCGGGGCGAAGGGCGAGGAGGAACGCCTCCAGCTCTCCCAGCCTGTCCGTCGCGGCCATGACCCCGGCGAGCGCTCCCGCCGACGTGCCGTAGATCCAGCCGACGCGCCCCCAGAGCTCGTCCTCCTCGCGCAGGCGGCGCAGGAATCCCGTCTCGAGCAGGATGCCGTTCATCCCGCCGCCGGACAGCACGAGCGCGGTGTCCTGGCCTGCGGTCACTGACGTATTGTGCTCGCGTGCAGGAGGAACGGCCGGGCACCGGGTCGATCCACATTCTCGAGGACCAGCTCGCCGAAGACGAGGAGCTGTGGGTCGACGAGGGCGGGGGCGCCTACGAGGGGTGGTGTTGCGTGCGGACGGATCCCTTCCCGTGCCCTGCGGAGGGGTGCGCGTTCGTCGCCGAGTTCATGACCGCCGCACACCTGATCCTCGTCTGGCAGGAGCGCGACGACCCCAACCTGCTGTGGCACGCGCAGCGCGCCAAGGAGGTCGGCCGCAACCCTCGCGTCGTCGGCTACGAGGCCGTCTTCGGACCGAGCGCCTCGTACTACGCCTGGGAGGCCGCCGGCCGGCCCGTGCACGGAATCAGGGGCAAGACACCGGCGAAATAATGACGACGGTGTCACAGACACCGGTATAGCGGAATAGTCGGTGTTGCGGTGACGGTGACGCGCGGCTAGCGTTCGCGGCCGTGGCGCACGGCTTCCAGCCCGGCGGCCGCGCTCCGGCGCCCCCGCCGCTCGACCTCGTGCAGGACTTCGTCAACACCGAGATCCCCGAGTGGCAGCAGGACGACATCGCAGATCCCGAGCGGCTCGCCGCCTGGCTGCACGCCCGAGGACTGCTGGGCGCGGACGAGGTCGTCGAGCCGGGAGCGTACGTGCGCGCGCGTGCCCTGCGGACGGGGCTCCGCGCGCTCGCCCTCGGCAACACCGAGGGCGCCCTCCCCTCCGTTGACGGGCTGGTCGCGGCGCTGCGTCCGCTTCGCTTCGCGCTCGCGCTCGACTCCGCCGGACAGCTGTCCGTCGCCCCCGCGGGCGCCGGCGCCGATCGGGCGCTCGGGACGATCGTGGCGGTCGTCATCGACGCGCAGCGCGCCGGGACGTGGCAGCGCCTCAAGGCCTGTCGCAAGCAGAGCTGCGGCTGGGTCTTCTACGACGCCTCGCGCAACCGCTCCTCGAGCTGGTGCGCGATGGCGATCTGCGGCAACCGCATGAAGACGGCCTCCTACCGGAGGCGGCGCGCGTGAGCGGGATGCGCTTCACGGCGGGCCTGGGATGGCGCCGCGCCCGGCGCCGCGGCAGCGGCGCGGTCCTGGCCGCGCTCGGGATCGCCGTCGGGGCCGGAGTGCTGGCCGGGGTGCTCGCGGGCACCACCGTCGCGCAGGACCGGAGCGCGGCGCTCGCGGTGGAGCGCATCCCGGCGGACGGGCGCGCGCTGAGGGCGACGTGGTTCGGCGTGCCGGCCGGGCCGTCGGAGGCACAGCGGCAGCTCGATCGCAGCGTCCGGGCTGCGCTCTCCGACGTCGGGCTCGCGGGGCCCACGCCCATCGTCCTCTTCCGCGAGAGCACCGTGGCCGGCCGGTTCGTCGGCCTCGCTGCCGTCGACGGCCTGGCGCCACACGTGCTCGTCCGCTCGGGGCGCCTGCCGGCGAGGTGCCGGCCCGAGCGCTGCGAGGTGCTCAGGCTGCGCGGCGCGGGCACGCTCCCGGATGCGCCTGGCCTGCGCCTCGTCGAGGTGGGCACTGCCACGCTGCGCTCGCGGCAGCTGTTCGGGGACTTCCTCGAGCCGACGGACAACGCCACCGTCGACGCGGAGGTCGCTCCGGCGCTCCGGGAGTCGGGCCGCTACCACCGCCCCGCACCCGGGCCGCTCGTCGTCGCCGACGGAGTGTCCGCATTCGATGCGGCACCGGCGCTCGAGAACACGTACCGCAGCTACGCATGGGTGTGGCCGCTGCAGCCGGGTGAGCCTCGCCTGTGGGAGATCGACGCGCTCCTCGGCCGGGCCGAGCGGGCCCGCATCGAGCTGGGCGCGATCTCGTCCTCGTTCACGGTGGCGGCTCCCGTCGAGGAGCTCCGTGCGGCGGAGCGCGCGGCCACCGTCGCCGGCAGGCGCCTCCTGCTCGTCGGGGGCGAGGCGGCCGCCCTGCTGGTGGCGTTCGCGATCCTGGCGGCCGGGAGCATGCGTCGCGATCTCGCCGCCGCCCGGCGCCGGCTCACGTGGGCGGGCGCCCGGCGCGCGCACCTCGCCGTCCTCACCGGCGTGGAGGGCGCCGTGGTCGCGATCGCGGGAGTGGTCGCGGGCTGGGCCGGCGGTGCCGTCGCGGGCGCGCTGGTCGCGGCGGCGGCGGGCGCCCCTGCCGGAGCGGTGCTGCGCGAGAGCGTCGTGGCGCCGACCGGCGTGGCGCTGCTCGCGCTGACCGCCCTCGTGTCCGCCGTGCTCGTCGTCCTCGCCGTGTCGGTGCCGCCCGCCCGTGCGCGGCGGCCGGGGCTGGTCGACCTCGCTGCCCTGGCCGCTGCCGTGGTCGCTGCCGCCGCCGTGCTCGGCGGAGCGGTCGGAGACGACCGGCTCGCCACCGACGACGGCGCCGCGCTGCTCCTCCTCGCCCTGCCCGGTCTCGTCTCGTTTGCGGCGGCCGTAACGGCCGCGCGGCTGTTCGCCCCGCTCGCTCGCTGGATTGCGGGCCGAGCACGCGGGCGGGTGGGCCTCCGCCTCGCCGCCGTCTCGCTCGGCCGCGGCCCCGGGAGCGCGGCGCTCACCGTCGCCTTCCTCACCCTCGCACTGTCGCTGGCGGTGCTGGCGGAGGGCTATCGCTCGACGCTCGCCCGCGCCGAGCGCGAGCAGGCCGCCTTCCGCGTCCCGCTCGACGTCGTCGTGCGGGAGGACCTGCGCAGCCTCGTCCGCGTGTTCGACGCCGCTCCGCTCGAGCGCTACCGGTCGCTCGGGGCAGACGTCGTGGCGCACCCGGTCCTGCGCGCGACGGGCGACGTCGGCAGGACCGAGAGGGTCACGGGCGTGACCGTGCTGGGTCTCCCCGCCGCAGCGATCGAGAGGCTCCGGGTGTGGCGCGAGGGGTGGGCGGACGCTCCGCGATCCGAGCTCGCCTCGAGAATCGCGCCGCGTGGCGACACCGCCTTGCGGGGCTTCGACCTGCCGCCTGCGGCGCGCACGCTCGAGCTGCCGGTCGGACCGGCGGAGGTCTCCCTGGACGCCGTCGTCCGTGCGCGAGACGGTGTCTTTCGCGCGGTCCCGCTCCGCGCCGTCGCGGGGCGGACAGGCGTCCTGCGCGGAAGCGTTCCCCTGCCGCTGCGGGGCGGCCGGGTCGTCTCGCTCACCCTGGTCCCGCCGCCCCGGCTGATCGAGGGAGGCGCTGACTCCGGACGTGCCCTGCGCGGGATCCTGCGCCTCGAC
>DATBIN010000050.1:0-19877 GCA_036556925.1 Gaiella sp.
GCGCTCGGTCTCCGCCCAGATCAGCTCCCAGCCCCAGGGCTTCTCGATCCGTCGCGGCTGGAACCGATGCCCGCTCATCCGAACCGCAGCGCCTCCGCGGGGATCGACGCCCCCGCCCCGATGCGCAGGCCGTGGTCGAGCGTGTTTCGCGCGCCGACGTCGGCGCCGGGGCCGACGACAGCGAGGCCGGCGAGCGCGCACTCCGCTGCGACCCGTGCACCGGCGCCCACGATCGAGCCGACCACGCTCGAGCCTGCCTGCACGACCGCGCCCTCGGCCACCACGGCGTTCTCGACCACCGCGCCGGCGCCCAGCCGAGCCCCGGCGCCCACGACCGCCAGGCTGCCTGCGCGGACGCCCGCCTCGAGCGTCGCGCCGGGGCCGACGTACACGGGCGGCACGAGGCGAGCGTCCGGGTGCACGTCGGCGGCGGGATCGACGAGGGTGTACGCGCTGCCGAGCAGCTCCCCGACCTCGGTGCGGAACGTGCGCTCGAGCACGTCCCGGTGGGCCTGGAGATACGTCTCGGGCGTGCCCACGTCGAGCCAGTAGCCGGGCTGCGCAAGCCCGAACACGGCGCCCTCCTCGCACAGGCGCGGGAACACCTCCCGCTCGATCGAGACCGCGCGACCGCCGGGGACGAGGTCGAGCACCTCGGGCTCGAGCACGTACAGGCCCGCGTTGATGAGGTCGGTGTCGATCTCCTCCGGTCGCGGCTTCTCGAGGAACTGGCGCACCCGCCCGTCGTCCGCCAGGCGGACGAGGCCGTAACGGCTCGGGTCGGCGACCGGGGTGAGCATGATCGTCGCCTTGCCACCGCTGGCGCGATGGAACTCCACGAGCGCGCCGAGGTCGGCCTCGCGCAGCGAGTCGCCGTTGAGCGCGAAGAACGGGCCGTCCATGCCGCGTGCGGCGAAGCCGATGCCGCCCCCGGTGCCGAGCGGCTCTTCCTCGACGCGGTACTCGAGGGCGAGATCGCCGTAGGCGTCGCCGAAGCGCTCCTCGATCTGCGTGGGCATGTAGCCGCAGGACACGATCGCGCGCCGCACGCCGTGCCGCCGCAGGTGCTCGAACGTATAGGCGAGCAGCGGGCGGTCGACGAGGGGCAGCATGTCCTTGCGGATCGTCTCGGTCAGCGGCCGCAGGCGGGTGCCCTGCCCGCCGACGAGGATCACCGCGGGCAGCGTCACGAGCCGGCGCCGCGGCCGATGCCCTCGTACTCGAAGCCGGCGGCGCGCATGCCGGCCGGGTCGAGCATGTTCCGCCCGTCGACGAACAGCCGCCGGCGCATGGTCGAGCCGAGAGCGTCCCAGTCCTGCTCGACGAGCTCCGGCCACTCCGTGACGAGCACGGCCGCGTCCGCTCCCGCCACCGCCTCGGCGATCGTGCCCGCCTGCTCGATGCCGTGCAGGCCGTCGAGCGAGGCGACGGGGTCCCACACGCGGACGTCGGCGCCCTCCGCGAGCAGGCGGCCCGCGAGCACGAGGCTCGGCGCCTCGCGCATGTCGTCCGTGTTCGGCTTGAAGGCGAGCCCGAGGAGCGCGATCGTCTTCCCGCGAAGCGAGCCGAGATGGTGCTCGAGCTTGCCGATCACCCGACGCTTCTGCAGCTCGTTCACCTCGATGACCGCGTTCAGGAGCTGGAAGTGGTAGCCGGAGTTGGCGGCCAACTGCTTGAGCGCGAGCGAGTCCTTGGGGAAGCAGCTCCCGCCGTAGCCCACCCCCGCGCGGAGGCCCGCCGGGCCGATGCGGCGGTCGAGGCCGATGCCCTCCGCGACCTTGACCACGTCGGCGCCGGTCGCCTCGCAGACGTTGGCGATCTCGTTGATGAAGGAGATCCGCGTCATCAGCGCCGCGTTGGCGGCCAGCTTGACCATCTCCGCGGAGGCCACGTCACACCGGAAGACGGGCGCGTCGATGCCGCGATGCAGCTCGGCCACGAGGTCGCCGTCGGACTCGTCGAAGGAGCCGATCACGATGCGGTCGGGGCGCATGAAGTCGCGCACGGCGGTGCCCTCGGCCGTGAACTCGGGGTTCGAGACGTAGCCGACGCCGGTGAGGCCGCGGTCGTCGAGCCGGTGGCGCACCTTCTCGCCGGTGCCGACCGGCACGGTGCTCTTCATCACCACGACCACCTGGTGCGTGACGTCGGGCAGCTCGTCGATCACGGTCCAGACCGCCGCCAGGTCGGCGTCGCCCGAGTACGTGGGCGGCGTGCCCACGGCGATGTACACGACCTCCGCACCCTCGATCGCCTCGCCGACGTCCGTCGTGAAGCGGAGCCGCTCGCGGTTGCCGGCGATGATGTCCTCCAGGCCCGGCTCGAAGATCGGCACCTCGCCGCGCTGCAGCGCCTCGATCCGCGCCGGGATCACGTCGCGGATGACGACCTCGTGGCCGAGGTCGGCGAAGCACGCGCCGGTGACGAGCCCGACGTAGCCGGCGCCGAAGACGGCGATGCGGCGTGAGGCGACGTCGCTCATGCGGGCGCCACGATACGCGACGGCAGGTGTCAGGCCCCCAGGGGGCCGACTCCGAGCGTGTCGTCAGCGACGGAGCTTGTGGACAGGACGGAGGCCCTTCGCGATCGCGATCATCGTCTCGTTCGAGAGCCGGTCGAGGAGGCTGTTGACGACCCAGTAGGAGGCGCCCTTGGTGCGCAGCACGACCATGTGCAGGTGCGGGCCGTTGTAGTAGAGCTCGTAGCGGCGCCCGCCGATCCGCCGGACGAAGTTGCGCCCGTGGAGGACGGGAGCGTCCTCCCACTCGGTCTGCTGCACGCCCCAGTACTGGTTGCCGCCGCCGATCTGGTACGTCAGCCGCAGCGTCTTGTGCTTCTGCTCCTCGTCCAGGTAGTACATGCGCACCGGGCGCTCGCGGTCGATCCAGGAGGACTCCTCGATCACCGTGGGCACCATGAGCCGGAAACGGAAGCGCCTCTGGCGCTCCCGCACGAGATCGAGCGCGGCGCGCGTGCCCGACGTGACGTCCGCCGTCTGGCGCGTCGGGGTCTGGTCGATCGGCGCGGCCGCCAGCCTGCCGTGGAAGGTCTGCCCGACGACCGTGACGAGCATGGCCCCGTTCGCGAGCTGCCGGATCGGCCGTGTGATGCGCTTGACGTCCGCCGAGCCGAAGAGGTTCGCGAGCTTGCGAGCCGCGGGCTGTGCGCCGCTCACGCCCGGGTTGAAGAAGACGATCGTGCGGAAGAAGCCGAAGGAGGGAGCGTTGGCGGGAATCCCGTTCGGCGGCAGCACCGTCTGGTAGCCCCGCTGCGAGAGGAGGTAGCTCGCGTTGGAGGCCGAGCCGGAGACCCCGTTGCCGTTCAGCACCGTGACCGTCGTCTCCCGCGGCGTGGGCGCCTTCTCCTTGACCTTCTCGCCGAGCGCCACCGCGGTGGCCTTGCGCGGCGAGTCGACGTCGGGGTGGGTGAACTGGTCGACGGCCCGGCGGATGTTGTCCGACGAGGTCGTCAGGTCGGCGAAGCCCTCGAGGCCCTCGATCCGGCTCTGGAAGATGTGGCCGGGCGGCAGGGAGTACGCGAGCAGGGCGTAGGACAGGATCGTCTTCGCGTCCACGTCCTTGCCGCCGCCCTGGCCCACCTCGACGTTGTTCGTGATCACCTTGATCACCCGCGGCAGCTTCAACGGGGCCTCCGCGAGGCTGAAGCTCGACTGCACCTGCTCCTTCAGCGCTCGCACGAACTGCTGCTGGCGCGCGTTGCGGTACAGGTCCGAGTCCGTGTGCCGGTAGCGCACGAAGTCGAGCGCCTTGTACCCCGTGAGCTTCTGGTAGCCGGGCTGGAGGTTGATCTTGGCGTAGCCGTACGGCCCGCCGCGGTCGTTGAAGTAGCGCCGGTCGACGTCCATCCAGACCCCGCCCAGGCGGTCGACGAGCTGGTGGAAGCCGCGGAAGTCCACCGTGATGAGGTAGTTGACCGGGACGCCGGTGAGCGACCGCACCGTCTCCAGCGTCCCCCGCTCGCCGCAGGTCGCGTACGCTGCGTTGATCTTCGACGTGAAGGGCGTGCGGCCGGGGCAGCGCACCTCGACGGAGAGGTCGCGGGGGAACGAGAGCAGCGAGATCGACTTCGAGCCCGGGTCGGCGCGCACGAGCATGACCGTGTCCGACCGGGACGGCGTCCGGGCCGACTCGTTGGCACGGCGGTCGTAGCCGATCACCAGGGCCGTGGCCGGCTGGCCCGGGAGCGGCACGTCGAGGTCCTGCGACGCCTTCTTCACCCCCGCGGAGCGCGGCGCCACCGCGGCCACCGACTCGTGGAGGTAGAGGTAGGCGCCTCCGGCGACGCCGGCGACGCACATCGCCACCACGAAGGCCGACCAGCCGAGGATGGCGAGCGCGAGCCTGCGGCCGCTGCGTGGCGGCGGCGCCGGCTGCCGGTAGAGCGCGACGGGCCCCATCGGCCCGGGCGGGAAGGCGGCGCGGCCGTTCCCGTTCGACGAGGCGCCCCGGCCGACTCCTCTCTTCAGCGTCGTACGCATGCGGAAAGGGCGCCCCCGCGCCCGGCAACGAGGATACCGGAGCGATCGGCCCCCTCCCGGGCCGTCCGGACGCTTTACCGAGCCTGAACGCGGCCGAGCGCCTCGCCCAGGAAGGCGATCTCCTCGGGCGTGCCGGCCGTGATGCGCAGCGCCTCGGGCGCGCCGAAGGGCGCCATCGGCCGGGCGATCACGCCCTCGTGCAGCAGCGCGTCGTCGAGGGCGGCGGCGTCCCCCACCTCGACGAAGACGAAGTTGGCGACGGCGGGGCCGACGGGGTCGAAGCCCGCATCGCGGAGCACGACGTCGAGCGCGGCCATCGACTCGCGGTTGACGGCGCGGCGCCGCGCCAGCTCCGCCTGCTCGTCGAGGCTCGCCAGCGCCGCCTCCTGCGCCGTCGTGCCCACGTCGAAGGCACGACGCACCTTGCCGATGGCGGTGATCACGGGCTCGGGGCCGACCCCGTACCCGACCCGCAACCCTGCGAGGCCGTAGATCTTGGAGAACGTGCGCAGCACCAGGCAGCGATGGCCGGCCTTCGCGTACTCGCCGATCGCGTCCGGGTACTCCGGATCGTCGATGTACTCCAGGTACGCCTGGTCGATGACGGTGAGGACGTGCTCCGGCACGCGCGCGAAGTACGCGTCGAGCTCGGCGCGCGTCGTCATCGTCCCCGTCGGGTTGTTCGGGGTGGCGACGAAGACCAGCTTGGTGCGCTCCGTGACGGCGTCGAGGAGCGCCTCCAGGTCGAAGCGGTGCTCCCTGAGCGGCACGCGCACCGGAACCGCGCCGAGCTTGAGCGGATCGAGGACGTAGCTGACGAACGAGGGCCAGCCGGTGACCACCTCGTCGCCCGGGTCGAGGGTCGCCTGGCAGACGTAGCCGATCACGGCGTCCGCCCCTGCGCACACCGTGAGCTCCTCGAAGCGGACGTCGAGGCGCTCCGCGAGGGCCGCCCGGAGCCGGTAGCACCCCCCGTCCGGGTACCGGTTCAGCTCACCCGCCGCACGCTGCATCGCCTCGCCGGCGGCCGGGAAGGGCCCGAACGGGCCCTCGTTGGAGGCGAGCTTGACGACCCGCTCGAGGCCGAGCTCGCGCTGCACTTCCTCCACGGGCTTGCCCGGCTCGTACGGGACGAGCCCGTCGAGCGCCGCGCGGAGGAGCCGCCCGTGGACCTCGGCCAGCCTGCCGCTCACGCCGGCTGTGGCTCCGGCGCCGGGACGTCGGGCGGCGCGTCGGATACGGCCGTCGCCGACGGCCGTCGCCGCCGCCGGAGCGCCCACCACACGATCACGGCCACGAGCGCGCCGACGATGGTCAGCGCCAGCACCCAGGTCAGCGTGCGCCGCAGGTGGAAGATGCGGGGACCGAAGAGGTCGAGGGCGACGAGTCCCACCGCTGCGGCGGGGCCCGAGGAACGACGCAGGCGCCGCCGCAGCACGATCAGGCCGAGCCCGGTCAGCAGAGCGCGGCGGGGCGACGGCACGGAGCCCGCTACCTCCGCCTCGGAGGAAGGTGGATGGCGCGCCCGAGCGCCACGAGCCCCGCTTCCTTGATCGCCTCGGAGAGCGTCGGGTGCGGCGCGATGCCGTCCGCAACCGTCTCCACGGTCGCCTCCGCGTCGAGGGCGACGACGCCCGCCTCGATGAGATCGGTCGCGTGCGGCCCGACGGCGACGAGGCCGAGGAGCTCGCCGTAGCTCGTCTCGTGGATCGACTTCACCCAGCCGGTCGTGTCGCCGGACATCACCGCGCGCGCGTTGGCGACCCAGGGAAACACGCCCACCGCGACGTTCTCGTCGCCGTGCTGCTCGCGCGCCTGTGCCTCCGTGAGCCCGACCCCGGCGATCTCCGGATCCGTGTAGATGGGCCGCGGCACCGCGGGGTCGCCGAGCACGCTCTCGTGCCCCATCGCGTTCTCCGCCGCGATCTCGCCCTCGCGGAAGGCGGTGTGGGCGAGCTGCCAGCGCCCCGCGACGTCGCCGGCGGCGAAGACGTGCGCCGCCGAGGTGCGCATGTGCTCGTCGGTGGGGATGCCTGCGCGGGGGTCGGCGTCGATGCCGAGCGCCTCGAGCCCGAGATCCTGGACGAGCGGCGCTCTCCCGACCGAGACGAGCATGAGGTCGCACTCGACGGTCTCCCCCTCGCCGAAGTGGACGACGAGGTGCGAGCCGTGGTCGTCGACCTGGGTGCACTGCTTGCCGAGGTGGGCCGTGATGCCGCGGCGCTTGAAGGCCTTCGCCAGCTCCTTGGCGGCGTCGGCGTCCTCCATCGGGATGAGCGTGTCGAGCATCTCGACGATCGTCACCTCGGAGCCGAACCGGCCGAAGATGGAGGCGAACTCGCAGCCGATGATGCCGCCGCCGAGCACGACCAGCCGGCGCGGCACCTCCGTCTGCGCGAGGAGCCCGGTCGAGTCGACGCAGCGCGGCGAGTCGAGCCCCGGGATCGGGGGGCGCATCGGATACGAGCCGGTGGCCACGATCGCGTTCCGGAAGGTAATGGCCTCCGCACCCTCCACCTCCAGGGTGTTCGCGCCCGTGAAGCGGCCGGCGCCCTGGACCCAGGTGACGCCGTTCGCCTTGAAGAGCGCCGCCACGCCTCCGGTCATCTGGCCGACGACGCTGTCCTTCCAGGTGTTCGCCTGCGCGAAGTCGAGCCGCGGCTCGCCGACGACGACGCCGAGCTTGGCGAACGTCTCGTGGGCTGCGTGCACGGCATGGGCGGTCTGCACCCACGCCTTGGTCGGGATGCAGCCGACGCGGAGACACGTGCCGCCGAGCGCCGGCTCCTTCTCGACGCACACGACCGAGCCGCCGAGCTGGGCGGCGCGGATCGCCGCCGTGTAGCCGGCGGGCCCGCCGCCGAGGACGACAACGTCACATTCCATGGGCCCGCATCCCGTTCATCGCGTCGCGGCGATGCTAGATGACGGGGTCACTCGGCCGTCGCCGCGAGCACCGGCGCGGCGCGGAGCAGCAGGAGCGCACGCCCCCGCGGCTCGGCGCTCATGTCAGCCGTGCGAGCATCGTGAGCGAGCCGTCGTGCTCCCCCGCGGGCGCGAAGCCGTGCTTCTCGTAGACGCGGATGGCGTCCTCGTTCTGCCGGTCGACGCAGAGCGACAGTGCCGGATAGCCGGCCTCGCGCGCCTTGCCGATCAGCTCCGTGAGGAGCGCCGCGCCGATGCCGCGCCCGCGACGGCTCGGCACGACGGCGATCGCCAGCTCGGGCGTCGCCTCGTCGACGAAGCCGTAGCCGGGCCGCTCCCTGGGGAACAGCCGGTACCACGCGGCCCCCACCGGGAAGCCGTCCTGGATCGCGATCACCGCGGTGTCCCCGGGCCGGCCCCAGGCCTTGACGTAGAGCTGCACGGGGCCGGGACCGGTGCCGGGCGCGCGCTCCTTCCAGTAGTACGCGTGGTGGAGCATGTCGCGCAGGAAGCGGACGTCCTGGACGCCCCCTCTGCGCACGAGCAGCGACACGAGGCTCCTAGAGCGCCAGCGCGGGCGCCTCGAGCAGCTCCACCACGGTGCGCAGGAACTCTGCCCCGTCGGCGCCGTCGATGGCGCGGTGGTCGCAGGACAGCGTCAGGTGGACGATCGGCGCGATGTCGATCTCGCCCTCGACGACCACGGCTTCGTGCTTGACGGCCCCCACGGCCAGGATGGCCACCTGCGGGGGGTTGAGCACGGCGACGAACTGCTCCACGCCGTACATGCCGAGGTTCGAGATCGTGAAGGTGCCGTCCTCGAAGTCCTGCAGCGTGAGCTTGCCGTCGCGGGCGCGCCCGACGACGTCCGCCCGCGCACGCGCGATCTCCTGCACCGTCAGCCGCTCGGCGGAGCGGATCACGGGGACGACGAGCCCGGTCGGGGCCGCGACCGCGATGCCGACGTTGGCCGTGGGGAAGCGATGGATCTCCTCGCCCGTGAAGACGGCGTTCACGGCCGGATGGCGGACGAGCGCCACGGCGGCGAGCTTCACGATCAGGTCGTTGACGGTCGGCTTCTCGTCGCCTTCTCCGAGCCGCTCGACGAGGCGCTCGCGGAGCGCCAGGGCCTCGGTCATCTCCGCCGACGCGCCGAGCTGGAAGACGGGTGCCGTCCAGGCCTCGGTGAGGCGGCGGGCGATCGTCTTGCGCACGGACGTCAGCTGCACGATCTCGGCCTCCACCGGGGCCGTCACGACGGGAGCGGCCGCCGGCTGCGGTGCGGCCGCCGCCTGCTCGACGTCCTCGGCCACGATCCGCCCCTCCGGTCCCGTGGGCGTGACGGTGGCCAGGTCGACGCCGCGCTCGCGCGCGATACGGCGCGCCAGCGGGCTCGCCTTGACGCGCCCGTCGACGGTCCGCGCGACCTCCGCGCGTGCGGCCTCCGCGCCGCCGGTCTCGGCAGGAGCGGCCTCGGCGGCCGCGACGGCGACGCCGCCCTCCGAGGGCGGCTCCTGCTCCTCGCCGGCCTCCTCCCGCTCGGCCGCTGCGGGCGCCTTCGCGGTGACGGCCTCGAGTGAGACCGTCTCGCCCTCCTTGCCGATCACCGCGATCGTCGTCCCGACGTCGACCTCACCCTCGGCGACGACGATCTTGAGGAGAACGCCCTCGACGTCCGCCTCGACCTCCTGCGTGACCTTGTCCGTGTCGAGCTCGTAGAGCGGCTCGCGCTTCCTGACGGCCTCACCTTCCTGCTTGAGCCAACGGACGATCGTGCCGGACTCCATGCCCTGCCCGAGCCGAGGCAGCTTCACCTCCGTGGCCATGCCCCTAGGCCCTCGCCACGGTGCGCCTGATCGCCTCCAGGACGTCGGCCGCGTGCGGGATCGCGTACTCCTCCATCACGGGCGCGAACGGCAGCGGCGCGAACTTCGCTCCCACGCGCTCCACGGGCGCGTCGAGCCAGTCGAAGGCACCGTGCTGGACGACGGCGGCCAGCTCTGCGCCGAAGCCGCCCTGCACGACGGCCTCGTGCGCCGTCACGCAGCGGGTCGTCTTCCTCACCGAGGCGACGATGGACTCCGTGTCGAGCGGCGACAGCGTGCGCGGGTCGACGACCTCGACCGAGATGCCGTCCTTCTCCGCCTCCTCGGCGGCCTGCAGCGACTCGTGCACCAGGCGGCCGGTCGCCACCACCGTGACGTCGCTTCCCTCGCGGTGCACGCGCGCCGTGCCGAGCGGGATCGGCGCGAGCTGGTCGGGCACCTCTCCCTTGATCGGGTAGAGGGTGCGGTGCTCGAAGAAGAGCACGGGGTTGGGGTCGTAGACCGAGGACCAGAGCAGCCCGCGCACGTCCTCCGGCGTCGAGGCGAAGACGACCTTGAGGCCCGGCACGTGCACGAACCACGACTCGAGCTGCTGCGCGTGCTGCGCGCCGGGCGACCAGCCCGCGCCCCCCTGCGTGCGGATCGTGAGCGGCACCTTCAGCTGGCCGCCGGACATCGTCCGGTGCTTCGCCGCCTGGTTGACGATCTGCTCCATCGAGATCGTGAGGAAGTCCTCGTACATGATCTCGACGATCGGCAGCATCCCCTGCATCGCAGCGCCGATCCCGGCCCCGACGATGGCGATCTCGGAGATCGGCGTGTTGCGGACGCGCTCCGGGCCGAACTCGGCGAGCATCCCCTGGGTGACGCCCATCGAGCCGCCCATCTCGGCGATGTCCTCGCCCATGATGAAGATGCGCTCGTCGCGGCGCATCAGCTGCGAGAGCCCGTCGCGCACCGCCTCGCGGTAGGTGATCTCAGGCACCGTCGGGTTCCATCGAGCCCTCGGCGTAGACCCACTTGAGGGCGTCCTCGGGTGCGGGGTCGGTGCCGGCCTGGGCGAGCTCCACCGACGCCTCGACCTCGGCCGTCGCCGCCGCGTCGAGCGCCTCCGCATCCTCGTCGGAGAGGCCGAGGCGTGCGCGAAGGAGCTCGATCGGGTCGTGGCTCTCCATCAACCCCCGGACCTCGTCCTTGTCGCGGTACACCTGCGGGTCGCCGACGTAGTGGCCCGTGAAGCGGAACGTGCGTGCGTTGAGGAAGACCGGCCCCCGCCCGCCGACCACGTGCTCGCGGGCGTCGCGCATGGCCGCGTAGACGGCCTCCACGTCCTGCCCGTCGACCTCCCAGTGGGTCATGTCGTAGGCGAGTGCCCGGTGCTCCATGTCCTCCACCGCCAGGGGAAGCTGCTGCGCGGCCGGTGTCGACTCCGCCCAGCCGTTGTTCTCGAGCACGAAGACGACCGGCAGCTGCC
This sequence comes from Gaiella sp., assembly GCA_036556925.1. Classification (GTDB taxonomy): domain Bacteria; phylum Actinomycetota; class Thermoleophilia; order Gaiellales; family Gaiellaceae; genus Gaiella. The sequence goes on from DATBIN010000050.1 coordinate 10,724, forward strand.
ACAGCTGCGCGAGATTCATCGACTCGTGGAAGGCGCCGGTGTTCGTGGCGCCGTCCCCGAAGAACGGCACGGCCACGCGCGGCTCGCCGCGCATCTTGAAGGCGAGTGCCGCGCCGACCATCGCCGGCAGCCCCCCGCCCACGACCGCGTTGGCGCCGAGGTTGCCGCGGGCGACGTCGTACAGGTGCATCGAGCCGCCGAACCCGCCGGAGCAGCCCTCGACCTTGCCGTACATCTCGGCCATCACCGCGTCCACCGGCGTGCCCTTGGCGATCGTGTGCGCGTGCGCACGATGCGTCGACCCGATCACGTCGTCCGGTTCGAGCGCGGCGCAGACCCCGCAGGCCACCGCCTCCTGGCCGATGGCGACATGCAGGAAGCCCGGCAGCTCGCCGGCGCGGAACCGCTCCTCGACCTTCTCCTCGAACCGCCTGATGAGGAGCATCTGCGCGTACAGCTCCCGCAGCCGCTCGGGCGCGAGCACGCCTGAGGCGGAGCGACGCTCTCCCTCGACCTGGGTCACGGGGTCATTATGCTGACCACCCGTGAGGCTCGTCGATCAGTGGGAGGCGATCGAGGCCGGGCTGCCGGCCGGCTGGGAGGACGTCCGGCTGACGCTCCAGACCGAGCAGCCGGGCGATCTCGCGCGTGCAGCACAGGTGCTCGGGCCCATGGGTGCGGGCCGCTCCGGCTCGTCACTCGTCCTGCATGTCCGCCGCGCGGGAGGCGCCGCGGGACCGGAGGCGGCGCGCCGTCTCTTCGCGCGCCTCGATGCGGATCGCGTCTGGTGCGTGCTGTCGCTCGACGCCGTGGAGAAACCCGAGGCACCGGCGGCGGCCGCCCCCGTGGCCGACGCGCTCCCGCTCGTGGAGCAGTGGGACGCGGAGCTCGCGACGCTGCCGAGCGACTGGAGCGACCTCCTCGGCGTGCTCGAGGTGGGCTCGACGGACTTCCTGCCGCGCGTCGCGCTCCTCTGCGCGCCGTTCAACCCGACCCGCGACCCGGACGTCGTCGGGTTCCTCTTCCGCTGCGCCCGGACGACCGGTTACGGCGCCTCGCCGAGCATGGTGCGGCGCTGCCTGGAGCGGGTCGACGCGGAGGGCATCTCCGGACGCGTGTCGACACGGCGCGTCCTCGCGGACACGGTCCACGTCGCCACGCAAGGCCCCGTGTGGCTCGTGGGCGGCCGCACGCTGTAGCCGCCGACCGGCCGCGCGGCCTACGCCACGGAGACGGTGCCGCGCATGCTCGCGCGGAAGTCGGAGCGGTAGACGAGGGTGCCCTTCCGCAGCGTCACCCTCCACGTCGCGGACACGAGCTGCGCCTTCGCGGTGCGGCGGTTGACGCCGGCGCCGACGAGGTGCGCGTTGTGTGCGGCCGTGCGATCACGGACGACGATCGTGTAGGCGCCGGGCCGGAGCAGCTTGACGGCCTTGCCGCCCCGCGTGCGGAGGGTGATCGTCGCGCCCGGCCCCGCGGTCAGCACCAGCGTCGCCCCGACAGCGGCGCTCGGCCTCGGCGCCTCACCGCCGGTGGGCGGCGGAGGGGGAGGCTGGCTTCCGCCGCTACCGACGGTGAACTCGCCCCGCATACGCGTGGGATGCACGTTGCAGAGGTACGTGTACGTGCCGTCGACGAGCGTGAGCGGGAACGTCGTGGTCCCGGTTCCCGTGACGTCGGTCGCCACGTCGACGCCCCCCGGGCCGCTGAGGTTGAAGTTGTGCTCCTCCGAGATGTCCTGCACCTGGAGCGAATAGGGCCCCGGCGCGAGATTGGCGACGCGGCTTCCCTGCGCGTCGACGACGGAGATCGAGAACCCCGGTCCGACCGAGCCCGAGAGCGGCGTGTCGGCGGCCCACGCCACCGCCGCGACAGCACCGGCGGCCGCCGCGAGCGCGACGCAGGCGAGGCGTCTCATGCTCGCTCCTACGCGTCCGCGCCGGAATCGGATTCCGCAGCGTCGCGGCGCAGCTCGGCGCCGAAGAGCTCCGCAAGCCGCGCGACGATGCGGGCGCGCAGCTCGGCGGCGTCCTCGTCCGTGAGCGTGCGCTCGGGCGACTGGAAGCTCAGGCGGAGCGCGACCGACTTGCGTCCCTCCCCGGCCTGGGCCCCGCGATAGACGTCGAAGACGCGAGCCTCGCGCAGCAGCTCGCCGCCGGCCTCTCGCGCTGCCTCGACGAGCGCGCCCGACTCGGCCTCCTCGGCGACGACGACGGCGATGTCCTGCCGCACGGCCGGGTAGGTGATGACGTCCTCGTACAGGATCCGCTCGGGCACCGCCGCCGTCAGCGTCGGGACGTCGAGCTCGAACGCTCCCCAGGTGCCCTCGAGGAGCGAGGGATGCAGCTCGCCCAGCCAGCCGGCGTCGGTCTCGGCCGCCTTGCCCGGGTGCAGCGCGGGCTGGCCTCCCCTGCGCACCTCGAGCGGCAGGTGGAACGCCTCGTAGAGGGTCTCGACGACGGCCTTCGCGGCGGTGAAGCCGCCCTCGACGATCCCGCCCACGTGCCAGCGCTCGTCCGGCAGCGGCTCGCCCGACGGGAGGTAGACGCGCGCCAGCTCGAAGAGCCGCACCGGCGCGTTCCCGGCGTCGACGTTGACCCGGGCTGCCTCGACGAGGCCCTGGAGCAGCGTGGTGCGCAGCACAGACTGCTCCGGGCTCATCGGGTTGCGCAGCCGCACCGCCCCGGGATCCGGATCCTCGGCGACGAGGCTCCAGCTGTAGGCCTCGGAGAGCCCGGCGCCCACGAGCACGTCCTCGATCGCCCGGCGCAGCCGCTGGTCCCGGCTCAGGTGCCCGGCGACGGCGCGGCGCAGCGGCATCGTCGCCGGCACGCGGTCGAGCACCATGCGCGCGATCTCCTCCACCACGTCGACCTCGCGCCGAACGTCGCGGGCGCGCCAGCTGGGAACGGTCACCTCCCACCACTCCCACCCGTCGGCGGCCACGTCGAACCCGAGCCGCTCGAGGATCTCGCGCTGCTCGCCCTCGGGAACCACGAGACCGTTCAGCGTGTCCGCCCGCCGCGGGCGGAACTCGACGACGGGACGCTCCGGCAGGCCGTTGTGGACGTCCGCCGCGCCCGTCATGCGCCCGCCGGTGAGGTCGACGAGCAGCCGGCTCGCGAGCACGGCGGCCGGCTCGGCGGCGTACGGGTCCACGCCCTTCTCCCAGCGGTTGGAAGCCTCGCTGCGCAGCCCGAGGCGCTCGGACGTGCGCAGGATGCCGATCGGCTCGAAGTTCGCCGCTTCGAGGAGCACGTCCACCGTCTCCTCCGAGACCTCGGACTCGAGTCCGCCCATGATCGCCGCCAGCGCCACGGGCCGCTCCCCGTCGGTGATCAGGAGGTCGGTCGGCACGAGGCGCCGCACGGTGCCGTCGAGGGTGCGCAGCTCCTCGCCCTCGCGTGCGCGGCGCACGACGATGCGCCCACCACCGGCCAGCCTGGCGGCGTCGAAGGCGTGAAGCGGGCTCCCCCACACGTGCATGACGTAGTTCGTCACGTCGACCACGTTGGAGATCGAGCGCATCCCCGCGTGATGGAGCCGGCTGCGCAGCCACTGCGGCGACGGACCGACCTGGACGCCGCGGAAGAGCCGCCCGACGTAGCGCGGACACCCCTCGTAGTCCTCGATCGCCACGTCCACGATCTCCGGATGCGTGATCGTCGGATCCTCGGGACGCGGCGGTCGCAGCTCGCCGCCGAAGATCGCCGCGACCTCGCGTGCGATGCCCACCATGGAGAGCAGGTCGACGCGGTTCCGGGTCGGTGTCACATCCAGCACCTGCTCGCGGATGGGCAGCACGTCGGCGAGCGGCAGGCCCACCTCGAGGCCGTCCGGCAGCACCATGATCCCCGCGTGGTCCGGGCCAAGCCCGACCTCGTCCTCGGCGAGGATCATGCCGCGCGACCACTCCCCGCGCAGCTGACGCTCGTCGAGCGGCGCGTCGAGCACGGGCAGGAAGGCGCCGGGCAGGGCGACGGCGACCGTCGCCCCCTCCTCGAAGTTCCACGCGCCGCAGACGATCTGCCGCGCGTCGCCCTCCCCCACGTCCACCGCACAGACGCGCAGCCGGTCGGCGTTCGGGTGCTGACGCACCTCGAGCACCCGTCCCACGAGGAAGCGCCCGACGTTGCCGTCGACGTCGGGGACGCCGGCCTCGATGACGCGCTCGAACTCGGCGGAGTGGATCGCGAGCCGCCGGCCGATCTCCACGGCCGGCGCGTCGACGGACACGTAGTCGCGGAGCCAGGAGAGCGGGATCAGCACGTGTGCCCTCTCAGAACTGCGCCAGCAGTCGCAGGTCGTTGCGCCACAGCTCGCGCAGGTCGGTGAGCTCGTGGCGCAGCATGGCGATCCGCTCGAGCCCCCAGCCGAAGGCGAAGCCCGAGTAGCGCTCCGGGTCGTAGCCGACGAACTCGAACAGCGCCGGGTCGACCACGCCGGCGCCGCCGACCTCGATCCAGCCGGAGTGCCGGCAGACGCTGCAGCCGGCTCCGTCGCAGACGTGGCACGAGACGTAGGCCTCGATCGACGGCTCCGTGAAGGGGAAGTAGTGCGTGCGGAACTCGGTGCGCCGGTCCTGGCCAAAGAGCGCCTTGAGGAGGAAGTCGAGCGTGCCGGTGAGATCGGCGAGCGTGATGCCCTCGTCCACGGCGAGGCCCTCAACCTGGTGGAAGATCGGCGTGTGCGTGGCGTCCGGCGTGTCCCGCCGGTAGCAGCGCCCCAGCGAGACCACGTAGATGGGCGGCTCCTCGGCCTCCATGACGCGAATCTGCGACGGCGACGTCTCCGTCCGCAGCACGATCTCGTCGTCGACGAAGAACGTGGCCAGCGGAGACCGCGTGGGATGGCCCTCCGGGAAGTTGAGCCCGTCGAAGTTGTACCGCGTCGTCTCCACCTCGCGACCGTCCACGACCCGGTAGCCGAGGCCGAGGAAGACGTCCTCCACCTCCCGGCGGATCTGCGTGATCAAGTGCAGGTGCCCCCGCGTGCCTCCGCCGGCGGGAAGCGTCACGTCGACGCGCTCCTCGCGCAGACGCACGTCCAGCTCCTCCCGGCTCAGCTCCGCCTCCCTCGCCGCGACGGCCGTCTCGAGCCGCTCGCGGACGGCGTTGAGGGCCATGCCGGTCTCCCGGTCCCGCACCTCGCGCAGCGCGAGCTTCAGCGCGCTCTTCCGTCCCAGGTACTCGACGCGAACGGCCTCGATCTCGTCGACAGTGGCGGCCGCGGCGACGGCGGCCAGCCCCTGCTGCTCGATCGCCCCGGCGTCCATGGGTCGTGCGAGCGTACCGCGAACGGGCCGCAGGGCAGGGCTGTCACCCCGCCGGCGTCGACACCCCCGGCGTCCGCCGATGGTTCAATCGCGGCGTGAGCCTCTACGACGACTGGGCGCCGTTCTACGACGACTGGGCGGCGCCGATGACGGAGGACGTTCCCTTCTACGTCGACCTCGCGCGGGAGGCCGACGGGCCGGTCGTGGAGCTCGCCGTGGGGACCGGTCGCATCGCGATCCCGACCGCCCGGGCGACCGGCCGCCGCGTGATCGGCGTCGACGCGTCACCGGCGATGCTCGCCGTGGCGCGCGAGCGAGCCGCGGCCGCGGGCGTCGAGCTCGACCTCCGGCTGGGCGACATGCGCGAGCTCGAGCTGGAGGAGCCGGCGGCGCTGATCACGTGCCCGTTCCGGTCGCTGCTCCACCTGCCGTCGTGGCACGACCGCCGGCGCGTGTTCGAGCGCGTGGCGGCCTGCCTGCGGCCGGGCGGCCGCTTCGCCTGGAACGCGTTCGTGTTCGACCCACGCATCGCGGTCGAGATCGACGGTGTCTGGCGCGTGCAGAACGGGGTCGAGCACCGCTGCGACTACGTGCCCGCCGATACCCGTGTCGACATCACGCTCGCGTCGGGCGGGAAGACGTCGCTCTGGTGGATCTCGCGCACCGAGTGCGAGGGCCTGTTCGAGGTCGCCGGGCTCGAGGTGGAGGCGCTGTACGGCTGGTTCGACCGGCGGCCGTTCGACGAGTCCAGCCGCGAGATGGTCTGGGTATCGCGGAGACCGGCGTGAGCGAGCGCGCGCTGTACGACGTGATCGCGGAGATCTACGACCCGTGGAGCCGGTCGGTGACCGAGGACGTCTCCTTCTACGTCGCGGAGGCGCGCGCATCGGGTGGCCCGGTCGTGGAGCTCGCCGTGGGCACGGGTCGCATCGCCGTCCCCGTCGCGAAGGCGGGCGTGGCCGTGATCGGCGTCGACGAGTCGCCCGGCATGCTCGACGTGGCACGCGCGTACGCCGAGCGCGAAGGGGTCTCCGAGCTCGTCGACCTCCGGCGCGGCGACCTGCGCGAGCCGCCGGTGCCCGAGCGCGTCCCGCTCGTGACCTGCCCCTTCCGCTCGCTGCTCCATCTCGCCGACGAGGCCGAGAAGCTCCGCGCGCTGAAGGCCGCCCACGACGTGCTACGCCCGGGAGGCCGGCTCGTCTTCGACGTGTTCGCACCGAGCCGGGACGACATCGACGAGACCCACGGGCACTGGCTCGAGCGCGAGCCGGGCATCTTCGAGCGGGCCGACTGGGACGAGCCGGCACGCACGCTCCGCCTCTCGGTGCGCTCGGGCGAGTCGGCGGCCTCGTTCGAGCTCCACTGGCTCGACGAGCCGGAGTGGCGCCTGCTGCTCGCGGCGGCCGGCTTCGAGGTCGTGGCGCTCTACGGCTGGTTCGACCGGCGCCGCTTCGCGGGCGGCGAGGACATGATCTGGGTATGCCGGCGGCCCGGCGGCGCCGTCGTGGACGCTCCTCCGGAGAGCGAGTAGAGTCGGGCCCGTGATCTGGCTGATCGTGATCCTCGTCGTCGTCGCCCTGATCGTGATCGTGCTGATCACGCTCTACAACCGGTTCGTCCGGCTGCGCAACCGCGTCGACAACGCGTGGGCGCAGATCGAGGTGCAGCTCAAGCGGCGGTGGGACTTGATCCCGAACCTGATCGAGACGGTGAAGGGCTACGCGGCGCACGAGCGCGAGACCTTCGAGGCGGTCACCGAGGCGCGCACGCGGGCACAGCAGGCCCAGACTCCCGCGCAGGTAGCGCAGGCGGAGGGCATCCTGGGGCAGGCCCTGGGCCGCCTGTTCGCCGTCGCCGAGGCGTACCCCGAGCTGCAGGCGGACGAGAACTTCAGGCAGCTGCAGACCGAGCTGGCGGAGACGGAGAACCGCATCGCCGTCTCGCGCCAGGTCTACAACGACAGCGTGCTGACGTTCAACAACGCGATCCAGACCTTCCCCGGCGTCGTCCTCGCCGGCCCGTTCGGCTTCACCAAGCGCGAGTTCTTCGAGGTCGAGGACGAGGCGCAGCGCGAGCCCCCGCGGGTCAGCTTCCGCGAGGAGACGCCCGCCGCGGCGTCCGAGCCCCCTGGCGGGCCCGGCGAGGCACCGTCCGGCACCACGCAGAGCTGACGTGAGCGCGAGCGCGCGGACGCTTCGGCGCCTGCTCGCGCTCGCCGGTGCCCTCGCGCTCGTCGCCGCCGCGAACGCGCCTGCGGCCGACGCGCGGTCCTACTCGCTCGAGCAGGCGGACGTGCAGGTGCGCGTCGAGCCCGACGGCTCGCTGCGGGTCGAGGAGCGGATCACGGTGGCGTTCGTCGGGAGCTACACCTTCGGCTACCGCGACATCCGCCATCGCGACCGCGAGACGGTGGACGACGTCTCCGTGCTCGAGGGCTCGACCGTCTTCGGGCCCGGCGCGCCGATGGAGCTGGAGCCGGGCGGGCCGCCCGGGACGTTCGGCACGCAGGAGCGCGACGGCCGCCTGCGCGTCGTCTGGCGCTTCCAGGCGACCGACGAGACACGGACGTTCACCGTGCGGTACCGCATGCGCGGGCTCGCCGTGGGCTACGACGACGTCGTCGACGTGAACCTCAAGGTCTGGGGCGACGAGTGGGAGCAGCGGCTCGCCCGCCTCACCGCCGTGATGGCGGGCCCCGGCGAGGTCGTGCGCGCGTGGGGGCACCCGGTGTGGGTGCGCGGCGACGTCACGCTCGACGGCGCCCGCGCCCTGCTGCGTGCGCTCGACGTGCCCGCGAAGCAGTTCGTCGAGCTTCGCGCCCTCTACCCGCGGAGCGCGTTCAGCTCCACGGCCGGCATGCGCGTGGAGGACGGACCGGGGCTGGGCAAGATCGTCGGCGACGAGCTGGAGGACGCGGCGACGTTCGAGCGCGACCGCGACCGTATCGACGAGGCGATCGCGCATCCGTGGCGCACCGCGCTGATCCTGCTCGGGCTCGCCACGATCCCCGCCCTGCTCGTGGCCGGCGTCGTCTTCTGGGCCTACGGGCGCGAGCTGCGCACGGGCTACGACCGCGAGTACGAGCAGGAGCCGCCGACGGAGACGCAGCCCGCCCTCGTCCCCACGCTCCTGCGGCAGGGCGGCGGTGCCGGCTCCTACGAGTTCACGGCGACGCTCTTCGACCTCATCCGGCGCGGCGTCTACACGTCGACGCCGACGACGACCGAGCGCTCGACCTGGGGCGGCCTGCGGAAGGAGCTGGTGAACGACCTCGAGCTCTCCAAGGGGAACGCCGACGCGCCGCTGACCCCGTGGGAGAAGGAGGTCACGCGCATCGTCGACGACGTGCTCGACGGCGGCTCGGAGGTGCTCTCGAGCTTCCGCAAGAAGATCGAGGGCGAGCGCGAGCAGATGTCGAAGCGGTTCACCGCCTTCAAGGACGACGTCGGCACCGAGGTCGGCAACCGGCGCTGGTTTCGCTCCATCGGCGCGCTGCCGCTCGCCGCGGCGCTCGTCGTGTTCGTGGGGCTCGGCGTCCTGCTGGGCTGGCTGGCGATCGACGGCTGGCGCAGCGTCTATCCGCGCTGGAGCGACGTCGTGCTGCTGGCGCTCGCCGTGTGTTCGTTCGTCAACGCCGCGGTCATCCTCGGCACGCTGCGCCAGCGGCGTCTGTGGCGGCGCCGCTCGCGCGACGCAGAGGTCGAGGCGCAGCGCTGGGAGGCGTTCCGCCGCTACCTCACGGACTTCCCCCGACTGCACGAGGCGCCGCCCGCCACGCTCGCCCTCTGGGAGCGCTTCCTCGTCTACGGGATCGCCTTCGGCATCGCGGAGCGCGTCCTGCAGGCGGCGCACCTGTACATGCCCGAGGAGATGGCGGAG
>DATBIN010000051.1:0-8447 GCA_036556925.1 Gaiella sp.
TTCGCATCCGTCGATCCCGGCGAGCGCCGGCTCGCCTACTCCGGCGAGGAGCTCGCCCGGCAGGTTCCGTACGTCGCGGACGTGGTCGAGAGCACGCTGCAAGCACTCGCCCGGATGCCGAACGTCTCCGCAGCGCAGCTCGAGGCCGGGCTGGCGGACCTGCGGGGGCTGCCGGCCATCCAGGACGCGGCGCTGGGCTGGGACGTCCACAAGGCGACCGCCGTCCGCTGAGCCCTCGTTGGAGTCCGGCTGCTGCACTCAGCGCCTGGGGCGTCGCCCGAGGGGACGCGACGAGGTCAACGCCTAGCATGCCGGCGTGCGGGAGCTGCAAGAGGGCCTGTGGTGGTGGGAGGCCGTCCATCCCGAGTGGACGCCGGAGGACGCGGCCGCGGAGGACTGGGGACCGGAGGTCTCCTCCTACGCGATCGACGACGGCTCGCGGCTGCTGCTCGTCTTCGCCGCGGGTGATCGGCTGCCCGTCGGGGTCGAGGCGTTCCCGGGGATGGAGCCGAACGACCTCGTCCTCTGGGTCGAGAGCCGCCGCGCGCTCGTCGCCGGCGACACGCTCATCGACCGCGGCTCGGGCCTCGAGTTCCCCGCAGACTAGTAGGCGAACAAGGGCGTCCCGCCGGAGCAGATCCTCGAGACGCTGCGCCCGTTGCTCGAGCTGCCGGTCGAGCTCGTGCTCCCGACGCATGGAGCGCCAACCGACCGGAAAGGTCTCGAGCGAGCTCTCGCGTGACGCGATCCTCCGTGCAGCGCCGCGAGCTTGAGCATCACCGCGTCATCCGGTCGCGTGCACGCCGGACGCGAGCCGTGTCAGGTCGTCGTCGCTCGTCCAGTAGCCCACCGAGGCACGCACGAGGCGGCGGCCCGGAAGCTCCCGCACCTGCACGTCGGCCGCCTGCAGACGCGCGACCAGGTCGGCGGCCTCGACGCCCTCGGGCGGGCGGAACGCGACGAGCGTCGCGCGCTCCGCGGGCGTGATCACCTCGACGTGCTCGCCAAGGAGCTCCCTGCACCGCTCGGCGGTCGCGAAGGCGCGCTCGAACGCCCAGGCGGGCCTCTGGTCGACGGCGGTCGCCAGGCCCGTCAGCGACGCCGGCGCGATCCAGTTCCGCTCGAAGCGGACCGCACCCTCGCGCGGCACGAACGCTCCGTCCGGCTCGAAGGACGCCTGCGCGAAATAGCTCGGAAAGGCGATGCGCAGGCGCTCCGGGTCGGCGACGACGAGCGCGCCGGTGGTGTCGGGGCCGCAGAGCCACTTCTGGCCCGAGACGGTGTAGAAGTCGACGCCCGTCGCGTCGACCGGCATCGCGCCCGCCGACTGGGCGCCGTCGGCGAGGACGGGCACCCCGCTCCGCTCGCGGAGCTCTCGCACCGGCAGGATGGCGCCCGTCGTCCAGAGCACGTGCGAGACGGCGATGAGCCGCGTGCGGGGTGTGACCGCGGCCAGGATGTGCTCGGGATCGGGCTCGACGACGATCACGGCGGCCGGCGACACGCCGAGCGGCCCGAGCAGGCCGAAGTGCTCGTCGGTCGTGGTGATGACCTCGTCGCCGGGCTCCAGCCCGAGACCGGCGAGCACGATGTTGCAGCCGTCCGTGGTCGAGGCGGTCAGCGCCACCGTTCCCGGCTCCACCCCGACGAGTCGCGCGATGCGCTCGCGCACGTCCTGGCGCAGCGCCAGCACCCGCTCGACCGTCGCCAGGCCGACCCGTCCGTGGGCGAGGTCGCGCTCCTGCTCCGCCTGCATCGCGTCGACGGTCGCGCGGGCCAGCGGGCCGAAGGTTCCTGCGTTCAGGTACGCGACGCGCTGCAGCACGGGGAAGCCCGCACGCACCTCCTCGAAGGTCACGTCTCCACCACCACCTCGACCGGCGCGTGGTCGGAGAGCACCCGGCCGTCCACGGTGCGCTCTCCGCGCGGCCACACGTGTGCCGGCCCGGTGGTGGCACCGCGCACCAGGACGTGGTCGACGCCGTCCAGCCCGGGCGAGAAGCGGTCGAGCGCCGGCCGGCTGTGGTTGAGGTCGCCGGCCAGCACGATCGGCTCGCCCTCGCGCGCCAGACCTTCCAGGAAGGCGACGCACCGGTCGAGCTCGTCGACCTGGTGACCCGTGTCGGCCGGGCTCGAAAGGTGCGTGTTCCCCACGAGGAGCCGCCCGTCGACCCGTACGGCCTGGCACACGCGCCGCTCGCTTCCTCGCGCCGAGACGGAGACCGCCCCGAGCCCTTCGGCGGCATGCTCGTGAGCGACGAGGACGGCGTTCGCCTGGCCGGTCAGGAGCGAACGGAAGAGACCGTTGTGGAGCCGGGTCAGCCAGCCGGCGAGGCCGGCCGGTCGGAGACCTCGCCGGGCGATGGCCGGGAAGGTCTGCATGCCGCTCCACTCCTCGAGCCGGGGCAGCGTCCAGACGGGCACCTCCTGCAGGCACACCACCGCAGGACGCCCCGACGTGGCCAGGGCGAGCGCTTCGCGGACGAAGCTGCGCCGCACCGGCGGGACCGCGTTGCCGTGGAAGAGATTCCACGTACGGACGAGCAGGGACACGGCGGCCTACTCTACGAAGCCGGCCGTCGCAGGTTCTACGGAGCAGTCCGATCGGGCTCACGCGGCGCGAGTGCGCGCGCGAGCTTGAGGTGGCGGCCCGCCTCAACCGCTTTGCCCTGCTTCTGGAGAGCCCGGCCGAGCGCGTAGTGGCCGTAGCTGTCGACGGGCGAGAGCTCGACCATCTTGCGGAACTCCGCTTCCGCCTCCTCCCACCGGGTGATGCGGAAGTACGCGATGCCGAGCGCCTCGCGGATCGAGGCCTTCTCGGGCTCGAGGCGCTTCGCCTTCTCGAGCGCGACCGTCGCCTGCGCGGCCATCCCGTCCCGCAGGTGCGCTCGTCCCTGCTGGTAGAGGTCGTACGCCTCGCTCATCTCTAACAGGGTGCACGGACCGTCAAGCACGGCGCAGCGAGCGCAGCGACAGGGCACCGCGCAGTCGATCTCTCGGCGACAGCCGCTCCCGGGCCAGAGCCCGGAGCGTACGAAGCTCCCGCCGTGCCTCGCGGGCAGCCGTGGCGGCGCGGGCGGGCGGCCCGTAACGGGCCCGCGCGGCCGCCTCGGTGAACGCCGCCGCCGAGACGCCGAGGCCGCGCTCGGTCGCCCGGCGCAGCTCGCCCAGGCCACTCTCGCGTGCCACCGCGACGTCCTGGTCGCGCAGCACGTCGTGGAGCTCACGAGCGGCGGCACGGGCCTGCTTGCGAGGATCGCCCGTCAGGTAGCGCAGCCGCCGCACGAGCGCCTTGCCCGCCGCCAGCGCCACGAGAGCGGCGACGGCCGCGAGGAGCGGCAGCAGGATCGGCCACGGCGAGCGCCGGCCCGACTCTCCGGAGGTGTCCGCGCCGGAGGGGGTGCCGAGTTGCGTCCCGCCGAGGTCCACGGGCCCGATCGCGAGCAGCTCGCCCCGCCCGAGCGAGCGCACGGCGTCGGCGGAGTCCGAGGCCAGCGTGTAGGCGGCGGAGAGCGTGCCTCGTCCCGGCGTCGGGTCGAAGGCGAGCCAGCCGTAGCCCTCGAACCACGCCTCGACCCAGGCGTGCGCGTCGTGGTCGGTGACCGTCCATTCGTCCGACTTCCAGGTCCCGCTCGTGAAGCCGACCGCGACCCGCGCCGGAATGCCGATGAAGCGCAGCATGAGCGCCATCGCCCCCGCGTAGTGCTGGCAGTAGCCCGCCCGGGTGCGCGTCACGAAGTCGACGAGTGGCGGCAGGGTCAGGGACGAGGGCGGCTGCTCCTCGTAACGGAATCCGCCCGCCGCGCGCAACCAGCGCTCGACGGCGAGCGTGGCCTCGTACGGCGAGTCGAGCCCCTCGGTCAGCCTCCGCGCCGCCGTCCACAGGGGACGGTACGTCCACATGGGCCGGAAGCGGTCTTCGGAGAAGAGCGACTCGACGAAGCGAGACCGGCCCGAGACGCCGAACACCGGCAGGCGCGTCCGCTCGAGGTCCAGATAGCGGAGCGCGTTCGGCGGATAGTCGGCGCGCGACCGCAGGAGCTCGCGCGGGATCGGCCTCGGCGCGTAGCTCCAGACCGTGTACCGCTCCCCCTTGCGGAAGCCTTGCGGCGAGCGCATCACCCCGCCCGAGAGGAAGAACATGCTCGGCAGCGCGCCGCTCTGCACGGCGACCGGCTGCGTCGCGCCGACGACGTGGTCGTCGTCGAGCCCGACCACCTCGACGCTCTGCTTCACCCAGCCGGTCTCGTCGCGCGCGGCGGGCGGCAGGAGCGGGTCGTCGGGAAGGAGACGAGACGGCTCCGAGACGGCGATCGGATACAGGTTCTCGAGCCACCGGTCATCCGTGAAGAGGTCGAGCGTCGTCGCCCGCCAGTACGTCTGGCGCCTGGGCGCACGGATCCGCAGCAACGTGGTCGCACGCGAGGGGAACGCGATCCCGTCGTAGGTGGCGTCCCACACGTAGCGCACGCTCACCCGCTCGCGGGCAGGACCGAACAGCGACCAGTTCCTCCAGTCGAGCCGCTCCCTGTCCGGAGCCGCACCCGCACCGGCCGCGCCGACGCCCACGGCGACGACCGCGGCGGCGGCCAGCACCGCCGCGGCGAGCTCCCGGGCCGAGCGCGCACGGAGGACGACGAGCGGCCACAGCGCGGCGCCGAGCAGGACCGCCCCGGGCCCCATGCCGTCCCGGCCGGGAACGCTCATCAGCGCCCACGCTCCCGCGACGACCGTGACCCCGGCAGCCAGGAGCGGCAGCCGCGCGGCCACGGAGACGGAGACGGCGAGCGTGAAGCCCGTCACCGCCAGGAGCACGAGGGCGTGCATGGAAGCCCGCGCGGAGGGATCGAAGGGCGGCACGACCACGTCGAACCCCCTCAGGCCGTCCTGCACCTGGCCCCACACGTCTCCCAGCCACGAGCTCTGCGCACCCGGAATCAGGCTCGTCGGCCAGACCCGGAAGGCGACCGATACCCCGGCGATCGCAGCCCCGGCCGCGAGCACGCCGAGCACCACACGGTTGGAGAACGCTGCGGGCACGAGCCCGATGGCGAGAGCGAGCGCGACCGCCGCCACGTCGACGGGATCCTCCATGCGGCCCCAGGCCACCGCGATGGCCAGCCCGGGCACGAGCGCGGCGACGACGCTACGCACTCCGCCTCCCAGGCAACGTCCCTCCCAGCACCTCGCGCAGGTCGTCGCCCCGGCGCACGACCGCCACCGGGACGCCCGCGGCCGCGAGGCGCAGAAGGGACGGCCCGGCCCGCGACGGCGACTTCCCCGCATAGGTGGGAGCGTCGATTGCGACCAGAGCGCCACGCCGGGCCGACTCGAGCCGGCGAGCGACCTCCGACGAGGGGCGCGCGGTGACGACGATCACTTCGCCGGCGCGGGCGCTCGGGCCACGGAGATCGACGAGCACGCCGGCCAGCGAGCCGTCGCCGTCGGCCTCGCAGCCGGCGAGGAGGTCGAGCGCCGCGTCCCAGTCGCCGTCGAGCGCGCTCAGCCGCATGACCGTCGGCGTCTGCCCGGCGACGACCAGCGTCGCATGCCGCCGACGGACGATGCTCGCGCGGACGAGCGACGCCGCCACCCGCACGGCCTCGTCGAAGCTCGACACGCCGGGCGTGCCTGCCAGCCCCCCGCGATCGGCGTCGAGCACGACGACGACGTCGTCGCGGGGCGCGTCCTCGAGCTCGCGCACCATGAGCTGGCCTCGCCGCGCCGTGGAAGGCCAGTGCACGGCGCGGAGCGGCTCGCCGGCCTCGTAGTCACGCACGCTGTGCAGCTCGAGGCCGGTCGGGCGGCGAAGCGCCCCCAGCCGGCCACCGTGTGCCCTGCCGGCTGCGTCGCCGACAAGGCGTTCGAGCTCGACGGTTCGCGGTCGCACGAGCAGCGGGCGGTCGGGCGGCGCAACCGCCGCGACCCGCTCCAGACCCAGCGGGTCCTGCACGACGACCTCGGCCGGCCCGAGAGCGTGCCGTCCGCGCGGCATGTTGCGCACCTCCACCCTCCCCCGTCTGCCACGAAGCCGGACGACGACCTCGTTGTCGCCGACGCGCTCGTAGGCCGTCACCCGTCCGAGCAGCAGCGAACGGCCGTGGAGGCGCAGTCCCGCGCGGAACGTGTCCCCCTCCACGAGCGAGCCGCTCTCGACGACCCGCTCGAGCGTCAGTGCACGCGAGGCGACACGGCGCCACACCGCCGCGGCGAGCGCGGCGGCGACGAGGCCGATCCCGGCAGTCGCCGCCACCACCGAGCCGAACAGCCACGCCGCGACGAGCAGCGCCGCGCCCAGCGCCCCCGCCGTGCGGCTCCGCGATCGCGCCCTGCCGCGGTCGGTCACACTCCGCTCACAGCGGCACGGGCGTGCTCTCCAAGGCCGCCGCGACCGCCTCCTCGGCCGTCAGGCCTGCGGAGCGCGCCTCGGGGGCGAGCAGGAGCCGGTGCGGCAGGACGTGGGGCGCCATGGCGCCCACGTCCTCCGGCGTGACGAACTCCCGGCGCTCGACGAGAGCGCGCGCCTTGGCGAGCCGTAGCAGCGCGATCCCCGCCCGCGGGCTCGCTCCCAGCACGAGCCGCTCGTTGCCGCGGGTGTGCCGCAGGAGCGCCACCACGTAGCGGTTCACGCTCTCCTCGACGTACACGGAGCGCGCCGCGTCGATCGCGGCGAGGACCTCCTCTCGCGCCGCAACCGGTTGGAGGTGCTCGAGCGGAGGCTCCGTCGTCTGCTCGGCGAGCATGCGCGCTTCCTCGGCGAGCGGCGGGTAGCCGATCGCCATGCGCACGGCGAACCGGTCGAGCTGGGCCTCGGGCAGCGGATACGTCCCCTCGTACTCGACCGGGTTCTGCGTCGCGAGCACGAGGAACGGGCGTTGCACGGGATGCGTGGCGCCGTCCACGGTGACCTGCGTCTCCTGCATCGCCTCGAGCAGCGCCGACTGCGTCTTGGGCGAGGCGCGGTTCACCTCGTCGACGAGCAGGACGTTGGCGAACACGGGTCCCGGGCGGAAGCGGAACGAGGACGTGCTCTGGTCGAACACGTTGACCCCCGTCACGTCCGACGGCAGGAGGTCGGGCGTGAACTGCACCCGTGCGAACGACAGGTGGAGCGACCGCGCGAGTGCCTTCGCGAGCACGGTCTTGCCGACGCCGGGGACGTCCTCCACGAGCACATGCCCCTCGGCGAGCAGGCAGAGCAGCGGCAGACGCAGCGTCTCCGTGGGCGCGTGCACGGCGCTCGCCAGGCTGGCGACGACCCGGTCGCCCAGGTCCGCGGCGACGCCGGCGGCGAGCGGTGTGGCGCGCTCGGTCACGCGCGCTCCCCCCGCAGCCGCTCGACCTCGTCCAGGACGGCGGCCGCGATGACGTCCTTCGGCGCCTTCGGCACGACCTGGTCCCCGTCCCGGCTGACGAGCACCACCTCGTTCTCCTCGGCGTCGAAGCCGATGTCTGCGCGACCCACGTCGTTGTAGACGACGAGGTCGACGTTCTTGTCCTCGAGCATGGCGCGCTTGCGCGCCAGGCCGTCCTCGCCCGTCTCGGCGCCGAAGGCGACGAGCACCTGTGCCTCTGTCCGCGCTGCACCGAGCGCCTTGAGCACGTCTGCGGTCGGCACCAGCTCCACCTGCCACGGCTCGCCGTTCTTCTCCCGCTTCCCGTCCACGCGCTCCGCGGGCCGGTAGTCGGCGACGGCGGCGGCCATGAGGACGACGTCTGCGGCCCGGCGCTCGAGCGCCTCGCGACGCAGGTCGGCCGCGGTCGGCGTGGACACGACCGTGACACCGGCCGGCGCCGGCACCTGCAGGTTGGCGGCGAGCAGCGTCACCCGCGCACCTCGCCGCCGCGCCTCCGAGGCGAGGGCGACGCCCATGCGTCCCGAGGAGCGATTGCCGAGAAAGCGCACCGCGTCGAGCGGCTCACGGGTGCCTCCGGCCGAGACGAGGACGTCCAGACCGTGCAGCGCCCCGTGCGTCGCTGCCGCGCCGGCGACGACCGTCTCCGCGCCGAGCAGCTCCTCCACGCGAGCGGCGATCTGCTCCGGCTCCACCATGCGACCGATACCGACCTCCCCCTCCGCGAGCTCGCCCTCGTCCGGGCCCAGCACCTCGACACCGCGGCCGGTCAGGACGGCGAGGTTCCCCTGCGTGGCAGGATGCGCCCACATGCCGCTGTTCATCGCCGGCGCGACGAGCACGGCGCCGCGATGGGCCAAGGCGGTCTCCGTGAGCAGGTTGTCGGCCAGCCCGTGCGCGAGCTTGGCCAGCGTGTTCGCAGTGAGGGGCGCGATCACGAGAAGGTCAGCACGAGCGAGGTGCGGGTAGGGGTCGGCCGTGCGCTCGCGGCGGGCGAGCGCGAAGAACGTCTCGGCGGCGACGAACCGCTCTGCGCCCGGCGTCGGCACCGGGAAGACCTCGTGCCCGGCCCGGACGAGCAGCCGCACGAGC
>DATBIN010000052.1:0-20144 GCA_036556925.1 Gaiella sp.
GGTAGTAGCGGTCGAAGCCGGCGATGATCGAGAGCTGCTTGAGGATCTGCGGGGACTGCGGCAGGGCGTAGAAGCGACCCTTGTGCAGCCGGCTCGGGACGACGAAGTCGCGCGCGCCCTCGGGCGTGGGCTTGAACAGGATCGGCGTCTGGATGTCGAGGTAGCCGGCCTCCTCCATGCGGCGCCGGATGACGCCGACCATCTGCGCGCGGAGACGCAGGTTGCGCTGCAGCTTGTCCCGGCGCAGGTCGAGCCACCGGTACCGGAGGCGCAGCGTCTCGTCGACGTTCTCCTCGTCGAGCTGGAACGGCAGCGGCGTCGAGCGGGACACGATCTCGAGCTCGTCGACCTGGAGCTCGACCTCCCCCGTCGGCATGCGCGAGTTGACCGTCTCGGCCGAGCGCGCGACGATCTCGCCCCTCGCGCGGACGACGAACTCGTTGCGGAGCTGGCTTGCCGCCTCGGCCGCAGCGGCGGAGCGCTCCGGGTTGACGACGAGCTGCATAACGCCGGTGCGGTCACGGACGTCGACGAACACGAGGCCGCCGTGGTCGCGCCGGCGCGCGACCCAGCCGGCGAGCGTCATCGCCTGCCCCGCGTGCTCGCTGCGCGGCTCGCCGCACATGAGGTCGCGCCACCTCACGCCGTGAGCCTCGCGACGACCTCGCCGTGCGCGATGCGCTCGTCCGGCCGCCCTGGGCGCCGCACGACGGCATCCTCCGCGCCGATCACCACCGTCGTCTCGGCCCCGAGCCGCGCCGCCTGCGTGAGCTGCCCCTTGAGCGAGCGCGCCGCGTAGTCCGTGTCCGCGGCGACGCCCTGGTCGCGCAGCTCGGCCAGCCAGCGGGCGACCGTCACGTCCGGCGCGCCGTCGTCGACGGCGAGGAAGACGTCCACGTGTGGCGCCTCGACCTCGGCGACCCCCGCATCCTCCATCGCGAGCAACAGCCGCTCGATCCCGGCGCCGAAGCCGACCCCGGGCGTGGGCGGGCCGCCGATCTCCTCGACGAGGTAGTCGTACCGCCCGCCGCCCGAGATCGTGGAGTTCGCGCCCTCCAGCGGGCCGATGAACTCCCACGTGGTGCGCGAGTAGTAGTCGAGGCCCCGCACGAGCGTCGGCACGAGCTCGTAGCGCACGCCGACCGCGTCGAGGTCGGCGCGTACCGCGGCGAAGTGGGCGACGCAGGCGTCGCAGAGCGACTCGCCGATGGTGGGCGCCTCGCGCAGCGCCTCCTGCACGGCCTCCGGCTTGGCCGCCAGGTTGTCGAGCGCGCGGAGCGGCCTCGTGCTCGCCTTCGCGCGTGTCTCCTCGTCGAGCCGATCGTCGTTGGCGGCGAGCCAGGCGGCGAGGCGCGCGAGGTACGCGGGGCGGCACTCGCGGCAGCCGATGGAGTTCAGCTCGAGCGTGTAGCTCGTGACCCCGAGCCGCAGGAGCAGCGTGTCGTACAGCTGCACCAGCTCGGCGTCGACGGACGGGTCGTCGCTCCCGATCGCCTCCACGGAGGCCTGCCAGTGCTCCCGGTAGCGGCCCCGGCCCGGCGCGCTGTAGCGGTACATCGACCCGATCGTGAACAGCTTCGCGGGCTGCGCGCCGCGGTGCATGCCGTGCTCCACGTAGGCGCGGCAGATGGGCGCCGTGCCCTCGGGCCGCAACGTGAGCGACCGGTCGGAGCGGTCGGTGAACGTGTACATCTCCTTCTGCACCACGTCGGAGCCCGTGCCCGACGTGCGCACGAAGAGCGCCGTGTCCTCGAACACCGGTGTGAGGATGCGGCGGTAGCCGTACAGGCTGCACAGGCGCTCCACCTCGCCGGTGACACGCTCCCAGAGCGGCATCTCGGCCGGAACGACGTCGTGCGTTCCCCGCGGCCGTTCGATCCTCGCCCGCTCGTCCACGGCCTGAGGCTATCCGCGGCGCCGGTCGCGCGCCGTCAGCTGCCGGCCGCCCGCCGGGCCGCGCGGAGATCGGCCAGGAACGGGTTCGAGGCGAGCTCGGCGCCGAGCGTCGTCGGCGGGCCGTGCCCCGGGTAGACGATGGTCTCCGGCGGGTACGCGTCGAGCAGCGAATCGATCGAGTCGAGGAGCGTCTGCCAGTCGGCGCCGGGCAGGTCCGTGCGTCCCACGCTGCCCGCGAACAGGACGTCGCCGGACAGGAGGCAGCCGTCCGCGTGGTAGGCGAGATGCGCCGGCGAGTGGCCGGGCACGGCGACGACGTCGAAGGAGATGCCCGCGACGTCCAGGGTCTCCCCGCCCACGAGGACGCGATCGGGCGTCCAGGGACGCACGGTCACGCCCTGGGGGGTGAAGGCGTCGGGCTCCTCGAGCAGCATCCGCTCGCCCTCCGGCATGGACACGGGCGCGCCGGTCCCCTCCGCGAGGTCCGCCACCCCGAGCAGGTGGTCGAAGTGCCCGTGCGTGACGAGGATCGCCGTGCAGCGAGAGCCGAGCGAGGCGAGATGCAGGCGAATCTCCGCCGCAGAGCCGCTCGGGTCGACGACGACCGCCTCGGGCGCGCCTCGCTCGGCGCGCACGACGTAGCAGTTCGTCCCGATCGGGCCGAGCTCGAGCCGGTCGACGATGGGAGCCATGGGGCGTCGAGTCTAGACTGCGGGTCAGCGCGACCCATGCACACCTGGCAGCTCAACGACATCCCGACTCCGGGCGGCCGTACGTCTCCCGTGGTGCTGTTCTCGGACGACGCGCGAGCCGTGCTCATCGGGCTCGAGCCGGGCCAGCAGCTCGGCGACCACGAGGTGCGCGAGCGCGCCTGGGTGACCGTGCTCGACGGGTCCGTCGTCGTCGAGTCCGACGGCGACCGCCTCGAGGCGGGACCCGGCACCCTCGTCACGTTCGCGCCAGGCGAGCGGCACAGCGTGCACACGGAGGCCGGAGCACGGCTCCTGCTGCTGCTCACCTCGTGGCCGGGCCCCGGCCACTACCCGGACGGCAGCGCCTAGCAGCCGTCGCCGTCCGCTGCGCGGCCGGACGACACGGATTTCACATCAAGCTCCAGTAGCCGGTGCAGCGGCCCGGCAGGGCCGCGGGACGTCCCGCTCGCGGCCTGCCTAGGAGCGTCCGCTCGTGCGCGCCAGGCGCTTCTGCTGCGACCGCCAGACGAGCCGGTCCATGAAGTAGCTGAACGGCACGAAGACGGCCATCAGCAGCACCGTCTGGAGCAGCGCTCCGACGATCGAGACGTTGCTTCCGCCCAACAGCATCACCGTGAGGAAGAAGAGGGGCGCGAAGATGAGCCCGCGCTTGAGGACGCGCGTCCACGACGGCGGCTGGATCGTGCGCCCGCCGCGGGACGGCTTGGCCGTCTCACCGCGTGACTTGGAGGCGCGCGGGGGCGGGCTCTTCAGCTCCGCCGCGTTGAGCACGGTCTCGTTCCCCTCCGCGTCGATCTCCACGAGCTCGTACTCGTGCCGCTTCTCCTTCTCGCGGCGCCGCCGCTGCTTTCTCGATGCCACGGTCGTATCGTGCCACGCGTCCTCGCCGGTCGCCGTGGAGTGGTCGCGGAGCGGCCGAGCGGCCGACGCGTCCGCACCGCGCTCTAGGGCAATGCGCTCGGGAGATCGAGGCCACCCGCGCGAGCGGCATCCAGCGCCTCGTCGTAGCCCGCATCGGCGTGTCGCATCACACCGGTCCCCGGGTCGGTCGTGAGGACCCGCTCGAGCCGCGCCGCTGCGTCTGCGGTGCCGTCCGCGACGACGACCATCCCCGCGTGGATCGAGTTGCCGATGCCGACGCCGCCCCCGTGGTGGACCGAGACCCACGTGGCGCCGGCGGCCGTGTTCAGGAGCGCATTGAGGATCGGCCAGTCGGCGATGGCGTCGGAGCCGTCCCGCATGCTCTCGGTCTCCCGGTACGGGGATGCGACAGAGCCGGCGTCGAGGTGGTCCCGCCCGATCGCCACCGGCGCGGAGACGGTGCCCGAGCGCACGAGCTCGTTGATCGCCAGGCCCGCCTTGGCACGATCCCCGTAGCCGAGCCAGCAGATGCGCGCCGGCAGCCCCTGGAAGGCGATCCGCTGGGGAGCCATCTCCAGCCAGCGCTGGAGGAGCTCGTCCCCGGTGAAGAGCGCCTTCAGCTCGGCGTCGATGGCGGCGATGTCCGCAGGGTCGCCCGACAGTGCCGCCCAGCGGAACGGGCCGATGCCGCGACAGAACAGCGGCCGGATATAGGCCGGGACGAAGCCCGGGTATGCGAAGGCGTCGCTCAGACCTCCCGCATAGGCTTCCCCTCGCAGGTTGTTGCCATAATCGAAAACGTAGCACCCGCCTCGGACGAACTCGACCATCGCCTGCACGTGGGCCACGATCGACTTCGAGGCGAGCGCCAGGTAGCGATCGGGGTCGAGACGGCGAAGCTGCTCGGCCTCCTCGAACGGCACCTCCGACGGCACGTAGCCCATGAGAGGGTCGTGCGCCGCCGTCTGGTCGGTCACGAGGTCGAAGTGCTCGCCCCGCCGCACGAGCTCGGGGTAGACGTCCGCCGCGTTCCCGAGCAGCCCGACGCTGAGCGGGCGCCGCTCGCGGGCAGCCGCCCGCACACGCGCCAGCGCGTCGTCGAGCGACTCCGCCCGCTCGTCGAGGTAGCGGGTCTCGAGCCGTCGCTCGATGCGGCTCGGGTCGACCTCGACGCAGAGGATCGCGGCGCCCGCCATCGTCGCCGCGAGCGGTTGTGCGCCGCCCATCCCGCCGAGCCCCGCGGTGAGGATCGTCCGGCCCGCCAGGTCGGGCGAGCCGAAGTGCGCGGCGCCGGCCGCGGCGAAGGTCTGATACGTGCCCTGGAGGATCCCCTGCGTGCCGATGTAGATCCACGAACCGGCGGTCATCTGCCCGAACATCGTCAGCCCGAGCGCCTCCAGGCGCCGGAACTCGCCCCAGGAGGCCCAGCGGGGCACCAGAAGCGAGTTGGCGATCAACACCCGCGGCGCGCCCTCGTGCGTGCGGAAGACGCCGACCGGCTTGCCGGACTGCACCAGCAGCGTCTCGTCCCCGCCGAGGCGCAGCAGGGTGCGCACGATCGCTCGCAGCGCGTCGGGCGAGCGTGCGGCGCGACCGGTCCCCCCGTAGACGACCAGTTGCTCGGGATGCTCTGCGACCTCTGCGTCGAGGTTGTTGAGCAGCATCCGCAGAGGTGCCTCCGTCTGCCACGAGCGTGCGTTGAGCGTCGCTCCGCGCGGGGCCCGGATCGAGGACAGGTCTCCGCACAGCCCTTCGACGACGGCGTCGACGCTCATCCGGACTTGGTCGGCTTGGATCTGCCGCCCGGTGCAGCGGCCGCGGCCGCGTCGGCCTCGGCCTGGGTCCGCGCGCGGATCCGCTGCGAGAAGCGGAACCAGCTCCAGCCGGTCGCCAGCACGAAGTAGGCGACGGCCACGACGACGGCGGTCGTCACCGACGACCCGACGAGCGCCGCGATCAGCACGATCAGGCCGGCGAGGATGCCGTGAAAGAGCGCCGAGCTGCGGTAGGGGTGCGGCGGCAGCGGGGCCGCCTCTCGCCGCCGCTGCGAGGCGGTTTCGGGCCCGGCTCGTGCCTCTCGTGGACGGCGCGCCACGTCAGCGTCGCCGGGTACTGGTGCAGGCGTCGTCCAGCACGAGCGGGGATGGTAGCGGCGGCCGGCTGCTCATCCCGGCTCAGTCGAGCAGTCGCAGCTCGAGGACCCGGTCCGGGGCGAGCGCCGGCAAGGCGAGGGCGTCGGCCGCCGCGGCCGCCACAGCGGCCGCAGGCAGCAGCCCGACGAGCTCGGCGCCGGAGACCTGGATCCCGCGCGCCGACGCCTCGCCCCGTACGCGGGCCACGACCTCGTGCAGCGGTGCGGCGGCCACGTCGACCACGTTCAGCGAGACCTGCACGCGCCCCGCCGCGGGGAGCTCGAGGCCGAGCGCCTGCACGCCCGGCATGCCGCCCGAGGACTCGCGCACCGCCTCCGCCACCGCGCGGGCGACCGACACGTCGTCGGTGCCGAGATCGAGGTTGAACGCGATCAGCGGCGCCCGCGCGCCGATGAGGACGGCTCCCGCGCCGCCGTCGAGCCGCGTCGGCCCGTAGTCGGGCCGGAGCTCGCCCTCGTCGATCCGCCGCTGCAGCGCCTCGGGCCCTCCCCGACGAAAGAACGCCGGCCGCCGACCTGCGGCGCTCTCTCCGTAGAGGAACACCGGCAGGTCGAGCTCGGCGCCCACGCGCTCCGCGAGGCGGAGCGCCGCGTCTCGCGCGCGCGGCATGTCCTCGGGCACGATCGGCACGATCGGGACGACGTCTGCCGAGCCCACGCGCGGGTGTGCTCCCACGTGCCGTCGCAGGTCGATGCGTGCTCGGCATGCGTCGATGCCCGCCAGGAGCGAGGCGACGAGCTCCTCGTCGCCGCCGACGAGGGTCAGGACGGAGCGATGGTGGTCCGGGTCCGAGTGCACGTCGAGGAGGCGCGCGCCGTGGCTCGTGAAGGCGGCCGCCAGCGCGCCGATCACGGCCGCGTTCCGCCCCTCGGACACGTTCGGCACGGACTCGAGCGGCAGCATCGCGCCTACTCTACGACCGATGCGCGAGCCCACCGCTCCCGTCTACTACGACCGCCGTGCGCCCGAATACGACGATTGGTATCTGGGGGTCGGCCGGTACGCCGGACTCGACCGTCCCGGCTTCGACGAGGAGCTCGCGCGGGTGGCGAGCGTGCTCGCGGACCTGCCCGCGGCGCGCACGCTCGACGTGGCGTGCGGCACGGGCTTTCTCGCGCAGCACCTGCCCGGTGACGTGACGGCCCTCGACCAGAGCGCGCGCATGCTCGAGATCGCGTCGCGCCGGATGCCGCACGTCACCCTCGTGCAGGGAGACGGCCTCGCGCTGCCCTTCCCGGACGACTCCTTCGACCGCGTCGTCACAGGCCACTTCTACGGGCATCTCGACGGCCCGCAGCGGGATGCGTTCCTCCGCGAGGCGCGGCGCGTGGCCGCCGAGCTCGTGGTCGTCGACGCGTCCCGAGGCCACTCCCCGGTCGACGACGAGTGGTCGCAGCGCATGCTCGACGACGGGTCGACGTGGGAGGTCTTCAAGCGCTACTTCACGCCTGCAGCCCTGCTCGAGGAGCTCGGCGGCGGCGAGCTGCTGCTGGCAGGGCGCTGGTTCCTCGTCGTGCGCTCGCCCCGCTGAGCGCCGGGCTGCGATGAGTCGCGACCGAGCGCTCGCCACCCTCCAGCGGGAGAACACGCGCTGCCGCCGCTGTGCCGAGGCCGGCTTCACGATCGTCCCGCCGCCGGTGTTCGCGGGGCGTGCGGGCCAGCGCGCGTACCTCTACGGACTGGCGCCCGGCGCCGTCGAGGCGGCGACCGGTCGTCCCTGGCAGGGGCGGGCGGGCCGCACGCTCCGCCGCTGGCTGGAGATGGACGAAGAGGCCTTCTTCGACACCTTCTACTGCGCCTCCGTGACGCGCTGCTATCCGGGGAAGGCCCCGTCCGGCCGCGGCGACCGGACGGCGACGCGCGTCGAGCAGGAGCTCTGCGCGACGTGGAGCGCCGCAGAGCTCGAGCTCCTCCGCCCCGCGCTCGTGGTGACGGTCGGCGTCACAGCCGCGCGCCGGCTGCTCGGGGTGGGGTCGCTGGCGGAGTCCGTGGGCAAGAGCTACCTGCTCGACGAGGCTGTCGTCGTGCCCCTGCCCCACCCTTCGGGCGCGAGCGGCTGGCTCAACGACCGTGTCAATCGCGCCCGGCTCGGCAAGGCGCTCACGCACGTCCGCCGCGAGCTGCGCCGGCTCGATGCGTGACGTGACGTAGGATCGCCGGATGAGCGTCGGGAAGGTCCTCGACGAGGCGTGGGGCCTGTACACGAGGTTCTTCCTCCGGTTCTTCCTCATCGCGCTGGTCGTCTTCGCGGTGGTGAACCTGGTCTACGGGGTGTTCGTCGCCGGGCTGCTCGACGAGGACAGCGACGCCTCGCTCGCCATCCTCGGCGTCGTCGGGCTCGCAACGGGCCTCGTGGGCACGTACTGGCTCCAGGGCGCGCTCGTCTACGCGGTGCAGGACGCGCGGGACGGGACGATCGACGCGGGATTCGGGGAGATCTTCTCGAGAGCGCTGCCGCACCTCGTCACGCTGATCGTGGTCGGGTTCCTGGCCGGGCTCGGGATCGGCGTCGGCCTCGTGCTGCTGATCGTCCCCGGCCTCTTCCTGATGACCATCTGGGCCGTCGTGGCGCCGGTCGTGGTGCTCGAGGCGCCGGGCGTCTGGGCCGCCTTCGGCCGCTCCCGAACGCTCGTGCGCGGGCACGGGTGGGCCGTGTTCGGCGTGATCGTCATCACGGCGCTGCTCACGGCGATCGCCGGAGGCCTCCTGCGCGGCGTCTTCTCCTTCCTCCCCCTCTTCCTGGAGATCCTCATCGGCAGCACCATCGCGTCCGCGGTCGTCGCTCCCTTCGGCGCCGTCGCCCTCACCGTGACGTACTTCCTGCTGCGCGACGCAACCGCCGCGGTGCCGGGCGACACGTCGCTGCAGACATGACCGTCGACGGCGAGAACGAGCCGCACGGGCCCTCGATCGAGGGGCCGATCTCGCCGGAGGCGGTCCGCGAGACACGCCTCACGCCCGCCGAGGCGGTGGCGGGAATGCGGATCCGCCTCCCCGTGCGCGGCAACCGCAAGCTCCGCCGCGTGCTCGAGCAGGCGAACGCGGATCCCGAGCTGAAGGCGTGGTGGCACGTCGCCAACGTGAACGCCGTCGTGCGGCTCGAGATCAACGACCACTCGTGGGTGCACATCCAGATCGTCGCCAACATCGCGCTGAAGCTCCTGCGCCAGCTCGTCAAGCACCACGTCGAGCCGTCCGTCGTCCGCGACTTCTCGATGTCCAACGACGACGCGGAGGTCGTCGTCGTGCTCGCCGCGCTCACGCACTGCGTGGGCATGTCCGTGCATCGGCGCGGCCACGAGGACTGGAGCCTCTTCCTCGCCGAGCCAAAGCTGCGCGAGCTCCTCGACGGCGTCTACGACGAGCCCGATCGCACGGTCATCGTCTCCGAGGTGCTCCAGGCGATCACGAGCCATCGCGCGGACGGAGAGCCGCTGTCGCTGGAGGCCGGCATCCTGCGCGTCGCCGATGCGCTCGACATGGCGAAGGGGCGTTCCCGGATCCCGTTCGAGCAGGGCCGGGTGACGATGCACTCGCTGTCCGCGGCCGCGATCGAGGAGGTGCGGATCGACGACGGGGAGGAGAAGCCCGTGCGGGTGGAGATCCTGATGAACAACTCGTCCGGGCTCTTCCAGGTCGACGGGCTGTTGAAGGCGAAGATGCGCGGCTCGGGACTCGAGAGCCATGTCGAGGTGATCGCCCACATCGACACCGAGAGCGAGAAGCGGCTCGTCCCCGTCTACCGCCTGGAGGCCTGACCGGGAGGAAACGCGAGCCGGGTAGAATGCCGCCGCGCCTTTGCGGGGTCGTCTAACGGTAGGACGCCTGGCTCTGGACCAGGAAGTTGGGGTTCGAATCCCTGCCCCGCAGTACTCCCCGAGCGTGCGCTGCGACACCTCCTCGTTGGTCGCAGTGGCAACGCTCGTAACAGCCCGCGCAAAGGATTTGTAAGGAAACCAGCGCCTCCTTGTGCATCCGTCCGGCGACCCGAGTAAGGTGCGACCCACGTGAGACACGAGCGGCTCGCAGTGCGGGCTGCGCCCCTGTCCCCGACCAGGAGGTCATGTGCCAAGAGTCCTTGCGGCAGGACTGTGCGCCCTCATACTGGTGGTCGTCGCCTCGGCCGCCCAAGCCAGGCCGACGGCCAGCGGGCTCGCGGCGCAGCTCGCTCGGCACGTCAAGACCCTGAAGCACGATCGACACGTGATTCGCTTCTTCGAGAGCCATCGGTGGCTGCTCGACGACCCGCGCTTCCGGCGCGAAGCGCGGCGTCAGCTCGCCGCTCACCGGCGGAGCCGCGCAGCGACGGCCCGCCGCATCGCACGGCTCGAGGCCACGCTCGAGAAGCGGCGGACGACGCGCCGACTGGCCGCGCTCGCCAAGGCGCCGCCGCGGCTCGCCATCTGCACGGTCTTCGGCAAGCGCTACTGCACGCAGGCCCTGCGCGTCGCCCGCTGCGAGTCCAACCTCACGACCTCGGCCCGAAACGGGCAATACCTGGGGCTTTTCCAGATGGGGTCCTGGCCCCGTGAGCTGTTCGGCCACGGCGCGAGCGCGTTCGAGCAGGCACGTGCGGCGCACCGCTACTTCATCCACTCGGGACGCGACTGGAGCCCCTGGACCTGCAAGCCCTGGTAGCCGGAGCCACGGCCGCGCAGGCCGAAATCCTGCGCAAACTGCGGGAGCCGATTGCGACGCCGGGGTTTCCTTCGCGCGCCCGACGTGCTAGGTGTGCCTGCAGTGGCATGGCTTCGACGGAAGACTGACCGTCTGAGGCCGCTGGACGAGGCGGCCGCGTACGCCCGCTGCCATGGCGACCGCGACGAGACGGTGAAGATCGTGAAGCTCCCCCCGAGACGCGCCCGCTACGACCTTCTCGCCACCGGCGAGGAGATCAGGCGGATGCTCGAGGAGCGCCTCGACGGGCGCGAGACCGACGAGCTGTCGTCCCCTGCCCCGCCCTAGCGTCCATCGCCAGAGCGTGGTGGTGAGGACGTCGCCGAAGTGCGGTTCGGTACCATGGCGCGGCCACGGCCCATTCGTCTAGTGGCCTAGGACACCGCCCTCTCACGGCGGCGGCACGGGTTCGAATCCCGTATGGGCCTTTTCCGAAAAACCCTGCTAATGCGGGTTTCTTGTCAGCGTTCGGTCGGCAGGGACCCGATTCGGGGCGGCGAAGAGCCTGTGTGGAGCGCGCGGAAGCGGAGGCGCTCACGTCGCCGTCGCCACCTGAGCGGCAAGAACTGCGCGAGGGAGACTCTTTGGGGAGACTTGCGACATGGAACCCAAGACGATCACGCTTGTACGCTCGGACGACTTAAGCCGTAGCGCGCCGTACGCCTACGCAGCGATGCCACCCGCCGGAGCACGACTGGTCTTCACCGCCGGGGCCTGCCCCCTCGACGCGGACGGAGAAACCGTCGCTCCGGGAGATGTAGCGAGGCAGGCGGAACAGGTCATGAAGAACCTGCGGACTGCGCTGCACGCCGCGGGAGCTGATCTCGACAACGTGTTGAAGACGACGGTCTACGTCGCAACGCAACGGCAGGAGGATCTGCGGGCGGCCTGGGAGGTCGTGAGGCGCCACTTCGGCAGCCATGACGCACCCAGTACCCTGCTCGGAGTCAGCGTGCTCGGCTACCGCGACCAACTGGTCGAGGTCGAAGCAGTCGCAGCTCTCGCGTGATCGTGGGCTCCGCCCGACAGAGCACTGCGGCGGCATTCAGATGAGATCGCTGCCGACTTCGACACGCGGCACACATGTCCGCGCGAGTCCGACATTCGAGAGCAGGAAGGGGGTCGCCCTCCGGCGGCGAAATGATCGCGCGGGGCCGGGTCGGTCGTGGTTGGGCGTTCCCTTCCCTTTCCCCCGTCGAAGGGGCGCAGTGTGCGGCCGGCCCGCCCCATGACTCCGAGTACGGCGCAGCCCACGAGCTGCGCCGTCACCACCGGGCGGCTGCTGAAGTGCCCGCGGCGCTCAGCGCGTGAGCGAGAACGCCTTCCGCATGCGGACGCGCGCGTAGCGCTTCGCGAGCTTCCACACCGCCCAGCCGAGTGCGGCGTACACGAGACGTGTCAGGCCCATGGACGCGTCCTACCCGGGCACGGGCGGCGCCACACCTCATGTTCCGCCGAGCCGCCGAGACCAGGCCTTCGACGCGAGAGCCCCGCCGTCGCGGGGCTCTCGCCGGTCCGATACGCAGTGCGAAGCGCTACGACTGGACGGTGCCCTTCGAGACGCGCTTCGCCTTGGCCGTCCCCTTGACGGTGAGCGTCAGCGCCTGCTCGGAGACGACCTTGAGCGCGTCCGTGACCTTCACGGACACGCGGTAGGTGCCCGGCTTCTTGGCCGTGCCGGAGAACACACCGGTCTTCCGGTCGAAGCGGATCCCGATCGGCAGCCGGCCCGCCAGCTTGCCCCACGTGAGCGGCGTGACCCCTCCGCGCGTCTTGAGCGTCGCCCGGTAGAGCACGCCCGTCTTGGTCGCCGCCAGCCGCTTCGTCGCGAGAGCGAGCTTCGGGGCCACCGTCAGACGCGCGGCCGCTGTCGCCGTGCGACCCTCGTTGTCGCTCGCGTTGATGGTCACGTTGAACGTCCCCGCGGCGGTGGGAATGCCCTCGATGACGCCGGCAGGGTCGAACTGCAGTCCCGGCGGCAGCCCTGTCACCGAGAGCGTGTACGCAGCACGCGAGCCCGCCTGCGTGCGCGCGAGGAGGGCCGTCCGGTCGACGACGTTGATGCCGCCCGTGACCTCGATCTCGGCACTGAACTGTGCGCCCACCTCGCTCGGCCCGAACTCCGGGTCGGTGATGGCGAGCGGCTGCCGCACGCTCAGCGTCAGCGCCTTCGTGTCCGAGCGCTTGTCGTCCTTGACGAGGACGACGAACGAGAAGTCGCCCGCCGTCGTCGGGGTGCCCGACAGCGTGTGCGTGACGGGGTCGAAGGTGACACCGGGCGGCGGAGCACCCGAGGCGAGCGACCACACCTGCGTGCCGCCTCCTGCGGCGGTCACCGGCACGCCGTACGGGACGCCCACGGTGCCGGCCGGGACGGCCTCGGTCGTGACCTGCAGCCGTGACGCGATGCGGATCGTGAACTCGCGCTGCGCGTTCATCGGCGCCGGCGTGTAGTTGTCCCGGGCGTTGACCCAGAAGGAGAAGCTCCCGCCGACGAGCGGGACTCCGCTCACGACCCCGTCCGACGAGAGCGTGAGCCCCGGCGGCAGCGACCCGTTGATGATCGTGAACGTCGGCGGCGGCGTTCCACCGGCCATCTCGAACTTGTGGTAGTACGGCTCGCCGGCCTCGCCCTCCGGCGTGAAGTAGCTGGCGTCGGTGAAGCGGAACGCGGCCGCGGTCGCCGCCAGCACCGCTGCGACGACGAACACGAACGCCAGAACCCGGATGAAACGCATGCCCAACCCCTCTCCCTGGGACGGCATCGCGGCCGCCTCACTTGCCCCTACGGGCGGAACACGGTAGCAGAGGATCCGCGCCCCCAATGCAGGGCTTTTTCGCGCGCCCGCCGCTTTCCGGCTACCGCACGACCGCCGTCAGCTCGGCCACGAGCGGGCCCACGTCGAGCGGCTCCGCGCCGATGCGGTGCGCGATGTCCTCGCTCGACGGCCGCGTGCCCTCGCGGAAGAGCTCGCGCAGGAGCTCCCCGGTGCGAGGAGCGCGCCACCAGACCTCGCCCGCCTCGTGACGCAGCCAGGCACGAACCTGGGCAGCGCGGATCCAGGCGCGCAGGTAGTCGGCCGAGTAGAACCCCGCGTCCATGTCGGCCAGGTAGTTCGCCTGGGGGTAGCGGATGCCGGTCGCCGCCGTCAGACGCTCCTCGTATCCGTCCGGCGTACCGCCGTCGCCGGCGAAGCGCGACCAGAAGTCGAGCTCGAAGGAGAGCTTCGCGCTGTACCTGCGGAAGAGCAGCGCGTCGACGAAGCGGGCCGCGCGAGCGTGGTCGCTCGCAGTGCGCCGGTCGAGCTGGAAGTGCTCCTCGTGCCACGCCGGCTCGTGCACGATCGAGTCGAGCAGGAAGGAGTAGATCTCGGTCAAGGAGTGGTCGCGCGAGAGGTGGCGGAAGGCCACGGGGAGGGAGGGGTCGCAGCCGGCGTAGTGCAGGGCGTGGCCGGCCTCGTGGAGGAGCGCGTGGTAGTCGTGGACGCCCCCCTGAGCACGCGTGATGAGATGCACGACCCGCGGTGGGTCCGACGGGATCACGCAGGCGCGCGGCGACTTCTGCGGGCGGTCCTCGAGGTCGAGGCGGATCCCGGGCTCCGCCTCCACGTCGAGCCCCAGCTCCCGCACCGTGCGGGTGCACACCGGTACGGCCCGCTCGCGCGTGTACGTCTCCTCGAGCGGCGACAGCCGCCGGAGCCACGGGACGTGCGCGAAGCTGGGTCGCTCCTCCCGCTCGTCGCCGAGCAGGCGCTCGAGCCAGTGCTCGCGCTCGGCCACGTAGACCGGCGTCGACTCCACGCGGGCGCGGTCGACCGCGTCGAGGATGGGCTGCAGGTGGACGCCCTTCTGCGCCTCGCTGCGCGCCACCGCGCTCGGAATGGCGGAGAGCTCGGCCTCGAGAGCCTCACCGGTCGCGAGCAGGGCCCGCCGCTCCTCGTTGAACGACGCCGACACCGCGAGCGTGGCGGCGCCGAGCTCGTCGCGCTGCGCGTAGACGGTCGTCGTGGCGAGCCGCGCCTGGGCGGTACGGAGCGGGAGCTCCTCGCCGTCCCACGGCACCCGCGCGGCCAGCAGTCGGTTCTCGAGCGCGTCCTCCCGCGCGGCGAGCTCCCGCTCGACGATGCCGTGCTCGCAGGTGAGACGAAGCCGCGCGAGCCGCTCGCGCGCCTCTCCCTCGGGCTCGCCGTCCTCCTCCGCACGCAGTGTCGCGAGCTGCGACTCCGTGAAGAGCGCGGCGTGCCGGGCGACGATGGCGGCCTGCTCCGAGACCTCCTTCTCCCCCACGCGCACGGCGCGTGCCTCCTCGGAGCGCTCGTACAGGTACCGGGCGAGGCCCTCCTCGAAGCCGGACGACCCGAGCACCGCGCTCACGCCGCGAGCTCCACCGCGCGGTGGAGACGCGCGAGCGACGCCTCCCGGCCCAGCAGCTCGAGGCTCTCGTACAGTCCCGGGGAGACCCGTGACCCGGTGACCGCGACGCGGATGGGCATGAACACCTGGCGCGGCTTCTCTCCGAGCTCCTCGCAGAGCGCCTTGAGGCGCGCCTCGATCGACTGTGCGCTCCACCCGTCGAGCTCCGCCAGCGCCGACTCGGCCGCCGCCAGGATGCGCTCGTCGAGGAGCGTCGGGTCCGGGGCCACCTCGCCGAAGAGGAAGCCGGCGAACCCCGGGTACTCCCCCAGCCGTGCGATCTTCTCCTGCACGAGGGGCACGGACGCGCGGACGCGCTCCTCCGGCCAGTCGATTCCCTGCCCCCGGAGGTAGGCGACGAGCTCGTCTGCGAGCTCGTCGGGCGCGAGGGAACGGAGGTAGACGCCGTTCATCCAGTCGAGCTTCGCGTAGTCGAGCGTCCCCGGGCTCGCGCTCACGGACTCGAGCGAGAAGCGCTCGACGATCTCCTGGCGCGACATGATCGTGGTCTCGCCGTCCGGCGCCCAGCCGATCAGCGCGAGGAAGTTGACGACGGCGTCCGGCAGGTACCCGGCGTCGCGGAACTCCTCCACGGAGAACGCTCCATGGCGCTTGGAGAGCTTCTTCCCGTCGCTGCCCAGGATGCTGCCCAGATGGGCGTACACGGGCGGCTCGTGGCCGAGCGCCCGCAGGATGAGGAGCTGCTTCGGCGTGTTCGAGATGTGGTCCTCGCCGCGGATCACGTGGGTGATGCCGTCGTCCATGTCCTCGACGGGGGAGGCGAAGTTGTACGTGGCCCGGCCGTCCGAGCGGACGATGACGAGATCCTCCAGCTGCTCGTTCGGGAACTCGATGCGCCCGCGGACGGCGTCGTCCCAGCCGGTGACCCCCTCGTCGGGCATGCGGAAGCGGATCGCGCCCTCGTCCTCGTAGGCCGTCCCCTCCTCCACCAGCCGCTCGGCGAGCTCCCGGCAGCGCGCCATCGCGTCGAGCTGGAAGGTGACGGGCCCGTCCCAGTCGATGCCTGCCCAGCGGAGCGAGCGCTGGATCTGCTCGGTCGCCTCCTGCACCTCGCGGCTCGTGTCCGTGTTCTCGATCCGGAGCAGGCACTCGCCGCCGCGGCCGCGCGCGAAGAGCCAGTTGAAGAGGAACGTGTGCAAGGTGCCGACGTGGAGCAGCCCCGTCGGCGACGGCGCCATGCGAACGCGGACGCTCATCGGGGGGCAATTGTAGGGGCGGGGCTGCGTGCCCCCCGCGGCAAGCGCTACCCGGGGCGGCGCGTCACGCCGGCCGGTCAGGCGCGGACGCACGAGACGGATAGCGTAGGGCCATGCTCTTCGGCGCCCACGTGTCGTCGGCAGGCGGCATCTCGACCGCGGTCGACCGCGCCGAGGCGATCGGCTGCGACGCCGTGCAGGTGTTCACGCAGAGCCCCCGGATGTGGCGGCCGACGTCACACACCGACGAGCAGGTCGCCCGCTTCCGCGAGCGCCGCAACGAGGCCGGCATCGCGTACGTCGTCTGTCACGCGCTCTACCTCGTCAACCTGGCCAGCCCCGATCGCGACCTCCATGCGAAGTCGATCGCCGCGCTGCGGGCGACGCTCGAGACGGCCGACGCAATCGGTGCGGAGGCGGTCGTCTTCCATCCCGGCTCGCATCTCGGCGCAGGCATGGACGCAGGGCTCGGCAACGTCGTATCGGCCCTGCGCGAGCTCCTCGAGCTGACGAGCGACAGGCTGTGGCTCCTGCTCGAGAACTGCGCCGGCGCCGGCGGCACGATCGGCCGCTCGCTCGACGAGCTCGCCGCGATCGTCGATGCGCTCGACGCCCATCCGCGGCTCGGCGTCTGCCTCGACTCCTGCCACTGGTGGGCGTCCGGCGTCGACGTCACGAAGCCTGCAGCGCTCGATGCGGCCGTCGACGAGCTCGACGCACGCGTCGGCCTCGACCGGCTCCGTTGCCTCCACGTCAACGACGCAGCCTCGGCGCTGGGCTCGAACGTCGACCGGCACGCCTCCATGGGGCGCGGCCTGATGGGCGCGAAGCTGAGCGTCTTTCTCTCCCACCCGGCCTTTCAGGAGCTTCCCGCGATCCTCGAGACCTCCGCCCCCGGGGCGCACGAGATCGACGTCGCCGAGATGCAGGCGCTGCGGGACCTGCAGCGCCGCGGAGCGCGCAACACCCGGCGCAGGGCCGCACGGCACTGACGTCACGGCCGTCAACCCGCTCGAGGGCACCGGCGAGGGAATACGGCGCGGCCCTCGCCCGTCCGGTATCCAGTCAAGCAGGAGGTTGCATGGCGTTCGAGACGCTCAAGGGACGACAGCGCGAGATGTGGGGCTCCGGCGCGTATGAGCCCGTCGTCGGGCTCACGCACGACATCCACGTGACGCTCGTCGGTGCCCTCGCGCCGAGCGAGGACGAGCACTGGCTCGACGTGGCGACGGGCACCGGCGCCGTGGCGCTCCACGCCGCCCGGGCGGGAGCCGACGTGACGGGCCTCGACCTCTCCCCCGTGCTCGTCGAGACGGCGCGGCGCAAAGCGCAGGCGGAGAGCCTCGAGATCGACTTCCTCGACGGCGACGCGGAGGCGCTGCCGTTCGAGGACGGGAGCTTCGACGTTGTCTGCTCCGCGCTCGGCACGCAGTTCGCGCCCGACCACGCGGCCGTCGCCTCCGAGCTCGGACGCGTGAGCCGGCCGGGCGGGCGCCTGGGGCTCGCCTGCTGGACGCCGGACGGCGAGGTGGCGGCCATGTTCGGCGTCATGCGGCCCTACCTGCCCGAGCCTCCCGAGGGCGCCGGCGACACGTTCGCCTGGGGCGACATGGAGTACGCCCGCGGACTCCTCGAGGACGCGTTCGAGCTGACCGTCTCGTCCCACGAGAGCGTGCTGCGCGCCGAGTCGGGCGAGTGGCTCTGGGATCTCTTCGCCACCTACTACGGCCCCCTGCGCACGCTGGTGGCGTCGCTCGACGACGAGCGCCGCGAGGCGCTGCGCGACGATGTCGTCGAGTTCTTCGAGCAGGACCGCGTCGGCGGCGAGATCGTGCAGTCGCGCGCCTGGCTGCTCATCCTGGGGACGCGGCGCGGCTAGGGCGCGGTTGCCCGCGTCGGGTCGCGCGGCGGCCCGGGCGCGCCATACTGCGTTCGTGCGCAGGGCAGCGGTCCCGCTCCTCCTCGCGGTCGCGCTGGCGGCTGCGCCGTCGGCGGGGGCTGCTCCGGATACCCGCACGTATCGCATCGCGGACGTGAAGCTCTCTTTCGCCGTGCCCGCGACGTGGGTGCGGCTCACCCTCCGCGACGGGGTGGGGTCGGCGGGGGAGCGCCTGCGCCGCGAGAGCCCGCACCTCGCCATGATCCACGAAGCGATGACGCGCGCGGTACCGGCAGCGCGCCTCGTCGCGTACGACCCCTCGACGCGGCGCGGCTTCGTCACGAACGTGAACGTGATCGTCACGCGCGTCCCGGCAGGGCTCGGCTTCGACCAGTACCTGCGGCTCACGCGCGCCGAGCTCCTCCAGCTCCCCGGGCTCGTCGCTTCGCCCGCCGTGCGCGCGACGACGCTGCCCGCGGGCCCGGCCGCGCGCTCGCACCTGCGCGCCACGGTGGTCGTCGACGGCCGCCGCGTCGTCGGCGACGTGACGCAGTTCGCCTTCCTCCGCGACGGGCGCAGCATCGTGCTCTCGTTCACCTCCGCCGCCACCGCGGCGGCGAGGAACGCGCCTGTCGTCGCACGGAGCGCGGCGTCGATCCGCTTCGGCTGACCGGCCCGCGCGGATCCCCGAGCGCGTCGTCCCCGCGAGGCTGCCGCCGCGGCTAGGCGGAGCCTCTGCTGCCGTCGGCCAGCTGCGCGAAGACCCGGAAGCTCGGCCGCTCGCGCGCGACCTCGAGGAACTCGGGGTTCCTGCACCCGAGCTCGTCGATGCGGCCCTCGTAGCAGGTCGAGACGTCCGCCGTGCACATCGGCAGCGGAGCGCGACGGGCCTTCACGGCGCCGAAACCGTCGCGCCGCCTCTCGGCGGCGCGCAGCAGGTCGAGGTCGATCTCCACGTCGAAGATCTTCTGCATGCAGCCGACGTACGTGTGGCCCCACGCCTCGTAGGCGTAGAGGAAGGGGCATGCGCGCTCGAGGCACGCACCCGGGTAGACGACCTTGTCGCAATGCACCTCGCAGTGGCGGCACTCGACCTCGTCCTGCGGCCTGAGAGGCAGCTCGGGGAGGTCGGCGGGCACATGGACCTGGCTCACGGCCTGGATCGTGGCAGCGCGGAGTCGGCCCGCGCAAGACTTGACAAGCCGCTGCGAACGGGCTAGGCGCCTTGTGACCGGCCGGAACAAGCGCTGTCAGGCATGCCAACGCTCGACGATCTCGAGCACCTCGGCGGGGGTCGAGGCGCGCGCGTCCGGGACGGCGTCCGTCGCGTCGTCCGTGAGGAACCATGTCGCCTGAATCGTGCGTAGCCCGACCGCCGCGGCGCCGCCGACGTCCTCGCGCACGCGGTCGCCGACGTGGACGGCGTCGGAGGCCGGCACGCCGAGCTCGGCCAGGGCATGGCGGAAGATCTCCGGGTGCGGCTTGCGCTTGCCCACCTCGGCCGAGAGCGCGACCGCGTCCAGCCGCTCGAGCACGCCGAGCTGCGCGAACGTGCCGCGGATGAGGTGCGGCGGGTCGAAGAGGTTGGAGACGAGACCGACGGTCAGCCCGCGCGCGTGCAGCTCGTCGAGGAGCTCCAGCACGCCAGGCTGCACGGTGTGAGCCAGGCGCCACACGGCGTGCTCGGCCTCCACGAAGCGGTCGACGGCTCCGTCGGCGGTGTCGACGCCGACTGCCGCGAGCGTCTG
Source organism: Gaiella sp. (assembly GCA_036556925.1). GTDB lineage: Bacteria > Actinomycetota > Thermoleophilia > Gaiellales > Gaiellaceae > Gaiella. The sequence continues at coordinate 19,558 of DATBIN010000052.1, forward strand.
CCGCACCAGCTCCGGGTAGTCGACCTCGTCCTCTCGCCGGGCGATGAGCGGCGGCACGACACGCTCGTTGTACAGCTCGCTGAAGGCCTCCCGGGACGCGGGGGCCGAGCCGCCGATCGCGGCCAGCCCACGGGCGTGCCCCTCGGCGAGGAGCTCGTCGTCGTAGTCCCAGCGGACGAGCGTGTTGCCCCAGTCGAAGAGGATCGCGCGCAGCACCGGCGGGTAGGGTAGCTGCCCGGTGCGCCGCTTCCTCTTCTCCTCCCTCGCGCTCGCGCCCGTCGTGATCGCGCTGCACTACCTCGCCGACCTCGACGAGACGGTCGAGTTCGTGCTCGCGGCCGCCGCGCTGATCCCGCTCGCATGGATCATCGGCGAGGCGACCGACCATGCCGCGGAGCACACGGGGCCGGGCATCGGCGGCTTCCTCAATGCCACCTTCGGCAACGCCCCGGAGCTGATCATCGCGCTCCTGGCGGTAAACGAGGGCCTCACGGAGGTGGTTCGCGGCTCGCTCACCGGCTCCGTGGTCGGCAACCTCCTCCTCGTCCTCGGCTTCTCGCTCGTCTTCGGCGGCCGCGGCGAGCTCG
>DATBIN010000053.1:0-28457 GCA_036556925.1 Gaiella sp.
GTCGCGCTCGCCGTGCACCCGGGCTGGATCTACTCGCGCGACCATCTGCTCGCGGAGGTGTGGGGGATCGACGGCGGACAGGCCGAGACGCGGCTCGTCGACCAGCATGTGGCGAACCTCCGACGCAAGCTCGCCGAGCACGATGCCGGCGACCTCGTGCAGACCGTCCGCGGGCTCGGCTACCGGCTCGCGGCGTCCGATTCTTGACGTTCGCTTGACATTCCGACCACGGCGCGGCGACACGCCCTCCGTACCATCGCGCCCGTGACGGCCCGTGCGCTGCCACCCGACCTGCTCGCCGCCTTCGGCCTCGCCCGCCGCATCACCGGGAACGACGAGGCTGCCTGCGCGAGCGTGGAGGCGGCCGTGGCGGCGCCGTGGCGCGGCCCGCACGACCTGCTGGCGCGGTCGCGGGACGAGGCGCGCGCACGGCGGCCGGGAGCGCTCCCTGCGGCGGTGACACCTCGGCCGCCCGAGCTCGGCCACCTGTCGTCTGCCCTCTGGGAGACGGTCGAGCGGGTCGCGCTCCGGGGCATGACGGTCAGCGAGGCGGCCGCCGATCTGGGCCTCGAGCGGCGCGAGGTGGTGCTACGCCTGCGCGGCGGGCTGCTTGCCGCCCGCGATGTGCTGGTCACGTGCGAGCGGGAGCGAGACCACGAAGCGGACGCCGCGTGGGGCAACCGGCTCGGCGACGATCGTGCCGCCGGCCCCCTGGGCGATGCGTCGCGCGATCGTCAGCCCGAGGCCGCTCCCCGTCCCCGCGTCGCGGCCTGACCGCCCGCGGTAGAAGCGGTCGAACACCCGCGCCAGCTCAGACGTGGTGATGCCGGGACCGTCGTCCTCGACGACGAGCGACGCGGCGTCCCCGGCCTCGCGCACGATGACGACGACGCGCGAGCCCTCGCCGTGCCCCACCGCCCGCAGCGCGTTCCGCACGAGGTTGACGACGAGCTGCTCGAGCCGCTTGCGTGGGACACGCACGACGACCGGCTCCACGTCGGCGGTGAGGTCGACCCCGGCCGCCTCCGCGAGCGGCGCGAGGCGGCTGCACATCTCGCGTGCCACGTCGTCGAGAGACAGCGTCCCGGTGGCGGCACCGTCGTCGTCGACGTCGGCCTCGAGCCGCGCCAGTGCAGCCAGGTCGTCGAGCAGGTGCGCCGCCCGTGTCGCTTCGCGTCGGACGAGCTCGACGTGCTCGTCGTCGCGACCGAGGACGCCGTCGAGCATCCCCTCCGCGTAGCCGTCGATGACCTGCAGCGGCGCGCGCAGCTCGTGGCGGAGCTCCTCCACGAGCTCGACGCGCCGCTGCTCCGCGAGGGCGAGCGACTCGAGGGCGTCCTCGAGCTCTCGGGACGCGCGCTCGCGCCAGATCTCCTGCCCGAGCAGCCGCGCGAGCACCTCGAGCAGCGCCTCCTCGTCGGCGGTGAAGGGCCGCGGCGCCGTGTGGTGGAGGCAGAGCGTGCCGAAGAGGGTTCCGTCCGGAAGCCGCACGTCGCGCGTGCAGAAGGCGAGGATGTCCCACTCGACGGCCATGCCTTCCTTGAGCCGCTGCCATTGACGCCAGAGCGCGGGCACCTCGCGCGTGTCGGGGACGGTCGCCGGCGACTCGCCGGCATGGATGCGCGAGCAGAGGCTCCACGCGTACGGGATCGCGGCGTCCCGCTCGACCGGCGCGTCGAAGCTCTTCTGCAGCCCGCGGAAGCGGTACTGCCCGTCCGCCGTCACCTCGGAGACCACGGTGAGGTCGACGCCGCTGAGCCGGTGCGCGAGCTCGGCCACCGCGGCCACAGCCTCCGCGCTCGTCGCCAGCGAGCGCGTCGCCAGCTCGGCGATCCGCGCGAGGCCGAGCGTCCCTGCCATCGGTGCGCAAGCGTACTCCCATCCGGCCCGAGAAATCTCGATCGCCGATGTCGATTTCGGCCGCGGTCGCTCGTCCAGCATGCATGCCACGTGCAAGGATCGTCGTATGGCGCGCGTGAGGCTGCGGGCTCCGCTCAGCGAGCTCACCGGTGGCTCGGATCACGAGATCGCCGGTGCGACGGTGCTCGAGCTGCTCGAAGCGCTCGAGCGCGCACATCCCGCCATGGCGGGCTGGGTGCTCGACGAGCAGCGGCGCATCCGCGTCCATGTCAACGTCTACGTCAACGGTCAGCCGGCGGGCGAGGACGCCGCGGTCGCAGCGTCGGACCGCGTCCACGTACTGCCGTCGATCACGGGAGGAGAGCTGTGACTGAGCTTCTGGTCGGCACCCGCAAGGGCCTGTTCGCCCTCGAGGGCGACGCCGGCGACTCGTTCACGGTCGCCGCGCGGGCGTTCGCGGGGCAGGCCGTCGAATACGCAATGCGCGACCCCCGCACCGGCCGCTATCTGGCGTCCGTGACCTCGTGGTTCTACGGGCCCAAGATCTGGATCGCCGACGACCCGGCGGGCGAGTGGGAGCAGGCGTCCGGGCTCGAGCTCCCCGAGGACGGCGACGCATCGCTCGCCCGCATCTGGGTGATCGTCCCCGGCGAGGAAGACGGGCTGCTGTACGCGGGCGGCGACCCCGGCGTGCTCTTCGAGAGCCGCGACGGCGGCCTCAGCTGGGAGCTCAACCGCGGCTTCTGGGAGCACGAGACCCGCCCGCAGTGGAACCCCGGGAACGGAGGGCTCTGCCTTCACACGATCGCTCCGTGGCCGGGCGATCCGAGCCGTCTGATGGTCGCCGTGTCGGCGGTCGGCGTGTGGCTCTCGGACGACGCCGGCGCCACCTGGCGCCACTCCAACAAGGGCATCGTGCCCGAGTACCTGCCCGACGACGCCCGGGACAACCCGATCCAGCACTGCGTCCACGACGTGCGCCGGGCTGCGGAGCGTCCCGACCGGATGTTCATGCAGTTCCACGGCGGCGTCTACCGGTCGGACGACGCGGGCGAGAGCTGGATCGACATCGGCGAGGGCCTGCCCTCGGACTTCGGCTTCCCGATCGTCGTCGATCCGTCCGATCCCGACAGCGCCTACGTGATCCCCCTGATCGGCGCGGAGGACCGCACCACGCCCCAGGGGAGCGTGCGCGTCTACGAGACCCGCGACGCCGGCGCCACGTGGACGCCGCGCGGCGACGGGCTGCCGCAGGGCGACGCCTACCTGACGGTGCTGCGCGAGGCGTTCGACTCGGCCGGTGCCGGAGCCGGGCTCGAGCTCTACTTCGGCGCCACGTCGGGCGAAATCTTCGGCTCCGGCGACGCGGGCGCCTCCTGGGCCCCCGCCGCCGCGCACCTGCCGCCCGTCTACTCCGTACGGACCGCGTAGGACGCACGACTGGGGTCGGGCCGAGAGGCCCGACCCCAGTCTCAACACGATCTGCCGCAGGCGGGATCAGCGGCAGGAATCGGCCCCTGCCGATTCCTGCTTCGCGAAACCCCGGATCCGCGACAGCGGATCCCCAGAAAGAAACAGGAGGGGGGACGCGGGGGAACCTTGGTTCCCCCGCGCTTCAGGGATCTGCCCGCCGCCAGGCGGGATCAAGCGGCAGGAATCGGCGCCTGCCGATTCCTGCTTCGCGCAGCAAATTCAGTGCTCCTCGCCGAACCCGGCCACCTCGATCCGCTCCGGAACGATCGGGACGCTCACGCGCACCTCGCCCTCCTTGCGGAACGGATACGAATCTGCGTCGAGGTACTTCTTCGCCAGCTTGTCGATCTGCGCGTCGGCCCCTTCCTGCACGAGCTCCGCCTTGCCGGTCACGTTGACCCACTGGTAGCCGTTGGCGGGATTGACAACCGTGAGCGACACGCGCGGATCGCGCTCGATGTGACGAGGCTTGGCGCGACCGAGCGCGGTGTTGAAGCCGGGCCTGCCCGAGTCGTCGACGTCCACCCACACGACCGTGGTGTGCGGTGAGCCGTCAGAGCGCAGCGTCGTCAGGACGCCGTAGTACGCGTTGTCGCGCAGAAATGCCGCCTGCTCTTCGGTCAGCTGTGCCATCGGGGTCTCCTCCCGTGTCGTTGACGAGTCCACACCGACAACGCCGAGGCGTCGTCAACTCTTCCCGAGCGTCGTGGGGATGTCCGTGATCTCACCGTCGGCGATCCTCTGTTCTACCTCCTCGGTCGCCTTCACGTCGCCGGCGTTGGCGTTCGGGCTCACCGTCCCGAGCCCGACGCCGTCCTGGTCGAGGCCGAAGACGGAGTTCCCACCGCCCTCCCAGGCGCCGTCCTGCACGGCCTTGACCGTGAGGAACACGGCACTGTCGACGCCCTTGAGGGCGCTCGTGAGCACGTGCCGCCCGAGGAACGACTGGTCGGCGTCGACGCCGATCCCCCACACCTTCTTGTCCTTCGCCGCCGAGAGGGCGCCCAGCCCGCAGAGGCCCGCGACCTGGAAGACGACGTCGGCGCCGTCCGCGATCTGGTTGAGCGCCAGCTCCTTGCACTTGGCCTGGTCCTCCCAGTCCTGTGAGTAGCCGTGGACGACCTCGATCCCCGGCACGGCCGCCTCGGCGCCGGCGCGATAGCCGGCGATGAAGCGGTCGACCGGCGGCTCCTTGACACCGCCGACGGCACCGATCACGCCGGCGCCGTCGCGCTTGGCCGTGAGCGCGCCGAGATAGCCGACGAGGTAGCCCACCTGCTCCTCGCGGAAGAGGAGGCCGCGCGCGTTCGCAGGCGCGCCCTCGAGGAACGCGTGGTCGTAGTCGACGATCGCGAACTTGACGTCGGGGAACCGCTTCGCGGCGGTCGCGATGGCGTCGCCCTGCGCGAAGCCGATGCCGATGATGACGTCGAAGCCCTGGCGTGCGAGCGTGCTCATGTTCGGCAGGTAGTCGGCGGCGGACTTCGACTCCACCACGCGGCCCTCGATGCCGAGCTCCGACTGGGCGCGCTTCAGGCCGTTGTAGGCGAGCTCGTTGAAGCCGTTGTCGTTCAGCTGCCCGAGATCGGTGATCAGGCCCACCTTGAGAGCATCGCCCTGCGACCCCGAGCCGCTGTCGCCGCCGCAGCCCGCCGCGACGAGCGCGAGCGCTGCGACGATGGCCACCGGGAGGACGAGACGGCCCCTGCTCCGCGTCGATCGCTTTGACATCCGACTGCCTTTCGCTAGTTTTAGCCTATGAGTCGTAAACCTGCCTCCGAGTCTACCAGACCCGACCAGGCGTGCCTGGCCGTGGTGCTCCGCGTGGCCGGCCGCGAGCTCGACGTGCTGCTCTGGCAACGTGCCCGCGCCCCGTATGCCGGAGCATGGGTGCTGCCCGGCGGCCTCCTCGCTCCCGGCGAGACCCTCGAGGAGTCGATCCTGCGCCATCTCGAGACGAAGGTCGACGTGCGCGACGTGGCCCATCTGGAGCAGCTCGGGACGTACAGCCGTGCCGACCGCGTGCCGGGTGCCTGGGAGCTCGCGACGGCCTACCTCGGGCTCGTCCCGCTCGGCAGCGATCCGCACGTGCCGCCCGACACGGCCTGGCATCCCGTCGACGCGCTCCCGGCGACGGGATTCGACCACGGCGAGATCGTGATGGCGGGGCGCGAGCGCCTCCGCGGCAAGCTGTCCTACTCGAACATCGGCTTCGCGCTCGCGCCCGAGACCTTCACCCTCGCCGAGCTGCGCGACGTCTACGTCGCCGCGCTCGGGCACGCGGTGTCGGCAACGAACCTCAAGCGCGTCTTGCTGCGCCGCGGCGCGCTCACGCCGACGGGCGAGCGGCGGAGCCCCGGCCGCGCCGGCGGCCGCCCGGCCGAGGTCTTCCGCTTCCGGCGGCGGGAGCTCGAGATCACCGACCCGTTCGCGGCGCTGCGGCCGCCGGGCTCTTGACTCCGCCCGGTTCGTGACCGATATCACGTGTATGCGGCACATTCCCCGGTGGATCAAGGTGTTGGGCCTCACGAGCATCGTCTTCGAGGTGCTCGCCGCGGGCGCGCTCTTCTGGCGCACGGGCCCGAGCTCCAAGTAGCCGCCCTGCGGCGCAGGGCGCGAGTCCTCTCGCCCCGTCGAGAGGCGTCTCTCGCACGCGTGTCACCGGGAGCGTCGCGACGCCGAGTCCGCCGTGCCGGCGGATGCCGAGCCGGTGGCGCGCCCGTCTGGCATGCTTCGGGCCCCGTTCCGGCGACGAGAGGAGGACGTGATGACGACGATTGCCCGCTCCTCCCATGCGCCCGCCGCGGCGCACGGTCGCCGGCCGGGAATCCGCTGAGCGGGCTCCTGGACGCGCGAGCAACGCGCCGCGACGACGACCGCATCGCCGCGGTCGCGCCCGGACCGCACGGCCGCCGCTAGCGCCGTCCGGCCAGCGCCTCGCGGCCGCCGGTCACGACCGCTTTCATGTATCCGAACCCGAAGGGAGTCGGTTGACCGATCTCGCAGCGCTCGGCTGGGACGCCCGGCGCACCGAAGAATTCGAGCCGCACGCCGCCGCAGGCCTCGTCCCGGCACGCGTGGCGGTGCAGCACCGCGGCGCCTACGACGTCGTCGGCGAGGACGGCGAGCGCCGCTGCGAGGTGCTGCCGCGGCTCGTCCGCGACGCATCCTCCCCCGCGGATCTCCCGTCCGTCGGCGACTGGGTCGCCGTGGCGCCGGAGGGCGAGGGACGGGGCACGATCCACGCGGTGCTGGAGCGCCGCACGGCGTTCTCGCGCCTGGCCGCCCACGACCCCGCGTCGCACGTGACACGTGAGCAGGTCGTGGCGGCGAACGTGGACGTCGTCTTCATCGTCACGTCACTCAACGAGGACCTCAACCTCCGGCGGCTGGAGCGGTATCTCACCCTGGGCTGGGAGAGCGGCGCACGTCCGGTGATCCTGCTCACCAAGTCCGACCTCGTGGACGACCCGGACGGAGCGATCGCAGACGTGTCGGAGATCGCGTTCGGCGTCCCCGTCCACTCCGTCTCCACCGTCACCGGCGAGGGCGTCGACCTCGTGCTCGACGAGCTCGGCGCAGGCGTCACCGGCGCGCTCCTCGGCTCGTCGGGCGTCGGGAAGTCGACGCTGATCAACACGCTCGTGGGCGAGGAGCGCCTCGAGACGCAGGAGATCCGGGCGGACGGCCGCGGCCGTCACACGACCACGCGCAGGGAGCTCGTCCTCCTTCCCGGAGCCGGGCTGCTGATCGACACGCCGGGGATGCGGGAGCTGCAGCTCTGGGTCGCCGACCACGGCCTGGAAGAGGCGTTCGAGGACGTCACCTCGCTCTTCGCAGAATGCCGCTTCTCCGACTGCGCTCACGACGCGGAGCCCGGCTGCGCGGTCAAGGCCGCACTCGCCGACGGGCGGCTCGCGGCCGAGCGTTGGGAGAGCTACCTCAAGCTGCAGCGCGAGATCGCAGCCCTGGAGCGCCGGCTCGACAAGTCGGCGCAGTCCCAGGAGCGCCGGCGGTATCGCGCGCTCAGCCGCGCGCGCCGGGCAGAGGAGCGCGGGCAGGGAAAGGGGTGACGCGCGGGCTCAGCGGGCGATCCCGAGCGACACGATGGCAGCCCCGAGGGCACGCCATTCCTCGGGCGTCATCCGCGTCTCGGCGAGGTACACGGAGAACCCGGTCGTGCCGGCCTCGTCCAGCAACGGAGCGTACGCGGAGCCGGTCAGCGAGGTGAGCTGTCCCGGGTGCATGCCGATCGTCGGATGGACGGCGTGGCCGGGAAAGAAGCGTCCCGCCCCTCTGGCGCAGGCGGCAGGCGCGGCCTCGGCGCCGAAGTCGTTCACGTATGCCTGGGGCAGGAAGACGAAGCCGGCGTCACGCCAGGCGGCCCATTCGAGGTCGTGCCGGTCGGCGCGGCAGTAGGACGAAAGCCCCGCCGGAAGCCGGGGCTGCCGCGCGCGAAAGGCGGCCACGAAGGCGCGCGACCGCCCGTACCGCCCCGCGTCGGGCCCCTCCGGGCCGCTGTACTCGTAGTCCGCCTCGGCGTTCGCGATGTAGAAGTCGAGGCCGTAGCGTCGGACGAGCGCGTCGGCGAGCTCGGCCTCCGCGCCGGGGCTGTCGCGCAGGACGCCCCAACCGCCCACGGGAAGCCCGCTCGCGACGCGGAAGCGGCGCACCCAGTCCGCCTCGACGGGATCCTCGACCGCGCCCTCGTGGAGGAAGACGGCCACCCAGCCGAAGCCGTTGTCGCGAAGCGCCGCCCCCAGGAGCGCGGGCTCGACGTCCGTCTCGTGCCAGACGAGGGCCCCGGCCGCCTGCCAGGACATCGGCCGTGAGGGAGGCGGGAGCGGGGCGGGCGCTGCCGTCTCCGGAGGAACCGTCTCGGCGGGAGGCGGAGGGGGCGGCACGGTCTCGGCAGGAGGCGGGGCCGGCACGGACGTGGACGGAGGCTGGGTCCCGGCCGGCGGCTGCGGCTCGGCGGCCGTCGACGGAGGTGGGACGGGCTCCGGGTCGGCCTCCCGGCCGCCGTCCCCGCACGCCGAGGCGAACGTCGCGAGCAGGACGGCGAGGACGACGAGATGGACTGCGAGCGAACGGGCCACGTCACTGCACGCGAGACGGTTCCCGGCAGCGTAGCCAGGGTCCCCCCGGCCGAAGACGTCCGGCGCCGCCGGATTCGCGGCGCACAAGGAGGTGCGGCCGGGTCGAGCCCGGCCGCACAGCCCGCTCCTAGCCGGAGGAGGCGTTGGCCCCTCCCGGCGTGGCCGTCGCGGTGAAGCCCCAATCGCTCGCCGCGTCGTCCGTGTCCCGCCCGTCCGGCAACCGGGCCAGACTGCCGTCCTGCGTGCTCGAGTCGGCGACGTCCACCGGCAACGGAGTGCCCTCGACGAGGTCGTAGGTCGCCGAGCCGATCTGCGCGGCGCGGATCTCTCCTTCGTACGAGAGCGCGTCGAGCAGCGCGCCTGTCCCGGTATCGACGAGCGCGACGCCGTCCGGGGCGCCGTTCTGCGCGTCGCCGTCGACCGTCAGGTGGGCGCCCGGCGCGAGGCTCCCGGTGAGCGCGGTCGTCGAGTATGCCGCTCCGTCACCGCCGTTCACGAGCGCGAGCGCGATCCCGTCCAGCGAGGCCGTGCTGTCGCCGTTGTTGCGGATCTCGACGAAGCCGCCGGCGTCGGCGCCGACCTGGTCGTAGTCGATCTCGTTGATCACGAGGCCGACCGGCCCGGGCGGAGGAGGCGGAGGCGGCCCGCCGCCCGCCGCACAGGAGAGGACGACGACGTCCTGGGCGGTGACGTCGACGGCCACGCTGCCTTCCCCACCAGTGTGGGTGGTGCACGCGGTGCCGGCGAGCGCTGCGAGCGATGCCGCGCCGGGAGGCCCCGCAGGTCCTGGCTGGCCGGCCGGGCCCGGAGGCCCAGATGGCCCTGCCGGGCCCGCGGCACCCGCCAAACCTGCTGGACCGGGCTCGCCCTGCGGCCCCTGCTCACCCTGCGGCCCTCTCAGGCTCCACGTCAGCCGCGACTCGTGGCGGCGGCACGGCTCGCCCGGGCGGACGGCGCGCAGGATCCCGCTGCGGACGCTCTTGCACGCGTGGACCGCGCCTTCCTGGCGTGCCGACGCGACGCCGAGCGACGCGGCGATGCCGACGCCCGCCACCGCTGCGACGACGATCGCGATCATCCATCTGGTCACACGTTCCTCCTTGGTAGGTGTGCGACCGAGGGGTAGTCGCCGGCGCACAGCGACCGCTAGTGGCCGCGCCGGCCAGGGCGTCTGCCATCCGCGCGCTCTCCGGGCGCTGTGGATGAACCGTCACGCTCTCGGCACGGGCGCCGCGGGCCCCCGCACGCCCACGAACGTCACCGGCAGCGGCTTGCGTGTCCGGAATCCGCGCGAGCGGATTCCGGGCTGCGCCGGCAAGCAGAGGCCTGATGTGAAATCCGTGGCGCCCGGCCGCGCAGCGGACGGCTTCAGGGGTCTGCGCGTCCGGAATCCGCGCCAGCGGATTCCGGGCTGCGCCGGCAAGCAGAGGCCTGATGTGAAATCCGTGGCGCCCGGCCGCGAAGCGGACGGCTTCAGGGGTCTGCGCGTCCGGAATCCGCGCGAGCGGATTCCGGGCTGCGCCGGCAAGCACTAGTCGTCCGAGCCGTGCGAGCGCGAGTCGTCGGAGCCTCCGGAGCCCGACCCCGACGAGCCCGACCCCGACGAGCCCGACCCCGATCCGGAGGAGCCCGAGGAGCCGGAGCCCGAGGAGCCGGACCCGGAGGAGCCGTGATCGTCCCCCGTCTCCGTCACGCTTCCGTCGATCGACGTCGTGTCGGTCTCGGTGCTCTCCGTCCGCGTCCGCTCGGTCTCCGTGCTCTCGGTTCGCCCCGTGTCCGTCGCCGTTGCGACGGCGGTCTCCGGCGGCGCGAGCCTCTCGCCGCCCGAGATGTCGGTGGCGGGCCGTCCGATCTCGCGCCCGGCCACGACGTGGGCCGCGAAGCCGAGGCCGGCTGCCAGTGCGAGCCCGACGGCGGCGAGAACGACGATCCGTGCAGTCATGCGCGTCATCGCCCACCACCGTAGGCGCTGCCGGGTAACGCCTTCTCCAAGCGGGGGTCAGAACTCGGCAAGTCCTCGCTTCGCAGCAGGAGCTCCACCGCCGCGCCGCCCTCCGGACGGCGCCCGATGCGTACGGCGCCGTCCCACCGCTCCGCGAGCGCCTGCACGATCGCGAGCCCCAGGCCGGTGCCCGCCGTCCCCTTCCCCGCGGCGCCGCGCACGAAGCGGTCGAAGACGCGAGCCTCCTCGCCCGCCTCGAAGCCCGGCCCCTCGTCGAGAACGGCGAGCCGGCAGCCCGAGCCCGTGTCGCCCCAGGCGAGCGTCACCGCGGTGCCCGTGGGCGAGTACACGAGCGCGTTCTCGATCAGGTTGTCGAGGATGATCGCCGCGTCCTCGCGCGAGACCCATGCGCGGACGGCGCCGTCGCCCGCCAGCTCCAGGCTGTGACCGGTCCGCTCGGCGGCCGGCTCCCATCTGGCGGCAGCGTCGCGGGCCGCGTCCTCGAGGTCGAGCGGCTCCCGCAGGGCGGGACGGTCCCCCTCGCGGGCGAGGGTGAGCAGACCCGCGAGCAGGCGCGCCAGCCGCTCGGTCTCCCGCTCGGCGGCGGCGAGATCCCGCAGCAGCTCGGGATCCTCGGCCCGCGCGGTCGCGGCCTCGAGCCGCAGCTGCAGCCCGGTCAGCGGCGTTCGCAGCTGGTGCGACGCGTTGCCGACGAACTCGCGCTGCGCCGCGAGCGACTGTCCCACCCGCACCGCCATGTCGTTGAACGCCGTCGCCACCTCCTGCTGCTCGCGCGAGCCCACGACGTCCGCGCGTGCTTCGAGATCGCCTGCCGCGACGCGCTCCGCGGCCCCCGCGAGCGAGCGCAGCGGGCGTGAGAGCGAGCCTGCGAGCAACCACGCCACGCCGAGCCCGAGCATGAGGGCGATCAGCCCGATGCCGGCCAGGGCGACCACGTCGCGGCGGATCTCGCCGCGCACGGCGCTCATGCTCTGCGTCACGCGCACCGCCCCCACACGCCGCCCCGCTTCGACGATCGGCACCGTCGTGTAGAGGAGAACCTCGCCGAGCGTGCCGCTGCGCCGCTCGCCCTGCGCTACGCGGCCCGTCTGCAGGACGGACGCGATCTCGGGACGATCGGCGTACGACACCGCCGCGCCGGCCGGTCCCGCCGAGTCCGCGAGGAGGCGCCCCCGATGGTCGACGACGATCACCCGGCCACCGACCTCTCGGGCGCCGTTCGCGACCAGGCCGTCGAGCAGGGGCCGCTCGGTGAGACGGCCGGACGCGCTCGCGGCGAGAAGGTGGGCGGCACCGGCTGCCTCGCCGCGCACCTCCGCGTCGACGCGGCGCGCGAGATTGAGGGCCAGAGGGATCTCCAGCACGACGAGCACGAGCACGAGCACGTACGCGCTCGCGGCGAGGAGGCGTACCCGCAGGCTCACGGTGCCGCGTCGTCGCCCGGGGCGAAGCGAAAGCCGACGCCGCGGGCCGTGTGCAGATACCTGGGCGCCGAGGGGTCGTCGCCGAGCTTCTTGCGCAGGCTGCTGACGTGGACGTCGAGCGTCTTCGTCGAGCCCAGCCACGTCGTGTCCCAGACCTCCTGCATCAGGCGCTCGCGGCGCACGACGGTGCCTGCGTTCGCCATCAGCAGGTGCAGGAGGTCGAACTCCTTGCGGCTGAGGTCGAGCCGCCGGCCGCCCAGCTCGACGGTTCGGGCGGCAGGATCGAGCCGGACCTCGCCGATCGCGATCACGCCGTCGGCCGGCTCCGGCGCGGACGCCGCCGTCCGCCGCAGCACGGCACGGATGCGGGCGGCGAGCTCGCGGGCGCTGAAGGGCTTGACGACATAGTCGTCGGCGCCGATCTCGAGACCCACGACGCGGTCGGTCTCGTCGGCTCGAGCGGTGAGCATGATCACGGGCACCGCCGACGTCCGTCGCAACGCGCGGCAGACGTCGAACCCCGAGCCGTCGGGAAGCTCGATGTCGAGCAGGACGAGGTCGGGCTGCAGCCGGCCCGCGAGCTCCAGCGCCTGCCCGGCCGTCCCCGCCACCGTCGTGTCGAAGCCCTCGCGCGCGAGCGCCTCCGCGAGGGGAACGGTGATCGACTCCTCGTCCTCCACGAGCAGCACGGTGCGCCGTCCCTCCTGCATGGACACAGGATGCCCGAGGCGGTGACGGCAGGCGGATCGCTCCGCCGCCGCCGCGGGCAAAAGGGTGACGCGCATCGGACGATGCAGTCGCCGGCGCCTTTCGGAGATCAACGCCACGCTGCCGTGGCAGTGCAGACCTGACCGCGAGCGTTCGTCGCCCGGGCCGAGATCGTCTCCGCGCCCGCGCCGTCGGCGACGAGGCGGCGCAGCTCGAACGAGCCGCTCGGCCCTCTCGTCACCCGCGTCCCACGGAAGACCCGCGTTCCGTTCCGTCGCAGCGCGACCGTCCAGGTCACGCCGACGCGATTCTGGTCGACCTCGAGCTCGACCTCGATCCTGCCGTCCTCGGCGCTCAGCTTGAGCTTCGAGGTCGCCGGTCCCGTGCAGCTGCCCGCCACGCGGACGTCGCCGTCGTTGGCCGGTACCGCCGGTACCGCCGGTGCGGCCGCGAGCGCACACCCGGCCAGCGCCGCCACCACGAGAATGCCCTTGACCTTCATCTTCTCTCCTCTCGGGTCGTCCGTCTCGATCGCCCAGAGGGTGGCGCGCGCCGGGTAAGGCACGGGCAAGGCTCGCGTAAAGGACTCGACAGGCTTTTCCCGGGCGGCAGAGAACGGCCGGCGGGCCTAGCCCGCGCCGACCGCTCGGCGCCGCTGCTTGCTGATCTCACGCTCGAGCGCGCGACGCTGGCGCTCCAGCTCGTCGCTGACCGCCTCGACGAGCTCCAGCGCCGTCTCGCGATCGTCGTCCGCCCAGGCGACGACGAGGTCCTGCACCCCGCGCAGGAGCTCCATCACCCCGGCCCGCTGCATGGCGAGCCACTCGTCGGGCGCGACCTCAGTGTGGTAGCGCTTCTCGTCCTGTCCCCAGAGCGGCTGCTGCCCCCGCAGCCACATGCGCATCTTGCGCGCCGAGACGGGCGGCGTCTTCGCCGAGAGGGCGATGCCGGGTCCGGCGAACGTGCCGTCCAGGTAGGACCCGGCGATCATGTACGCGGGCGAGACGTCGAGCGCGACGGAGATGACGAGCGCCTCGTCGAGCGACATCCGCCGCTCGCCGGCCTCCCACTTGCCGATCGTGGTCTGGTGCACGACGTAGCCGAGCTTGCCGAGCCGGGCGGCAAGCTGCTTCTGCGTCCAGCCCTTGCGCTCGCGCTGGATGCGCATCTGCTCTGCGAACACTTCGCTGGGCCGTGCAGGGGGCTGTCGGAGCGTCAAGGCGGGCGGCGCCTCCGCGCCGGGCGTCTCAGGGGTCTCGATGACCGTGGGGGATGCGGTCGGGTTCATGTGTGCCTCTCGTCGCTCTCGCCGTGGCTCCCTACTCGTATCGCAGCGCCGCGATCGGATCGAGCCGCGCCGCGCGCCGCGCCGGGTAGAACCCGAAGAAGACGCCGACCGCCAGGGCGACGACGAAGGACAGCGCGAGCGAGCGCGCGTCGATGATCGTCTGCCAGCCGGCGACACTGCCCAGGAGCTTCGTCGCGCCGATGCCTGCAAGCACCCCGGCGATGCCTCCGAAGATGCTCAGGATCAGCGCCTCGATGAGGAACTGTGCCTGCACCGTCCACGGGCCGGCGCCCACGGACTTGCGGATGCCGATCTCGCGGGTCCGCTCGCGGACCGACACGAGCATCATGTTCATGATCCCGATCCCGCCGACGAGCAGCGCGATCCCGCCCAGGGCGAAGGTGAGCGCTCGGAAGGTGCCCGTTGCCCGCTGCGCCTCCTTGATCAGGCTCGCCTGGTCCTCGGTGGCGAAGTCGTCGGGGTAGGAGTCCGGGAGGTTGTGCTGGGTGCGCAGGAGCTCCGCGATGGCGTCCTGCGCGGGGTCGATCTGGTCCTCCGCGGCGACCCTCACGTTCAGGCTGCGGGTGTTGGGGCCGCCGCCGAGCAGGAGGCCGGTGACGACCGGCAGCGGCACGAAGATGCGGTTGTCGAGGTTCTCGTCACCGAGCACGCCCCGTCTCGCCTGGACGCCGACGACCTCGAACTCGTGGTGCCCGATGCGCACGGACTGGCCCACCGCGGGCTCGCCTCCGAAGAGCCGGTCGCGCGGCACGAGACCGAGGACGATCACCTTGCGACCGAAGTTGACGTCCGAGTCGGTGATCAGCCGCCCCTCCACGGCCTGCTGGTTCTGCATCGGCACGTAGGCACCCGTCATGCCCACGAGCCACGAGTTCATGGACTCGCGGCCCGCGGACACGCTGATGGTCTCGATGTCCTGGTGGGGCGCGACGGCGGAGATCATCGACAGCTCGCCGATGGCGGACACGTCGGCGGGCGTCAGGGTGCGGTCCGTGGCGGTCTGCCGGGTGCCGACCGTGATGAACTCGCCCTCCACGATGACGACGTTGGCGCCGAGCCTGCGGATGCTGTCGGCGACCTCGGCGCGCGCGCCGGAGCTGACCGCGGTGACGGCGATCAGCGAGGCCACGCCAATGACCACGCCCAGCGCGGTCAGGACGACGCGGAACCAGTTCGAGCGGAGGGCGCCGAACGCGATGCGTGCATGCTCGAACAGCGTCGTCACCGGGCGACCTCCAGCAGCTGCGCACGATCGACGACCTCGTCGGCGACGACGCTCCCGTCCGCCAGCCGCACGATGCGCGACGCACGCTCCGCCACCTCGTTCGAGTGCGTCACCATCACGATCGTCGTCCCTTGCCGGTGGACGCGCTCGAGGATCTGCAGCACCTCCTCGGCACTCGCCGAGTCGAGGTTGCCGGTCGGCTCGTCGGCGAGCAGGACGCTCGGCTTGACGACGAGCGATCGTGCGATCGCCACGCGCTGCTGCTCGCCGCCCGAGAGCTGGCTCGGCCGGTGGCCCACGCGCTTGGCGAGCCCGACCTCCTCGAGCGCGGCGAGCACGCGGCGGCGCCGCTCACGGGCGGGGACGTGCGCGTACACGAGCGGCAGCTCGACGTTCTTGTAGGCCGTCGCCCGCGGCAGGAGGTTGTACGCCTGGAAGACGAAGCCGATCCGCTCGCCGCGGACGCGGGCGCGCCGCGTCTCCCCGAGCGAGGACATCTCCTGGCCCACCAGCTTGTACGAGCCGCTCGACGGACGGTCGAGGAGGCCGAGGATGCCGAGCAGCGTCGTCTTGCCGGAGCCGGAGGGCCCCATGATGGCGACGAACTCCCCCTCGCGCACGTCGAAGCTGACGCCCCGCAGGGCCTCGATCATGACGTCGCCGCTCTTGTGGAGCTTCGTGACGTCGGCGAGCTCGATCACCTTCACGCCGGCGCCGCCCGCCACTACTCCTCCTCCGCCCCGCCCCCGCTCTCCGCGAGAACGACGCGCTCCCCGGCCTTCAGGCCCTTGACGATCTCGACGTTCTTCGTCGTCTCGAGCCCGAGCACGACCTTGCGCACCGTCGGCTCCCCCGCCTCGTCCAGCACCTGGACGGTGGCACGATCGGCGTCGTCCACGGTCACCGCGTCGATCGGCACCTGGACGACGTTGTTGCGCCGGTCGACGGTGATCTTGACGCCCACGTTCATGCCCGGCTTCAGGTCCTCGGCGTCGAGGATGCTCACCCGCACGGGGAAGGTGACGACGCCGGCGGAGCTCGTCCCGGAGAGCGCGGCGAAGAGCACCTTGCCCGGGAACGTCTCCCCGCCCAGCGCGTCGACGCTGATGGACGCCTTCTGGCCGGGCTCGACCTGCGCGACGTCGAACTCGCTCAGGTCGACGCTCGCCTCGAGCCGGTCGAGGTCGGCGAGCGTGACGATCGGCAGCGAGGGGTCGACGCGGGCGCCGAGCGACGTCAGCAGGGCCGTGACCGTGCCGGCGTAGGGCGAGCGAACGGTCAGCGGCCTGGCGGCCTGCCGCGCGCTCGCCAGCCGGGCCTCGGCCGCCTGGACCTTGAGCCGGGCGAGCGCGATGTCGGTCGCCGACGACGGCCCGCTCCGCGCCTGCAGCACGGCGAGATCGGCCTGGGCACGACGGACGTCGAGCCGTGCCGCGGTGACGTCGCTGGCCAGAGGCGGCGAGAGCAGCTGGGCGAGACGCGCCTTCGCGGCCGCCACGGCCTGCAGCGCCGCCTGCAGGCCCTGCGGGCTGGGCCCGGCCTCGAGCCGACGCAGGTCGGCCCTCGCCCGCTCCAGCTCGAGCTGTGCCGCCGTCACGTCGGACGAATCGGCGGGAGCCTGGACCTGTGCCAGCCGTGCGCGCGCCGCATCCACCGCCGCCCGTGCGGCGGCGATCTCGGACGGAAGCGCGGGCCGGTCGGTGCGGAAGCTCTGCGCGGCGAGCTCGGCCTCGGTCCGCCGCACGTCCGCCTGCGCGGCCGCCACGTCGGCCGCCCTGGGCGGCGCCTGGATCCTGTCGAGTCGCGCCTGTGCGAGCTGGACGTTCTGCCGCGCGAGCAGCAACGCATCGGCGCGTGCCGCCGACGAGCCGCCACGGAGCGTCTCGAGATCCGCCTCCGCACGCTCGACGTCCAGCCGCGCGGCCTGGAGGTCCGCCTTGCGCGGCGGGCTCTGCAGGCGTTGGAGCCGCGCGCGCGCCGAGGTGACCGCGAGACGAGCGGCGGCGAGCTCCGCCGCCGTGGGCGGGATGCCCTTGAGCGGGTCGCTCGTCCGCTTCTGCCGCAGCTCGACCTGTGCCGCGGCAAGGTCGTTCTCCGCCTGCGAGATGGCGGCCGCTGCGACGCCGCCGTCGTCGAGCACGGCGAGCGCCTGCCCCGCGCGCACCTTCTTCCCGGGCGCTGCGAAGAGCTGCTGGATGTTGCCGCTCGTGCGCGCGTAGACCGTGAAGCCCGGCGTCTCGGCTGCCGTCGACCCGGAGCCCTGGCTCCCGCTCGTCGAGGACGCGGTCGCCGACTGCCCCACCTGGACGATGCGGCCGATGCCGCCCACCTGCAGGACCAGGGGGCCGCGGGTCGCGACGACGGAAGGCGTCTCCGTCGACGCCGACGTGCCGCCGCAGCCTGCGGCGGTCGCTCCGATTCCGATCACGGCCGCCACGCCGATCCAGGCGAGACCCCGCCGCGATCGCATTCTCGCGTTGATCACAGAACTGCTCCTCTCACGTCTGCCCCGCACGATGCTGCGCAGAGATGAAAAAAGGATGAAAGACGTGTGAGCGCCACGACGTCACGCAGCGAATCGCGATTTCCAGTCGACGGAACCCGCGGTCGTGTCGACGACGCTGGGCGCACGACGTCCGCCGGAAAGCCCGGCTCCGAGCACACGCCTCCGCGACGGGTTCTACGACACCCTCTCAGCCGGCTTCGTACCGCCGTACACCGCCTTCTTCTTCGCATATGCGTACGCCTCGATCTTCAGCGCCTCGGCACGGGCTTTGGCCAATCCCACCGGCATGAGGCGCACGATCTTCACGAGGGTCAAGACCTCCTTGCCGGGGTCGTTCCCGAGCCACCCGACGCGAATGTTGCCGACCCCCGGCGCGTAGTACTTGAGCTGCGACTTGCCGGGCTCGTCCGGGTTGAACTCCCTCGTCACGAGCACGTTCGTGTAGCAGCGGACCGGCACGCAGTTCTTGATCCCGAGCTTGTAGACCTGCCCGCGGTCGGTCCAGTTGACGGGCGGCGGGGCATACCCTTGCGAATAGCTCGGAGTCCCGAGACGAGGCTGGACCCGCATCACGATTCCTGCCTTCGCGCGCTTCACGCCGGCGATCCACGCGGGTGAGGCGACGACCTTCCCCTCCTCCCACTCGCGCGGGACCTCGCCGGTGTGCCACACGTTACCGTCGTTGTCCTGTGCCATGAAGCTGAGCTCGTCCTCGACGAGCTTCCCGTCGCTGTAGTCGCGGTCCCAGATGACGACGCTGCGCACGCCTCCCACGTCCTTGACGAGGTCGGTGACCGTGAAGATCACGCGATGGGGGATACGCTCCTTGTCTTCCGTCGTCGCACCCTGGAACACGAGTTGCGTGCCCGGCTCGAGCGGGAACCATTTGTTGTCGACGACCCAGGAGCGCGAGAAATTCGCGGGGTCGAAGTCCTTCGCCTGGATCTCTTTCGGCGACGCTGCGCTCCCGCTCTTTCCGGCGGTCGCGACGCCGGTCCCGGTGGCGATCGCGACGGCGACGAGCACGCCGCCTGCCACGATGATCTTCAGAGCTCGCATGACCGTGCCTTCCTCCTCGTGGTCGTCAGGCCGACTCGGGAACGGCGGGGACGCCGGCCACGCTCACCGCCGCCGCCCTCCGGCTCTTCGCGAAGCGGAGGTAGAGCGCCGGCACGACGAACAGGTTCAGCAACGTCGACGTGACGAGGCCGCCGAGGATGACGATCGCCATCGGGTACTCGACCTCGTGGCCGGGGATCCTGCCGGCGACCACGAGCGGCACGAGCGCCAGGCCGGCGGCCAGCGTCGTCATCAGGATCGGCGACAGCCGCTCCTTGGCACCGCGCAGGACGAGATCGGGGCCGAAGGCCTCGTTCTCGTACTTCTCGAGGTGCTGGAAGTGGTTGATCATCAGGATGCCGTTGCGCGCGGCGATCCCGAAGACCGTGTAGAAGCCGACCAGCGAGCCGAGCGAGAGGATGCCGTCGGTCAGATACGCGGCGAGCGCACCCCCGACGAGGGCCATGGGCAGCGTGACGAAGGACAGCGTGGCGAGCCGCCAGCTGCCGAACGACACCTGCAGCAACAGGAAGATTGCGACCAGGGCGGCGATCCCGAACCGGAACAGCGTGCCGGTCGAGGCCTTCCGTTCCTTGTCCTCCCCGAGCATCTCCGCGTGGAAGCCGAGCGGGAAGTGGACCTTCTCGAGGCGCTCCTCGATGTCGGAGGCGACGGCTCCCAGCGCACGACCGCTGACGTTGGTCGTGACGTCGATCTTGCGCGATGCGTTCACGCGCGAGATCGAGCTGGGCGCCGGGTCGATGCGCACGGACGCCACCCGGTCGAGCCGGACCGTGTCCCCGCCCGGAAGGTCGATGGGCAGAGCGCGGATCGCGTTCAGGCTGTTGCGCGACCTCGGCGTGCTCCACACGTGCACGTCGTAGGCCTTGCCGCCGAAGAACACGTCGCCGACCTCCTCGCTCGCCACCCAGGTGGCCGACGCGCGGCGCACGTCTCCCGGCTTGACGCCGTAGCGCTGGGCCGCGGCGAGGTCGACCTTCACGTTGATCTGCGGGATGAAGGTGTGGAGCTCCTTCTTGGGGTCGAGCGCGCCGGGCACTCCCTGCATGAGCTTCAGCACCTCGTCGGCCTTCTCCTCGAGGACGTGCAGGTCGTCGCCGTAGATGCGGACGACGACGGCGTCGCTCGCTCCCGTGAGCACCTCCTTGACGCGCTCGCGCAGATAGGTCTGGACGTCCCGGTAGATGCCCGGGTAGCCCGACACGACGGACGAGACGCTGGCGAGCGTCTTGTCGTAGTCGACCTTCGGGTCGACGCTGATCCAGTTCTCGCCGAAGTACGTGCCGTACGGCTCGTCCCCGAGGAACGCGTTCCCGATGTGGGAGCCGCAGTTGCGGACACCCGGGATCTCGCGCAGCTCCTTGCAGGCACGCACCGAGACCCGGACCTCCTCGGGCCCGGAGGTGTCCGGGTTCGTAAGCCAGTGCATGAGGAAGTCGCGCTCCTTGAAGTTGGGCAGCAGCGACTGCCCCAGGAACGGCACCACCGCGATCCCGGCTGCGGCGGTGAGGATGGCCACGCCGTAGGCCCAGCGTGGCCGGTGGATGACTCCTCCGAGCATCCGTCCGTAGCCGCCCTGCAGGAGCCGGACCAGCGGCGGCTGCCTGCGCTCGAGCGGCGCCCGCCCGAGCAGGATCAGGGCGAGCGCCGGCGTCACCGTCAGCGCCACGAGCAGCGAGATGGCGACCGCCAGCACGTAGGAGAAGGCGAGCGGCCTGAAGAACGCGCCGGTGAGGCCGGTCAGGAAGAAGATCGGCAGCATCGCCGCGAAGATGATCAGGGTCGCGTAGACGATCGATCCCCGCACCTCCAGCGAGGCCTCGAGGACGATCCGCGCAGGGGATCGCGTGCTGCCCTCCTCTCGCGCCTGGCGCAGTCGCCGCACGATGTTCTCGACGTCGATGATCGCGTCGTCGACGACCACGCCGAGCGCGATCACGAGGCCCGCGAGGATCATCACGTTGACCGTCGCGTCGCGGAAGTAGAGCACGAGCCCCGCGCCGAGCAGCGACAGCGGAATGGAGACGAGGCTGATGAGCGCGGCGCGCAGGTCGAAGAGGAACAGCCCGATCACGAGCACCACGAGCAGCGCCCCGATGAGGAGCGCCTTCGTGAGGTTGTCCAGGGAGAGCTCGATGAACGACGCCGGCCGGAAGATGGTCGAGTCGATCTCGATGCCGGGCAGGCCGGGCTTGAGCTCCTCGAGCGCGTCCTCGACGCCCTTGGTGACCTCGAGGTTGTTGGCCCACGGGAGCTTCTCCACGATGATCATCAGGCCCGGGCCGTCGTTGATGACCGCGTCGCCCGTCAGGGGCTGGTGGTCCCAGACCAGCGTGCTCACATCGCCGAGGGGGACCTGCTCGCCGTTCGTCTTGTAGATCGGGACGCGCGAGAGATCGGTCGGTGAGGTGATCGGCAGCACGTGCCTGATGCTCAGCCGCTGGTTGGGCGTGTCGATGAAGCCGCCCGTGCCGATGTTGAACGCCTGCGAGTACCGCAGGATGCCCGCGTCCAGCGCTTCCGCCGTCGAGTCCATCACGTTGACGAGCGAGAGCCCCTGCGCGCGCAGCTTCTCCGGGTCGACGTGCACCTGCATCTGCTTCAGGCGCTCGCCCCAGATCGGCGCGTTCGCGACGCCGCGCACGCGCAGGAGCCGCGGCCTGATCTTCCAGTAGGCGATGGTCGACATGTCCATCAGGGACACCGTCTTGGAGGTGAACCCGATCTTCATGACGCGGCTCGTCGACGACAGGGGCTGGATCATCACGGGCGGCGCCGCCCAGGTCGGGAGCGACGGAGTGATCGCCGTGATGCGCTCCTGCACGAGCTGGCGCGCGCGCAGGAGGTCGGTCCCGCGCTTGAACAGCATGACCACGTCGGACAGCTGGGGGACGGACTTCGAGCGAACCGTCTCGAGGCCCGGCAGACCGATGAGGGCCTGCTCGATGGGCACCGTGACGAGCTCCTCCGTCTCCTCCGCGGACAGCCCGATGGTGAGCGTCTGCACCTCGACCTTGGGCTGCGCGAACTCCGGGAAGACGTCCACCGGCGTGTCGCGCAGGGTCGCGACGCCGACGACGATCAGGGCCACGCTCGCCGCGATGACGAGGTAGCGGAACCTCAGGCTCGTTCCAATGATCCAGCGCATCATGGCTGTCGACGTCCTCCCCGCTTACTGGCCCAGTCCGGACTCGGCGCCGAAGAGCTCGGCCACCCCCACCGTCGCCACCTGCGTCCCGGCCGCCGGCCCGTCGGACAGGATGGCGCGGTCACCTTCGATGTCCTCGACGACGATCGCCTCGCGGACGAACGTGAGCGGCTTCGTGCTCACGTAGGCCCACGTCTCGCCCGTCGGCGCGTAGTACACGGCCGAGTACGGGATCACGGTGGTGGATCCGTTCTCCTCCACCGCCACCGTCTGGATGTCGAGCCGCTTCGCCGCCTCGGGGGTCAGCGTGATCCGCATGAGATCGGAGCCGGCCACCTCCTCGACGAGCGCGGGGCCTGCCGCCTCCTCGGTCGTCCCGTCGCTCCCGCATGCCGTCAGAAGCAGCGGGAGGACGACCAGGGCCACAACGAGCCATCGATGCCTGAGCTGCCGTTTCATCGTGCTTCCTCCAAGTCCTCGAGATGTCTCCGCCCTGTTCACGAGCCCCCTCCCGGCCTCGTCGCACGTGTCTGCGTGACCACGACACCGCCCGGCACGTCGTCCCGCCTGGCGCCGGAGAAGCCGACGTCGACCAGCGGATCCAGGGCCTCGGCCGCACGGCTGAAGCCGAACCGCAGGTAGAGGACGGGCACGACGACGAGGTTGAGCAGCGTCGTCGTGACGAGCCCGCCCAAGAGGACGACCGCCAGCGGGTGCAGCAGCTCGAAGCCCGGCCCGCTGCCGGCGATCACGATCGGCAGGAAGACGAGCGCCCCCGCCACGGCGGTCATCGTGACGGGCACCAGTCGATCCCGGGCGCCACGCACGACCATCGCCTCGCCGAAGCTCTCGCCTTCGTGCTGCTCCAGCCGGCGCATGCGGTCGAAGAGCGCCGTGCCGTTCCGTGCCGCCAGCCCGAGCAGGGCGAACAGGCCCATGAACGAGCCGAACGAGAGCGTCCCGCCGGCGATCAACGCGGCCAGCAGTCCGCCGGTGAGCGCCACGGGCAGCGTCAGGAACGACAGCGTCGCCAGTCGCCAGCTGCCGAAGCAGGCCTGCAGGAGCAGGAACATGCCCACTGCACACGCCAGGGCGAGCGCGATCAGCCGGCCGACAGGCTGCCCGCCGGCGGCGAGGATCTCGGCGTGGTACTCGAGCGGGAAGCTGGTCTCCGCCAGCCGGCTCTCGATGTCCGCGACGACGGTTCCGCGACCACGACCGCTCACGTCGGCCACGACGTCGAGGTAGCGCGAGACCGCCTGCCGCTGGATCACCGTCGCGTTCGGGGCGATCCGCACGTCGGCCACGTCACCGAGACGAACGTGACGGCCGTCGGGCGTGTCGATCAGCATGCGCCGGATGCTCGACAGGCTGCTGCGCGTCTCGGGCGTGCCCCAGACGACGACCTCGAACACCTTCTGCTGCTCGAAGAGGTTGCCGACGACGAGGCCGCCGAGCATCGTCGCCGCCGCCCGGCGTACGTCACCGGGCTTGATCCCCAGCCGCTGGGCCGAGGCGAGGTCGACCTCGACCTCGACGGTGGGCTCGACGGGAGGATGCAGGACGCCCACGCCGGCCGTCCCCTCGACGCCCGCCACGATCCCGCGCACCTTGTCGGCCTGGGTGGCGAGAACGTCCGTGTCCTCGCCGTAGACACGCACGACGATGTCTCTGTCGCTGCCGCCCGCGAGGATCTCGCCGGCGCGCTGGTTGGAGTAGGAGCCCGTCTCCTGTGACAGGCCGGGATAGCCGCGCACGACGTCGCGGATCGAGGCGACCGTCGCGTCGTAGTCCGCCGACGAGTCGATCGTGACCCAGAGCTCGGACGTGTTGGCGTTGACGGAGAGGTCGGACGCCACTGCGCGCCCGACGTGCGCCCCGACGTCCTCGACGCCCGGCAGGGCCTCGAGCTCGCGGGTGGCGAGCGCCGTGACCCGGTTCATCTCCGGGAGGGACGTGCCGGGCGGCCCGTCCCAGCGCACGAGCACCTGCTGCTCCTTGAGCGTCGGCAGCAGCGAGACGCCCAGGAACGGGATGGAGATGCCGGCCGCGACGAGCACGATGCCGACGGCGGCGTACGCCACGCGAGGCTTCGTCACGATGCGCGACAGACCCGCCTGGTAGCTGCTCTGGAGCCGGCGTGCGACCGGCGAGTCACCGCGATCCGGCGGTGCCTTGGCGAAGAGCAGCGCCAGCAGTGCAGGCGTGACCGTGAGCGCGACCACCATCGAGGTGAGCAGCGCCAGCAGGTACGCGCCGGCGACGTCCGGGAAGAACGCGCCGGCGAGCTCTTCGAAGTAGAAGAGCGGCACGACCGAGAGCGCGATGAAGAGCGTGGCGTAGAACGTCACGCTCCGCGCCTCGAGCGTCGCGTCGACGATGACGGCCGCCGTCGACCTGGTGTCACCCCGCTCGTCGCGCTCGCGGAGGCGCCGCGCGACGTTGTCCACCCCTGCCACCGCGTCGTCGACGACGATCAGGAGCGCCGCCGCGAAGCCTGCCAGGACGATCGCGTTCATGTTCGTCCCGAGCCCCCACAGCACGAGCACGGCCGTGATCAGCGACAGCGGGATCGCCACGAGCGCGACGAGCGCGGTGCGCCAGCGGAAGAAGAAGGCGGCGACCACGAGTGCGATTAGGGCCGCGCCGAGGAGCAGGACCCAGCGCAGGTTGTCGATCGCCTTGTCGATGAACGAGGCGGGCCGGTAGACGGTGGTGTCGAAGTCGACGCCGGCGAGACCGGGCTGCAGCGCGCCGATCGCCGACTCGAGCCTGCGCGTCACCTCCAGGGTGTTGGCCTCCGGGAGCTTCTCCACGACGAACAGGAGATCCCCGGCGCCGCCGACGGCGTTGGCGCCGCCGATGAGCGGCTGGTGGTCCTCGACGACCTTCGCGACGTCGCCGAGGACGAGGCTCTCCGTGCCCGTGTCCTGCACGCGCACCTTGGCGAGGTCGGCGGCCGAGCTGAGCGGCGAGAGATGCTGGACACCCAGGCGCTGGTTCGGGGTGTCGATGAAGCCGCCCGTTCCAGGGGTCGAGGCCTCGACGAACGTCAGGGGCGAGAACCACAGGGAGTTCCCCGCCGTCTCGATGACCTGCACGAGCGACACGTTCTGGTCGCGCAGCTTCTCGGGATCGACCTGGATCTGCAGCTGCCGGTCACGGAAGCCCCACACGGACACGTTCGCCACGCCCTGCACGCCCACGAGCCGCGGGGCGATCGTCCACCGCGCCAGCACGCCCATCTCGATCGGCGTGAGCGCCTTCGACGACGCGCCGATGATCATCACGCGGTTCGTCGACGACAGCGGCTGGAGCATTTGCGGCGGCTTCGACACGTTCGGCAGCGCGTGCGCCTGCGTGAGACGCTCCGCCACCACCTGCCGGGCGCGATAGATGTCCGTGCCGGGCTCGAAGGTGAGGAAGATCCGGGACAGGCCCGGGAGCGACTCGGAGCGGATGTCGTCGAGGAACGCGACCCCGATCAGGAGGTCCTGCTCCATCGGCACGGTGATCAGCTCCGCGACCTCCGCCGCGGAGAGCCCGAGCGCCTCGGTCTGGATCTCCACCGTCGGCGGCGTGAACTCCGGTAGCACGTCGACCGGCATGTCGCGCAGCTGGCTGGCGCCCACGACGATGGCCGCTGCAGCCGCGGCGACCACGAGGAGCCGGTAGGTGATGCTCGACCCAACGATCCAACGCGTCATTCCTGGAAACCTCCCTGCCCCTTGAATCTCCACCCGGCTTCGGAGTGGACTCGGCGTGTCGACCCGGCGTCCACAGATCGCCGGCTGCAGCGGTGCGGAACGGAACGCAGAGAGCGGCAGGGGACGCGCGTGCCTCGCCGGCACCTTGCCGTGGTGGCAGCGGCGCCGCCCGCCACGGCATCGGAGGCCGGTGCGCTATCCTTGCCTTCTCCGTCGCTCACTCTGGTTGCCACTGGGATCACTCTCTCGTTGCCTTCCGGGGTGTCGGCGTTTGGGGCCGGGCTGCCACCCGGCCCCATTCAGTTCCAAAGCTCGTCTAGGTCAGCGCCTCCGTGGCGCCTGCCCGCGCCGGCCGCCGACCGTCGACCACGCCGAGCGACGTGCCGCAGGCACGTCCTCGCCGTGAGAAACCGGGGAACCGTGGACGCACAGGCACGGGAACTACACGTCTCCCGTCGTCATCCCCTCGTCGCATCCCGCTCCCCTCCCCTGAGCCGTCTGCATATCCCCCGTCCGGGGGAGCCTGAGGTTACACGTTCTCCAATTTGGCGTCAATGGTCGCAAAGTTGTCTTGTCGAGACGACAGGGTTGCGGTCTGGAGGCACCCCACGCAGCACGTCGGAGACCGCGAGGATCGCCTTGTCAAGCGGGCTGGGCGGGCCCCGCTGCGGGCCGCGCCGGCAGCGCCAGCCACACGTCGGCGCCGCTCCCGTCCCTGTTGGCCGCATGCGCGCTGCCGCCGTGAGCCTCGGCGATGACGCGCACGATGGAGAGACCGAGGCCCGTTCCGCCCCGCGTTCGTGCCGGGTCGGCCCGGGCGAAGCGCTCGAAGGCCTGACCGAGGAACGCGTCCGGGAAGCCGGCGCCGTCGTCCGTGACGTGGAGCTCCACCTCCCCGTTCGACGCATGGGCCGAGAGACGGATCTCGCCGCTGCCGTGGCGGAGGGCGTTGTCGACGAGGTTCGAGAGCGCCTGCTCGAGCCGGATGCGGTCGCCCAGGACCGCGATCGCGGG
This sequence comes from Gaiella sp., assembly GCA_036556925.1. GTDB lineage: Bacteria > Actinomycetota > Thermoleophilia > Gaiellales > Gaiellaceae > Gaiella. The sequence goes on from DATBIN010000053.1 coordinate 26,517, forward strand.
CGCCGTCACCGCGCGCAACGGCCTGCCTGCCTGCTCGGCCCGCCACTCGAAGCGGCTCGCCACCGAGCCCAGGAGCGCCGACGCATCGAGCGTCTCGATCTTCAGCGGCAGCTGGCCCCGGTCGGAGCGGGCGATGAGCAGCAGGTCCTCCGCCAGCTGGGCCAGCCGCTCCACCTCCTCCGTCGACGAGCGCACCGCCTCCCTCAGGTCGGCGGACGACTCCGCGTGGCGCAGTGCGAGCTCGAGCTCCGTGCGCAGGAGCGCAAGCGGAGTACGGAGCTCGTGCCCGGCGTCTGCCACGAAGTCGCGCTCCCTGTCGAGCGCCGCCTCGAGACGGGCCAGCATCTCGTTGAGGGTCTCGGCGAGGCGCGAGATCTCGTCTCCGGTCTGCGGCACGGGCAGTCGCTCCCCCGGTGTCTCCGCCGAGATCTCCGCCGCCCGGCGGCGCATCGACTCGACCGGGCGCAGCGAGAAGCCGGCGAGGATGTAGCCCGCCAGCGTGGCGAGCGCGAGAGCGACCGGCCCCGCCACGAGCAGCACGTTGCGCAGGTTGCCCAGGGTCTCCGCACGCTCCTCGCTCGTCGCGCCCACGACGAGCACGAGCCGCATGCCGTCCCGTTCCACCGGGGTGGCAAGGAGGCGCGAGGGCTCGTCGAGGCCCGGGACGGAGCTGCGGTCGCCGAAGATCGTCCCGCGCGCGGCCGCCCGCAGCTCGTCCGCGTCGAGCAGCGACGCGGAACCGAGGGGCCGGGTGGCGTCGATCACGCCGCCGCCGGCGTCGAGGAGCTGCGCGTAGCTCTCGCCGTGCTCGAGGAAGGGGCCGCTCGCGGCCGAGAGGGTCGCTCCGGGCTCGCGGACGAGGGCCGCGAGGTCCTGCGCCCGCAGCCGCAGGGTGCGATCGAGTGCCAGGGAGAGGTGCGAGTCGAGCCGCAGGTAGAGGAACAAGCCGGTGGCGGCGAGGACGACGGCCATCGCCACGGCGAAGGCGGCGGCGACCCGCAGCCGGATCGGGACGCGTCTCACGCGCCGCCGTCCGCGCGGAGCCGGTAGCCGGCGCCACGGACGGTCTCGAGCGAGCGCTTCCCGAACGGCTCGTCGACCTTGCTGCGCAGGTGGCGGACGTAGACGTCGACGACGTTCGAGCGGTTCTCGTACGCGAAGTCCCATGCGTGCTCGAGCAGGTGCAGCCGCGAGAGCACCTGGTCGGGACGGCGCATGAACGTCTCCAGCAGCGCGAACTCCTTCGCGGAGAGCTGGACCTCGGCGTCGCCCCGCCAGACGCGGCGCGTGGCCGGGTCGAGCTTCAGGTCTCCCACCTCGAGCACGGTGGGACGCTCCAGCTCACCGCGCCGCGCCAGCGCCCGCAGGCGCGCGAGCAGCTCGGCGAACGCGAACGGCTTGACGAGGTAGTCGTCGGCTCCCGTGTCGAGGCCGGCGACGCGGTCGTCGACCGAGTCGCGCGCGGTGAGCATGAGCACCGGCGCCCAGACGCCGCTGTTCCGCAGGCGCCGGCACGTCTCGAACCCGTTCATGCCGGGCAGCATCACGTCGAGCACGATCGCGTCGTAGCTTCCGGCGTCGGCCATCCAGAGCGCATCCTCGCCCGTGGAGGCGATGTCCGCGGCGAGGCCCTCCTTGATCAGTCCCCGGCGTATGAGGCTCGCCATGCGGAGCTCGTCTTCGACGATCAACACGCGCACGGGGCCATCGTCACATCCTCTTCATGAATCCAACGTGAACGTGCCCGTTGGACGTTCATCGTCTCTTCATCTTCTGTCTCGCATAGTAGGCGCCGGATGGGGAGTCGCACAGCCAGCGATCGCGGGGGAGTCGCGTGACGGCCGTCGTCGAGGCACAGGGCGTCGACAAGCGGTACGGCTCGCTCGTCGCGCTCGAGAACCTGAGCTTCTCGGTTCAGGCGGGCGAGGTGCTCGGCGTGCT
>DATBIN010000054.1:0-1657 GCA_036556925.1 Gaiella sp.
CAGGTGGCGCGGCGACCCCGGCCCGCGCACCTCGCAGGCGACCTCGCGCGCGAGCTCGAGCACCTCCCAGTGCAGGAGGAAGAACCCCGAGAGCCCCAGCTCGGCGATGAGCGCCAGCTCCTCCCGCAGGCGCTCGCTCGCCCGCGTGCGGAGGGCGTGCGGAGCGTGGCGATAGCGCTCGGCGAACGCGCGGTCGCACACCTGCGCGAGCTGGGCGTCTGCGGGCGTCGGGCCGTCCGAAAAATCGGGGTAGCGATAGCCGAGCTCGTGCGTGAGGTCGAACGTGAGCCGCTCGGCGAGCTCGGCGGCCGCACGAACGGCGTCGCGGTCGTCGGGGAAGCGCGCGGCTGCCTCCTGTGGGGAGAGAAGGACGCTCTCGTCGTTCCCCCGGCGCTCGGGCTCGCAGCCCTCGAGCGACGTTCGGTTCCTGACGGCGACGAGGACGTCCTGGAGACGGGCGCGGCGCACGTGGTGCGCGTGGACGTCGCCGGTGGCGACCGTGCGGAGGCCGAGATCCTCCGCGAGGTGGCGGAGGGCGGCGTTCCGGCGCGCATCGCCCCGCAGGTACGGGCGCTGGAGCTCGACGTAGAAGCGGTCGCGCCCGAAGGCGCGCGCGAGGCCTGCGGCGGCGTTCGGGTCGCGCACGGCGAGGCCGTGGCGGGCGCACCCCGAGAGGCAGACGAGGCCCTCGTTCCACTCCGCGAGCAGGGTGTGGTCGAGACGTGGGTTCAGGCGCTCGCGGGCGTGCGCGGCGGTGAGGAGGCGGCACAGGTTGGCATACCCGCGCGGGGTCTCGACGAGGAGCGTGACGTGCGAGCCGTCGGCGAGCGTGACCTCGGCGCCGGTGATCGACCGCAGGCCGAGCGCCTTCGCCGCGTACGCGAACTCGAGCGAGCCGTAGACGCCGTCGTGGTCGGTGAGCGCGAGCGTGTCGTAACCGAGCTCGGCCGCCCGCGCGGCGAGCTCCTCCGGCTGCGAGGCGCCGTCGAGGAAGGAGTAGGCGGAGTGGCAGTGGAGCTCGACGTACTCCGACACGATCAGGCGCGAGACTCGGCACGAGTTGCGTGCCCCGCGCGCGACTCTCCTCGATACGCTCGAAGCGGGTGGTGGTCCGGGGTGGCCCCGATACAAGGCGGCCCGAGCTTTCCTCGCATCCGCGTCGCCCTCCTCACGCGCTCTGCCGGTACCACCGTCCGCCGATCTCGTCGAGGAAGACGACCACATTCCGACCGGTCTCGAGCACGACCTCGAAGTACCTCCTCCGCACGGGCTCCTCCGTCCACCAGCGGTCGACCACCCTCCACTCCTCGCGCGGCGCGGCCACGGGCACGCCGTTCACGGCCACGGGCATGCCGCCGTCACCACAGACGACGAGCGCCGGACGCGGCTCGTTCAGTCGTCGCGCGGAACGAGAATGGCCCTGCTCTCCGGAATGCGCGACCAGGGCGCCACCTCCACGACGGTGCAGACGGCGTCCATCCCCACGGCCGCGCGCACCTGGCGCAGACCCCCGCGCAGGCGCTCCCGCAATCGGCTCCCGCGAGGGCGGACGAGCTCCGCCTGCGTGCCCACCGACTCCGCCAGCTCGATCAGCTCGAGCCTGAGCTCCGCGGTCGGTGCCGGCAGCTCCGCGAGCCTTGACGCCAGCGCGAGCCGA
>DATBIN010000055.1:0-1724 GCA_036556925.1 Gaiella sp.
GCCCGGCGGGAGCAGGTGGCGCGGCGACCCCGGCCCGCGCACCTCGCAGGCGACCTCGCGCGCGAGCTCGAGCACCTCCCAGTGCAGGAGGAAGAACCCCGAGAGCCCCAGCTCGGCGATGAGCGCCAGCTCCTCCCGCAGACGCTCGCCCGCCCGCGTGCGAAGGGCGTGCGGGGCGTGGCGGTAGCGCTCGGCGAACGCGCGGTCGCACACCTGTGCGAGCTGGGCGTCGGCGGGCGTCGGGCCGTCCGAAAAATCGGGGTAGCGATAGCCGAGCTCGTGCGTGAGGTCGAACGTGAGCCGCTCGGCCAGCTCGGCAGCCGTACGAACGGCGTCGCGATCGTCGGGGAAGCGCGCGGCTGCCTCCTGTGGGGAGAGAAGAACGCTCTCGTCGTTCCCGCGTCGCTCGGGCTCGCAGCCCTCGAGCGATGTGCGGTTCCTGACGGCGACGAGGACGTCCTGAAGATGGGCGCGGCGCACGTGGTGCGCGTGGACGTCGCCGGTGGCGACCGTGCGGACGCCGAGATCCTCAGCGAGGTGGCGGAGGGCGGCGTTCCGGCGCGCATCGCCCCGCAGGTACGGGCGCTGGAGCTCGACGTAGAAGCGGTCGCGGCCGAAGACGTGCACGAGGCCGGCGGCAGCGTTCGGATCGCGCACGGCGAGGCCGTGCCGGGCGCACCCCGAGAGGCAGACGAGGCCCTCGTTCCACTCCGCGAGCAGGGTGGGCTCGAGACGGGGGTTCAGCCGCTCGTGGGCGTGCGCCGCGGTGAGCAGGCGGCAGAGGTTGGCGTACCCGCCCGGGGTCTCGACGAGGAGCGTGACGTGCGAGCCGTCGGCGAGCGTGACCTCGGCGCCGGTGATCGATCGCAGGCCGAGGGCCTTCGCCGCATAGGCGAACTCGAGCGAGCCGTAGACGCCGTCGTGGTCGGTGAGCGCGAGCGCCTCGTAGCCGAGCTCGGCCGCCCGCGCGGCGAGCTCCTCGGGCTGCGACGCGCCGTCGAGGAAGGAGTAGGCCGAGTGGCAGTGGAGCTCGACGTATTTCGACACGATCAGGCGCGAGACCCGCCACGAGTCGCGCGCCTCGCGCGCGACTCTCCTCGATACGCTCGAAGCGGGTGGTGGTCAGGGGTGGCCCCGGTAGAAGGCGGCCCGAGCCGTCCACGCATCCGCCTCACCTCCCTCATGCACTCTGCCGGTACCACCGTCCGCCGATCTCGTCGAGGAAGACGACGACGTTCCGACCGGTCTCGAGCACGACCTCGAAGTACCTCCTCCGCACGGGCTCCTCCGTCCACCAACGGTCGACCACCCTCCACTCCTCGCGCGGCGCGGTCACGGGCACGCCGTTCACGGCCACGGGCACGCCACCGTCGCCGCAGGCGACGAGTGCCGGGCGCGGCTCGTTCAGTCGTCGCGCGGAACGAGAATGGCCCTGCTCTCCGGAATGCGCGACCAGGGCGCCACCTCCACGACGGTGCAGACGGCATCCATCCCCACCGCCACGCGCACCTGGCGCAGACCCCCGCGCAGGCGCTCCCGCAGTCGGCTTCCACGGGGGCGGACGAGCTCCGCCTGCGTGCCCACCGACTCCGCCAGCTCGCTCAGCTCGAGCCTGAGCTCCGCGGTCGGCGCCGGCAGCTCCGAGAGCCTGGACGCCAGCGCGAGCCGAAGGCGGTCGGGCTCCGCCGTCGGCTCGCGCAGCGTGAGCGAGCGGCGCCAGGATC
>DATBIN010000056.1:0-33063 GCA_036556925.1 Gaiella sp.
CGCACGCTCGAGCCGCTGCGGCTCGCGCGCCGAGCGGCGCGGAGGGCGCGGGCGGAGGACGGCGCCGCTGGTGTGTGAGACTGGAGCAGGCGTGGCCCGGGGAGCGCTGAACGCGGCCGCGCTCGCCGCCGCGGGAAAGGAGGTCATCGTGGTCACACTCAGCAGCACCGCGTTCGCCGACGGAGCGCCGATCCCGCGACGCCACACCTGCGAAGGCGAGGATCTGTCGCCGGCCCTCGCATGGGACGGGCTGCCGGAGGGCACGGCGTCGCTCGCGCTGCTCGTCGACGACCCGGACGCGCCCGGCGGGACGTTCACGCACTGGATCGCCTGGGGCATCGACCCCTCTGCGAGCGGGGTCGCCGAGGGCGCCGCCCCGCCCTGCCAGGGACGGAACGGGTTCGGCAGCCACGGCTACCGCGGCCCCTGCCCGCCAACGGGCGCCGGGCCGCACCGTTATGTCTTCCAGCTCTATGCGCTGGACGCTCCGATCGGGCTCGACCCGGACGCGGACAAGCGAGCCTTCCAGGCCGCGCTCGCCGGACACGTGCTGGGCGCGGGCGAGCTGATCGGGACGTACGAGCGCCGCTGAGATGGCCACGTGGGTCGTCACGGGAGCGAACCGCGGCATCGGGTTGGAGCTCTGCCGGCAGGTGCGCGCGCGGGGCGACGCCGTCGTCGCGGCGTGCCGGACGGCGTCCCCCGAGCTGGCGGCGGTCGGCTGCCGCGTGGTGGAAGGCGTCGACGTGGCGAGCGACGACGGCGTGGCGAGGCTCGACGGGGCGCTCGGCGACGACGCCGTCGACGTCCTCGTCTGCAACGCCGGCCAGCTGCGCCACGAGCGGATCGACTCGCTCGACCTCGACGGCGCACGGCAGCAGTACGAGGTCAACGCGCTCGGCGCGCTCCGCGTGGTGTCGGCGCTCCTGCCGCGACTCGGCCAGGGGGCGAAGATCGGCCTCGTCTCGAGCAAGGCGGGCTCGATGGGCGACGGCCCCTCGGGCGGGATGTACGGCTACCGCATGTCGAAGGCGGCGCTCAACATGGCCGCCGCGAACATGGCGCACGAGCTCGCTCCGCGCGGGATCCTCGTCGTCGCGCTCCATCCCGGCTTCGTGCGCACGGAGATGACCGGCGGCGGGGGCAACACCGATCCCGACGAGGCGGCCGCGGGGCTGATCGCGCGGATCGACGAGCTCGACGCCGGCAGCAGCGGCCGGTTCGTGCATGCGAACGGCGACGAGATCCCGTGGTGAGCCGCAGCCGGTAGGGCCGCGGGTCTGTGGGCGGACGCCCCCGATCGTGGGCGAGAGCGTCGGGCGCGCCCCGATCGAGGCGCGCCCGAGCATGCTCCTACGCGCTCGCTCCTGCGGGCGCGCGCACGCCGAGCGCCGTGCTGAGGAGAATCTCTCCGACCCGGACGTCGAGCAGCTCGATCTGTCCGGCGAGGTTGTCTGCGATCCAGCCGGCAGCCGCGCCGCTTGCTGCGTCGGCCTGATCCGCTGACTCCCAGGCGCTGAACGAGACGACCGTGTCGCCGGTCAGGACGAGGGAGTAGGCGCGGAACCCTTGCTGGGCCTGGAAGATGGGGAGCATCCCCTCCTCCGCGCGGTGGGCGATCTCGTGGGCGTCGCCCGTGAACCGGTACGTGGCGATGCGACCATGCATTAGGCGCTCCTCCTGATGGGCCGGCCAGTGTGATGCCGCGACACACCCGCGGCAGCCGGCCGGACACCCGGACCCTTGCAGACGGCGTCTCAAAGTCAAGTCGGCCGAGCCGTTGCGCGATGGTGTCGGTCCGGAGTAGCAGGCGGCGTCACGGTCCCGTGCGCATACGCTCGGTCGCAGGATCGACCGGATCCGCTAGCCTCGATGCACGGTCGGCCGAGGACGGCGGCCGGGCAAGGCGACGTGGCCCCGGAGATCCGGGGCTTTGTCGTGCTTGGGGCAATGCGCAGGAGAGAGGAGCGACGTCATGGCGAACACCCCCGAGAAGCCGAAGAAGAAGGCCGCCGGCTCGGCGGCACGCGTCGGCGCGACGGTGAAGCGCGCGGCGACACGGAAGCGCTCGACGCCGGCGAGCGACGTCACGCACGAGCAGATCGCGGTGCGGGCGTACGAGCTCTACGAGGCGGGAGCCGGCGGGGACGTGGTCGAGCATTGGCTGCAGGCCGAGCGCGAGGTGGTCGCAGCCTGGGGATAATGCGGCACGTGCCGTCAGGCGGGAGCAGGACGAACCGCGGCAACGCGCGCGCCGCCGTCGAGCTCGTCGAGCGCGGCCGGGACGCCTGCGCCGACCGGGCGTGGCAGCGTGCGTTCGACGCGCTCTCGCGCGCGGACGCAGAGGACCGGCTGGCCGTGGAGGACCTCGAGCTGCTCGCGACGGCCGCCTACATGCTCGGCCGCGACGACGAGCGGCTGCGCGTGCTGGAGCGGGCTCACCAGGCGCACGTCGAGGCGGGCGACGGCGCGAGGGCGGCGCGCTGCGCCGTCTGGATCGGGTTCCACTTCGCCGACCGGGCTGAGCTCGGCCCGGCGAGCGGGTGGTTCGCGCGGGCGGAGCGGCTCGTGGCGCGCACCGAGGACGACTGCGTCGAGGCGGGCTACCTGCTGCTGCCGGTGATGCTGCAGCTGTCGGCCTCGGGCGAGCTCGAGCGCTCCCATGCGACCGCGGTCGGCATCGCCGAGATCGCCGAGCGGTTCGGCGACACCGACCTGCTGGCGCTCGCCACGATGGGCCAGGGACGCGCGCTCATCGCACAGGGCAGCGTCGCCGCCGGCCTCGCCCGTCTGGACGAGGCGATGGTGGCCGTCACGGCCGGCGAGGTGTCGCCGATCGTCACCGGGCTCGTCTACTGCAGCCTCATCGTCGGCTGCCGCGAGGTGTACGAGCTGCGGCGCGCGCGCGAATGGACGGCGGCACTGACGAGATGGTGCGACGAGCAGCCCGACATGGTCGTGTACACGGGCGAGTGCCTCGTCCACCGCGCCGAGGTGATGCAGCTGCACGGCGAGTGGAGCGGAGCGCTCGAGGAGGCCGAGCGCGCCGGGTCGCGGTTCGAGCCGCGTCTCGAGGCGAATCGGGCCTCGGCCGCGCAGGCGCACTACCGGAGGGGCGAGCTCCATCGTCTCCGCGGCGAGGCCGCAGCCGCCGAGGCGGCCTACCGCGAGGCCAGCGGTCTCGGCTGCGAGCCGCAGCCCGGGCTGGCGTTGCTGCGGCTCGCGCAACGCGACGTCGATGCTGCCGTGACGTCGATCCGGCGAGCCCTGGGAGAGACGCCGGAGCCCGCGCGTCGCGCCGACCTGCTGCCCGCGTGCGTGGAGATCATGCTCGCCGCCGGGGAGCTGGAGGCCGCGCGCGCGGCCTCGCGCGAGCTCGAGGCGATCGCCGAGGATCATCCCAGCGACATGCTGGCCGCCACGGCCGCGCACGCCCGAGGCGCGGTGCAGCTCGCCGGCGGCGACGCCTGGGCCGCGCTTGTCTCGCTGCGCCACGCGCATCGTGTGTGGCAGGAGCTCGGGGCTCCCTACGAAGGTGCGCGTGCGCGGGCCCTCATCGGCCTCGCGTGCCGGGAGCTCGGCGACCGCGACGCGGGGGAGATGGAGCTCGAGGCGGCTCGCCGCGCGTTCGTCGAGCTCGGCGCGGCGCCGGACCTCGCCGCCCTGGACGGAGTCGCGGGCGAGCGGCCGGCGACTCCCGGCGGCCTCACCGCGCGCGAGCTCGAGGTGCTCGGCCTCGTGGCGAGCGGCAAGAGCAACCGCGTGATCGCCGCCGACCTCGTCATCAGCGAGAAGACCGTGGCGCGCCACGTGAGCAACATCTTCGCCAAGCTCGGCGTCTCCTCGCGCGCGGCGGCCACCGCCTACGCGTACGAGCACCAGCTCGTGTAGAGCCCGGCGCCGTCCGGCTCGACCGCGTCCGGGCATACGCAGAACGACCCACGCCGGCGCCGATCCAAGTTGGATCGTTCGCCCGATGCGGCGCGCCCCGCGCGCTCCTAGCCTCGATCGCGGGCCCGGTCCCGGGCCACGAGGAGGAACGGGAGGCGCGAGATGCCGAAGGTATCCAGAGAGACTGCGTCCGAGACGATCGAGCTGGAGGGCCTCGAGGTGCGCCTCGAGCACCTCGACGGCGGGTATTCCGTCTGCTTCGAGTCGCACCTCGCCGACGCCGAGCTCGCGGGCCTGTTCCGCGGGCTGCCCGACGACCGCTGCCAGCTCCCCCGCTGGGGCTACGTGCTGCGCGGGAAGGTCACCTTCCGCTTTGCGGACCGCGAGGAGACGTACGAGGCCGGGGACGCCTACTACGTCCCGCCCGGCCACGTGCCCGTGCACCACGCCGGGGCGGAGATCGTCGAGTTCAGTCCCACGGACGTGCTCGGCGAGACGATCCCCGTGGTCGTGGCGAACGTCGAGCGGGCCAAGGCCCGTGCATGACCACTCCGCCCACGTCGGTGTAAGCGCCGTGATGGAGCGCGACGAGAGCACGCGCCGGCTCGAAGCCGCGCAGGAGGCGCTGCTCGCCCGCTTCGCCCCCGAGACGCGGGTCCGGCGCGTGGCCTGGTCGCAGGGCAAGACGCAGGTGCTGGAGCTCGGCGACGGGCCGCCGCTCCTGCTCGTGCACGGCGGCGGCGACGCGGCGTTCGAGTGGGCTCCGATCCTGGCGCCGCTCGCCCGCACGCACCGCGCGCTCGCCGTCGACAGGCCGGGCCACGGGCTCGCCGACCCGTTCGACTACGCGGGCGTCGATCTCCTCGACCATGCGCGCACCTTCCTCCGCGAGGTCCTCGACGCGCTCGAGCTCGAGAGGGCTGCCATCGTGGCGAACTCGATGGGCGGGCTGTGGGCGGTCACGTTCGCCCTCGATGCGCCGGATCGCGTCTCGCGCCTCGCGCTCGTCGGCGCGCCGCCAGGAGTGAACCGCGCCGTGCCGCTCCCGCTGCGGCTGTTCGGCCTGCCGCTCGTCGGGCGGCCGCTCCTCCGGCGCCTCGTGTCCGACCCCACGCCGGAGAGCAGCCGGAGGTTCTGGGGGAAGCTCCTGGTCGCACATCCGGAGCGTCTCGACGACACGCTGCTCGCCACGGACGTGGCGCACATGCGCCGGAACGCGGAGTCCGTCGTCGGCCTGATGAGCCGGGTCGCGACGCTCGGCGGCCTGCGACGCCACCTGATCCTCGGCGATCGCTGGCAGGCGCTCGGCGTGCCGACCCTGGCGCTCCTCGGGGAGCGGGACGCGTTCCTCGACCCGGGAACGTGGCAGGCGTGGGAGGCAATCGCTGCGCGCAACCCCGCGATCCGGGTGGCGCGCGTGCCGGATGCGGGCCATCTGCCCTGGATCGACGAGCCGGAGCGGGTCGTGGGCGAGCTCGAGCACTTCCTCGCAACCCCACCCATCGAGCAAAGGAGGACGGCATGACCGCACTCGAGCAGGAGCAGGCGCAGGCCCGGGAGGCGTGGGAAGGCATCGCGGCGGGCTACGACGACTTCGTCACGTCCACGCATCTCTGGGTCGGAAACGAGGCCGCTGTGCGGGCCGGCCTCGGCCCGGGGCAGCGGTTCCTCGACGTCGCCGCCGGGAGCGGCGCGCTCAGCATCCCGGCCGCGCGTCTCGGAGCGAGCGTCGTGGCGACGGACATCTCGCCGACCATGCTGGAGCGCCTCGCCGCGCGGGCGGCCGCCGAGGGGCTGGCTGACGTCGAGACGCAGGTGATGGACGGCCACGAGCTCCGCTTCGCCGACGACAGCTTCGACGTGGCGGGGTCGCAGTTCGGGGTGATGCTGCTTCCCGACCTGCCGCGTGCCATGCGGGAGCTGGCACGTGTGACACGGCCGGGCGGGCGCGTGCTCTTCGTCGTCCTCGGGCCGCCCACGCAGATCGAGTTCATCACCTTCTTCCTCGGTGCCATTCAGGCCGTCGTACCGGGGTTCGAGGGCCTGCCGTCAGATCCGCCGCCGCTGCCGTTCCAGGTGGCCGAGGTCGAGCAGCAGCGCGCCGCCCTGGAGGCCGTCGGTCTGCGCGACGTGCAGATCGAGGAGGTCACCGAGAGGCTGCCCTTCGACAGCGGCCAGGAGATGTGGAGCTGGCTCGTGAACAGCAACCCGGTCGCCGGGCACCTGATCGAAGACCTGTCGGAGGAACAGCGGGCCCAGGTGCGCCGGGAGCTCGACGGCATGCTGCGCCGGCGGGCCGGTGGGAGCGAGACGGCGGTGCTGACGAACGCGATCCACATCGGCATCGGGACCGTGCCCGGCGGTGAGGCGTCGCTCGTCGCCGCGAACCGCGCGGGGATCGCGCGATGATGGGTGCGCCGTAGGGGCGACATATATGGCCCCCCCAACACGGCCGCGCCGGAGAGAGGGCGTGGAAGTCCGACTTGGCCTGCGCTGCGAATCAACGGGTGATGATCGCGATCACCATCTATCTCGACGCCGGCGGCGACGAGGCGGAGGAGCTGCAGGACCGGCTCGCCGACATCGTCGACGAGCACGTCCGCGCAGAGCCCGGGGAGCTGGCGTACGTCGTGACGCTCTCGGTGCCCTTCGAGGTGCCGGAGGACGACGACGAGCTCATCGAGCTCACCGCGGGCGGCGCGCGCAGGGTGCTGTTCGGCCCGGCCGTGGCAGACGAAGGCGAGGCGCTGGCCGGCGTCGCGGCGTAGCAGGGATTCATAGGGACTCCTTAGGCGGGTCACAGGGTGGCCTTAGGTCCGGCTGCGACCTTCGAGGTGCGTCCGGCGTGGGCGCGTGACCCGAGCGAAAGGAGCTTCCATGGCGAAGCCGGACTCCACCTCGAACGTGGTTCCGCTGCGGCCCGCCGCAGGCCCGATCCGAGTCGAGACGACCGCCGGTCCCGGCGGCAGCTCCCCCGACGTGAGGCCGCCTCCGCTGCCGGAGGCCGCATAGGAGACGGGGACAGGCGGGCGCGCGCGAAGGCGGGCGCCCGCCTCTACGACTCGCAGCCGCGGCCGTCGCCCTCGCCGTCGAAGCGGTGGGGATCGGGCGGGCGCACGCGGAAATCCTGATACGGCACGTCGGCGCAGTCGAGGTCGGGCGGGGGCGGCGGGATGCAGACGCCGGGATAGGAGGGGTCGCAGCGGCCGCCGACCGCCGGGCGCGGCGTGGTGTCGCTGGAGGCGCCGACGGCCGGACCTGTCGCCGCTGGTGCAGAGGGGTTCCAGACGGCCCGCGGGCAGGCGCCCCACAATCCGCGCCGCGCGCCGCGCGCCGCGCGGCCTGCCGTCAGCAGCTGGGCCGCGTGCCTGCCGCGCTCACCGCGAAAGAGCCAGACCGTCGCCGAGCCGTCGCGGACGAGCCGCAGGTTGACGTTCGTCGCACCGCGCCAGACGTAGCGCAGGAGCCGGCCGTAGTCGTCGCGGTCGTCGAGCAGCGGGTCCCGCTCGAGCGCGATGGCGGCGCCCGCCGGCAGGAGCCGGCGCAGATCGCGTACGGCGGCGCGCGCGTAGCACTCCCCCGATCCCGGCTCGGGGGCGTCGATCTGGAGCAGCCGCACGCGTGCGCCGCCCGCGAGGGCGATGGTGTCGCCGTCGATCACGCGGTCGAGCCGGGCGGGAGCCGCGCCGCGTGGGGTCGCCGGAGCGGCCGCCGTCAGCGCGACGAGCGCCGTCGCGGCGGCCGCCGCGCGAACGAGTGTCCTCGCCCTCACCCCCACATGATTCGGAGCGCGGCGCCGCGCGGCAAGGCTCAGCCGGACGCCGTACGCCGCGGCGTGCGCCGGAGCTCGGCCGGCAAGGCCCTCTCGAGCCGGAACGCGTACGCGCCCGCCGCCAGCGCGAGCCCAGCGGCGAGCGGCCAGAGCGCGAACGGCTCGGCGCCGAGGATCGCTCCGCCGACGGCGGGCGCCGTGATGAAGCCGAGCTGCCAGGAGAGTCCGCTCGCCGCCATGTAGCGGCCGGTGCGGCCCTCCGGGGCGAGATCGGCCACCAGCGGGCCGTAGATGGAGTCGTAGAGGCACTCGCCGAAGCTCAGCAAGGTGACGCCGAGCAGCAAGAGCGCCGCCGCCGCCGCGGGCACGAGGCCCGCCACCTCGACGAGCGCCCACGTGCACGCGAACAGCAGGCACATGAGGGCGAGCCCGTGCGCGCGGCGCCGTCCCTCGATCGCCCGCGCGACGGGCAGCTGCGCACCGACGATGACGAGCGAGTTGACGAGGAAGAAGAGGCCGACCACGTCCTCGCTGACACCTGCCTCGTCCTTCGCGAAGACGGGGAACATCGAGTTGAGGAGCGCGACCACCGAGGCGACGAGCACGAGGTTGAGCGCGATCACCCGCAGGAACACACGGTCGCGGAACACCTCGCGATAGCCGCGCTCTCTGCCCGCCACGGGGCGCGCCGGAGGCCGAAGGCGGGCGAGCACGACCGCGTAGGCGAGGAACGTCACGGCGTTGAGCAGGAAGAGCGCGGTGAAGGTGGCGGGCTCCGCGGTCGTGATCAGCAGGCCGCCTGCGAAGCCGCCGAGGCCCAGGCCGAGGTTGGCCGCCACGCGTTGCTGCGCGAAGGCCACGTGCCGGAGGTGGGCGGGCACGATCAGCGCGAGCATTGTCGACTGCATCGTCAGCCAGGCGCCGATGCCGGTTCCGGTCAGCACGGCGAGGGCGAGCGCGTGCCACGGCTCGCGCACGAGGGGGTAGAGGCTCCAGCCGGCCGCGGAGACGACGAGCCCGCCGACCATCACGCCGCGCGCGCCGCGGCGGTCGGCGAGGCTGCCCGCCACACCTGCGGCGAGCAGCGAGCAGGCGGCGCTCGCCGACCCCGCGAGCCCCGCCACCGCGAGCGGGATGCCGCGGACGTCGTGCAGGTAGAGCACCGCGAAGGGGTTGGCTGCGCCATTCCCGAAGGCGTTGACCACGAGGCCGGCCTGGAGGACGTACACGTCGCGCGGCAGGCCCGGACGGAGCCCGCGCAGGTATGTGGCGGCCGCTCCGAGTGCGCTCATCTACCGTGCAACCACGGTTACCGATGAAACCACGGTTGCGCTATCCTGTCAACGGAATGGCTGCGCCGGCGAAGGAGTGGGTCCTGCTCGCCTACCGGCTCCCGCGGGAGCCGTCCACGCCCCGGATCTCCGTCTGGCGCAAGCTGCGCCGGCTGGGAGCGCTCCAGATCGTCGACGGGCTCGTCACGCTGCCCCGCGACAGCCGCACGCAGGAGCAGCTCGAGTGGCTGGCGGACGAGATCCTCGAGGCGGGAGGAGAGGCCAGCCTGTGGCTCGGCGCGCCGGGCACCCGTGCGCAGGCACGCGCGCTCGCGGCGCGCATGGCGGAGCGGGCCGCGGCCGAGTACCGGGCGGTGACCGAGGCAGCGCGAGAGGGCCGCAGGAAGGAGGCGAGCGACCGGCGACGGACACTGGCGCGTCTGCGCCGCGCGCTCGCGTCGATCCGGACGCGCGACTTCTTCCCGCCGCCCGAGCGGGCGGAGGCGGAGCGGGCGGTCGAGGAGCTGGCGTCGCTCGTGGAGGTGGGCGCATGAGGTGGGCGACGAGACGCGACTGCCACGTCGACCGCACCGCCTGCGCCTGGCTGATCCGCCGCTTCGTCGACGCCGACGCGAGCTTCGTGTTCGTGGACGACCCCGACGAGGTGCCGGCGGACGCGACGCCCTTCGACATGCGCGGCGTGGAGCTCGGCCACCACGACGGCCGCTGCAGCTTCGAGGCGTTCCTCGAGCGCTACCGGCTGGGCGACCCCGCGCTCGCCGCGCTGGCGCGGATGGTGCACGAGGCCGACCTCGGCGACGAGCGTTACGACGCGCCGGAGGCAGCGGGCCTCGATGCGGTCGTACGCGGTCTCGGGCTCGTCGCGGGCGGCGACGAGCGCCTGCTCGAGCTCACCCGTCCGGTGTACGACGGGCTCTACGCGCGGGCGTCGGCGCAGGCCTAAGGGGCTTCGGACGCCGGGCCCGCCGCCTGGCGCAGCGCGTAGGCTGCCGCCTCGGCGCGGTTGCGGAGGCCGAGCTTGCGCAGGATGTGGCTCACGTGGTGGCCGGCCGTCTTGTCGCTGATCACGAGGCGCGCCGCGATCTCCGCGTTCGTGAGCCCCTCGGCGACGAGGGCGAGCACCTCCTGCTCGCGCCGGGTGAGCGTCTCCGCACGGACGGCGGTCCGTCCCTGCGCGCCGAGCGAGCGCAGCAGGGCAGCGGCCTCGTCGGCCTTCCGTGCGGCGCCGAGGCGCTCGAAGAGGGAGAGCGACCGCCGCGCCTCCTCCACGGCGAGGCCGGGCCGGTCGCCGGCGAACGCCTGGGCGAGCTCGAGGCAGGCAACGCCCTCCTCGAAGGGCATGTCGAGCAGCATGAACAGCTCGGCCGCGGCTTCGAGCTTCGAGACCGCGCCGGCGTCGTCCCGCGCGAGGCCGACGCGGGCGGCTGCGAGGAGCGCGAGGGCACGGAGGTTGTCGCGGCGGAGCGCCGTCGCGAGCTCGTCGAGGCGCTCTGCCACGACCTCCGCTGCGTCGAGCTCGCCCTCGGCGAGGCGGACGTCGACGAGCAGCTCCAGCAGGGCGGCCACCTCCGGCACGTCGGGCCCGAGCGCGTCGAGGCGGCGCTCGATCAGGTCGGCGGACGCGCCGAGCTCGCCGCGCAGCAGCCGTAGCCGCACGACGGGCACGAGCGCCTGGGGCTGCTCCTCGTACCCCTCGAGCAGGCGGGCGGCCTCCTCGGGCCGGCCCTGCCGCAGGCGCAGCTCGGCCAGTCGTGCGAGCGGGATGACACGATCGCCCATGCCCCGAAGGCCCTGCTCGTACCAGCGGAGCGAGTCCAGCAGCTCGCGCTCCGCGCGCTCCCACTCGCCGGTGGAGGCGAGCACGCCGGCGTAGATGGCGCGGCACCAGCCGTGCATGGGCGTGAAGCGGCGGCGGTCGCTGAAGTCGACCACCACGCGGCACCATTCGGTGGCACGGCGCAGGTCGGCGATCTGCTCGCACGCGACGAGCGTCTGGCAGCAGGTGTCGCAGATGACCACGGTGCCCGTCGCCTCCCCGCCCATCGCCACGGCCATGGCCTCGTCGAGGAGGGCCATGCCCTCCTCCCACTGTCCCGACCGCACGAGTGCCACGCCGACCTGCGAGAGGGCGGCGATCTCGAGATCGGGATCGCCGAGCTCTCGTGCCAGCTCGAGCGCACGTCGCGCGTGCGACTCGGCGACGGCGGGCTCGCGGGAGCGTTTGGCGAGCTCGACCTCGAGCGCGCCGCGCTCGGAGCAGGGCCCGATCCCGTCCAGGCATCGCTCTGCCCGTGCCAGCCACCCCTCGGCGGCGGCGTCGTTCGCCTGCCAGATGCGGTAGCCGAGCGCGACGAAGATCGCCGCGGCGGCTGCCCCGCGGGCGTCGCCGCGCTGCCGGTGCGCGACATATGCGCGCTCCCGCGTCTCGCGCGCCGAGCGCGTGTCGGGGAGCATGGAGAGCGCGATGGAAAGGCCGTCCAGCGCACGCGGCTCCTCGGGCGCCTCTGTCAGGATCGACTCGAAGCTCGCCTTGGCGCTCGCCCAGTCGCCGTGCGCGAGCGCCTCCTCTCCCGCGGCCCATGCGTCGATCCGCGCCTCCGATGCCACGAGGCGCATCGTGGCACGAAATCAGGAGCGAGATAGGGAATCCGCCCGATGCGCGCCTCGGCCGGGCTCACGAAGATCGAGGACGTCCCAATCGTGGAGGTGCGAAGACGTGAGCATGACCATGCAGAGAGACGACCCTGTCGCGTCGGAGCCGGTCGGCGACAAGGCGTTCGCCGCGCTGCGGGCGCGGTTCCGCGGCGCGCTGCTTCGCCCTGGGGAGGAGGGCTACGACGAGGCGCGGCGGATCTGGAACGGCGCCATCGACCGGCGACCGGCGCTGATCGCGCGCTGCGCGGGGAGCGACGACGTCGTCGAGGCCGTGCGCTTCGCGCGCGAGCACGATCTGCCGCTCTCGGTGCGTGGGGGCGGCCACGCGGTCGCCGGACACGCCGTGCGCGACGGGGCACTGATGATCGACCTCGCGCACATGAGCGCCGTCCACGTCGATCCCGGCGCGGAGACGGCGCGGGCGGCCGGCGGCGCCCTGTGGTCGGACGTCGACCGGGCGACGCAGCCGGTCGGGCTCGCGACGACGGGCGGCATCATCAGCCACACGGGCATCGGCGGGCTCACGCTCGGCGGCGGGCTCGGGCACCTGATGCGCAAGCACGGCCTGACCGTCGACAACGTGCTCTCGGTCGACCTCGTCACTGCGGACGGCGAGCAGCTGCGCGTGGACGGGTCGAGCGAGCCGGAGCTCTTCTGGGGGCTCCGCGGCGGCGGTGGCAACTTCGGCATCGCCACCGCGTTCGAGTACCAACTCCATCCCGTCGGCCCGCTCGTGCTCGGCGGCCCGATCTTCTGGCGGCTCGAGGACGGGCCGGAGGTGATGCGGTTCCTGCGCGACTTCGCGCCCGAGGCTCCCGACGAGCTCGGCATCACGCTCGCGATGATGCGCGCCGCTCCCTCGCCGTTCATGCCTCCGGAGGTGCGTGGCACGCCCGTGGTGGGCCTGATCCCGGTCTGGGCCGGCGACCTCGACGAGGGCGAGCAGGCGATCGCGCCGCTGCGCAGCGTCGGCTCGCCGGTCGTGGACGTGGTGCGCCGCGTGCCGTATCTCTTCATCCAGTCGATGCTCGACCTCGGCGCGCCGCACGGCCGCCACTACTACTGGAAGTCGCACCGGCTGCCGACCCTGACGGACGAGACCATCGACGTGCTCATGGCGCGCGTCGCGTCGATCACGAGCCCCTTCTCGCAGCTCAACGGCTGGGCCGTCGGCGGCGCGGCGACGCGCGTCGACGCGGGCGCCACGGCCGTGGGGGAGCGCGAGGTCGGCTTCGACGTCAACATCGCCGCCGCCTGGCCGGCGCCCGATCCAGACGCCGAGCGCCACACGGAGTGGGTGCGCGAGGGCTGGGACCTGCTGCGGCCGGCGAGCACGGGCGTCTACACGAACTTCCTCTCGGACGAGGGTGCTTCGGGCGTCGAGGCCGCCTACGCGGGCGTGCTCGAGCGGCTCACCGCCTTGAAGGACCGCTACGACCCGGAGAACGTGTTCAGCTCCAACGCCAACATCCCGCCGAGCGGAGGAGGTCGCTGATGACCGTGCTGGTGACAGGAGCGACGGGGACGATCGGCTCGGGCGTCGTCCGCGAGCTCGTCGACCGGGGCGTGCCCGTGCGGGCGTTCGCCCGGTCGCCGGAGAAGGCAGCCGGGCTGGGCGTGGAAGTGGCGCAGGGCGACTTCGCGGACCCGGGCTCGCTGCGGGCTGCGCTCGAGGGTGTGGAGCGGATGTTCCTCTGCTGCGGCAACGTGCCGGGGCAGCTGGCCTACGAGACGGACGCGATCGACGCGGCCGCGGACGCAGGCGTGCGGCAGCTCGTCAAGATCTCCACCACCGGCGCCGAGGTCGACTCGCCGCTCGCCTTCTGGGACTGGCATGGCCGCATCGAGCAGCACCTGGCGGCCTCCGGAGTGTCATCCACGGTGCTGCGGTGCAGCACGTTCATGTCCGGCGTGCTCGCCGCGACAGACACCGTCCGGCACATCGGCAAGCTGCTCGTGCCCGCGGGGGACGCGCGGATCTCGATGATCGACCCGCGCGACGTCGCCGCCGTCGCGGCCACGGTGCTGACGGAGGACGGCCACCAGGGCGAGACCTACGCGCTCACGGGGCCGGCGGCGATCACGTACGCGGAGATCGCTGCAACGCTGAGCGAGGTCACGGGACGCGACGTCGAGTACGTCGACGTTCCCGTCGAGGCCGCGCGGGCAGGCATGCTCGAGGCGGGCCTTCCCGCGTACCTCGTCGACTTCCTGACGACGCTCTTCCCTGTTCTGCGGGAGGGCGCCGCCGCGGAGACGACGGACACAGTGCGGACGTTGACCGGGAGCGAGCCGCGGAGCTTCGCCGAGTGGGCGCGCGACCACGCGGCCGCTTTCGGCGCCGTGCGCGCGCCGTCCTTGTAACTGATCGTTACAAGGCTCGCCGAGCGCGGCGATCCGAGGATGCATGCCGTGCCGCGCGGTGCCGCATTCCTTGTAACTGATCGTTACAAAGGGGGCCCGGCGCGGCGGCAGCGGCTAGGAGACGGCCGCTTCGGGCTCGGGCTCGGGCTCAGGATTGGGCTCGCGGCCGGCTGCGCGCCGCCTGCGCGCGTAGACGGCCAGCCCGCCGAGTGCGGCGACGAACGACGCTCCGCCCGCGATGGCGAGCGTGGCGCGGCCGCCGATCGCCACCACGAGCAGCCCGCCGCCGGCGAGCGCGACGAGCTCGGCGCCGTTTCGCAGCCCGTTGTAGGCCGCGAAGGCGCGGCCATGGAGCCGGTCCGGGACGCGCTCCTGGATGAGCGTGCGCACGACGACGTTCTTCGTGCCGTGTCCGGCGCCGCCGATCATCCACATCGCGGCGCAGAACCACACGGCCAGCCAGACCGTCGGCAGGCCCAAGCCGGCGCCCTGCACCGCCACCGCGACGAGCGCGGCGAGCGCGAGCCGGGCCTGGGGGATGCGGCGCGGGATGAGCAGCGCGGAAAGCACCATCGCGCCCGTCCAGCAGGAGAAGACGAGCCCGTACACGGTGTCGCTCACATGCAGGTCCTCCCGGAGGAAGAACACCTCGGCGGTGACCGCCGCGGTCATGAAGAGGAGCGAGACGAACACCACCGAGACGACGAGGCGGAGCGTGCGCTCCTGGAAGAGGACGGTCACCCCGTCTCGGAGGCGCTCGCCGTGGCGCTCCGCGTGCGGCGTCGGCGGTCGGCGTGCGTGCAGCACGAGCGTGGCGAGCGCGACGGCGGCGAACGTCGCCGCGTTCACGAGCATCGCGGCGGCCGTGCCGCCGAGCGCGGCGAGGACGCCGCCGAGGAGCGGCCCTGCGGTGGCGCCTGCGTAGCGGGCGGACTCGACGTACCCGTTGACGGCCGCGTAACGCTCGCCGCCGGCGATCACCGGCACGAGCGCGAACTCTGCGGGCTGCGCGAAGGCGAAGCCCACGCCGAGGAGCCCGGCGAGGACCAGGATGGCTGCCGTCGAGTCGAGCACGAACGCGAGCGAGGCCGCGATCGCAGCCTGTGCAAGGGACGCCAGCAACAGCACGCGCCGCGTCTCGACGCGATCGGCGACGAGCCCGGCCAGGGGCGCCAGCACGACGATCGGCCCCCAGACGCAGATGAGGAGCGCGGCGACGACGATGCCCGAGCCGGTCTGCTCCTGCAGGTGCAGGGTGAGCGGGATCCAGAGCAGGAAGTCGCCGACGGCCGAGACGCCGACGGCGCCGACGATCAGGGAGACGTCGCGCTGGCGCAGCATGGAGTCAGTCTCCCGGAGAGGGCGATGCGATCACGCGACCGGGCGGCCACGCCTCAGCCGGCGGCCTCCCGGAGGTACAGGTCGCTGCCGTCGAGCCAGTCCGTGCGCGGCGGGCAGAAGACGTCCACGTCGAGGGTGCGCTCGAGCGCCTCCGCCCGGTGCGGGAGGCCGGACGGGATGTGCAGCACCTCTCCCGCGTGCACGTCGACCACCTGCGACTCGTCCTCGCCGAGCCAGAAGCGGAGCACCCCTTCGAGGATGTACGTCAGCTGCTCGTTGTCGTGCGAGTGCAGCGGGACGACGAGGCCCTGCTCCATGTAGATGTGGCCGATCATCAGCCGGTCGCCCGTGATCAGGCGGCGGCCGAGAAGCGGGTTGAGCTCTTCCTTCGGCAGGTCGTCCCAGCGGTAGTGCGTGGCCGTGCGCTCGCTCATCCTCGCCTCCTGTCCGTCGGGCTGTCGGGCGCAGGGTATTCCGCGTGGGCACGTGGAGGGACGAGATGCATCTCGCCCCTCCGACGGCGCGGCGGGCGCGCCGGCTACGCGACGTCCGACGCTGCGGGGATCTGCTGGCTCGCGTGGAGCAGGCCGGCGGGATCGACGCGCCGCTTCAGCGCCCGGAGGCGGTCGTACGCCTCCGCCGGGAAGAGCGACCGCGGGTCGACGGGCTTCTCGGCGAAGTTCGCGTACGCGCGGCCCGAGCTCCACAGAGCGAGCGCGCCGTTGACGAGCTCGACGTGGTTGTCCACCGCCCGTGCGACGTCTGCGTCGGTGGGTATCCCGACCGCGTACGAGGCGAATCCGGCCTCGACGTGGGAGAGCGCGCCGCCGTCCGGTGCGGCCCGGCCGAGCGCGCCACCGAGCTGTCGCAGCTCGACGGACACGAGGGGCGAGCCCGAGCCCGGCCCGGCGACCGCCAGGAACGCGTCGATGGTGCCCGGCGTCAGGTCGTCAACGAGGGCGCCGTTGCCGATGCCGGCCGTCGGCCCCTCGGGATCCTGGTGCAGCCGGGCGAGCGCCTCCGCCGGCGCGGCGGCGAACGTGTCCATCTCGGGCCGCAGCGCGCGCAGCGGGCGGAGCAGCTCGACCCCCTGCTCCTCGCTGCCGGCGTAGGCCGCCTCGACGACGACGAGGTCGCGCCCGCGGATCGGCTCGGGGATGAAGTCGAGCGGCGGGAGGCGGAGGATGCGAGCGATCGAGGTGATCGTCTCGGGCGCCGTGCGGGTCCATTCGGCCCAGCGGCCGAGGACGTCCTGTGCGCGCTCCCAGTCCCACATCAGCCAGCCCGCATAGACCTGCTCGAGCCCGAAGAGCTCCAGCTCGACTGCGGTGACGACGCCGAAGTTGCCGCCGCCTCCGCGGAGGCCCCAGAACAGGTCGGCGTCGGTGCTCGGGTCCGCGCGCAGGTGCTCGCCGTCGGGGGTGACGAGCTCGATCGCGGTGATCGAGTTGGCGGCGAGCCCGTACAGGCGCCCCAGCCAGCCGATGCCGCCGCCGAGCGAGTAACCGACGACGCCGACGTCCGGCGAGGAGCCGTGCAGGGCGGTGAGCCCGGCCTTCGTGGCCGGCTGGACGACGTCGTCCCAGACGGCGCCGGCCTCGACGCGTGCGCGCCGGGCGGTGGCGTCGATCCGGACGTCGCGCAGGTGTGTGGTGCGAATCAGGCAGGTGGCACTGAGGTCGCCGAGTGGGGCAGCCGCATGGCCGGTGCCCTGCACGGCGACGCGCAGCCCCGCGTCGCGGGCGTGGCGCACCGCGGCAGCCACGTCGTCGGCACTCTCGGGAAAGAAGACCGCGGCCGGCCGCTGGTCGACGTAGAGGTTCCAGGCGCGGCGGGCCTCGTCCCAGCCGGCATCGCCGGGCAAGACGACCTTGCCGCGGTGGCCCTCGACAGCTGTGCGGCGCCCGCGCGCCCGCGAGCGTGCGGTGGAGGTGGTGGTGGTCATTCCGCTCCTCGGATCAGGGGTCGTGTGCGCGAGTCCCGAAGGGTCGCCGCTTCCGAGCGCGAGTTCAGTGATGGGCTCCGTAGAGGAGGGGTGCGGTTATCCCTACTCTCGGCTCGCGGCGAGCGTGTGCGCTGTCAATGGGCCAGTGGCTCTCCACGGCTGGCTCGGCGCAGAGGGGTGGCGCAGGACACGTCCTGTCTCTGACACCAGACGTGTGCAGCGCGGACCGGTCCTGCCTCGGACACCGACGTGCCGCGCGGGCGCGTCCCTTCTCTGACACCAGACATGGCTCGCTCGGCCACGCTTCGTCGCCGCGTTCCGGCATGGAGCCTGGCAGTGCGACCGGGTGACGGGACACGTCTCGTCTCTGACACCAGACGTCGGCCGTGCGGACCCGTCCTGTTCTCCCACACTGGCCGTGTCCACGGTGGACACGCCGGCGCGCGTGTCAGGGCATCGAGCCGGGGCGCTGGATGCAGCGCGCCGCCGCTTCGAGCGCGAGCTCGGGGCCGCCGACGAGCCAGCCGGCGGCGAGAGCGTCGCCGGCGCCCGTCGTATCGACGACCTCCGTGACGGCGAGCGCAGGCAGGGCCTCGCCGTCGAAGACGCAGCCCGCGCCACCGCGCTTGAGGATCCACACGGTGCCGGCGAGAGGCCCGCCGAGCGCGCGCTCCTCGTCTTCGTTCGCGAAGACGACGTCCGGGCGAAGCTCGGCGAGCAGCGCGCGGAGCGCGGGCGGACCCATGTCGCGGATGCCGCTCCAGGAGGCCAGGTCCACGCCCACGCGGGCGCCGGCCCCACGGGCGATCTCGGCGGCACGGAGCGCCGCTCCGCGTACCGGCTCGCGAAAGAGCGCGTAGCCGGAGAGCTGCAGCCAGTCGCAGCCGTCGAGCCAGGGCGGCTCGACCTGCTCTGCGGCGAGCTCCGCGGCGACGCCGCGGTCGGGGCACATCGTGCGCGCCCCGCCCGGCTCGACGAGCGAGACGACGACGCCGTTCCCCGACGCGTCGACGGGGCCGGCGAGCTCGACGCCGTAGCCCTCGAGCTGGGCGGCCGCCAGGCGGCCCGCAGCGTCCTCCGCGCGACGGCCGAGAAACCGTGCCTTTCCGCCGAGGGCGGCGACCCAGGCGGCGACGTTCGCCCCCTGGCCGCCCGCGCCGAGCGTGATCTGCGAGGCCGCGTCACCGCCCGGTGCCAGCGGCTGCTCGAGGCGCACGACGACGTCGAGCACGAGATCGCCGAGCGAGCAGACCTGCATCGAGGGTCTAGCATGACGGCGTGGAAGGCGAGAATGGCCGCCGAAGCGTCAGGTCCTTCGTGCTCGGAGGGCTCCTCGGCGCCTCGGCCGTGGTGGCTGCGCTCCGCCGCGGCGAGCGCCGTCGCAGGCG
Organism: Gaiella sp.; assembly: GCA_036556925.1. Taxonomy (GTDB): domain Bacteria; phylum Actinomycetota; class Thermoleophilia; order Gaiellales; family Gaiellaceae; genus Gaiella. The sequence continues at coordinate 18,649 of DATBIN010000056.1, forward strand.
CCAGACGGCCAGCGGGCTGTCCGCCTTCGAAGGCGCGCCGTGCTACCGCGAGGTGTCGGAGCGCAGGCGGCGCGAGGCGCCGTAGCCGCGCTGGATGCGGTCGGCGCGCTCGATCGTGAGCAAGTTGATGTCCGCGTCGCCGATGCCGAGCGAGCGGCCGACGACCATCGCGCTCGCCGCGAAGCCGAGGTAGCGGTCGATCGAGCCGACGGGGTCGCGCGTGCGGAGGACGAGGAAGGGTCCGAACGCGCGCGTCTCGAAGGCCTCCGCGGGCTTGGGCGCCAGCGCCTCGATCTCGAGCCGGGGCCGCACGTTGTTGCGCTCGCTGGCGTCGAGCACCCAGACGCCGCGGCCGAGTGCGGGCGCGTGGCGCTCGAGCGTGCGGAGCGCGAGGCGGTGGTCGGCCCGCGGGAGCACGGTGCGCGGGAAGTCGCGCGCGCGCTCCCAGGCGCCCAGATAGAGGGGCTCGTACCCGAAGAGGATGTCGTCGGGCAGGCTCGTCGTTGCGAGGAAGCTCTCGGCCTCCGCGCGCGCCGCCTGCCGCGCGTCGGGCTCCCATTCGAAGAGCGGCGACGTTCGGTGCCACGCCCACGCGACCTCGGCGAAGACCAGCGCCGAGACCGCGAGGACGGCGAGGACGGGGGCGCGCGAGGTGACGCGTAGGAGGCCCACGGCCACGAGGACCGCGAAGAGCGGCAGCACGAAGATCAGATGGCGCGACTCCGGTGACGCCGAGCCTCCGAGGCGGGCGGCGGAGAAGGCGAGCGTGGGCACCAGGACTGCGGCGGCGACGAGCAGCCGCGCCTCGCGCCCGGCCGTGACGAAGCCGATGGCGGCGAGCACCAGCACGGCGGCGAGCACCGGCCACCAGCCGCTCGAGAAGTCGCCGGCCGAGCGCGCGAGGTAGCGCGCGATCTCCCACGGGCCGCCGAGCTTGTCCACGCTGCCGCTTCCGACACCGACGTCGAACCGGCCTGCGAGGACGAGGTCGGTGATCCAGAACGGGATGCCCAGGACGGCGACGGCGCCGAACGACCAGGCGGCGCTCCGCAGCCGGTCGCGCCGCGCCACGAGGATGTACGCGAGCTGCACGGCGAGCACGAGCGCCCCGTAGGGGTGCGCCGAGACGCACAGGAGCGTCGCCGCCACCCACAGCGCCCACGGCCCGCGGCCGCCGCGGTCGAGTGCACGAAGGAGCGCCAGGAACGTGGCTGCCGAGAGGAAGAGGAAGAGGCTGTACATGCGCCCGTAGACGCCGTGGAAGAGGAAGCCCCAGCTGGCCGCGACGAGCACGGTCGCGACGAGTGCTGGGAGAGGGCCGACGAGCCGGCGCCCGAGCAGCGCGATCAAGGGCAGGCTGGCGAGGGCGAACGCCGCCGACACGTAGCGGAGGCCGCCGAGCCCGAAACCGAGGTGTGCGACGCCCCACGCGATGATGAAGTGGAGCGGGGCGCCGCCGCGCTCGCGTGTGACCTGCTCGATCACCCCCGAGGCCGAGTTGCGTCCCACGAACAGCGCCAGCGTCTCGTCCTCGTGCGGCGGCCACGCCATCAGCTGGTGCAGGAGGAAGGCCGCGGCGACCGCGGTCACGCCCGCCACGCCGAGCGCGAACCAGTGGGCGAGCGCCCATTCGCGCACCGCGTCCGCCCGCGACCGGCTCTCGAAGGTGGTGACCCGGGCCGTCTCCGTCATCGCCGCAACCCCAGCATCTTTCCCGCTTTGGCGCGGGCGCGGCGGGCGTGCGGTCGAGTCCATCGTCTAGATTGGCCCGGCATGCCGATCTACGAGTATCGTTGCCCGAACGGGCACACGTTCGAAGTGTTCCAGCGGATGACCGATCCTGCGGTGGAGCGGTGCCAGGAATGCGGGGCCGGGCCGGTGGAGAAGGTGCTGTTCCCGGTCGCGGTGCACTTCAAGGGGTCGGGCTTCTACTCGACGGACTACGGCCGCGGCGGGCGCAAGGGCGCCGCCAAAGAGGGCGAGAGCGGCAGCTCGGACAAGCCCGAGAAGACGGACAAGGCGGAGAAGAAGGACTCGTCCTCCGGCTCCTCCTCCGCCGGGTCGGGCGACTCGTCGCCGACGAAGAGCGACTGACGCCGACGCCGCGATCGCGCGCACGCGGTCGCGCGTGGTGACGCTTCTGCGTGCGGCCATCTAGTCGCCGACGACGCAGCCCGGCGCGTAGGGCAGTCCCTTGGGCGGCGGGAGCGGCGCCGAGCGGCCCGTGAACATGGCCACCACCGCGACGTTGTCCTCCGACCCGAGCAGCACCGACTCGCCGCCCACGGTGGCGGGATCGCCGCCGAGCCGGCAATGGAGCGCCTTCGAGGAGTCGGCGCGGAAGTACATCCAGAGCAGCTGCAGCACCTGGCCCGCGCTGAGGTCGGTGGCGAGCGGCTTCGCCACGTCGTCGCCGATGAAGGGCAGCTTGAGCGCCGAGCCGACGCTCGTCAGCTCGTCGGCGGTCGCCTGCACCACCTGCTGCTGGCGGCGGGCCCGGGCGAGGTCGGTCTCCGACGGGTCGAGCCGGTTGTGGCGGATGCGCGAGTAGATCAGCGCCCTGCGGCCGTCCAGGTGGCGCGTGCCCTTCTCGAAGCGCCAGCCGGGCCACTGCGAGCACTGCGCGGCCGTCTTGAGCGGGCAGTCGAAGCGGTTCGAGAGGATGGGTCGCGGCACGTTCACGTCGATCCCGCCGACGGCGTCGATGAGCTCCTTGAAGCGGTCGAAGTCGACGAAGGCGACGTGGTTCACGTCCAGGCCGGTGAGCTGCTTCACGGTGCGCAGCGCGAGCGTCGCGCCGCCCGCCTGGAAGGCGGCGTTGATCTTCGCCGAGCCGACACCAGGGATGTCCACCCGGAGGTCGCGTGGGATCGAGAGGAAGACGAGGCGGTGGTTCCGCGGGTTGGTGCGGATGAGCATGATCGAGTCGGAGCGGTTGGCGGTCTCGCGGCCCGGCTGCGTGCCGCCGTCGGTGCCGAGCACGAGGATCGTCGTCGGCGTCGAGGTGAGCAGGCCGTCCTGCTTGGTCAGGAGCGACTTGACGCTCCCGGGGACACGGTCGTTCGCGTCGGCGATGCCGCTGCGGAGCGCGAAGTAGCTGGCGACGCCCCAGGCGACGGCGAGGACGAGCAGCAGCACCACCGCGGTCACGATCCAGCGTCCCCAGCGGATGCGGGTGCGACGTGGTCGGCGGGCGGGAGCGGCGGGGCCCGAGCCGGCAGCGGCCGGGTCCGCGGCGGGCGTCGGCTTCAGGTGACGCTGCAGGGGTACCCGCCCCTTGGCCCGTCCGCCTCGATAGAGGCGATACGGCTTCTCTTGAGCGGGCATTCGGGCGGTTATGGTAGCCGCGCCGTGGCGGGCGACACGACGATCGGTGTGGACGTGGGCGGGACGAAGATCCTCGCGGGGATCGTCGACCGTGAGGGCCGGTTCGGCGAGACGGTCGAGATCCCTACTCCGCTCGAGAGCCAGGACGCCCTGCTCGCCGGGCTCGAGTCGGTGATCCGAAGGTTGCTGCCGGCCGCTCCCGCGGCGATCGGCGTGGGGCTGCCGTGCAACCTCCAGCGCCACACGGGTATTGCCTACCGGGCAACGAACTTGCCCATCGACGAGTTCGACCCGCGTGCGTGGGCGGCGGAGGAGAGGTTTGGGGTCCCCGTCGCCTTCGAGAACGACGGCAACGCCGCGGCGCTGGCGGAATGGCGGCTCGGGGCGGGTCGCGGCGTCGACAACCTCCTCATGCTCACGCTCGGGACGGGCGTCGGCGGCGGCCTCGTGCTCGACGGCGAGCTGTACCGCGGGTGGGCGGAGCTGGGGCACATCGTCGTCGACTTCGACGGGCCCCCCTGCCAGGGGAACTGCCACGGCCGCGGGCATCTCGAGGGCGTGGCGTCGGGTCAGGCGGCGGACCGCGTCGCACGCGAGCTGTACGGCCCCGAGGCCGAGGGCCCGACGCTCGTCGAGGCGGCGCGTGCCGGCGAGCAGGAGGCCGTGGCGGCCCTGACGAGGATGGGACGGTTCCTGGGCGCCGGCGTGGGGTCGCTGATCAACGTCTTCGATCCCGAGCTTGTGGTGGTCGGCGGCGGGTTCGGGGCGGCGGCGGGTGAGCTGCTGCTCGGCCCCGCGCGCGAGACGGCGGCGCGCGAGGCGATCCAGCCGGCCGACCAGCGCGTGCGCATCGTGCCCGCGGAGCTCGGGAGCGAGGCCGGTCTCGCCGGTGCCGGCCTGGTGGGCTTCGCCGCGCTCGACGGGCGGTAGGGCCGTGGGGCTCGCCGTCTGCGCGACGCCGATCGGCAACCTCGAGGACGTGACGCTCCGCGTGTTGGGAGAGCTCGCCGCCGCCGAGCTCGTCCTCTGCGAGGACACACGGCACACCCGCGTGCTGCTCGAGCGGCACGGCGTGCGCGCGGCGCGGGGCGCCCTGCTCAGCTACCACCAGCACAACGAGGCCAAGCGCGTCGGCGAGGTGCTGCCGCGACTCCTCGCCGGTCAGCGCGTGGCGCTGGTGTCGGACGCCGGTCTGCCGGGGGTCAACGACCCGGGGGCGCGGCTCGTGCGGGCGGCGCTCGAGGCGGGCGTGCCGGTGTCGGTGCTGCCGGGGCCGTCGGCCGTCGAGACGGCGCTGGTGGCGAGCGGTCTCGTCGGCGAGCAGTACCGCTTCGTCGGATGGCTGCCGCGGCGGGTGAAGGAGCTGCGCGCGCTGTGGGAGGAGCTGGCCGCCTGGCCGCATCCGGTGGTGGGGTTCGAGTCGCCGCGGCGGGTGGGCGCGACCCTGCGCTCGCTGGCGGCGGTGGCGCCGCGTCGCGAGGTGGCCGTCTGCCGCGAGCTGACGAAGCGCTTCGAGGAGGTCGTGCGCGGGGAGGCTGCCGACGTCGCCGCGCTGGTGGGCGACGGGGTGAAGGGCGAGGTCACGCTGGTGATCGGGCCGGCGGAGGCCGAGACGCGGGGTGGGGCTGGGCTGGCGTCCCGAGCTGCCGTGGTCGCGGGCGAGAGTCGAGAAGCCCGGCTCGTGCGTGCGCAGGCTGCGGTCGGGCGCCTCGTCGAAGCGGGTTGTCCCAGGCGCGTGGCGGTCGACGTCGTCGCAGACCTGTGTGCTGTGCCTCGCAACGAGCTCTACCGCTCATCCCTGTAGCCTCGATTGACAACGTCCGACGCTCTCGCTATCCTGGCTCGATCTGTTGTCAGTTCGAGCAACTGAGGAGGTGTCGAGGTGGAGGCGGGGAGAAGGCTGCTGGTCGGAATGGTCGCCGCGTTCGTGGCAGCCCTGGCGGTGCCCGGGGCCGCGCTCGCGTGGACATGGCCCGTCGAGGGCGAGGTCCTGAAGCCCTTCGTGCTCGGATCGGATCCCTACGCCGCCGGCCAGCACCGCGGGATCGACATCGCGAGCAGCGCCGGCGCTGCCGTGCTCGCGCCTGCGGCGGGAACGGTCTCGTTCGCCGGCACGGTGCCGACCCATGGGAAGAGCGTGACCGTGCTGACGGGGGATGGCTACGCCGTCACGCTCACCCACCTCAACGACATCGCCGTGGGAAAGGGCGACGTCGTCGCCGAAGGGCGGCGCCTGGGGACGGCCGGGTCGAGCGGCGACGCCGAGTGGCCGCGGGCCTACGTCCATCTCGGCATCCGCGTCGCGAGCGACCCGAACGGCTACCTCGACCCGCTGCGCTTCCTGCCGCCGCGCTCGAGCCCGGCGCCTCCGGCGCCGCCTCCCACACCCGAGCCTGCGCCGACGCCTGCCCCGGTCCCTGCTCCTGCGCCTGCGCCGACGCCCGAGCCTGCGCCGGGACCCACGCCTGCGCCTGCCGGGGGTACGTCGCCTGCGCCTGCTCCTGCACCGTCCGCCTCCTCGGCCTCGGCTCCGGTGCCTGCTCCGGCTTCGCATCCAGCTCCGGGATCTGCGCCGACGACTGCAGTTGCGCCGACGTCTTCTCGCGCCCCGGCGGCTGCGCCGGCACCGCCCTGGGCATCGACGCCGGCGCCCGCTCCGGCTACGGCCACCGCCCCGCGGGCGACGCCTGCGTCGAGGCCGTCGACGACACCGGGGCGTGGTCCTGTCGCGGCGGACGGCAGGCCCGAGCGCGCGTCGCATCCTGTCGCGCGATCGCTTTCGCCGGAACCGGCGGCCGCGACTCCTCCGTCCAGCGGACGGCGGGCCGCGAGTGCCGCGGCCGGTGTGGAGGCGCGTGCGGTGCGGCAGGCGCACCCGGTGGGCGCTCCCCGCGGCTCTACCGGCGCACGCGGCGGCGTACATGGCACCGCGAGGCCTTCCTCCGCGACGGGGAAGAGCGGCGAGTCCGCCACGGAGCCCTCGCCCGGGCATGCGGCTCGTACGACGTCGAGGCCGGGCGGTGGCCGAGCCGCGCCCGACGTCGGACAGCAAGCGGGCCGGCGTCCGGGCCTCGAGCCGGCGGACGGCCGCGCGGACTTCACCGCCCGCGTTTCAGCTGCCGCCTCGAGCTCGACCGCGGACGCGCCGTCGTTCAGGAGCGAGCTCGTGGATCGCGCATGGCTTGCCGGCCTGATCCTGTTGTCAGCAATGACAGCCGCGGGCCTCGCCATCCGGCGGAGGCGCCCAGGGGCGGCTCGTATGATGACCGCCGATGTCCTCCCCCCGGAAGATTCTCGTCGCCGTGGCGTGGCCGTATGCGAACGGCCCGCGCCACATCGGCCACGTTGCGGGCTTCGGCGTCCCCTCGGACGTGTTCGCCCGCTACTGCCGGTTGCGGGGCGACGACGTGCTCATGGTCTCCGGGACGGACGAGCACGGAACGCCGATCATGGTCACCGCCGAGCGGGAGGGAGTCTCGTTCCGTGAGCTGGCGGATCGCAACAACGCGGTCATCCGGGACGACCTGCGCAACCTGGGCCTGTCCTACGACATCTTCACGCGCACGACCACCCTGAACCACCACCGCGTCGTCCGCGACGTGTTCCGCACGCTGTGGGAGAAGGGGTTCGTCTTCGAGCGGTCGGCGATGGGCGCCTTCTCGGCGGCCACCGGACGGACGCTGCCCGACCGGTTCATCGAGGGAACATGTCCCAATTGCGGGTTCCCCGATGCTCGCGGGGACCAGTGCGACAACTGCGGCAAGCAGCTCGACCCGACCGATCTCATCGAGCCGCGGTCGAAGGTCGACGGCGAGCCTCCCGTCTTCCGCGAGACCTCGCATCTCTTCCTCGACCTGCCGGCGTTCAAGGAGCAGCTCGCCGAGTGGGTCGGGCGCCAGGGCCACTGGCGGCCGAACGTGCGCAACTTCTCGCTGCAGCTGATCGAGGAGCTCAAGCCGCGGCCGGTCACGCGAGACCTCGACTGGGGGGTGCGCATCCCCGTCGAGGGGTACGACGAGCGGGAGGACAAGCGCGTCTACGTCTGGATCGATGCCGTGACGGGGTACCTCTCCGCCTCCATCGAGTGGGCGGCGAACCGGGGCACGCCGGACGCGTGGCGGGACTGGTGGCAGGACCCCGAGGCGCGGCACTGCTACTTCATGGGCAAGGACAACATCGTCTTCCACTCCGTGATCTGGCCTGCCCAGCTCCTCGGCTATGGCGAGGGCGGGGAGTACGGCGCCGGGCGCGGGCCGCTGCAGCTCCCGTACGACATCGTCGCGAGCGAGTTCCTGACGATGGAGGGCAAGCAGTTCTCCACCAGCCGGCGGCTGGTGATCCACGTCGGAGACTTCCTCGAGCGCTACTCGGCGGACAGCCTGCGCTACTTCCTCACGGCCGCGGGGCCCGAGACCCAGGACACGGACTTCACCTGGTCCGAGTTCGTGCGCCGCAACAACGACGAGCTGGTCGCCACCTGGGGCAACCTCGTCAACCGCACGCTGGCCAGCGCCCACAAGAACTTCGGCCAGGTGCCGGAGCCCGGTCCCCTCACCGAGGACGATCACGCCGTGCTGCGGGCCGTGGAGGGGGGATTCGAGGCGGTGGGCCGCCAGATCGAGCAGGCCCGCTTCAAGGCCGGCCTCGCCGAGGCCATGCACCTCGCCACGCGGGTCAACCAGTACGTCAGCGAGCAGGCGCCGTGGGCGCTCCTCGCGGACGACCGGCAGCGCGCGGGGACGATCCTCAACGTCGCCCTGCGCTGCATCGACAACCTCAAGGTGCTCTTCGCGCCGTACCTGCCGTTCAGCTCGCAGTCCCTGCACGAGCTCCTCGGGTACGACGGCTGGTTGGCCGGGCCGCTCGAGTTCCGCGACGTCACGGAGGAGGACGGCTCGGTGCACACGGTGCTCACGGGCGACTACACGAGCTGGATCGGCGACTGGGAGCCGACGGCACTGCCTCCGGGGCAGACGCTGCTGCCACCGCGACCGCTCTTCGCCAAGCTCGACCCGGAGGCCGTGGTCGCCGACGAGCTCGCCCGCATGGAGCGGAGCACGCCGGAGCCGTGACCGACTCGCACGCGCACCTCGACGCGTGCGACGAGCCGGCCGGCGCGCTCGTCGCCCGCGCGCGAGATGCCGGTGTCACCACCATCGTCACGATCGGCACCGGAATCGACTCCTGCCGGCGCGCGCTGGCGATCGCAGAGGCCGAGGACGGCGTGGTCGCGGCGCTCGGCATCGATCCCCACCAGGCCGCCTCGCCCGAGGCGGCGCGCGTCGACGAGCTGCGGGGACTCCTGCGGCACCCGCGCGCGGTGGCTGTCGGCGAGACCGGCCTCGACGGCTTTCACCGTTTCGCGTCACTCGTCGAGCAACGGCGTCTGATGGACGCGCAACTGGCGCTCGCGGACGAGCTGGATCTGCCCGTCGTCGTTCACAGTCGCGAGGCCGAGACCGAGACGCTCGGCGCGCTCGCGCCGTTCCGCGGAGCGGTCGTGCTGCACTGCTTCTCTTCCCCGGCGATGCTCGACGCCGCGCTCGCCCGCCGCTACTACGTCTCGTTCGCCGGGAACGTGACGTACCCCAAGGCGGCCGACTTGCGCGCGGCGGCCGCGCGCGTGCCGGACGAGCGCATCCTCGCCGAGACCGACAGCCCGTACCTGGCCCCGCAGCCGGTGCGCGGCTCGCGGAACGAGCCGGCGCACGTCCTGCACACCCTTGCCGTCCTGGCGGAGGCGCGGGCCGTCGACGCGGCGGTGCTCGCCGCGCGGATCGACGAGAACGCGCGCCGGGTCTTCGGGCTCGCGCAGAGCGGATGAGCGGATGAGCCCGGTCATCCCCAGGAAGGCGCTCGGACAGCACTTCCTCGTCGACGAGAACCTGCTCGGTGTCATCGGCCGCCTGGCGGAGCTGGGGCCGGACGACGTCGTGCTGGAGATCGGGCCCGGCCTCGGCGTGCTCACCCGGTACCTGGCGCCGCGCGTCTCGCTCGTGCACGCGGTCGAGGTCGACCGCGCGCTCCGGGAGCCGCTCGGCGAGGTGCTCGCCGATCACGACAACGTCCGGCTCCACTGGGGCGATGCGCTCCGGCTCGATCTGCACGCACTGGAGCCGTCGCCGACGAAGCTCGTCGCCAACCTGCCCTACAACGTCGCCACGCCGATCGTCGCCGAGAGCCTCGTCGGGCTGCCCGCGGTCGCGCTCTGGTGCGTCATGGTGCAACGCGAGGTGGCAGACCGCTTCTTCGCCTCGCCCTCCACGAAGGCGTACGGCGCCGTGTCGGTGCTCGTGCAGCTGACCGCTCGTCGCACCGGCTTCCATCCCGTCTCGCGCCACGTCTTCCGACCGCCTCCCCGTGTCGACTCCGCTCTCGTCGCCTTCGCGCGCATCGAGCCTCCGGAGCGGCTCGCCGACATCCGCCGGCTGGTCGAGGCCGCCTTCGGCCACCGGCGCAAGACGCTCGTCAACGCGCTGGTGCTGGCCGGCGTCGCCGAGCGCCGTGGAGGGGAGGAGGCGCTCGCGCGGATCGGCCGCGACCGAAGCGTGCGCGCCGAGGCGCTGGCGCCGGCGGAGTTCGTCGAGCTCGAGGCGGCACTGCGGGCGTGATCGAGAGCGCGCCCGCGAAGATCAACCTCGCGCTCGTCGTCGGCCCGCTGCGAGCGGACGGCAAGCACGAGGTCGCCACCGTCCTCGAGCACGTCGACCTTGCCGACACGATCGCCGCGGAGAGGGCGGAGGCGCTCACGGTCGGCGGCTTTCCCGGCGACACGCTCGTGCGCAGGGCGCTCGAGGAGATCGCGACCGCGGTGGGGGTCACGCCCGGGTTTGCCGCGACGATCGAGAAGCGGATCCCGGTCGCGGCCGGGCTGGGCGGCGGCAGCTCGGACGCGGCCGCCGCCCTGCGCCTCGCCAACGCCCTGCTCGGCGATCCGCTCGTCGCCGACGAGCTCGCGGCCGTCGCCACCAGGCTGGGCGCCGACGTGCCGTTCTTCCTGCGCCGCGGCGCGCAGCTCGGCACGGGCGACGGATCCACGCTGGAGCCGCTCGACCTGCCGACCGGCTACCACGCGCTCCTCTGGCTCCCCGAGGGTGCGGTCAAGGAGTCGACGGCCCACGTCTACGCACGCTTCGACGAGCGTGGCGGCGAGCAGGGATTCGCAGCGAGACGGGAGGCGCTGCTGGCGGCCGTCGCGCAGGTGCGGTGGCCGGAGGACCTCGCTCGCCTCCCGGGCAACGACCTCGCCGCCTCGCCGCTCGCCGAAGAGCTCGTCGCCCGCGGCGCCTTCCGCGCGGACGTGAGCGGCGCCGGTCCGGCGCTCTACGGCCTGTTCGCCGAGCGACGCGACGCGGTCGCCGCAGCCGACGATCTCGGTGGGCGCGGACGCATCTGGCTCGCGCAACCCTGTTGGTACGGTTGAGCCATGTCCGAGCTCGTCATCGAGCACGGGGAGAGTCGCACCGCCCGCCGCCTGCGGCGCAACCGGACGAAGGTTGCGCTGGTCGTCGCAGCTCTCGAGGGCGTCGCCGTGCTCGCCGGCGCCGTGCCCTGGTGGCTCGTGGTGCTCGTCGCGCTCGGGAGCCTGGCCGCGTGGGCGGGGTTCGCGCGCTTCCATGCGAGCCGCACCGTGCGCGACGTGACGTGGGTGGTGGCGGTCTCACAGCTGCTCGTCGTCCTCGTCCCGATCGCAGCCGGGATCGTGCTCGCGCTCGCGGTCGTCGTCCTCGTCGTGCTCGTCGGCGTGGCACTCGCGGCGCTCTTTCTCGACCGCCGGTAGCCACCGCCGGTACACTCGCGTTCCCGACCGATGGGGCGTGGCCAAGCGGTAAGGCAACGGGTTTTGGTCCCGTGATCCCAGGTTCGAATCCTGGCGCCCCAGCCATCGATCAGCCGTGACGCGCGCCAACCTCGGAGCAGTGGTGATGGCCGGAGGGCTGGGCACCCGCATGCGGTCGGCCCTCGCCAAGCACCTCCACCCGCTGCTCGGGCGGCGCATGATCGACTGGGTGCTCGAGGCTGCACGACCGCTCGAGCCGGGGCGGCTGGTGATCGTCGCCTCGCCCGAGACGGCGGGTGCCTTCGACGGTCTGGCCGTCGCCGTGCAGCAACAGCCGCTCGGCACCGGTGACGCGGTGCGAGCTGCGCGCGATGAGCTCGCCGAGGTGGGCGAGGTGCTCGTGCTCTCCGGCGACACGCCGTTGCTCACCGCCACCCTTCTCGAGGAGCTCGTCGCCGAGCATCGCCGCAAGGCGGCCACCGCAACCGTCCTCTCGTTCCATCCCGCCGACTCGCGGGACTACGGCCGCGTGGTGCGGGACGGCGACGGCGACCTGCTCGAGATCGTCGAGGCGGCTGACGCGAGCCCGGAGCAGCTCGCCATCGGCGAGGCCAACTCGTCGATCTACGTCTTCCACGCGGAAGCCCTGTGGCCGGCGCTCGAGCGGCTGCGGCCGGCCAACGCGCAGGGCGAGCTGTACCTGACCGACGTCGTCCGCGACCTCGTCGGCGCGGGAGAGCGGGTGGCCGTGCACGTCGCTCCGAACCCGGCCGAGGCGGAGGGTGTCAACACGCGGGCCGAGCTCGCTGCCGCGGCGGCAGCGCTGCGTGAGCGAGTCAACGAGGCGCACATGCTCGCAGGCGTCACGATCGTCGATCCCCTCACCACGTGGATCGACGCCACGGTGCAGCTCGCGCGCGACGTGACCATCCACCCGTTCACCGCGCTCAGGGGGACGACGAGCGTCGCCGAGGGAGCCAGCGTGGGCCCGCACGCGGTCGTCGATTCCGCCGCGATCGGCACCGGAACGAGCGTGGGCCCGTTCTGTTACGTTCGCCCCGGGACCGTGCTCGAGGCCAATGCCAAGGCAGGCACGTTCGTAGAGCTGAAGAACACTCGCGTCGGCGAGGGCGCGCGCGTGCCCCATCTCTCCTACATGGGGGACGCGGAGATCGGTGCCGGGACGAACATCGGCGCCGGCTCGATCACCGCGAACCTGCCTCCGTACGACGGCGCCGAGAAGCAGCAGACGACGATCGGCCGTGACGTCAAGGTCTCCGTGGACACTATGTTCGTCCCGCCGGTGACGATCGGAGACGAGGCATGGACTGCAGCAGGGTCGGTGATCACGGAGGATGTGCCCGCGAAGGCGCTCGCGATCGCACGCGCCCGTCAGGTGAACAAGGAAGGCAAGGGTGGAAAGCGGAACGATTGAGCAGACGCTGCCGGGCCTCGATCCGGCGGTTCCCCACGCGGCGATGACGAGCGGCCACGCGATCCCGCTCACGCCGCAGAAGCGGCTGATGGTCTTCTCCGGCCGCTCGCACGTCGAGCTGGCCGTGCGGATCGCCGAGCAGCTCGGGGTCGCGCTCGGCGAGGTCGAGCAGAAGACCTTCGCCAACGGCGAGACCTACATCCGCTACTGCGAGTCCATCCGTGGGGCCGACGTCTTCATCGTGCAGACGGGCTGCCACCCGGTCGACCGCAACCTGATGGAGCTCGTGTTCATGATCCAGGCGGCGAAGCTCGCCTCCGCGAAGCGGATCACCGCCGTGATCCCGTGGTTCCCGTACTCGCGCCAGGACCGCAAGGCGAAGCCGCGCGAGCCGATCTCGAGTCGCATCGTCGCGGACATGCTCCAGATGGCGGGCGTCGACCGCGTGCTGACGATGGACCTCCATGCCGGCCAGATCCAGGGCTTCTTCACGATCCCCGTCGACCACATGACGGCGCTGCCGCTCTTCGCCCAGCACTTCCGCGATCTCGGGCTCACAGGAGAGGACGTCGTGTCCGTGGCGCCCGACGCGGGCCGCGCCAAGCACGCGGTTCGGTTCGCCGAGATGATCGACGCTGAGTTCGCGATCATGCACAAGACGCGACCCACGCACGACACGGCCGAGGTGACGGAGATCACGGGACGCGTGAAGGGCAAGGTGGCGATCGTCGGCGACGACAACATCTCCACCGGCAACACGCTCCTCCAGGGTGCCGCAGCGCTCAAGGAGGCGGGGGCGAAGCAGGTCTGGGTGTTCGCCACGCACGGGCTCTTCTCGGCCGGTGCGCTCGAGCGGTTCGCCGAGGCCGATCTCGCCGGCATCGTGATCACCGACACCGTGCCCATCGATCCGCTGCGGAAGCCCGACAACATGTCGGTGCTCACCGTCTCCGGTTTGCTGGCGGAGACGATCATGAACGTCTTCGCCGACGAGTCGGTGTCCGCGATCTTCGGCGGCGAGAACCAGCTCTTCTAGCCACATCGGGGGTCGCTCCGACGATCCTGTCCGCGTCCGCGCCGGCGACGCTCCGCTACCATTCGCCGCCGTGTCCACGGAGCGGATCACCCTCGACGTGACCGAGCGCGGCGACGGCCAGCTCGGATCGCGCAACGTGCGGCGCCTGCGCAAGCAGGGGCTCGTGCCGGGTGTCCTCTACGGCAAGGGCCACTCCCGCGCGATCCTCGTCGGCGAGCGCGACCTCCGCACTGCCCTGACCGGCCCTTCGGGCCTGCACGCCATCGTCGACGTCGTCATCGAGGGCCAGAAGACGCCCCATCACGCGGTGCTGAAGGAGTTCCAGCGGCATCCCATCAAGGGCACCGTCACGCACGTCGACTTCCACGAGGTCCGGCTCGACCAGGCCATCCAGGCCACCGTTGCCGTCCAGTTCGTCGGCGAGGCGCCGGGCTCGAAGGTGGGCGGCGTCGTGCAGCAGGTGACCCGCGAGCTCCGTGTCGAGGCGCTGCCGACCAGCATCCCCGAGCACATCGACGTCGATCTCAGCTCGCTCGAGATCGGCGACATCCTGCGGCTCGAGGACATCCCCGCCATCGAGGGCGTCTCCTTCCTCGACGACCCGCACGAGACCGTGCTGGCGAACTGCTCCATCCCGCGCGGCATCTCGGCGCTCGAGGAGGAGGAAGCCGAAGAGGGCGAGGAAGGCGAGGAGGGCGAGGAGGGCGCCGAGGAAGGCGCCGGGCCGTCGGCCGAGGCCGGCGAGGCACCCGCCTCCGAGGAGTAGCCCGTGTCGCTCTTTCGTCGGGGCGAGCCGGCCCCGACGCTCGACCTGCTCGTCGCGGGCCTCGGGAATCC
>DATBIN010000057.1:0-15273 GCA_036556925.1 Gaiella sp.
GCCACCGTCTGCAGGTTGTTCTTGACGCGGTGGTGGATCTCCTGGGCGAGCACGCCGCGCAGGGCCATCCGCCCGTGCTCGAGCGCCACCGCCGCCTGGTGCGCGATCGCCTCGAGCAGCCGCCGGTCCTCGGGCGTGAAGAGCGTGTCACGGTCGACGACGAGCTCGCCGATCGTCCGCCCCCTCGAGCGGAGCGGCATGCGCGCCGCATGCTTGCCGGACCTCCCCTCGGGCCAGGCGACGCGGCCGTCCTCGAGCACCACGGCCGCGCCGGTGGCGTCGAGCGAGTCGACCGTCGTGCGCACGATCGCCTCGAGCGACTCCTCCAGGTAGAGGGACTCGGAGACGGCCTCGGAGATCCGCGAGAGCGCCTCGAGCTCGCGGACACGCTGCTGCGCAGCCTCGTACAGGCGCGCGTGCTCGATCGTCCGCGCCACCTGGGACGCGATCGCGACGAGCAGGTCGATCTCGCCGTCGGTGAACGACCGTGGCTCCTGCGTACGCACGTTGAGCGCGCCCTCGAGCTTCTCGCGCAGGAGGATGGGGACGGCGAGGATCGACTGGTAGTGGTCCTCGGGGAGGTTGGGAAAGCCCTTGAAGCGCGGGTCGAGGTGGGCGTCGGCGGGGATCATCACCGGGGCGCGCTCGGCGGCCGCCGAGCCGGTGATGCCTTCGCCCGGCCGCATGCGTGGACGGGCCGTCTCGCCCAGGACGGCTGTCCCGTGCGTGGCGCGGAGCACGAGCTCGTCCGCGCGCTCGTCGTACAGGTAGACGAAGCACGCGTCCGTCCCGAGCGCCGCAGCCACCTCGTGCGCGATCGACTCCATCACCTCCTGCAGGTCGAGGCTGGAGTTGACGACCTCGATCGTGCGCGTGAGCAGGGCCAGGTGCCGAGCGGAGTCCTCCATCAGTCCACGTACCCGAGGGCGACGACGCCGAGCACCGGCACCGCGACCGTGAGCGCGAAGCTCAGCCAGCCGACGGCCACGAGCCGCCGCCGGGTTGCCGGCGCCTGCGGAGCGCCCGCGCGCAGCTCGCGCTGCAGGCGGGGCCCGAGCACGAAGTCGTGCAGGAACGCGGCCGCCACGAGCACGACCACGAGAGCGGACTTCACGATCAGCGTGCGGTCGAAGTCGCTGTCGAGCGCCTGCCGGTCGAGGCCGCCGTGCCGGTCGGTCAGCCACAGCCCGGAGACGACCGCCACGCCCATCGCACCCCAGCCGAGCGGCCGCCAGCGCCGTCCGAGCGCACGCATCGCGGTCGCCCGCGCCTCGCCCTCGAGGCGCCTGATGGCCGGAACACCCGCCACCACGAGCGCGGCGGTGCCGCCGACCCAGACGGCTGCCGAGAGCAGGTGGACCGTGCGCAGGACGGTGAGCACGTACCGCAGGCTAATGACAGACGCCCGCCCCACCTTCTAGGATCGCGCCGTGAGCCTCGACGACTGGATCCTCGCGCTCCACGTGCTCAGCGCCTTCGCGCTCGCCGGGGCGATCGTGCTCTTCTGGATCCTCGTCGTCGCGCTGCGGCGCACGGACCTCCCCGAGGAGACCGCGGGCATCAACAGGATCGCGCAGGCGGGGACGGTGGCCATCGCCGCGGGCACCCTCGGGACGCTCGTCTTCGGCGTCTGGCTCGCCATCTCGCTCGACGCGTACCAGCTCTGGGACTTCTGGGTCATCGCCGCGCTCGTGTTGTGGGCGATCGCCACCGAGACCGGCCGCCGTGCGGGCGTGGAGTACCAGCGCGCGGGCGACCGCGCGCGCGAGCTCCAGGCCGCCGGCAGCACCGGCCCGAGCGCCGAGCTGGCGGCGCTCAACCAGTCGTCCACGGGCCTGCTCATGCACACGGTCTCGACGGTCGCCGTCGCCCTGATCCTCATCGACATGATCTGGAAGCCGGGCGCATGAGCACCCTCGCGGCGATCCGTCCCGACAGCTGGAACTTCCCGCTCTTCCTGCACGTCCTCGGCGCGGTCGTCCTGGTCGGCGCCCTGCTCACGAGCTCGGCGGCGCTGGCGCGTGCGGACGGGCGCGCGGGCATGCTCCGGCTCGGCTACTGGTCGCTGCTCGCGGTCGGCCTGCCCGGCTACGTCGTGATGCGCATCGGCGCGGAGTGGCTCTACACGAAGGAGTTCCCGGACAACCCGGACAGCGAACCCGCGTGGGTCGGCATCGGCTACATCACGGCCGACGCCGGCGCGCTGCTCCTCCTCATCGCGCTGATCGTGGGCGGCGTGGGCGTGCGCAAGCTCCGCGGCGGAGGCGGCACGGGGCTGCTGCGCGTCAGCCTCGGCATCTCGGTCCTGCTGCTCGCGGCCGCGCTCGTCGCCGTCTGGGCGATGAGCGCCAAACCGGATTAGCCGCCGCCCCCGAAGTGGACTAACACCTCGGTCCGCGATAACTCGTCCGAACGACCACGGGCCCCCACCGGGGACCCGCGATCGGCCGTCAGACACAGGACACCCGCTCGCCTTGCGGGCACGTCCTGCAGGCGGATCATGAGACATACACCGGACGGACGCAAGAGCCCACCGGGACAGGGCCCGAGCCGCGTCGGAGCGAGCGACGGGGGTCAGACCCGAGGGGTCTGACCCCGGCCGGTCTCGCCTACAACGACGCCAGGTACTTCCCGAGCTCCCACTCCGTGACCTGGACGCGGTACTCGTCCCACTCGCGGCGCTTGAGCTCGACGTACCGGGAGAAGATGTGGTCGCCGAGCGCCCGCTGCATCAGCTCCGAGCCGGCGAGCTCCTCGATCGCCTCCCCGAGCGACTCCGGCAGCGCCACAATGCCGCGCTCCCTGCGCTCGTCCGCGGAGAGGCGGTACAGGTTGGTGGTCATCTCGTCGGGCAGCTCGTAGCCCTTCTCGATCCCCTCGAGGCCCGCGTGCAGGAGCGCTGCGAATGCGAGGTAGGGGTTGCACGCCGGGTCCGGGCACCGGATCTCCGCGCGCGTGGCCTGCTCCGAGCCCGGCTTGTACAGCGGGATGCGGATCAGCGCCGAGCGGTTCCGCTGCGACCACGCGACGTAGACGGGCGCCTCGTACCCCGGGACGAGCCGCTTGTACGAGTTCACCCACTGGGCGAGCACCGCCGCCATCTCGCGTGCGTGGACGAGCAACCCCGCGATGAAGCTCTTCGCGGTCTTCGAGAGGTGGTGCGGGTCCTTCGCGTCGAAGAACTGGTTGCGCCCGTTGCGGAAGAGCGACATGTGGGTGTGCATGCCCGAGCCGTTCTCGCCGAACAGGGGCTTCGGCATGAACGTGGCGTAGTACCCGTGCCAGGCTGCCACCTCCTTCACGATCAGCCGGTAGGTGATCGTGTGGTCCGCCATCGCGAGGGCGTCGGCATAGCGCATGTCGATCTCGTGCTGCGACGGCCCGACCTCGTGATGGTGGTACTCGATGGGGATGCCGACGGACTCGAGCGCGTGGATCGTGTCGTTCCGGACCTCGGTCGCTGCATCCTGCGCCGTCATCGCGAAGTAGCCGCCCTCGTCGAGCGTCGAGGTGCCCTTGTCGTCCTCGAAGAGGAAGTACTCGAGCTCCGGCCCCACGTTGAAGGCGTCGAAGCCCGCCTTGCGCATCCTCTCGAGCGCCTGGCGCAGCATGTACCGCGGATCGCCCTCGTACGGGCTGCCGTCCGGCTTCACGACGTCGCAGATCAGCCTCGCCACGTTCGCCCCGATGGGCTGGCCGTGCTCGTCGAGCGGCCGCGGCATGCTCTGGTACGTCCCCGGGTCCGGGATCGCGACCATGTCGGACTCCTCGATCCGGTTGAAGCCGGTGATCGACGAGCCGTCGAACCCCATCCCGTCGTCGAGCGCACCCTCCATCTCGGCGGGCGTGATCGCGAACGACTTCAGATGACCCTCGAGGTCGGTGAACCAGAAGAGGACGTGCTCGACGCCCTCGTCCTTGATCCGCTTCAGCACGCTGCGGCGCGCCGCGACGCTCGACGTCGCGCGGTCCTTGCTCTGCACCATCCGCGAGCGGCTCGCCGTCGATGCCGCCGTCCGTGGTCTCGCCATCTGCTCTCCTCCCTAGAAAACGAAAAAGCCCCAGGCGCGCCGTCGCGCCTGAGGCCACGTCGCCTCGAAGACGCGCGGGAGTCTACCAACCTTCGTCGAGCAACGGCCCGCCTAGATGCCGCCGAGGGCGCCTACGGCGCAGGCACGGCCCGGATCCCCGAGACCGGCGCCTCGAGCTCGATCGTCGCCGGCCGCTCGACGTAGCCGAGCCGCTCGTTGACGGCGCGCATGGAAGCGTTGTGCTCCGCCGTGGACGTGACGAGCTCGCGGTAGCCGTTGGCGGCGGCCCACGCGATCTGCGTGCGCTTGAGAAGCGTGGCGATCCCGCGGCCGCGGTGGCTGCGGCGTACGGCCGTGAGGCCGTTCTCAGCGAGCCCCGAGGCCGCCTCCCGCGCGAGGAGGCTGGCGACGCCGACGACGGCACCGCCTGCGACCGCCACCATCGTGCCGCCCGTGAGGACGCCCGGGCCGCTCGCCTGCTCCAAGAGCCAGCGCTCGCGCGTGGGAGGCGTGCGCACCGGCCCGGGGATGTCGACGATCGCCTCGCAGGCGATGTCGTAGGTCAGCTCCGCGAGCGCCGGCCGCGCCGCCACGGACACCACCTCGAGGCCCTCCGGCACCGGCGGCGGCCGCTCGTGGCCGCGGAGCTCGAGCACGAGCTCGACGTCGCGCGCGACCTCGGTGAAGCCGTGACGAGCCGCGAACGCGAGACCGGCCTCGTCGCCCCCGACCACCCGCGCCGACAGGATCTCGAGCCCGAGCTTCCGCGCATGGGCCGCGCAGCGCTCGAGGAGCACCGTCCCGGCGCCGTGCCGCCGGGCGTCGCGCAGCACCCGAACGCCGGTGTAGCACCGGCCCACGGCAGAGCTGCGGTCGGCGACGGCGGTGCCCACCGCGCTGCCCTCGAGCAGGCCGAGCAGGACGATCCGCTCCGGGTTCGCGGCGAGAGCCCGCTCGACGTCGACGCCGCCGACGGGGTCCTGGGGGAACACGGCGGTGTAGATGCGGGCGCTCTCCTCGGCGCCACGCGCGTCCGAGACCTCGACCACCTGGATGGCCATCAGCCGCTTCGCTTCAGCTTCCCGTGACGCTTCGCGTAGACCTCGCCGCGGTTGAAGACGAAGAGGCCGAGCGGGATCGACACGGCGCCGATCACGAGCAGCGGCCACACGTCCGCCCAGGCGAGGCCCGCGCCGTCGAGGATGGAGTCGCGGATCCCGCGCAGCGCATAGGTGGCCGGCGAGATCGTTGAGAGCCACTCCATCCAGGTCGGCATCACGCTGACCGGGTAGTAGACGCCCGAGACGACGAGCATCATCCCCTGCGCGACGAAGCCGAGCTGCGCGCCCTTCTCGGGCGAGATGAGCGGGAGGACTGCGGTCATCATCCCGATGCCGAAGAAGGAGACGGACGCGATGCCCAGGATCGCGAACGCCGCGGCGAAGTTCGCATCCGGCATCGAGAGCCCGAAGAACAGCGCCACGACCACGAACAGCAGCACGGCGCGGACGAGCCCGTAGAGCACGGCGAACACTCCGCTGCCGCCCAGGTGCATGGCGCGGGACAGCGGCGCCATGAACGTGTACTCGATCGTGCCCTCCCAGCGCTCCCACGCGACGGTCTCCGTGATGAACTCGAAGATGATCCCCAGGTAGGCCCAGACGACGGCGCCGATGAGGAGCGACGTGGTCGCACGATCGACGTCGATCTCGCCGCCCGTCGCCTGGATCCCCTCCGCGATGAAGACGATCGTGAGCGTGTTGGCGACGGTCCAGACGAAGAACGCGACGTCCCAGTAGAAGTAGCGCCGCGTCAGGTACACGTTCCGCTCGACGATCCCCGCCAGGCCGATCAGCTCGTGACGCACGGTCAGCGCGACGGCCCTCATGCGAACACCCTCCTCTCCTCGTCGTCGTCCCCCTCGTCCTCGAACGTGCGCCCCGTCGCGGCGAAGAACGCCTCCTCGAGCGTGCCCGCCCCGAAGCGCTGCTGGAGGGCGGCCACGGGCTCGAGCGCCAGGAGCTCCCCGCGGTCGAGGATGCCCACCCGCTCGGCGAGGGCCTCGGCCTCCACCAGATCGTGCGTGCAGAGCACGATCGTGGCGTCATGCCGGGCGCGGATCTCACGGATGAAGTCCTGCACCTCGAGCTTGGAGCGAGGGTCGAGGCCGGTCGTAGGCTCGTCGAGGAGCAGGAGCACCGGCGACGTGAGCAGCGCCCGGGCCAGCGCGACCTTCTGCTGCATGCCGCGCGAGAGATCCTCCATGGGCTCGCCTCGCCGGTCCGGCGGGAAGCCGACGCGCTCGAGGATCGCGGGGATGCCGGTCCGCGTGTCGGCGGGCGTCATCCCGTAGAAGCGGGATGCGTAGTGGAGGTTCTCGGCGGCGGACATCTTCTTGAAGAAGGACGCCTCCACCGAGACGCGGTTGATCAGGCGCCGCACGGCACGCGCGTCCTTGACGACGTCGTGCCCGTAGATGCGCGCGCTGCCGCCGTCCGGCAGCAGGAGCGTCGAGAGCAGGCGCACGAGTGTCGACTTGCCCGAGCCGTTCTGCCCGAGGATGGCCACGCACTCGCCGCGGGCGACGGTGAACGAGACGTCGGCGAGCGCGGCGACGCGCCGCTTGCCGGCCCTGCGGCTCTTGCGCACGAACTCCTTGCGGAGGTCCGTCGCCTCCACGGCCGGCGGACCGGCGCCGGTCCGGCTCGTGAGAGGCACTGCTTCGAGGTGTTTCATGCGGATGCTCCTTACGGAAAAGCTCGAGGTCTAGGGCGCGCGAGAAGAGAGACCCGGCCAGGCGGGCCTCGGCAACGGATGTCCTAGACGTGCGAGCGCATCGCTCCGGGGACGCTAGCAGCGGCTCCTGGCGAAAGGCAAGCGCGAGGCTGCTTGCCTCCGGCCGCGGCTGTAGGTACGGTGGGTGCAGGCGGTCGACGACGACCCCGCGGAAGGCAATGGCGCCTCATCTCTCCCTCGGGAGAGGTGGGGCTTTTTTGTTGGTCCGAGCAGGCGGTGAGCAATGGCGAAGGCGACGGGCACGCAGGGGCATGGCGACGGCCGGGTGGCCGCCTCCGCCCTGCGCGGCGGCGTCTCGCCGAAGCGGCTCGCCGCCTCGCGGCGCGCCAAGCCCGGAAGCGGGCCGCGCGCGGCGGCCGAGCTCAGTCGTCGACGCAGCCGCGTGGCCAGACCGACGCAAGCGCCCGACGGAGGTGAGGCAGCGTGATGAAGGTCGAGGCGGTCGTGGTACGCGACCGCGTGGAGACGGTCATGGAGGCCGTCGAGGAGGAGACGGGTCACGTGGGGGTGACGGTGATCGAGGCCGTCGGCCACGGGCGCGAGAAGGGGATCACCCACGAGTACCGCGGACGGGTGTTCGAGTCGCGGTTCCTGCCCAAGGCGCTCCTCACGTTCATCGTGCGGGACGACCTCGTGGACGAGGTGATCGCCGCGATCGTGGACTCGGCCCGCACCGGGCACGTCAACGGCGACGGCATCTGCTGGGCGTCGCCCGTCTACCAGGTGACGCACCACCGGACCGGTCAGAAGCTCGAGGAGGTGGAACGGGTTTGAGCACCAAGGAGCTGGCATTCGCCACGAGCACCGTTTGGGTGTTGATCGCGGCAGTGCTCGTCATGTTCATGCAGGCCGGCTTCGCCTTCCTCGAGGCGGGCCTGACGCGAATGAAGAACGTCGGTCACATCGCGGCGAAGAACGTGCTCATCTTCGCCCTCGCGTCCATCGTCTACTACCTCGTCGGGTTCGCCATCGCGTTCGGCGACGGCGGCAACGGGTTCATCGGCAGCCTCAGCGCCGCGGCGCCGTCCGTGGACGAGCTGCTCGCCATCGGGGCCGAGCCGTTCTCGTGGTTCGGCTCCATCCCCGCGGCCGCGGGCTACATGTTCGAGGTCGTCTTCTGCGCCGTCTCGCTGGCGATCGTCTGGGGAGCGATGGCGGAGCGGACGAAGCTGTGGGTGTACTTCGCCTTCGGCATCGCCTTCACCCTGATCTACTCCATCGTCTCGCACTGGATCTGGTCGCCGGAGGGGTGGCTGTTCGCGAAGGGGATGCAGGACTTCGCCGGCTCCACCGTCGTCCACTACCAGGGCGCGCTGGCCGGCCTCGCGGGGGCGATCCTCCTGGGCCCGCGCATCGGCAAGTTCGGCGCGGACGGCAAGCCGAACCCGATTCCCGGTCACAACATGGCGTACGTCACGCTCGGCGTGATCATCCTCTGGTTCGGCTGGTTCGGGTTCAACCCGGGCTCGACGCTGTCCGTCGACTTCGGCGGCGTCGGCTTCTTCGCCTACGTGGCGCTGAACACGAACATCGCTGCAGCTGCGGGCGTTCTCGGCGCCGTCATCACGGCCTGGCTCGTGATCAAGAAGCCCGACCTCTCGATGATGCTGAACGGCGCCATCGCCGCGCTCGTGGCCATCACCGCCGCCTGCGCGTTCGTCGCGCCCTGGGCGGCGATCGTGATCGGCTTCGGGGCGGGCGTGATCGTCGTGCTCGGCGTGCTGCTCGTCGAGCGGCTGCGGATCGACGACCCGATCGGCGCGCTCGCCGCGCACGGCATGGCGGGCGTGTGGGGCACCCTGTCGCTCGGCTTCCTCACGGTGCCCTCACTCGCGGAGAAGCTCGCGACGGGCAGCGGCGGCCTCTTCTACGGCGGGGGCCTGCACCAGCTCGGCGTGCAGGCGCTGGGCCTCGCGGCCGTCGGCGCCTTCACCTTCACGGCCTCGTTCCTCGTCCTCTGGGCGATGAAGGCCACGTTCGGGATCCGCACCGAGCCGGAGGTCGAGGCAGCAGGGCTCGACGTCTCCGAGCACGGCATGTGGGGCTATCCCGAGTTCTACATCCCGGTGCCCGGCGGCTACGGCTCCGAGCATCACGGCCATCTCGTGCGGCCCGTCGTACAGGAGAGCGAGTCGCCGCCGCCCGCGGCGACACCGGCTCCGGCCGCATCCTGAGTCCGGCGAGGGGGCCGGGCGAGCAGCCCGGCCCCCGGCACCCTCAGCGAAGCTCGTAGGTGACGCTCACGGTCGCGGTGGTCTCCTGCGAGCCGGAGACCACCGGCACGCCCGCGTCCGCAGCCGCCGTCTTCTCCATGAGCGGCACCGCCTCCCCGCCGCCCTCGCTCATGGCGGTCACCCTGCCCAGCTGGCGACCGGCGGCCGTGGCGAGGACCTCGGCGCGCTCCTTCGCGTCGCCGACGGCCTTCGCGAGCGCCTCGCGATAGAGCTTCTCCGCGTCGCTCGAGGAGAGAGTCGGGCCGAAGACGGTGTTGGCGCCTGCCGCGACCGCCGCGTCGATGAGCTTGCCGGCGTTGCCGAGACCGGTCGTGGCGGTCACGACGTTGGTCGCGACGAAGCCGTCCGCCTTGCCCTCCGGTGTCGTCCGCGGAGAGAGCGAGACGGTCTGCGTGGTGACGTCCTTGCCACCCGCGGCGCGCACTGCCTCGATCACCTCGCGCATGTCGCGCGCGTTCGCAGTCAGGGCGGCCTGCGCCGTGGCAGCCGTGCTCTCGACGCCGACGGACACGACGGCCTCGTCGGGGACGGCGCTGACGGAGCCGACTCCGGAGACGGTCACGGTGTCGGTCTGTGCCGCCGGCTCGACGGCGACGGCGCCCTCGGGCCGGAGCACGCCCGCGAGCGCGGCGGCGGCGAGGAGCAGGCCGGCGACGATGGCGATGCGTTTCATGGGAGTACCTCCGCTGAATGGGTGTCACCGGAGATACGCCGCAGGCAGGGTGCGACGTCACCGCCGCTGCGACCCGTGATCCGCTGCCGCAGATGGGTCGCTCCCGGGTGGGAGACGTCAGAGGTTGTCGCCGAAGCGGCGCCGGAGATCGGCGATCGCATCGCGAACGCCGCCCGGGCCCATGCCTCCGCGCGCGGCGACGCTCGCCGCCGCGGAGCCGGAAGGGGCGTACGAGCCGTCGCGGACCGACGCGGCCACCTGCTCGTGCGCCTCGCGGAATGGGACACCGTCGCGCACGAGCTCCTCCGCGGCATCGGTGGCCAGGAGCTGCGGGTCCGACGCCGCCTCCTCCAGCCGCTCGCGGTCGACCTCGAGGCCGCTGAGCAGGACGGTGAGCGCCTTCAGCGCCAGCCGTACGTCACGGCGCGTGGCGAAGACGGGCTCCTTGTCCTCCTGCATGTCGCGGTCGTACGCGAGGGGGAGGCCCTTGAGCGTGGCCAGCAGCCCGGTGAGGCGCCCGAGCGCCGTGCCCGCCTTCCCGCGCGCCAGCTCGGCGACGTCGGGGTTCAGCTTCTGCGGCATCATCGACGAGCCCGTCGCGGCCGCCTCCGGGAGCTTCGCGAAGCCGAACTCGGCCGTGGCCCACAGCACGAGCTCCTCCCCGATCCGGGAGAGGTGCGTGAACAGGACCGCGGCGGCGTAGAGGTAGTCGAGCGCGAAGTCGCGGTCGGCGACGGCGTCGACGGAGTTCGGCATCTGACCGGCGGGGGCAGGGAGGCCGAGCGTCGAGCCGGCGAGCGCGCCCGCTCCGAGGGGGCTCTGGGCTGCCGACTCGGCGGCACGCGCGAAGCGGCTTCGGTCGCGGTCGAGCATCTCCACCCAGGCCAGCAGATGGTGCCCGAGCGTGACGGGCTGTCCACGCTGGAGGTGGGTGTAGCCGGGCATCAGCGTGTCCGCCTCGGCTTCCGCGAACGAGAGCACCACGAGCGCGAGAGCGTTGATCTCCTCCCGCGCCTCGGCCGCGGCATCGAGCACGTACAGGCGCAGCGCCGCGGCGACCTGGTCGTTGCGCGAGCGACCGGCATGGATCTTGCGGCCGACCTCGCCGAGCTGGCGCTCGATGGCGCTGTGCACGTCCTCGTCGGAGTCGAGGTAGACCGACGGGTCGTGGGCGATGTCGGCGAGGCGGCCCTCGGCCTCCGCCAGCTCGTCGTCCGTCAGCAGGCCCGCCGCGTGCAGGCGTTGCGCGTGCTCGGCCGTGGCCTCGCAGTCGTACGGCAGGAGCTCGGCGTCGTCCGCGCGCAGGAACTCCCAGACCGCGGGGTCCAGAGCGCCCTGCACGCGTCCCGCCCAGAGCGACATGCAGGGATTCTGCCTACGCGGGCGTGCGGGCGCGTGCCCGCGCGGCCGCGAGCTCCGTCTCGAGCGAGGCGATGCGGATGAAGCCCTCGGCGGCGTCGTGCGGGAACGTCTCGCCCGTCCCGTACGACGCGAGCTCCACGGCGTAGAGCATGTGCGGCGAGCGGCGTCCGGTCACGACCGCCACGCTCGGGCGCAGCTCGAGACGCACCTCGCCGGTGACGAGCTCCTGCGTCTTCCGCACGAAGGCGTCGATCGCCTCGCGGGCGGGATGGAACCAGAGACCCTCGTAGACGAGCTCGGTCCAGCGTTGCGCGAGGTGGCTCTTCAGGCGCGCCTCGTCCTTCGTCAGGATCACGTCCTCGAGCGCCGAGTGCGCCGCGATGAGCGCGAGCGCTGCTGGCGCCTCGTACACCTCGCGGCTCTTGATGCCCACGGCGCGGTTCTCGATCATGTCGATGCGCCCGATGCCGTACGCGCCGGCGAGACGGTTCAGCCGCATGATCAGCTGTGCGAGCGGGAGCTCCTCTCCGTCCAGCGAGACGGGGATGCCCTCCTCGAACGCGACGACGAGCTCGCACGGCGGCGGCGCCGAGCCGGGATCCCCGGTGTACTCGTAGGGCTCCTCCGGAGGGGCGCTCCAGGGGTCCTCGAGCACGCCGGCCTCGATCGCGCGGCCGAACAGGTTCTCGTCGATGGAGTAGGGCGACTCCGCCGTGGCCTTGACGGGGATGCCCTTCTCGACGGCATACGCGATCTCCTCGTCCCGCGTCCAGATGCGGTCGCGGAGGGGGGCGATCACCCTCGCCGCGGGGTCGATCGCCTTGAACGAGAGCTCGAACCGGAGCTGGTCGTTGCCCTTCCCCGTGCAGCCGTGGACGAGCGCCTCGGCACCGGCCTCGAGCGCCACCTCGGCCGCGGCCTGGGCGATCACGGGACGCGAGAGCGAGGAGACGAGCGGGTACTTGCCCTCGTAGAGCGCGTTCGTCTGGATCGCCTTGGCGCACTGGTCCTCAGCGAACGCGTCCTTGCGGTCGACGAGGAGCACCTCGTCCGCGCCCGCAGCCTGCCCCCGCGCGAGCGACTCCTCGACGTCGAAGTGCTGCCCCACGTCGACGAGCACGGCGATCACCTCGTCGAACCCGTACCAGTCCTCCTTGAGCCAGCTGACGATGCAGCTCGTGTCCAGTCCGCCCGAGAAGGCGACGACGGCGGTCTTCCTCATGCCGCGCCTTCGACGAGGTGGCCTGCGAGCTCGTCGCGCAGCGCGGCGGCGGAGACGCCGTCGCGGGCGGCGACGAAGATCGTGTTGTCGCCGGCGATGGTGCCCGCGATCTTCGGATGGTGGCCCTCGTCGATCGCCTGCGCGAGGGCGTTGGCGTACCCGGACGGGGTGACGACGACGACGAGGTTCCCGGCCGACTCGACCTCAATCGCATAGCGGCGCATGGCGGCGACGATGGCGCGCAGCCGGTCTGCGTCGCCCGCGCCGGGGGCGGCGTAGACGAGACGCCCCGAAGGGGCGCGCACCTTGACCAGGCCGAGCTCGTGGACGTCGCGCGAGACGGTCGTCTGCACGACCTCGTGCCCCTCGGCGCGCAGCGCCTGGGCGAGCTCCGACTGCGTCGAGATGGCGCGCTCCTCGACGAGCTCGAGGATCTTCTGCTGGCGCTCGCGGCGGTTCATACTATGCATAATTCTAGCAGAATATGCGCTCTCAGCCCGCAGCAAGCGCACCGGCGACGGCATCGAGCGCCTCGGAGACCTCGTCGGCGGAGACGACGAGCGGCGGGGCGAGGCGAAGCACGTCCGGCCCCGCGGAGAGGACGATCAGCCCGGCCTCCCGGCACGCGTCGACGACCCCGGCCGCCTCGCGGTCGAGCGTCGCCCCGAGCAGGAGGCCGCGGCCGCGCACGCCCGTCACCCCGGGCAGCGGCCGCAGGCCCGCGGCGAGCTGCTCGCCCCGCTCGCGCACGTTCTGCAGCAGCTCGTCGTCGATCGCCTCGACCACGGCGCAGGCAGCCGCGGCGGCCACGGGGTTGCCGCCGAAGGTGGCGCCGTGGTCGCCGGGAGCGAAGCCGCGCGGCGCGCGGTCCGCGGCGAGCAGGGCACCGATCGGCAGCCCGTTGCCGAGCCCCTTGGCGAGCGTGACGAGGTCCGGCTCGAGCCCCAGCTGCTCGTGGGCGAAGAAGGTGCCGGTGCGACCCATGCCGGCCTGCACCTCGTCGGCGCAGAGGAGGGCGCCCACCTCGCGCGCGATCTCGGCGGCCGCCGCCACGAAGCCCTCCTCCAGCGGGATCACGCCTCCTTCGCCGAGCACCGGCTCGAGCAGGATCAGGGCGAGCTCGCCGCCGGGGGAGACGGCCCGTTCGAGCGTCTCGACCTCGTTCGGCGCCGCGAAGCTCATCCCCGGCACGAGCGGCCCGAACCCCTCCCATTTCGGGGGCTGGCCGGTGGCCGAGAGCGCACCGAAGGTGCGGCCGTGGAACCCGCCTTCGAGCGCCACGACGCGAGGGCGGCCGGTCGCCTTGCGCGCGTACTTGATCGCCGCCTCGTTCGCCTCCGCGCCGGAGTTGCAGAAGAACGCCTGCGCGCCGCCCATCCGCTCGGAGAGGAGGGCGGCGAGCCGCAGCATCGGCTCCGTCCAGTAGAGGTTCGACGCGTGCCAGAGGAGCCCGAGCTGCTCGCGCGCCGCAGCGACCGCGCCCGGGTGGCAGTGCCCGAGCCCGGTCACGGCGAGCCCCGTGCCGAAGTCGAGGTAGGAGCGGCCAGCGTCGTCCCAGACGCGGCAGCCCTCTCCCCGCACGATCGTCAGGTCCGCCCGCGCGTACGTCGGCAGGACACGGTCGCGTTGTGCGGACGACATGGTGGTCGCCCCGACGTCCGAGCCGCTCACGCGACGACCTGCGTCATGCCGATCTCCGCGCGCACACCGCCACGGGCGGCCAGGATCGCTGCTCCCAGCTTCGGCACGATGCCGCCCTGGAAGCTCCCCGTGCCGAGCATGCGGTCGGCCTCCTCGGCGGGCAACGCCGGCAGCACCTCGTCGTCCACGATCACGCCCGGCACGTCGGAGAGGAAGAGGATGCGCTCCGCGCCGAGGCCCACCGCCAGCGCCGCGGCGGCCTCGTCGGCATTCACGTTGAGCGGGCCGGTGGCGAGCGGCGCCACGACCGGGATTCGTCCCTCGGCGAGCACGTCCGTGATCGCCGCCGGCGCAGACGGAATCGGGTCTCCCACGAGGCCGAGGTGCGGCACGCGTGTCGCGGGGAGCCCGATCTCGTCGCCGGCCAGCCCGACGGCGTCGGGACCGAGCCGGGCGCACACCTCGGCGTTGACCGCCCGGAGCGACTCCCGTACGACCGCGAGCACGCCCGGTGTGGTCACCCTGCGACCGTCGACGAACTCCGGCGCGATGCCCCGCCGCTCCATCTCCGCGGTGATCTGCGGACCGGCGCCGTGCACCACCACGACGTCGTACCCTGCCGCCCGCAGCGCGAGCGCCTGCGCAGCAGTCTCTGCCGCCACCCGGCCGCCGAGCTTGAGCACGATGCGCGCGCTCACGTCGTGTACTCGGCGTTGATGCGCACGTAGTCGTAGGAGAGGTCGGAGGCGAGGTACGCGGCCGAGCCGTCGCCGAGCCCGAGGTCGAGGTCGATGCGGCAGACGGCGCCGCCGACGTCCGGCTGGCGCCCGGTCGGCGCGCCGGCGTCGTAGACGACCACCCCGTCGAAGGCCACGGTCAGGCGGTCCGGGTCGAGTGCCGCGAACCCGCCGTTCCACGGGGCGGAGCCGGCGGCAGCCAGCACACGGCCCCAGTTGGGATCGTGTCCGAAGGCAGCCGTCTTCACGAGGGGCGAGGTGGCGACCCGCCGTGCGACAGCGACCGCCTCTCCGTCCGAGGCAGCGCGGGCGACGTGGATCTCGAGCAGCACGGTGGCGCCCTCCCCGTCCTCCACGATCTGGCGCGCGAGGCCGGCGCACACCTCGCCGAGGGCGTCCGCGAACGCGTCGTCGAGCGCTGCGCCGCGCCTGACGCCCGACTGCCCGTTGGCGAGCAGAACGACGGCGTCGTTCGTCGAGCACTCGCCGTCGACCGAGATGCGGTTGAAGCTCGCGTCGACGGCGGGCCGCAGGAAGCGGTCCGCCTCGCCCGGCTCGAGCGGGTAGTCGGTCGTGA
>DATBIN010000058.1:0-10253 GCA_036556925.1 Gaiella sp.
TCGCCGCACCGAGCGCGTACCGGACGTCCAGCCCGAACTGGGCCTCGCCGCCAGGCGCGGACCCGCGAACGATCGTGAACGTCGCGAAGTCCTGCTCGAGCTTGCCGCCGCCGTTCACGGTGCCCGGCGTGTTCGTCGGGCGCAGGACGCACTCGGCGTCCCGGCAGTTCGTGAAGCTGTAGACGTCCAAGCCGCGGACCATGTCGCTGGCGTAGATGTAGCCCTTGTATTCCTTCGCCGACCAGGTGTCGGCGCCGGGCATCACGCTCCAGCCCTTGGTGTTCCCCCACGTCGTGCGGGCATCCTCGGCGATCCCGTCGCCGTCAGAGGGCGGCCCCGAGAAGTCGACCCGCCAGACCCCGCCCCCGTACCACGCCGTCACGAGCTGGCGCGACGACAGGCTGGAGACGCCGTCGAGGCCGGCGGAGGCGGCGCCCGGCGAGGAGCTGCCGTTGCCACCGATCCGGAACACGTGCACCGTGCAGCCGCGCTCGACGCGCGGCAGCGACCCGATCACCCCGGCCAGCGGGTCCGGCAGCCGCGTCGGGTTCGGGTTGAAGTAGGCGCCGAGCCGCTTCGGACTCGCGGGGCTGGCTCCCTTCGACGCGTCGACGCCCTTGATGGGCGCGAGGGCCCAGAAGTGCATGCCGCCCATCACGCCGGTGGCGTCCTGGTTGCACGCGACGTTCGACGTGCCGCCGCCCTGCTCGTCGGTGATCACGAGGAT
The DNA here is from genome assembly GCA_036556925.1 of Gaiella sp. Classification (GTDB taxonomy): domain Bacteria; phylum Actinomycetota; class Thermoleophilia; order Gaiellales; family Gaiellaceae; genus Gaiella. The sequence continues at coordinate 728 of DATBIN010000058.1, forward strand.
CTTGCCGTCGGGCGTGACGTCCGCCTGGTGCGAGATGGCGATGTTGTGCGAGTTGTCGGCGCCACCCGGCTGGGTCGCGTTGGGAATCACGGCCGTCGTCCGCACGGAGCCAGAGAGCACCCGGGCCACGTCGACGATGAACGTGGAGTTGATCGCGGCGACGTACATCGTGCGGCCGTCGCGCGAGAAGTGCACGTCGTGCGGCTGCCACAGGCCCGCCGCACTCGTGCCGTCCGGACGCTTCATGACGACGCAGGCGAAGCTCGCGCCGGCGGGGCAGCGGCCGGTCGCAGTCGCACGCGACTCGTCGATCAGGCGGAAGCGGTGCACCGGCTCCTGCCCGGACAGCACGCCCCGCAGGTCGATCACGTCGATCGCCCAGTCCGAGCAGCAGTCCGAGATCGCGAGCCAGTCCGCGCCGGGGTGGATGGTGGAGTTGTGCGCTCCGCCGGGAGGGTTCGCGACGCACGTGAGCAGGTTCGTCTCGAACCGAGCCGTCGCCGGGTTGAAGTTCAGCCGGTAGACGTCGACGCCCTGGCCGTCCGCGTCCGGGTAGCGGGTCTTCAGGCACGTGGAGGCGGAGGAGTCCTCGCCCGAGACGCCGTCGAACGTGGAGACGACGAGGTCGCCGGCGACCTGCACGTCGTTCTGCCAGCCGCTGTCGAGGTACCCGCCGGCGGGCGTCGGGCGCGTCGGCTCCGTCACGTCGAAGATGCGGAAGCCTCCGCCCATCGTGCCGACGAAGGCGAAGTCGTGCGTGCGCCCCGCCAGGTCCTGCCGGGACTGCAGCTCCACGTCGGTGCCCACGAGCCCGCAGACGTTGGCGACGTGGAAGACGTCCTTGTTCGTTCGTGCCACGAGCCCGGGCGTCGCGAGGGACTCGCACGGGAGCCCGACGTTGCGCACGGGGTCGGTGCGGTCGGCCTGCCAGGTGAGCGCGGCGAGCGCCGGGACGCTGGCGAGGAGTGCCACGGCGGCCGTGGCCAGGAGGAGCCTACGCATGGTCCACCTCCGGATGTGGACGTTCGGGGGAGGAACCGGTGCGGGCCCGCCGCAGCGGGCCCGCACCGGCCAGGGAGGAGGGACGAAGGAGGGGGTCGTCCTCCTCACACTCAGCCGTTGCTCGAGGGACAGCTCGAGGCTCCCTCTTTCTTCGTTCCCTTCTGCAGCTCACTCGTGCCGGGCGGCAGCCCGAGCGCGAGATCGCGGTAGGCGGCGGCCTTCCTCCAGGCGAGCTGCGCGGAGAAGGTCGCGCGGATGAAGTCGAACTGGGCGAACGCCGCCTCCGCCTTGGCGATGGCGGAGATCGCCTCGCGGCGCAGCCACTGTGCCTTGTAGGGCAGCGAGCCGACGGTCTTCTTGCCGGCCGCGTCGTAGGCGTCACCGCCCTCGGCGAGTGCCTCGTCGGCCCACTTGAGGTAGTAGGCCGTGTGGCCGCGGGCGATGTTCTCCTGGTCGAGGATGGAGTAGACGAGCTCGGTGTGGGAGTACGTCGTCGGCGCGGCCGTCGAGTTGAACGCCCACGTGAAGCCGTCGTAGTAGCGGGGCGTGCCGTCCGCGTTGCGGGTCGCGCCGACGGAGTCGTGCGGATGGGCGAGCCCGAGGTAGTGGCTCGCCTCGTGCACCGCCGTGTACGTGAACGCCCCCGTGCCGACCTCGGGATGGGCCATCGCCATCGTCGGGTCGCGGTCCGCCTGCGGCGTCTTGAAGACGTCGTTGACGGAGTTCAGGTAGCCCCACGGGACGCCGCCCCGGTTGGTGGCGATGCCCGCCGCGATGGGCAGCGCCCACGCGTAGTGCTTCTCCGCCACGACGTTGATGCCGGGGACGGTCGTGTAGCACGCGCCGCCGCGGAGGAACCGGCTTGGCTTGGAGTCGAGATAGTCCATCGCGGTGAGCGTGTGCATCGACACGCCGGGCGCCCCGGCGACGTCGTCACCGTCGCGCTTCGCCTGCTCGAGCATGGCCTGGTCGGCGGTGTAGTCGGCTCCGCCTTGCCCCAGGTACTGGAACCTCACGTCCCCCGCGAACTCGAGGTACGGCGTCAGCGTCCTCAGGCCGTTGAGCACGACGCTCTGGTTGTAGAGCTTCGTCAGATCCGACGCCCACGGCACCTCGGCGTTCGCGTCGTGCCAGACGTTGTCCGAGAACCAGTACCGGCCGGTGCTCGGGTGCGGCTCGTAGAGATACGAGTGCAGGAAGCGGAACGAGACCGCCTGGTTCACCGTGCGGGCGACCATCCGCTGCAGCTGCTCCGTGTCCCAGGTGGCGCCCGGGGTGACGGCCTGCTCCCAGCCCTCGAAGGCGTTCACGACGGTCACGGGTCGGGGCGCCTTCGCGCGGTACTCCCAGAGCGGCGGGTCGTACGTCGCCGAGCCGTTCACGGACCGACCGCGGTTGCCCCACGTCTCCGCCTCGTACGGGTTCGGCGCGGCGCCGAGGTCGACCATCATGAAGCGGTAGCGGCCGCCCCAGATGCGCGCCCAGTCGATCCCGTCGAAGTCGCCGGTGTCCGGGTCGGTGCGGTTGATCCGGAAGACGTGGTACTCGCCGCCCGGCCGGATGTGCGCCCGCGCCTCCGCCGAGTCCCAGGTGTTGAGGATGTACACCGTGTAGCCCGGGTTCTTCCCGGGGCCCTTGCCGCGCGGCGGGTCGTCCCAGCCGAGGTACTGCTTGGAGTTCGCGGCGATCCAGTCTTCGGTCTTCTCGCCGTCGACGAAGCGCACCGGCGCGTTCGCGGCGACCGTGTTGCCGAAGCCGCGGAACGTCCCGCGCGTGGCGTTGTAGCTCTCGAGGTACGCGCGGTTCTGCGCCTTCGAGAAGTCACCCGTCGTGCTGTTCGCGTGCATGGCCGCGAAGAGGCCGGCGGTGAAGCCGGACGGCGCGTAGACGACCTTCGGCTTCCAGCGATACTCGTACGGCACGAGGAACGGCTTCGTGCCGCCGTAGTACGCGCGGCCGTGGTTGATCAGCGTCGACGTGCCGAGCGGGAACTGCGCCTCGTCCGCCGACGGGCTCGTGCCACGCGGGATGAGGACGCCGGGACGCTGGACGTCGGGGATCTCGGCGAGGAGCTTGGACGTGTCGAGCTCGCCCGGGGCGAAGCCGACGAGCACGACGCGGAGCGGCACCTCGACGGTCGCCTGCGGCGCGGACGCGTCGTACGTCCACTTCACGGACTTCGGGTCGGACGGGACGGTCGTCGCCACGCCGAGCGTCGCCTTGCCCTGATACGTGCCACCCGGGGAGACGAGCCACGCGAGCACGCTCACCCTGTAGGTGCCGGCGGCCGGGTTCTCGAGCACGACCTTCTCGTTGCCGGTCGGGGTGGTGGAGCTTCCCACCGTCGCACCGCCCGGCCCGTAGACGAAGAGGTCGTAGTCGTCGCCTGCGGCGGACGGCGTGGTCGTGATCTCGACCGTGGAGTTGCCGGTCGCGGGCGGCGAGATCGTCAGCGAGTACGTGTCGCACGAGGGGTCGACCGAGCCCACGCAGACACCGGACGGGTTGGACGTGACGAACGGGCCGCCCTGCCACGTCGCCGTCGGGGTGACGGCGGAGACCGTGCCGGCGGACGGCACGGCGCCGAGTGCGGCTCCGGCCGCCGCGAGGACGGCGGCCGCAACCGTGAGAAGGAGAAGACCTGCCCTGCCCATGCTCTGACCTCCCTGAGATACCACTAAAGGTGGTGTCAGCGCGGCAGTGTAACACCACTGGCAGGAGTGTCAACCTCTACGGCGGGCGCCGCCGCAGGACGAGGACGAGCGCGAGGGTGGACACGCCGAGCGCCGCGAGCGCGACGGCGAGAGCGATCGCGGCCACCGTGCCCGACGACCCGCCACCGGAGCCGCCCGACACGGAGAGCGCGAGCGGGAACGGCGTGCCGACGCCGTCGTCGTAGCGCTCGACGAGCGTGAGCTCCACCTTCCCCGGCCGTGCCGGCACCGTCGCGCTGAAGGCGAAGGTCTCGCTGCTGCCGCGGGCCACCGGGCCGCCTTCCCAGGTGACGGTATTCCCGCTCGACGAGACCGTCCACTCCGGCTGGCGCGCCTCTGCCGTCTCGAGGCGCATCCCGGCCGGCAGACCGAGCGAGATGGCGACGATGTCGGCGTCCTGCCGGTCGTTGGGCACGATCAGCTCGAAGCGCTCGGTGGTGCCGGCGACCGCCGCGGCCGGGGCGAGCGTGCCGTGCGCGCCCGCCGGCGACGCGCACGCGAGAGCGGCCGCGGCCGCGAGCACGCAGGCCGTGAGCGCACGCGTCGACCGTGCAGGCACGGGGCGTACGAGGCCGCGCGTCAGGGGGCGACGAGCGTCGGCCAGCTCGCGAGCGGCGGCGAGACGGTGAGGTCCGCCTGCAGCTGGGCGCGGTTGACGACGACGCTGCCGGCGGCGGCGGTGGGAGCGATCCGCACGGTGAGCGCGAGGGATCCCGTCCCGTTCACGGGCAGGGTGCCGAGCTTCCAGGTCACCGTGCGACGGCTCGCGTCGTAGCGGCCTCCGCCGGACGCGGAGACGAAGCCGAGCTCCGCCGGCAGGGTGTCGGTCACGACGGCGTTCTCCGCCGGGGCGGGACCGGCGTTGTTCCAGGAGAGCTCGTACGTCACCGTCTCGCCGGGCGCCGCGGTCTCGGGACCTGTCTTCACGAGCACCACGACCGGGTCGCGCGGCGGCCGCGGCGCGACCTCGTCGAGGGTGAGCACGAAGGCGCCGAAGTCGCCGCTCCCCGGGAGGAGGCCGACCCTGGCCCGGCTGACCGCGACGTAATAGCGCCCTACGGACGGCGACGGCAGCGTCAGCACCTGCGGTGCCGCGGCGGTCGAGGGGCCGCGGGCGTTGTTCGCCGGCACGTCCGTGACCCCCGGCGCCGCGAACGGATGCGTGCTCGCGAGCAGCGTGTAGTCGGAGCGATAGACGTAGAGGTCGTACGTCTCGTCGCCGGTCGCCGCGTCGTGGACGGCGAAGCGGGCCTCGGTGAGGCCGTCGCCGAGCTCGACCGGGTACACGCGCCAGTCGGAGCCCGAGCCCGTGCCGGCCGATCCCGCCACCGAGGGCCAGAGCGTGTCGCTCTTCGCGTACACGTCCCGCGCGGAGACGATGCGTGCCTGCGGACCGGGCTGGTTGCCGAGCGCCGGGCTCACGTCGTGCAGTGCCACGGACGCGAACACGGGCACCTGCAGCGTCTGACCGTTGGAGAGGCGCGCGAGCACGGCCCCCGTGTACGTGCCCGCGGCCGCGTTCGTGGGGACGGCGACCCGGAGCTTGACGAGCGCGTCCCGGCCGGAGCGGACCGTCGTCGAGCCGGGCAGCTTGACCCAGCCCGCCGGGAGCGCGGTCGACCCGTCCGAGGGGCGCCCGCCGGTGTACTCGAACCGAGCGGTGGCGGCCACACCCGGCGCCGCGTGCAGCACGAACGCCTGTGTCCGCGTCACGCCGGCGCGGATGGCGCCGATCTGCCAGCTGCCCTGGAGGTCCCGCGGCCCGGTCCCCGCGTCGGCTCCCGACCCGGAGGCGGCGCTGTACACGACGACGCCGTCGCGGAGCGCTCCCAGCGCGCGGACGACGTTCAGCTTCCCGGCACCCTCGCCGAGCGGACCGACGTAGGGGACGGCGGCGCCGTTTCGCGCCTCGTAGAGCACCTGGTTCCCGAGCGCGCTTCCGATCGGCGCGAGGATGCTGCAGAACTCGACGAGCAGCGGGTCCGGCTGGGGCGGGCAGACCAGGGCGGTCGAGAGGTCGGTGGACAGGATCCAGCGCGCCTCGTGCTGGCCGGCACCGGCCGTGTTCATGAGCGCCGCACGGACGAGCGCATAGGCGGGCGCCTGCACGCCCGGGAGGCCGGACGTGCCGGACGGCATCGCACCGTGCCGCGCACGGTAGGCCTGGAGGAGCAGCGCCGCGCTGCCTGCCGCCGCCGGGGTCGCCATGGACGTGCCGGTGGCAGTGGCGTACAGAGGGTCGCCGCGCGTGCCGCGGTTGAGGTCGTTCTGCGCGAGCGCCACGCCGGTCGCGGCCTGAGCCGAGACGATGTTGTAGCCGGGCGCGCTCAGGTCGGGCCGGAGCCAGACGTCTCCCGAAGGGCCACGCGAGGAGAACGCCCCGAGCGAGGGCGGCTGCGTGCCCGTGCCGGCGCTGCAGTCGTTCGACGCCGACGGGGGGTGCTGGTAGCCGGCGCAGGTGTCTCCGGAGAGCGTGTCGTCGTGGTTGAGGTCGTAGTCCTTCGCCGAGGCGCCCACGCTCAAGGCCTGCGCGGCCGCGCCCGGCGCCTCGAGCACGCTGCCGATGAAGGGGCCGCTGTTCCCGGCGGCTGCGACGAAGAGCGTGCCGTACCTGACCGCGAGCCGGTTCAGCATCTGGCTCACGAGGTCGACGTCCGCGCCGGTGTTCAGCCTGCCCGGCCGCGACTCCGAGCCGAGGCTCAGGTTCACCACGTGCGCGCCGACCGAGCACGAGGACGATCCCGCCGGCGTGGCCGCCCACTCCATGGCGGCGAGGAGGTCGCTGTTGAGCCCGGCGCCGGCGTCCGTGAGCACCTTGCCCACGGCGAGCTCGGCGTCGGGAGCGATGCCCGCGTAGCGCCCGTTGTCGGAGGCGAGAGGCGTGCCCTCGCCGGTGCCCGTCGCGATCCCCGCGACGTGGGTGCCGTGGCCGTGGCCGTCGCTCGCACCGGCGAGCGGCACACAACCCCCGCCGACGAAGCTCCTCGCGTCGACGACCTTGGGCGGGCTGAGCGGGCTCGACCAGCGGCGGAAGTCACGGTCGTCGAGGTCGGGATGCGAGGCGTCGAGCCCGGTGTCGAGCACCGCGATGCGGATGCCGGCGCCCGTGATGCCCTGGTTCCAGAGCGGGGGCGCTCCCACGTCCGCGGTCGTGGCGCGCGACTGGTCGACCTCCTGCTCCGCGTCGGTCTCCACCACCTCGACCGGGACGAGCCGGGCGACGCCGGGCAGGCGCGCCACGCGCGCGAGCGCTGCCGGCCGCGACGCGACGGCGAGCACGTCGAGCGTCCTGTACTCGCGCAGGATGCGCGCGCCGGCGCGCTCGAGCGCGGCGCGATGGGCGGTCGTGCGCCGCGTGTCGAGGACCACGAAGTACGCGATCTCGCCCGCACGGTGGCCAGGGACGAGGCGGGCGAGGCGCGGGTCGCTCGTCCGGCGGCCGTCGAGGAGCGCCGACAGGTCGGCCCGGAGGACGGACGACGGCTGTCGCGCAGCCTCGACCGGAGACGGGCTGGCGACACCTCCGGCGAGCAGCGCCAGGCCCGCGGCCGCGGCCGCGATCACGGTCAGGCGGTGCCTCGGGCCGCGCGTCATGCGCTCTTGCGCTGCACGACCAACTGCTGGTGGGCCTCGTCGAACGTGAGCCCCGTCTCCCACACGGCCTCGAAAGCGATCTTGAGCAGGCCTGCGAGGGAGGGGTGGTCGACGACGATCATCGTGAGGATCGATCTGCCCGCGACCGGGTCCTCCATACCGAACATGACGATCTGCTCGTCGATGATGACGAGCTTCAGCGGCAGCTCGGCCACGAAGCGCGCCTCCTCCCCGGCCTCGATGTAGCGCCGGACGCCCTCCACGAAGCGGGCGTCGTCGAAGGCGGAGAACTCGTAGACGCTTCTCGCGCGGTGGGTCCGCGCGACCTCGAGGCCCTCCTCGTGCTCGTGCACGGGCGTCGCGTAGGGCGGCTTCGTGAAGACCAGGATCTCGTGGTCGATCCCCGCCTCGAGCTCGGCGAAGCGCTCGTTGATGGCGCGCCGGTCGCGCAGCACCTCGATGTACTCCAGCGGATCGGTCTGCTCGCGGCCGGCAAGGTACGCCGACGTGAGCGACTCGCGGATCGACGCCGTGTCGCGCTCGAGCTCGGCCAGCTGCTGCCGGTGCCGCGCCACCAGGCTCTCGAGCGCGTGCTCCGGCGGAGTCGCCGCGTACTTGACGGCACGGCCGGGACGCGTCGAGGCGAGCCCCTTCTCCACGAGGCTCTGGAGGACGTCGTAGACCCGCTGGCGGGGAAGGCCCGCGAGCCTGGCCGTCTCGGCCGCGGTGGAGGTGTCGCGCCGGAGCAGCGCCAGGTAGGCGCGCGCCTCGTAGCTCGTCAGCCCCAGTCGCTGCAGGCGCTCGAGGTACGTGGCGTCCACAACGGCACTCTACGAAACCACGGAGGGTGGTGCAAGCTGGTCGGCGCTCAGCGTGGATCCGCGTAGCCGCGGATGCCGTCCACGAGCACGGCCGTGAAGCGGTCGGCGAGGGCGTCCGTGTCCGCGCCGAGCCGAAGCCAGGTGTAGGCCCAGTTCGCCGCCGACAGGACGAGCAGCGCGGCCGCCTCGGCGTCGACGTCGACGCGGAGCTCGCCCCGCTCGACGCCCTCGCGGAAGATCGCTCGCCACCGCTCCTCGTAGCGCCGGCGCTCGGCGACGAACGCCTCGCGACCCTCGCCCTCGAGGTACCGCCACTCGCGGATGAAGACGGTGGCGACGTCCAGCTGGCCGGCAACGACCCGCAGGTGCGCTCGCAGCGCCTCGCGCACGCGATCGATCGCCGTCAGCTCGTCCGGGATCGGGTCGAGGGCGGCGTGGAAGGCGGCTGCCCCCTGGTCCATGGCTGCGGCGAGCAGCGCCTGCTTCGAGCTCGTCAAGCTGTAGAGCGAGCCCTTCTGCACGCCCATCGCCTCGGCGATGTCGCCCATCGACGTGCCGTGGAAGCCCCGCTCGGCGAACAGCCGGGACGCCGTGCGCACGAGCTCCTCGCGCCTCGTGCTCATAGGTACGATGCTACCGATCGTTCGGAAGGGAGGCCGATGGCGAGCGACACCCGCACTGAGGAGTTCGTCGCCTACGTCCAGGCGGGAGGCCTGGTCGAGACCGGCGACTGGATGCCTGACGAGTACCGCGCGCGCCTCGTCAAGTTCGTCGAGATGCATGCCAACTCGGAGCTGATGGGCGTCCTGCCGGAGCGGGACTGGATTCTGCGCGCGCCGACGCTGCAGCGCAAGCTGGCGCTGACGGCCAAGATTCAGGACGAGGTCGGGCACGCCCAGCTCATCTACCGCGTCGTCGAGGATCTCGGCAAGCCGCGGGCGCAGTGCCTCGAGGACCTCGTCGCGGGACGCTCCAAGTTCCACAACGTCTTCCACTACCCCACGCGGACGTGGGGCGACGTCGGTGTGATCGCGTGGCTCGTCGACGCGGCGGCGATCGTGTCGCAGAAGGCACTGCTCAAGTGCTCCTACGCTCCGTACGCGCGGATCATGAAGAAGATCTGCTGGGAGGAGTCGTTCCACATCCTCCACGGCCGCGACGTCGTGCTCGCGCTCGTCACGGGCACCGAGCACCAGCGCGAGCTGCTACAGGAGGCGCTCACCCGCTGGTGGGAGCCGCTGATGATGTTCCACGGCACGCCGATACCGGCCGCCGAGGACCCCATGGTCCACTGGCGCATCAAGAGCCAGGCGATCACGCCGACGTCACCCCAGGTGCGCGTCGGGTAGTGGAACACGTTGTGGAACTTCGAGCGCCCGGCGATCAGGTCGTCGA
>DATBIN010000059.1:0-9474 GCA_036556925.1 Gaiella sp.
GGCCGTGGGCAACGTGCTGTGCCGTCCGTACGGGATGGCCTCGATCACGAGGTCGGCGGAGCGTGCCGCGTCCGCGACCGTCGCCGCGCTCGCCTTGTCGCCGAGCCTGCCTACCACATCGGCCAGGCTGTCCGGTCCGCGCGAGTTCGCGATCACGACCTCGTGACCGGCCCGGACGAGCAGCCGCACGAGCTCGCAAGCCTTGTAGGCCGCGATGCCGCCCGTGATGCCGACCAGAATCCGCGCCACGGGCACCATTGTGCCCGGCGACACGGCGCCCGGCGCGCCGCGCTCGCCAGCAGTTGCCGGCGCAGCCCTAGTAGGTGAACTTGAGCTTGCCCTTGGCGATCTCTTCCATCGCCATGGTCAAGTAGTTCTTCGAGCGCGACTCGATGAGCGGCGGCGGCGCCTCCTCGAGGCCGATGCCCTCGCCGAGCTGGTGGTGGTAGTTGTTGATCTGCCGCGCACGCTTCGCAGCCATGATCACGAGGGCGTAGCGCGACTCGGGATCGATCTTGGTCTTGGTGTACGGAAGCAGGTCGTCGATACGGGGTTCGATCATCGGCCGCTCATGGTACCTGCTGCGAGAGCTCGAGCTCCCGCTCCACGATCGCGGTCAGCACCTCGGTGGCGCGATGGACGTCGTCGTTTCGCACCATGTAGCGGAACTTGTGCGCCTGCCGGAGCTGCTCGTGCGCCAGGCTGATGCGCTCGCCGATCTCTCCCGTCGACTCCGTGGCGCGCTCCCGCAGCCTCCGCTCGAGCTCCTCCACGTCGGCTGCGATGAAGAGGGTGATGGCGCCGGGGACGTCGTCCTGCACGCGGAGCGCTCCCTCCAGCTCCAGCTCCAGCACGCAGATCTTGCCGCGCTCGGCGATCCGGTCCATCTCGGAGCGGAGCGTGCCGTACCGCTTTCCCGAGACGTACGCGACGTGCTCGAGGAACTCGCCGCGGGCGATGCGGGCGATGAAGTCCGCCTCGGCGAGGAAGTGGTAGTCGACCCCGTCCGTCTCCCCCGGCCGCTGCTGCCGCGTGGTCGCGGACACGGCGACCTCGAGCACGGGAAGGCGCTCGACGAGGGCGCGGATCAGCGTGCCCTTGCCGGCCCCCGACGGGCCGGTGACGACGAAGACGGGGTTTCTCGACACGTCGAGAAACCCCTACGGAATCGGGATCGGCCTGGTCGACGACGCGAGACGAGCAGGATGCTCGGGAGCAGCCACGGTCGTCCTAGGTCGACTGTCGGCGGAAGCCGACAATCACCTGTGGTTGAAGAGGTTGACGAGCTCGGCTCTCTGCCGCTCGGAGAGGCCGCCGACGGTCTTCGACTGGCTGATCCGGCACTGGTTGAGCAGCCGGGCCGCCTTGACGCGGCCGAACTTCGGCACCGCCATGAGCATGTCGAAGACCTTCGCCGTGGAGACGTACTCGGGGGGATCGAGGAGGATCTCCTCGATGTGGACTCGCCCGTCCTTGAGATCCTTCTTGAGCTGGGCCCGCCGGACGCGAATGTCGTTTGCCCGCTTCAGCGCTTCCATCCGCTGATCGAGAGAACGGAGGGGCGCCTGCGCCTGCGTCTTGGACGTGACCATCGAGCAGTGGAGTCTAGCGATCCGTGCCCTCCGGTCAAGCGAGAACTTTCCCGCTCGTTTGCAGGAGTTTTACAGAACTGACAACGATGCCCCGCGCAGGTCGGCCGCGTCCGCGCAGCCGCGGGACGACGCCTCGGCCTCCAGCTCGGCCCGAATGCGAGGCGGAGCACCCGGATCGGAGTAGAGCACCGTACCCAGGGCGACGGCGGACGCACCGGCCGCCACGAGCTCGAGCGCGTGCCTGCCGGTGGCGACCCCGCCCATGCCCACGATCGGCACGTCGACGGCCTCGGCGCAGGCGAAGACGCACGCCAGGGCGATCGGCCGGAGGGCCGGGCCCGAGTAGCCGCCGGCCCCCCGAGCGAGGCGCGGACGCAGCGTCGTCTCGTCGAGCGCCAGCCCGCGGATCGTGTTCACGAGCGACAACCCGTCCGCCCCGGCGGCGACGACCGCACGTGCCGCCTCGGCCACGTCCCAGGCCGCCGGAGACAGCTTCGCGTAGAGCGGCAGGTCCGTCATGGCGCGGGCCGCGGCGACGAGCTCCGCCGCAGTCTCGGACGCCTCGTCCACGTTCGGGCAGGAGAGGTTGAGCTCGATCGCCTCGATCCCCTCCTCGTCGTCGAGCCGTGCGCAGGAGAGGGCGTAGTCCTCGGCGGCGAAGCCGCCCACGGACACCCACAGGGGCACGTCGAGCTCCCGCAGTCGCGGGAGGACGTCTGTCGCGAACGCGTCGAGACCGGGCCCCTGCAGGCCGATCGAGTTCAGCATGCCGTGGTCGGTCTCGGCGATACGCACGGGGGGATTGCCCTCGCGTGGCAGCGGCGTGATCGTCTTCGTGACGAAGGCGTCGAGCGACCGCGCGACATCGGGTGCGGTCAAGGCGTCCAGGCAGCCCGACGCGTTGAGGATCGGCACGCTCACGCGAGCCCCGCGGCCCCGCTCATGCCCGCATCACCGCCCCGCGCAACACCGGGCCCTCCACGCAGAGCCGGCGGAAGTGCCCTTCGACCTCGACCACGCAGCCGTAGCAGGCTCCGTAGCCGCACGCCATGGGCGCCTCCCAGGCGAGCTGCGCCGCCGGGAAGCGCTGCGCGAGCGCCAGCAGCATCGGCTCCGGGCCGCAGGCGAGCACGTCGCCCGGATCTCCTGGCAGCGCCTCGGTGACGAGCGTCGGCTCCAGCACGACGGTGGCGTTGGGCACGAGCCGCGCGGCCTCCGCGTGCTCGGCGGCGCGGAAGCCGAGGACAGCCGGCGGGCCGCCGAGACGCTCGGACAGGTACGGCAGCGGCGCCACGCCGATCCCGCCTGCCACGAGCAGCGGCCGGTCGACGTCCAGGTCGAACCCGTTGCCGAGCGGACCGAGGACGTGGAGCGCGTCCCCCTCGCCCACGCCGCAGAGCGCTCGCGTCCCCGGGCCCACCGGGTCGACCAGGAAGCCGAGCGCCTCGGGTGGAGCCGTGCAGAGGGAGAACGGCCGCGGCAGGAGGCGGCCGGGCGCCTCCAGCATGAAGAACTGGCCCGGGACGCCGGGATCGAGTCCGCCGCGCTCGAGCGTGAGGAGCGTGTAGGCGCCGATCCGTTCGACGCTCGTGACTCCGAGACGTTCGCGCCGCATCGCCCCCGACTGCACGGAGCTGCGCGGCCCCGCGGACGGAGCCGGGCTTTGCCCGGCGGGAGCCCCACCCGGCCTCACGCGTTGTCGCTCACGCCAAGGAGGGGGCTCGCGGAGGAACCTTGGGTGGCCCCGCGGTGTATGCGCTCCTGCAGCGACAGCGCGGTCTCCGCGCGGGCGTTCGCGATCGCGTGCACGGCCGCGGCGGCGCCGGAGATCGTCGTGATGCAGGGCACCCGTGCCACGAGCGCGGCCTCGCGAATGAGGTAGCCGTCGGCGCGCGCCCCCGATCCCTGCGGTGTGTTGATGACGAGGTCGCAGCGGCGCTGGCGGATGAGGTCGACGACCGTGCGCTCCCCTGCGACCGCGTCGGCCACCTTCGCGATCTCCTCCACGTCGAGACCCGCGCCGCGCAGCGTCGAGGCCGTGCCCGCCGTGGCCACGATGTCGAAGCCGAGGCCCGCGAGGGCCGCCGCCACGGGCGCCACGGCCGCCTTGTCGGCGTCCTTCACCGAGAGGAACGCCGTCCCGGCCGTGGGCAGCGGACGCCCCGCGGCGCGCTCCGCCTTCGCATAGGCCGTGGGCAGGTCGGCTGCGCTCGCCATCACCTCGCCGGTCGAGCGCATCTCGGGGCCGAGCACCGGATCCGCGCCGGGGAACCGCGCGAACGGGAGCACGGCCGCCTTCACGGAGATCTCCGCCGGGCGGGGCGGCTCGAGACCGAGGTCGGCGAGCTTGGCGCCCGCCGCGACGCGGCAGGCGGCCTCCACGAGATTGATGCCGATCGCCTTGCTCGCGAAGGGCACCGTGCGCGAGGCGCGCGGATTGGCCTCGAGCACGTACACGGTCTGGTCGGCGATCGCCAGCTGCACGTTGAGCAGGCCGACGACGCCGAGGGCCGGGCCGAGGCGCTTGACCACGTGCTCGACCTCGAGCGCGTTCGCCAGCGTGAGCGACTGCGCGGGAAGCACGCAGGCCGAGTCGCCGGAGTGGATGCCGGCCTCCTCAACGTGCTGCATCACCGCGCCGATGTAGACCTCCTCCCCGTCGCAGAGCGCGTCGACGTCGATCTCGATCGCGTTCTCGACGAAGCGGTCGAGCAGCACCGGGCCCGTGACGGCGGCCATGGCGGAGCGCAGCTGGTCGTCGTCGTCGCAGACGCGCATCGCCCGTCCGCCGAGCACGTAGGACGGCCGCACGAGCACCGGGTAGCCGATCTCGCGCGCCGCCTCCAGCGCCTCCTCCGCTCCCTCCACGGTCGCCCACGGCGGGCAGCGGATGCCGAGCTCCCGCGCCAGGGCGCCGAAGCGCTCGCGGTCCTCTGCGAGGTCGATGGCGGCGTGTGGCGTCCCCATGATGCGGTAGCCCGCCGACTCGATGAACCGCGCGAGGCGGAGCGGCGTCTGCCCTCCGAACTGGGTCACGACGCCCGCGGGCTGCTCCCGGTCGAGCACCGCGAGCACCTCCTCGGGGGAGAGCGGCTCGAAGTAGAGCCGGTCCGAGGTGTCGTAGTCGGTGGAGACGGTCTCGGGGTTGCAGTTGATCATCACCGCCTCGAAGCCGAGCGCCCGGAACGTCTGGGCGGCGTGCACGCAGCAGTAGTCGAACTCGATCCCCTGGCCGATGCGGTTCGGGCCGGAGCCGAGGATGACGACGCGCTCGCGGTCACCGGCCGGGGGCACCTCGTCCTCCTCGCCCCAGGTGGAGTAGAAGTAGTTCGAGGCGGCCTCCACCTCCCCGCCGCACGAGTCGACGCGGCGGTACGACGGCCGGATCCCCTTGGCGCGGCGCGCCCGGCGCACCTCCTCGCCGGAGGTGCCCCAGGCGGCCCCGATCGAGTCGTCGCCCCACCCGGCGCGCTTGGCACGCCAGATGTCGCCGCTGCGCAGCTCGCGCTGGGCGCCGGCGAGCTGTTCGAGGAACCACGGGTGAATGCCCTCCGGGACGTCGTCGATCGTGGCCCAGGGCGTCGGCGAGCCCGGATCGAGCTCGCGCGAGCCGAATGCCTTGAGGAAGGCCTCCGTGAACGTGCGCCCGATGCCCATCGCCTCGCCCACCGACTTCATCTGCGTCCCCAGCGCGAGGTCGGCGCCGGGGAACTTCTCGAAGGCGAAGCGGGGGAACTTGACCACGACGTAGTCGAGCGTCGGCTCGAAGCTGGCGGGCGTCGTCTTGGTCAGGTCGTTGGGGATCTCGTCGAGCGTGTAGCCGACGGCGAGCTTCGCGGCGACCTTCGCGATCGGGTACCCGGTCGCCTTCGACGCCAGCGCGGAGGAGCGCGACACGCGGGGGTTCATCTCGATCACGCGGATCTCGCCCGTCTCGCGGCTGCGCGCGAACTGGATGTTCGACCCGCCGGTCTCCACCCCGACGGCGCGGATCACCGCTGCGGCCGCGTCGCGCAGCTCCTGGTACGCCTCGTCGGAGAGCGTCATCTGCGGTGCCACGGTGACCGAGTCGCCGGTGTGCACGCCCATCGGATCGAGGTTCTCGATCGAGCAGACGACGACGACGTTGTCAAGCCGGTCCCGGATCACCTCGAGCTCGAACTCGTCCCAGCCCCGCACCGATTCCTCCACCAGCACCTGCGCGATGGGGCTCTCCGCCAGCCCGCGCTCGACCTGCCGCCGGAGCCCCTCGGGATCGTCGGCGAACCCCCCGCCGTGCCCGCCCAGCGTGAAGGCGGGCCGCACGACTGCCGGCACCGGGAGGCCCTCGACGTGGTCGAGGCTCGTCACGATGCGCGACGCCGGCACCCTGAGGCCACAGCTCTGCACCGCGTCGCGGAAGAGCTGTCGATCCTCGGCGCGGCGGATGACGTCGACCGAGGCGCCGATCAGCTCCACGCCCAGCTCGGCGAGTAGGCCGGCCTCGTACAGCTCGACGGTGAGGTTGAGCGCCGTCTGGCCACCGAGCGTCGGCAGCAGCGCGTCGGGGCGCTCGCGGCGAAGCACGTCGGCGACGCCCTCGAGGTCGAGCGGCTCGATGTACGTGCGGTCGGCGAACCCCGGGTCGGTCATGATCGTGGCGGGGTTGGAGTTCACGACGATCGTGCGGTAGCCGTCCTCGCGCAGCACCTTGAGCGCCTGACAGCCGGCGTAGTCGAACTCGCACGCCTGGCCGATCACGATCGGCCCGGAGCCGATCACGCAGACGGAGTGCAGGTCGCGCCTAGCCGGCATCGCCGAGCTCCGCGACCCAGGACTCGAGGATCGGCCAGGCGTCGTGCGGCCCCGGCCCCGCCTCGGGATGGAACTGCACGGAGCGTGCGCGGAGCTCCGGGAAGTCGAACCCCTCCACCGTGCCGTCGTACAGCGACACGTGCGTCGCTTCCGCCGCCTCGGTGGGCCGCACGGCGAAGCCGTGGTTCTGGCTCGTGACGAGCACCCGGCCGGTGCGGCGGTCGAGCACCGGGTGGTTCGCGCCGCGGTGGCCGAACGGCAGCTTGTACGTCTCGTGCCCTGCGGCGAGACCGAGCAGCTGATGCCCGAGGCAGATGCCGAGGACGGGCACGCGGCCGAGCACGGCGCGCACGACCGCCGTCTCCTCGACGAGAGGCTCCGGGTCGCCGGGGCCATTGGAGAGAAGCACGCCGTCGCAGGCGGCGAGCTCGTCGGGGTCGCACACGTGCGGGAAGACCGACACCGCCGCGCCTGCGGCGGCGAGGCGGCGCACGATCGAGCGCTTGGCCCCGTAGTCGACGATGGCCACGCGGACGCGCCCTTCCGGGTGTGCCACGTACGCCTCGGGGGTCGACACCTGCGCGACGAGGGCGGCGCCCTCCATCGACGGCTGCTCGCGCACGTGCTCGAGCGCCGTCTCCACCGGTGTCGAGCGCTCGTCGGCGACCGCCACCGCCCGCATCGCGCCCTCCGAGCGCACGCGCAGCGTGAGCGCGCGCGTGTCGATCTCGTCCAGCGCCACGATGCCCCGGCCGTGCAGCCACGCCGCCCACTCCTCCCCACCGAGGCGCCGCATGACCACGGCCTTGGCGTGCGGGGCGTCCGACTCCATGCGTGTCTCCGCGACGCCGTAGTTCCCCACCATCGGCGCGGTGAAGCAGACGAGCTGCTCGGCGTAGCTCGGGTCGGTGACGGTCTCCTGGTAGCCCGTCATGCCGGTGGTGAAGACGGCCTCGCCGAAGACGACGGCGTCGGCGCCGACGGAGCGGCCGCGAAAGACGGTCCCGTCCTCGAGCGCGAGATACCCGCGGGGCTCACTCATGCGCGAACACCACCCGCCCGTCCGCCACCGTGGTCACGACCCGGCCACGCAGCCTGCGGCCGATGAGCCACGAGTTGGAGGAAAGCGACCGAAAGCCGCCGGCGCCCACCTCCCACTCCGCGTCGAGGTCGAGCGCGACGATGTTCGCGGGCTCCCCGACGGCGATCCGGGGCAGCGGCAGCCCGAACGCCTGGGCCGGTCCCGCCGACATCCGCTGCAGCACCGTCGCGAGCGGCACGCTGCCCGGCAGCACCAGGTGGGTGTACAGGGCGGCGAAGGCCGTCTCCAGGCCGGTGACGCCGAAGGGCGCCTCCTCGAACGGCGCCTCCTTCTCGTGCAGCGCGTGGGGCGCATGGTCCGTCGCCACGCAGGTGATGGTGCCGTCGCGCAGGGCGTCGACCAGCGCAGCCCTGTCCTCCTCGCTGCGGAGCGGGGGATTCATCTTCACGTTCGGGTCGAGCGAGCGCACCGCCTCGTCCGTGAGCACGAGATGGTGCGGCGTCACCTCCGCCGTCGCAGGCACGCCCGTCTCGCGCGCACGCCGCAGGGCCTCCACGGACTCGCGCGCCGAGACGTGCATGACGTGCAGCGGCCGTTCCTCGTGCGCCGCGAGGGCGAGATCGCGGTCCACCATCACGCTCTCCGCGATCGAGGGCCAGCCGCCGAGGCCGAGCTCCGCCGACACGATCCCCTCGTGCATGTGCCCGTCGCGGGAGAGCGTCGGCTCCTCGCAGTGGAGCGCCAGCGGACGCTTGCCGACCGCCGAGTACTGGAGCGCGCGCCGCAGCAGCGCAGCGGAGACAACGGGACGACCGTCGTCGGTGAACGCCGCTGCGCCCGCCTGGGCGAGCTCGCCCATCTCGGTCAGCTCCTCCCCACGCTGGCCCTTCGAGATGGCAGCCATGAAGCCGGTGGGGACGACGGCCTCCTCGCGGGCGCGCTCCACGAGCGCGCCGAGCACGGCGGCGGAGTCGACCACGGGGTCGGTGTTGGGCATGGCGAGAATCGCGCAGTAGCCGCCGGCGGCGGCCGCGGCGGTCCCGCTCGCGATCGTCTCCTCGTCCTCGCGCCCTGGAGTGCGCAGGTGCACGTGGGGATCGACGAACGCCGGAGCGAGCACCGTGCCGCTCCCGCTCCCCGGCTCGATGCGCACGATCAGGCCGTCGGCGACCTCGATGCGCAGCGCCTCGTCGATGCCCTCGCCGGGGTCGACGACGCGGCCCTCCAGCACGAGCGAGTCGCGGCGGCCGTTCCGGCAGGTGAGCATCACGCCACCTCCAGGGACGGCCCGACGGAGCCGGGCACACCGGCGGCGACCGGGTCGGCGGCGACGGCCGCGACCGCCGAGGGGCCGCGGGTGAGCAGGTCGTAGAGCACCGCCATGCGCACCACGAGGCCGGCGCGCACCTGGGTCGTGACGAGCGCGGCATCCGAGTTCGCCACCCGCGGGTCGATCTCGACGCCGCGGTTCATCGGACCCGGGTGCATGACGACCTGTCCCGTCCGGAGGCGCTCCGGCGTGATCCCGTAGAGCGCCGTGTACTCCCGCAGCGAAGGGACGTAGGCGGCGCCGGGGAGCATGCGCTCCTGCTGCATGCGGAGCACGTAGACGACGTCTGCCGCGCCGACGGCGTCGATCTCGTACGAGACGGAGCAGCCGAGTGCCTCGATCCCGCGCGGGACGAGCGTCGGTGGGCCGACGAGCGTCACCTCGGCGCCGACGAGCGCGAGCGCCTCGACGAGCGAGCGGGCCACACGCGAGTGCAGCACGTCTCCGACGATCGCCACCTGGATCCCCTCGAGGCGCCCCAGCGCCTCGCGCATCGTGTACAGGTCGAGCAGCGCCTGCGTCGGGTGCTGGTGCTTCCCGTCGCCGGCGTTGACGACGTGCGCGTCGGTGACCGACGCGACGAGGTGCGGAGCGCCGATGTGCGGGTGGCGGACGACGATCACGTCGGGGTCGTAGGCGGAGAGGGTCTCGGCCGTGTCCTTCAGGGATTCCCCCTTGTCCACCGAGGAGCCGGCCGAGCGAAGCGACATGGTGTC
>DATBIN010000060.1:0-2303 GCA_036556925.1 Gaiella sp.
AGGACGTCGACACCCACGGGTCCCCCGCCGAGCGGCTGCGCACGGTCGACGGCGACCTCCCACAGGTAGTCGCCGAGCTCCTGCGGCACGACGAGCCAGTAGCCCGCGGGCCGCTCGAGCACGTGCACGCCGTTGACGTGCGCGACCTCTCCGCTCGCGGGGAAGGAATGCAGGTGCGTCAGCCGCCGCAGCAGCGTGTCCGCCTGCGGGCCTGCGAGCGCGAGCACCCCGTAGGCCGCGGTCACGTCGAGCACGAAGCCGTGCTGCTCGGCGAGCTGCTCGCGCAGCGCTCCGGTGACAGCGGTCTCGCAGAGGACGAGGGTTCGCCGAGGCGAGATCGCGTAGCTTGCGAGGACACCGACGTCGGACCCCGCGGAGGTCTGACCGCCTGCGCCGTCACCTGCGCCCCGCACCTCCAGCTTGCCGAGGTGCGACAGGTCGGCGATCCCCACGGTCGCCAGGAGCGCGTCCTCTCCGGGCAGCGCGACGGGCACGCGCCAGCCGTCCCGCTCGTCGAACCGCGCGCCCGCCTCCGCCTGGCGGCGGCTCATGGGCGACCGCGCCACGGGCTGGAAGCTGCCGCTCTGCGCGGCCTCGGCAGGTGACAGGAAGGAGAGGCTCACGCCCTCAGCCTCTCGCCGTCGGGATCGAAGAAGGCGCCGAGGTGGACGTCCATCCGCTCCAGCCGGCCGTCCACGGCGACGTGGAAGCGGCCGCCCTCGACCGCCAGCTCGCTCGGCACCACGGCGAGCCCGACCACCGTGCCGAGCTCTGCGCTCCGCCGCACGCTCGTCACGCGTCCGGCCGGCCTGCCGTCGACGACGACCTGCCCGCCCTCCAGCGGCACCACGCCGCGCGGGCTGACGAATCCCACGAGCATCCACTGCAGGCCGCGCTCCGCGACCTGCTCCGTGGCCCACTTGCCCACGAAGTCTGGCTTGTCGGACTTGAAGATCCAGGGCATCGCCGCTTCGAGCAGGTTCGACTCGGAGTCGGTGTCCTGGCCGACGATGACGTGGCCCTTCTCGAGGCGGAGGATGCGCTGCGGCTCCAGGCCGAAGGGCCGTGCGCGGAGCTCGGCGCCCTGTTCGAGGAGCGTGTCCCAGAGGTACTCGCCGTGCGCGCTCGGGACGTGGAGCTCGTAGCCGAGCTCCCCGACGAAGCCGATGCGCAGCGCCAGCGTCGGGACGCCCGCGACGCGGCAGTGCTTGGCGTCGAGGTAGGCGAAGGCCTCGTTCGAGACGTCGATGTCGGCAACGCGCTCGAGCAGCGACCGGGCGTAGGGGCCCGCCACGTTCACGGCTGCGACCGCACCGGTCAGGTTGGCGAGCTGCACGTCCATGAACCAGACCGCGTTCCACCATGTCAGCCACTGGTAGACGGCGTCCGCCCCGGTCGAGGTCGTCGTCACGTAGTACGTCTCGTCCTCCAGCCGCGCGATCGTGCCGTCGTCCATGATCCGCCCGGAATCCGTCGTGATCACGCCGTAGCGGATCCTCCCGACCTTCAGGTCGGAGAAGCGGTTCGGGTAGATGCGGTCGAGGAACGCCCCCGCCTCCGGCCCCGAGACGAGGATCTTGCCCAGCGTCGAGACGTCGATCAGCCCGAGCGCCCGGTGCACGTGCTGCGCCTCCTCGCCCGGGTCGTCCGAGTACGAGTGCGGGCGCTGCCAGGCGCCGGTCCACATCATCCGCCCGCCCAGGTCCTCGTGCCGGTGGTGGATCGAGGTCCGCTTCGCGGGCTCGTGCGGCCTCGAGGCGAGCAGCCCCAGCGTCACGGGCGCGTAGGGCGGGCGGGCGGTCGTGGTGCCGATCGCGCTCTCGTCGAGCGAGCGTGTCTTCGCGTAGAGGCGGACCGAGTTGAGCTGGCAGAGCCGGCCCTGGCACGGTCCCATCGTCACCGTCGTGTAGCGCTTGGAGAGCTCGATCGAGTCGTAGCCCTCGCGGATCGCGGCGTAGAGGTCCTTCGTCGTCTGGTCCTCGCAGAAGCAGACGAAGCACTTGTCGCCATACGAGCCGAGCACCGGCGACGGCACGGCCGGCTCGCCGACGTCCCCGGCCACGGCGCCGACCGCCTTGACGTGGTCCGGGAGGTCGACCGGGACGAACACGCCGCGTCCGGCGTCGTACTCCACCCGCGCACCCGCCTGCGCGAGCAGCTTGACGTTCGGCTGCGGGCTGCCGCTCATGACGAGGAGATCGCACTTGACCGTCCTCGTGTCGAGCTGCACGCCGGTGACACGGCCCTTCCTGCCGACGGCGGAGACGATCTGCGGCGCGTGCTGCCGGAAGTCGACCACCTCG
>DATBIN010000061.1:0-18861 GCA_036556925.1 Gaiella sp.
CGTCGAGCGCCTCCGCGAGGCGCTCGACGGCTCCGAATAGCTACCGCTGCTTCCGGCGATCAGTCGTCGTCGTGATGCCGACGCTTCCGGTCGTCGTCGTCGTCATGCCGACGCCTATGGCACTTGCCCAGGCGATCGCCGTGGGCGAGGTGCCGCTGCAGCGCCCGCTGCGAGACGCGGATCGTGATGCCACCGTGCCTCTTGAACGGCTTGTGGCAGATGATGACCTTGTCGTCGTACTGGTCGTCGTCGGGATCGTCGTCGTCGTCGTCATCGTCGTCGTCGTCGTGATGACCGCCGCCGCCCTTGCCGCGACGATCGTCGTCGTCGCCGCGTCGCCGGTTGTCCTGGCTGCGGGAGCTCGACTGCGACGTCCAGCGGTACTCGTTCCAGTTGAAGAGGTGCCTGACGGCGGAGGCGCCGTCACGGCCCTTCGAGTGCGCATAACCGATGCCGCCGGTCATCGCGAAGGCGAGCACGAACAGCACGGTGAAGGCAACGCTGAGCGCCAGCCGGGGCGTCCGTCGCGGAGCCGGAACCCGAACCGGAGTCATCCGGTGGCTCAGCGTCTGGATCAGGTCGTCGCTCGGTGCCGGCCGCTCGTCTCGTAGCCGGCGCTCGAGGTCGTTCCGTCTGCGGCTGAATCTCATGGACACATCCCTTGTCGCGGATACCTCTACATCCCCCTACCGCGATCCGGCCGACTTTCTTACAGCCGTCGTTCAGCCGTCATTCGCGAAGTTGGCGCAGCTCCGTCGACAGCGGGTTGAGGCGCTCCGTCTCCGCGAGCGCCCTCTGCTGTGCAGACCCCTCGCTGGCAAGCGCGAGGCCGAGCCACAGCTCCCAGTTGCTCGGATCCTTCTCGATCGCCTGGCGATAGAGCTCTCTGGCCCGTGCGAGGCGCGCCTGCTCGAGGGCGACGTCGGCCTGCAGCGCCAGCGGGTGCGAGGACCACGGCATCCAGCCCTCCGCGCGGCGCGCGTACTTGAGCGTCCCCGCGGCATCGTCCCTCGCCTGCGCCGAGGTGGCCTGCGCGAGATAGCGGTTGCCGGTCATCGCGACGAAGCCGAAGGCACTCGCCGCCACGAGGAGCGCTGCCAGGGGGATGCGTAGCCGGGCGAGGCCGATCGTCAGCGTTCCACGCGCGGAGATCAGGATCGCCGAGGCGCACGTGATGCCGAGGAGGGTGACGACCGGCATCTCCCAGTCCCAGTCGATGCCGGCGTGGACGAGGTAGGCGACGAAGCCGGCGGCCGCGATCGGCACGAACGGACTCGACCGAGCGCGTACGGCCGCCACGAGGGGCACGACGACGAGCACCGCCAGCAGCAGGACACCGACGAGGCCGAGGTCGGAGGCCGTCTCGACGTAGAGGCTGTGGGCGTCTCTGACCTTCCCTGGTGTGGGGCGGTGCGCGGCCCACTCCTGCTCGAAGGAACCGGCACCGGTGCCGAGGATGGGTTCTCTCTTGAACGCATCCCAGGACACCTCCCAGTGAGCGAGCCGTCCGCTGTTCGAGAGGCTGAAGAGGCGTTGCGTGAGGTCGTCCGTCACGGCACGTGGCGGCTCGCGGATCTCGTTGAGGGCGTCGTCGGCGATCTGGACCGGGCCGCCGCCGAGGACCAGCCCGACCCCGAGCGCGACGAGCGCCGCCGCCCCGAGAACGGCCGCGTAGGCGCGGCGGAGGGTGACGGGCGGGGAGATGCGCCGCTCGAGGAGCACGTACGCCGCGGTCGCTCCCGCCGCGGCGACGGCGAGCACCCCGAGCAGCACGATCAGACGGCGGCCGTCGGTGGATGCGGTGGCGAGCTGCGGCGTCGGCGTCGTCAGGCCCTTGGCCTCGTACGAGAGCCACAGGGCGAGTGCCGGCCAGGGGAGAACGACGAGCAGCGCCGTGATCAGCTGGAGGCGCCTCGGCGCGAGTGCGAGCAAGGCCGCGAGGGCGACGAACAGCGCCAGCCAGCCGCCGCGGCCGAAGGTGAAGTAGAGCGTCGGGAAGAGGACCACGAGCGACGACGCGCTGAGCGCGCGGACGACGACGGGCTCGGCTCTCGCCACGAGCCCGAACGCGAGGATGCAGCCGATCGCGGCGGTGGCCGCAAGGGCGTTCCAGTAGCCGAGCGGATCCCCGAGCCGGTTGCCGGACGTCGCGTCGAAGGTGCCGAGCTGCTCGGGGAGGAGGCGCGTCGCGAGGCCGTAGCCGCAGAGTGCGACGGCCGCTACGAGCGCCGCCCCGACGAGGAACGGCGCGTCGACGCGCCGGGCAACGACTGCGAGGGCAACGGCGAAGGCGAGGTAGGAGAGCGTCCGCTCGATCTCGAAGACCGTCTGCGTCTGGGTCGGCGTCCAGAGAAGTGAGAGGGCGATCCAGGCGAGGAAGGCACACAGCCCGCCGAGGAAGATGGCCTCGAGGCGGCCGATCTCCACCCGGTCTCGCACGAGGACGGCGACGAGCGCCACCAGGCAGGCAAGAAGCGCGCTCCAGCCCCACGAGCTCGGGAAGTAGCCGCCGTCGGAGGCGCCGAGGACGATCAGCAGCGTCGCCACGGCGAGACAAGTCCCGAGCGCCCGAGCGTCCACGGCGATCCGCCTCGTGCGCAACGCGGCCCTCGGTTGCGGTGTCAGTGCGCCTTCGCTCATCCGCGCGAGAGGTCTCGCTCCAGCGTTGTTCCCCTTTCCGCCGGGTTGGGAACCTCCGCATGTCAGGCGGCGCGGGCGACCAACTCCTTCTCGACGCGTGCCGGAAGGGTCAGACCGAGGGCGGCGGCTCGTCGAGCACGGCCTGCGCCTGCTCGGCGCGGAACCGGTGCAGGCGCTCGCGCACCCCGGCGTCCGACAGCGACAGGATCGACGCAGCGAGCACCGCCGCGTTGACCGCGCCGGCGCGGCCGATGGCCAGCGTCCCGACCGGAATGCCGGCCGGCATCTGCGACATGGCGAGAAGCGAGTCGAGCCCGTTCAGCTTGGACTCCACCGGCACGCCCAGCACCGGCAGCGCCGTCTTCGCGGCCACGGCCCCGGGTAGTGCCGCGGCCATGCCGGCGCCCGCGATGATCACCTGCAGTCCTCGTTCCTCGGCCGTCGCCGCCCAGTCGGCCAGCTCGTCGGGCGTGCGGTGCGCCGAGAGGACGCGCGTCTCGTAGGGGACGCCGAGCGACTCGAGCGTCTCGGCGGCGTGGCGCATCGTCTCCCAGTCGGACTTGGAGCCCATCACCACGCCCACCGCGGCCGTCGTCTCCGCCATCGCGCGAGCCTACTTCGCCCGCGACTTCTTCAGCAGCAGGGCACTGACCGAGCGCGCCGTCTTCCGCACCTCGGCGTCCTCGTCGTCGTTCCCGGCGATCCCGTCGAGCAGCTGGATCGTGTGGCGCTCCGGCGTGCCGTTCTTGCAGCAGAGGATCGCGAGGCGCCGCACGGCCACGTTCGAGTCGTGCGCCGCGAGCTCGTGCAGCAGCGGCCGGAACTGGTTCACGTCACCGGGCCGGTCGCGCGAGAGCGACTCGAGCGCGATCAGCGCCGAGCCGCGCGCGGCAGGGCTCTCGTCGTCGAGGCCGCGGCGCAGCAGCTCGACCTTCTGGCGGAAGCGAAACGGGGCCAGCGAGCGGTAGGCGAGCGCGCGCACGCGGTAGTCCCCGTGGCGTGCGGCGGCCTCGATCTCGTCGTCCCACTGGGAGCGCAGGTGGGCGAGCTCCTTCTCGAGCCCGCGCGACGCGTACTCCTCCGCAAGCTTCGTGGCTTGCTCGAGGGTCATCTCGGCGGACACGGCGGCTAGACGGCGGCGAGGCTGCGGGGGGCGGGGCCGACGTACCTGGCGGACGGGCGGAAGAGGCGGCCCGTCTTCTTCTGCTCGAGGATGTGCGCCGACCAGCCCGCGACGCGCGAGCAGGCGAACATTGCCGGCGCGAGCGGCGGCGGGATCTCGGCGACGTCGAGCACCACGGCCGAGTAGTACTCGACGTTCGTCTTCAGCGGCCGCTCGGGATGCCGGCGCTCGAGCTCGGCGAGCGCGGCCTCCTCGAGCCGCTCCGCGACCTCGATCTGCGGAGAGCCGAGCTCGTGCGCGGTGCGCTTGAGGATGCGCGAGCGCGGATCCTCGGCGCGGTAGACCCGGTGGCCGAAGCCCATGATGCGCTTGCCGTTGTCGAGCGTGTCTCGCACCCACTTCTCCGGGTCGCCCATCGCAGCGACCTCCTCGAGCATCGGCTTCACGTACGCGGGCGCGCCGCCGTGCAGCGGCCCGGAGAGCGCGCCGACCGCCGAGGAGAGCGCGGCGCCGCAGTCGGCGCCCGTCGAGGCCGTCACGCGGGCGGTGAACGTGGACGCGTTGAGGCCGTGCTCGGCCGTGCAGATCCAGTACGTGTCGATCGCCTTCACGTGGCGCGGGTCGGCCTCGCCGCGCCACTGCAGCAGGAACTTCTCGGCTGCGGTCTGGCCGCGCGCGACGACCTCGTCCGCGATCGTGTCCTCGTGCCCGTCCGCGAGCCGGGCGGAGCGCGCGACGATCCCCATCATCTGCGACGAGAGGCGCCCGAGGTCCTCCCTGGCCTGCTCGTCCGAGATCTCGTTCAGCTTCCCGAGCTGCCAGTGCCCGGCCAGCCGCGCGGTCTCGGCCTGGAGGTCGGCGGGCGCGTTGCCCGTCAGGCCGGACGGCTCGTTCGGCTCCGGGGCCGGCATCACCGAGTCGAGGTCGTCGTCGACGAGGAGGCCCCAGACGTTCTCGTACGGGTAGCGGCCCACGAGCTCCTCGATGTCGACGCCGCGGTACCGGAGCACGCCGCCCTCGCGGTCGGGCTCTGCGATCTCCGTCTCGACCGCCACGACTCCCTCGAGCCCCGGCTTGAAGTCGGTCATGCCATGTCCCTTCCGCGTCGTGAGCGCCTTTTCGAACCGGGACGGTACCTGAGCGGGGGTCGGCGGTCGCGCATCTATGCTCCGCGCCGTGGCGCACGCAGTCACCCTCATCCCCGGCGACGGAACGGGGCCCGAGCTCACGGAGGCGACCCGCCGCGTGCTGGAGGCGACGGGCGTCGCGCTCGAGTGGGACGTGCGGCACGCCGGCGTGGACGTGATGGAGGAGGCCGGCACCCCGCTGCCGCCCGAGACGCTCGAGTCGATCAGGCGCAACCGTGTCGCGCTCAAGGGGCCGATCACGACGCCGATCGGCACGGGCTTCCGCTCCGTGAACGTCGCCCTCAGGCACGAGCTCGGCCTGTTCGCCTGCCTGCGGCCCTGCAAGTCGTACCCGGGCGTGCGGTCGCGCTACGACAACGTCGACGTCGTCATCGTCCGCGAGAACACCGAGGACCTGTACGCCGGCATCGAGTACGAGTCGGGGACGCCGGAGGCCTCGCGCGTGATCGAGACGCTCAACGCGATGCAGCCGAAGCAGATCGCCGCCTCCTCGGGCATCTCGGTCAAGCCGATCAGCCCGGAGGGCTCCGAGCGGATCATCCGCTGGGCCTTCGAGTACGCCCGCGCCAACGGCCGCAAGCGCGTCTCCTGCGTGACGAAGGCGAACATCATGAAGTTCACCGACGGGCTCTTCCTCTCCGTCTTCCGCGAGGTCGCTCCCGACTACCCCGACATCGAGCCGTGGGAGAACCTCGTCGACGCGCTCTGCATGGGTCTCGTGCAGCGCCCGGAGGAGCACGACGTGCTCGTCCTGCCCAACCTGTACGGCGACATCATCAGCGACCTGACGGCGGGGCTCGTGGGCGGGCTCGGTGTCGCGCCGGGCGCCAACATCGGGCCCGACTCGGCGGTGTTCGAGGCGACGCACGGATCGGCGCCCAAGTACACGGGGCAGAACAAGGTCAACCCGACGGCGATGATCCTCTCCGGGAAGCTGATGCTCGAGCACCTGGGCGAGCGTGACGCCGCCCGCCGGCTGGAGGAGGCGGTGGCGGCGGTGATCGCGGAGGGCGAGCAGGTCACGTACGACCTCAAGCCGAGTCGCGACGACCCGACCGCCGTCGGCACCTCCGAGTACGCAGACGCGATCATCGAGAAGCTGGCCGCCGCGGCCTGAGAAAGGACCGAGGAGATCGATGACCGGTAGGAAGAAGGTGACCGTCGTCGGCGCCGGGAACGTCGGCGCCACGTGCGCCTACGCCGTGGCGCGGCGCGACTACGCCGACGTCGTGCTCGTCGACATCATCCCGAACTTCCCGCAGGGGAAGGCCCTCGACATCAACCAGGCGGGATCGATCCTCGGCTTCGAGCCGGGCGTCGTGGGGACGAACGGCTACGCCGAGACGGCGGGCTCGGACGTGGTCGTGATCACCGCCGGCAGGCCGCGCTCGCCGGGGATGAGCCGCGACGACCTCGTCACCACCAACGAGGCGATCGTCGCCGGCGTGACCAAGGAGATCGTGCGACGGTCGCCCAGGGCGGTGCTCGTCGTCGTCTCGAACCCGCTGGACGCGATGTGCCACGTCGCGAAGGCGGTCTCGAAGTTCCCGCGCGAGCGGGTCGTCGGCATGGCCGGGATCCTCGACACGGCCCGCTTCGCGGCGTTCATCGCATGGGAGACGGGCATGTCCGTGAAGGACGTCCAGGCGATGGTGCTCGGCGGGCACGGCGACCAGATGGTCCCCGTCGTCTCGGCCACGAGCGTCGGCGGCGTCCCGCTCGAGCAGCTGACGACGAAGTCGCGGATCGCGAAGATGGTGCAGCGCACGCGCGTGGGCGGCGGCGAGCTCGTGGACCTCCTCGGCACGTCGGCCTGGTACGCGCCGGGCGAGGCCGCCGCGGAGATGGTCGACGCGGTCTGCCTCGACCAGAAGCGCGTGCTCCCGTGCACCGCCCTGCTCGAGGGCGAGTACGGCGTCGACGGCCTCTACCTCGGCGTGCCGGTGCGGCTGGGCGCCGGGGGCGTGGAGGAGATCGTGAAGCTCAAGCTGACGGCGGAGGAGCGCAAGATGCTGCGCTCGTCGGCGGCGGCCGTGCGCGACGTCGTCGGCGTGCTGACGCACCGCTAGCGGGGCGCGGGGCGCACGCGGCGCGGCGAAGGACGAGGGGCGACATACATGTCGCCCCAGTCGGCGGAGCGGACGAGGCTGACCGGCCGAGGCAGGCAGGTCGGCGCCGCTACCCGGCTTCGGCCGGGCGACGGGTGCGGCGTCTTTGCGTGCACTGAACACGAGCCCGATTACGCTTCGACGGTGGACCTCGGGCTCAAGGGGCGGACGGCGATCGTCTGCGGCGCGTCGTCGGGGATGGGCCTGGCGATCAGCGAGGCGCTCGCGCGCGAGGGCGCCAACGTGTCGATGTTCGCGCGCCGGCGCGAGCTGCTCGAGCGGGAGGCGGAGCGCATCGGCGCCCTCGCCGTCCGCGGGGACATCACCAACCCGAAGCACCTCGACACACTCGTCTCGACGACCGTCGACGCGTTCGGCGGCGTCGACGTGCTGGTCCTGAACGGCGGCGGCCCGCCGCCGGGCCCCGCCCTCGGCCTCACCGCCGAGGCGGTGGAGAGCGCAGTCGAGCTGCTCCTCGTCCCGCACGTGCGCCTGGTCGATCGCTGCCTGCCGCACCTGCGGGCGAGCGAGGCCGGCCGCATCGTCGCCGTGGAGTCGTCGTCCGTCCGCGAGCCGCTGCCCAACCTCGCGCTCTCGAACGCCGTTCGCCCCGGCGTGGTCGGCTGGCTGAAGACCCTGGCCCGCGAGCTCGGTCCCGACGGCGTGACGGTGAACGTGATCGCCCCGGGGCGGATAGCGACCGACCGCTTCCGCGAGGTGTACCCGGAGGGGCTCTCGGCAGATGCCATCGAGGCGATCGCGCTGCAGCGTGTCGGCTCGCCGGCCGAGGTCGCCGCCGTCGCCTGCTTCCTCGCCTCGGAGGGCGCGGGGTACGTGACCGGCGCGGTCGTGCCGGTCGACGGGGGCTTCACGCGCGCCCTTCTTTGAGCATGAGCCGTTTGCGCATGCGCCGGCTGCTGATCGCCCTCGCGGTCACGGCCCTCGTCGTCGGAGCTGCCGCCTGGATCGGCCCGTCCAGCTCCTTCCTCTTCCTGCCGAACGCCGCGAAGCCGCTCGACGCGCAGATCACGGTCAAGGGCGGTGAGCCCCCGGACGACCTCGGCGGCATCTACTACGTGGATATCACCATCCGCCGGGCGAACTGGCTCGAGCGGCTGCTCCCCTTCCTGCGGCCGGATGGCGCGTCGATCGTCTCCGAGCGGGTGGTCGTTCCTCCCGGCTCGAACTTCAGCGCGCAGCACGAGGCCTCGCTCGCCGAGATGGCACGCTCGGAGGAGGTCGCCGCGGCAGTGGCGCTCCGCGCCGCCGGGTACAAGGTCCGGGCCCGGCCGCAGGGCGCACTCGTCGAGGCGGTGCGGCCGGACGTCCCCGCCGCGGGCGAGCTGCGCCAGGGAGACGTGATCGTCGAGGCGGCCGGGCTGCCGGTGCGGACGCCTGCTGCTCTGCGGCGGGCGCTCGCGAGCGCGCAACCCGGGGAGGCAGTCGAGCTGCGGCTGCGACGCGGCGCCAAGGTCAGGAAGCTGACGGTGAAGACGGTGCCGGCGCCGGACGACCGCTCACGGCCGATCCTCGGCATCTTCGTGGCGCAGGCGGCGGACATCGACCTGCCGGTCCCGGTGAACATCGACCTGGGCGACGTCGGAGGCCCGTCGGCGGGGCTGCCGTTCGCGCTCGGCGTGCTGCAGAAGCTCGGCCGGGACGTCGACCGCGGCTACAAGGTGGCCGCCACCGGAGAGATCGAGCTCGACGGCAGCGTGGCCTCGATCGGCGGCGTGAAGCAGAAGACGTTCGGGGCGAGGGCCGCCGGAGCGGACGTCTTCCTCGTCCCGGCTGGGGATAACGCGAGAGAGGCGCGCCGCTACGCGGGACGCCTGCGGGTGATCGCGGTGGATAACTTTCAACAGGCGTTGCGAAGGCTGGCAACGTTGCCCCATAGATGAGCGATTTGCAGGTATTTCGTCCGTAGGGGCAACACTCGCTAATTGCGGCATTTTCATCGTTCGCGCCCTTGCGAGAGCCTCGTGGCAGAGCCAGAATGCCCGCGTCCACGGGGGAGTCGTGGGGGAACAATCTAAAGCATGAGCAAACTACGTAAAGCAACCTGCAATGATTGCTACTTCCGTCGCGAGGGTCTGTGCGCGCTCCCGGGCGACCGGCCGTGTCCGACCTTTCGTGCTGCGACGACCGACGGGCTCGCTCCCCCGCGCCAGCCGCAGCTCGTCCTCCGCGCCGCTTCGCAGTTCCCTGCGCGCGAGGCGACCGCCGCAGCCTGAGCGTTAGACTCTGCGGCCCATGGCCGACGAGACGCCGCCAGCCTCGCGCCCCCCCGAGCCGGGGCCGGCGCCTGCCAAGGGCGGCATACCCTGGCGCATGATCGGGTTCGGGGTGCTGGCGGCGTACGGCATCCTCCTCGCGGTCCTCAACTCTGACGAGGTCCACGTGGAGTTCCTCTTCTGGGACACGCGGGCGTCGCTCGTCATCCTCCTGCTCCTCACGCTCGCCATCGGCTTCCTGGCGGGGTTCCTCTTCGACACCGCGCGCGACCGGCGCAAGCGGCAGGCGCAGTAGCCCGCGGCCGCGGGCCGGCGGTCTCAGAGGAGCGAGGCCAGGATCGCGACGCCCTCGGCGATCCGTTCCGGCGACTCGTAGCTGAAGGCGAAGCGGGCCGAGCTCGCACCGTCGGCACCGACGGGGAAGAAGTCGCTGCCCCGCACGAACGTGACGCCGGCGTCCGTCGCGCGCGCGAGCAGCGCGGCGGAGTCCACGCCGTCGCCGAAGTCGAGCCAGACGAAGTAGCCGCCCTCGGGCCGGCTCCAGGAGACGCCCTCGGGCATCTCGCGCTCGAGGGCCGAGAGCATGGAGTCCCGCCGGGCCCGCAGCAGGCCGCAGATCCGCTCGAGGTTGGGCTCGAAGGCGCCGCTCGCGAAGACCTCGTGGACGATCGCCTGCGTGAGCAGCGGCGGCGAGATGTACGTGGACACGGCACGCTCCTCGTACGCCGCGCGCAGCTCCTCGGGCACGACGAAGTAGCCGACGCGCAGGCCGGGAGCGACCGTCTTCGAGAACGACGAGGTGAACGCCACACGGCGGCCGCCGTCCAGCGAGTGCAGCGACGGTGGCGCCTCCCCCTCGTAACGGACGAGGCCGTAGGGGTCGTCCTCGAGCACGTCGAGGCCGTGGGTCTCGGCGAGCTCGGCGAGGCGGGTACGGCGCTCCACTCCGAGCGTGCGGCCGCTCGGGTTCTGGAAGGTCGGGATCGTGTAGAGGAAGGAGATGTCGCCGCCGCGCCGGAGCTCCGCCTCGAGCGCGTCGAGGTCGAGACCTTCGTCGTCCATCGGCAGGGACACCACCTCCGCCCCGTGCCAGCCGAGCACCTTCAGCGGGCGGTCGTAGGTGGGCCCCTCGACGAGGACGCGACCCGGCTTGAGCTGGAGCTGCGCAGCGGCGAAGAAGACGAAGCCCTGGAGTCCTCCCGTCGTCAGGAAGACCCGATCCTGCGCGACCCCGTGCCGCTCGGCGAGGAGCTCCCGCAACGGCCCGTAGCCGCCGCCCGCGCCGTAGGCGAGGATGGTGGCGCCGTCACGCGCGAGCGCAGCCTCCGCGCACCGAGCCATGAGCGCCGTGTCGAGGCATTCCGGTGACGGCGCGCCGCGCGCAAAAGAGATCGGAGCCACGATGTGAGCCTACCGGCGCATCTACTGCTACCGTGAGAGCAGGCGCGGACGCGGTCCGCCCGTGAGATCTCGCTTGTTTCGACTCCTCTGCGGATGGTTTCGGGCGCAAGTCACGGTCTCGACACCAACGAATCCAGGAGTCGATCACCTACATGCATCAACAGTCGTTCGCTGCGCTCGGGCTGAGCGCAGACGTCGTCCGCGCGCTCGAGGCGCGCGGCCTCGAGTTTCCCTTCCAGATCCAGTCCCGGGCCATCCCGGCGGCACTCGCCGGGCAGGATGTGCTCGCGAAGTCGCCGACCGGCTCGGGCAAGACGCTCGCGTTCGCGCTGCCCATCGTCGAGCGGATCAGCGCCGGCGCGAAGCGGCCGGGCGCGCTGGTGCTCGTGCCCACGCGCGAGCTCGCCGTCCAGGTGCACGGCGAGCTCGAGTCGCTGGCGCCCTCGCGTGGCCTGGCGACGGCCGTCGTCTACGGCGGCGTCCCCATTCGCAGCCAGGCGGCGAAGGCCCGCGACGCGCACGTGCTCGTGGCCACGCCGGGACGCCTGCAGGACCTCGTCGACCGGCGCCTCGTCGACCTGAGCGCCGTGTCGATCCTCGTCCTCGACGAGGCCGACCGCATGCTGGACATGGGCTTCAAGCCGCAGGTCGACCGCATCGTCCGGCTCCTGCCGAGCGAGCGCCAGACCATGTTCTTCTCCGCGACGCTCGACGGCGCCGTCGGCGAGCTCGCCCACGCCTACACGCAGAGCCCGGTCCGCGTGGAGGCGGAGCTCCACCACCACACCTCCCCGGGCGAGGTCGAGCACCGCTTCGTCCCGGTCACCGCCGAGACGAAGGTGGAGACGCTCGTCGAGCTGCTCGAGGCCGAGCAGGGCGTGGCACTCGTCTTCGTACGCACCAAGCGCGGCGCCGACCGGCTGCGCTCGCGTCTCGCCCGTCACGGCGTGGACGCCGTCGCGATGCACGGGGACCTGAACCAGTCCCAGCGCGAGCGCGCGCTCGCCCGCTTCGCGGACGGCCGCGTCAAGACGCTGATCGCGACGGACGTCGCCGCCCGCGGCCTCGACCTCTCGGACATCACGCACGTGATCAACTTCGACCCGCCCGAGGACGGCAAGTCCTACACGCACCGGGTCGGCCGCACCGGCCGCGCCGGACGCTCCGGCACCGGCGTCACGTTCGTGCTGCCCGAGCAGCAGGCCGACATGAGCCGCGTCGCGCGCCTGAACGGCCATCACGAGACGTTCGCGAGCACCGGCATGCGCACGGCCGCACCGCGGCTCGTGTACTCGTCGCGCCGCGGCAGGTCGAAGTGGGGCCCGACGAGGCCCCGCCGCAAGATCTAGCGCGAACGTCGGGGGTCAGATCCCAAGGGGTCAGACCCCTGCCGCTCCCTCCCGCGCGGCAGGCCGCCGCCGTCTGGGATGGTCGCGGGGTGCGGCGCTCGACATCACGGCCCGTAGGGGCGAGACATGTCTCGCCCCTACAACCGCACGAAGCCGACGTGCCTCAAAGGACCGGCGAAGCGTGCGTGGGCACGTGTCTGATGCGGCGGTCGGCAGCAACGTCACCGCAGGGGCGAGATGTATCTCGCCCCTACAATCGCGCCTGCCTGCCGACGTCTGTGCAGCTCGGGGCCACGGCTAGGCGAAGAACGTGTCGTCGTGACGGTAGGGCGGCGCGCACATGCAAAGGAAGCGCACACCCTCCGGGCCGGCGGTGATCTCGTGCCAGGCACCGGGCGGGATGAGGATCGCGTCGCCCGGGCTGACGTCCCGCTTCTCACCGTCCACCTCCATCTGCGCGGTCCCCTCGAGCAGGAAGTAGATCTCCTCCGAGTCGCGGTGGTAGTGACGCTCGGTCGCCTGCGCCGGGCGGAGGGCCGCCTCGGCGAGGCTCTGGTTGCGGACGAGCGACGACGTGGGCAGGCCGAGGAGCTCCCGGATGGTCGACCCGTCCTTCGTCGTGAACGCCTCCGCCGACTCGAGGCTCCGGATCTCCATGGGATCAGCCTATTGGTGTGCCGGCCCACGCCCGCGATGGACGTGGCCGGTGTCAGAGTGAGGCCACGCCCCCAGCAGACGTGGCCGGTGTCAGAGTGAGGGCATGTCCGCCGCGGGCGACCGCCGGAGCCTGAGACGCCCCGCTCGGAGACCGGGCGAGCGGTAGGCTGGCGACGATGCCGCCCTCCGAGCACGGCGAGGCGCTGGCGACCTCGGTCGACGGACGCTCCTTCTCGTACCTCGTGTCACCCGACGGGCTCGACGTACGCACGGGTGGCTACGTCGTCCTCGACCACTCCGCGGGCGAGCGCCTCGGTCAGGTGACGACCATCGAGCTTGCGGCGCCGGACGCATCGGGCTCGCTGCAGGCTCGCGTCGAGGGTCGCGTCCTCGACGGGGCCGACGCCCCCTTCCACGAGGCCCGGCCGCGCGTTGCGAGCCCCGCCGAGGTTGCCGCCTGGCTCGAGCGGGTGCGCCCGCGGCGAGCACAGCTCCGCGTCGGGACGCTGGCGCTCGCGCCCGGGATCGAGCTCGGGCTCGACGCCGGCGCGTTCGACCGCCACACCTTCCTCTGCGGCCAGTCGGGCTCGGGCAAGACGTACGCCCTCGGCACGCTGCTCGAGCGCCTGCTTGTCGAGACCTCGCTCCGGCTCGTGATCCTCGACCCGAACTCGGATTTCGTGCGCCTCGGCGAGCTGCGCGAGGACGCCGACGACGGCGCTCGCGGCCGCTACGCGGCCGCCACCGAGGGCATCGAGGTGCGCCGCGCCGGCGAGGACGGCCCCGACCGGCTCCACGTCCGCTTCCGGGACTTCGACGCCGAGGAGCAGGCGGCGGTGCTGCGCCTGGACCCGATCGCAGACCGCGACGAGTACGCCGCGCTCGACGAGGCGCTCGAGCGTGCCGACACGCTCCTCGGCGATTCCGTGCGCGAGACGGTCGACCGCATGTGGGCGCATCCCGACCCGTTGCACTCGCTCGGCGTTCGCGCGCGCAACCTGCGTGTCGACCGCTGGCAGGTGTGGTCGGGAGCCGATGCCGGCTCGCTCGAGGAGCTCGTGCAGCCGGGCGGGCCGCGGTGCGTCGTCGCCGACCTCGGGTCGCTCGGCACCCGCGAGGAGCAGGCGGTCGCCGCCGAGGCCATGCTCGCCGCCCTCTGGCGCCGCCGCAGCGCCCGCGAGCCGGTGCTGATCGTGATCGACGAGGCGCACAACGTCTGCCCTGCGCGGCCGGAGGACCCGCTCACGGCCATGGCCACCGAGCACGCGGTGCGCATCGCCGGCGAGGGACGCAAGTTCGGGCTCGTCCTGCTCGTCGCGACGCAGCGTCCACAGAAGGTGCACGAGAACGTCGTCTCGCAGTGCGACAACCTCGTGCTCATGCGGATGAACTCGCGCTTCGATCTCGCGCTGATCTCGGAGACCTTCTCCTTCGTCCCCCAGCCCCTGCTCGCACTCGCGGCGGAGTTCCGCCAGGGCGAGGCCGTCGTCGCCGGCAAGCTCGTGCCGAACCCGACGCTCGCACGGTTCGGGCCGCGCTGGTCGGAAGAGGGCGGCTCGGACGTCCCGTCGGACTGGGCCGCGCCGCGCTAGGCGCGCTTGAAGGCGAGGACAAAGTCTCGTCGCCTTCCCCGTCGTAGGGGCGAGATATGGCTCGCCCCTACGCCCGCGCGAGCTCGGCCACGAGCTCGGCCGTCTCGGTCGGCGTCGTGCCGACGCGGATCCCGCGCGCCTCGAGGGCGTCCTTCTTCGCCTGGGCGGTGCCCGACGAGCCGGAGATGATCGCGCCCGCGTGACCCATCGTCTTCCCCGGGGGCGCCGTGAAGCCTGCGATGTACCCGACGACCGGCTTGCGCATCTCCGCCTCGATGAACGCGGCCGCCTTCTCCTCCTCGTCGCCGCCGATCTCGCCGACCAGGACCACGTACTCGGTCTCGGGGTCGGCCTCGAAGCGGCGCAGGACGTCGATGAACGAGGAGCCGACCACCGGATCGCCGCCGATGCCCACGATCGTCGAGTTGCCCAGCCCCATCTGCGTGAGCTCGTGACCGATCTGGTACGTCAGCGTCCCCGAGCGGGAGACGAGCCCGATCGAGCCCTCCCGGAAGATCTCCGCCGGGATGATGCCCACGTTCGCCTTGCCGGGCGACAGGGCGCCGGGGCAGTTGGGGCCGATCACCGTCACGCGGCGCACGTCCACGTAGGCCTTCAGTCGGAGCATCTCGTGCGCCGGGATGTGCTCGGTGATCGCGACCACCGTGTGCACGCCCGCGTCCACCGCCTCGTAGACGGCGTCCGCCGCGAACGGCGCCGGGACGAACACCATCGACGTGTTCGCGCCCGTCTCGAGCACCGCCTCGGCGACGGTGTCGAAGACGGGGACACCCTCGACGTCCTGCCCGCCCTTGCCCGGGGTAACGCCCGCCACGAGGTTCGTCCCGTAGGCGCGATTCCTGAGACCGTGGAAGCGTCCCTCGGAGCCGGTCAGCCCCTGGACGACGAGGCGCGTGTCCGTGTCGACGATGATCGCCATCAGCTGCCCTTGACGGCCTTGATCGCGATCTTGTCCAGCGTCAGGCGACCCTCGGCGACCCGGTCCCCGAGCAGCCGGGTGACCCGCTCGGCCTCCTCCCCCTCGCAGCCCGTGCGCCGGAGCCAGGCCGCGTAGTCCATCGGGTGCGCGAAGAAGCGGACGTCGTCGAGCCCGAGCCCGGCATCGTCGACGAGCTCGCGCCACTCGGCGTCCGAGTAGTTGCGCACGTGCGAGTGGTCGCGCAGGCGCTCGGCCTCCTCTGCCTCGTCGCCCATGAAGATCGTGTCGACGATCAGGACGCGGCCGGCCGCGACGCGCGCCATCTCACGCACGGCGGCACGCACGTCGGCGAAGTGGTGGGGGGCCGTGCGGCAGGCGACCACGTCGAAGCTCGCGTCGGCGAAGGGAAGCTCCTCGGCACGGCAGACGACGTCGGGCTGCATGCCCGGCGCGGGGTCGCACGTGACGACCTCGAGGCCCGACTCACGGAGACGCCGCGCGACGTGTCCGCCGCCCGTGGCGACGTCGAGCGCGGTGCGGGCGCCCGCGGCCCACGCCACGAGCGTGTCGAGGTCCTCGCCCTCGCGGTGGGCGTCGGACTCGACGTACAGCGCAGCCCGCTCGGACCAGGCGTCGGTCACGTCACCACTCCCGCAGATCCCGGACTTGCGAAGGACGGGCTGACCAAGGCCAGCTCATGAGAGCTCCACGGCCTTGCGAGCGGCGTCCAGCATGGTGGGCTCCACGTGGAGGTTGGCCGGCGCCGCCTCGGCGAGGATGGCGCGCCCCTCGTCCGCGTTCGTGCCGTCCAGCCGGACGACCACAGGCAGCTCGATGGCCATCGTCTCGAGCGCCTGCAGGATGCCGCGGGCGACCTCGTCGCACCGGGTGATGCCTCCGAAGATGTTGAAGAAGATCGCGCGCACCTGCTCGTCGCGCGTGATCACCTGCAGCGCGTCGACCACGCCCTGCGCGTCGCCGCCGCCGCCGAGGTCGCAGAAGTTCGCGGGGCGGCCACCCGCGAAGGTGACGACGTCGACCGTCGACATGGTGAGCCCGGCACCGTTCCCGAGCACGCCGACCTCCCCGTCGAGCTTCACGTAGGTGACGCCCTTCTCCCGCGCGAGCGCCTCGAGCGGGTCGGTGGCGGAGAGATCGCGCATCTCGGCCACGTCCGGATGGCGGTAGAGCGCGTTGTCGTCCACGGTGAACTTCGAGTCGAGCGCCTTCACCTCGCCGTCGGGAGTGACGATGAGCGGATTCACCTCGCACAGCATCGCGTCGAAGCGCGTGAACGCCTCGTACAGCTTCGACACGATCGCGGCGATCTGCTTCTGCTCGGAGGGCTCCTCGATCCCCGCCGCGTACACGAGGCGGCGGGCCTGCCACGGATGGAAGCCCTCGAGAGGATCGACGTGCAGGCGGACGAGCGCCTCGGGCATCGTCGCGGCGACCTCCTCGATGTCCACGCCTCCCTTGGTGGTGAACATGAAGAGCGGCTTGCGCTCGCCGCGGTCGAAGGTGAGCGAGAGGTAGTACTCCTTGGCGATGTCCGAGGCCCGCTCGATCCAGAGCTTGCGCACGACGTGGCCGCGGATGTCGAGCCCGAGGATCTCCTTCGCGCGCGCCTCGGCCTCGGGGGGTGACGCGGCGAGCTTGATCCCACCCGCCTTGCCGCGACCGCCCGTCAAGACCTGGGCCTTGACGACGACGGGGCCGCCGCCGAGCTGCTGTGCCGCCTCGCGGGCCTCGAGCGGGTTCGAGGCCAGCCGACCGTCCGAGACGGGGATGCCCACGCGCCGGAAGAGCTCCTTGCCCTGGTACTCGTAGAGGTCCACGGGGCCGCGAGCATACCCACACCCCTGTGCGACCATGCGCCGCATGCAGGCGCTCCCCCGAGTGGCCGTCGTCGCCGTCCTCGCCGCTCTCCTGGCCGGTTGCGCCTCCGGGGCGCAGCAGGTGCCGTCGGCGTCGCCGGCGCCTCCCCAGCAGGCCGACCTCGGCTGGGTGGAGCGGGCCCCTGCCACCGGTCCGGGGCTCGTCTTCGAGGTGCGCCGCCTGGTCGTCACCTCCGACGGCTGGCAGGCCGACGTGGCCATCCGCAACGACTCGGGCGTGGCCTGGTCGCTCGCGAAGCCGCCGGGCACCGAGACGTTCGGGCTCATGCTCTTCGCAACCGGTCAGATGGCCGAGCTCGAGCGGCGCAACGAAGGCGGCGACCTGCCCGGGCTGCGCCGCGCGCGCTCGATCGTCCCGGCACCGCCGTCGGTGCTCGAGCCGGGCGGGCGCTGGAGCGCCACCATCTCCGCGCCCGGGGCCCTCGCCGCCGGGCGCTGGGTGCGCCTCGTGTTCGGCACGCTCTCCACGGAGAGCCCGCCCGAAGGGCTGCGCAGCCCGCTCATCTGGATCACCGACCGCGCCCATGCGCTGCACGGCTGAGGGCGCGCGACGCTAGGAGTTGCCGACGCGTCCGGAATCCGTCCGCTGCGCGGCCGGACGCCACGGATTTCGCAAGCCTCTAGGACTCGTCCGCGAGCGAGCGGAACGCGGGGTTGTCGCGCAGGGCGGCGAAGTCGGTGTCCGCGCGCACCGACCGGAGCATCCCCGGATCGAGCTCGATCGCCCGCCGCACGTGCGGAAGGGCGGACTCGGTGTCGCCGGAGAGGCACTCGAAGCAGGCGAGGTCGTACAGCAGCGCGGCGTCCTCCCCGTGGCGCGCGAGCGCCTCCACGAGCAGCGCGGCGCCCTCCGCGTACCGTCCGGGCGCATAGAACGCCGTCGCGCGGCGCAGCGCGTCCCACACGAGGTGGATGCCGAGCAGCCTGCGGAGCTCGGCGATCGGCGCCGCGTGGTCGTCCACGCGCAGGTCGCAGACGCGATCGAGCCCCTCCCTGCTCTCGGCTGCGGCGCCCACCCGCTCCACGAGCACGGCGGCCGACTGCTGCCCGCGCGCGTCGCCGCCGGCCTCCTGACCGGCCTCGAGCGCGGCGACGAGCCGCTCGGCCAGCGTGCCCCGCGCAGCGAGGTACGCGCGCTCCATCTCCGAGACGACGGCCTCCCCGGCGAGGATGTTGCCCTGTACCGCGTAGCCGTCCCCCACCCGGTGGCCGGCCCAGGCAAGGCAGGACGACCCGGTGTGCGCGGCGGCACGGCCGTCCGCCGCCACCGCTCCGAGCTGCCGCGTCTCGCGCTCCGCGTCGTCCTCGAGCACGGTCGCGAGCGCAGCCTCCGGCGCGTCGCCGGCGGCCACCCGCTCGAGCACCCGGGGTCCGTACACGGCCACGCCCGCCGCCTGTGTCGCGACCGCGCCGACGCCGGCGCGTGCCCACGGGACGACGGTGCCAACGGCGAAGTACTTCGACTGCACGGCGCAGCCGACCTCGCCGGTAGCGGGGTCGGCTGCACAGATCGAGAAGGTCGATTTTCGCGGGGCGGGCTGCACTGCCCGACCCTAGACGATCGCCGCCACGGGCTTGTGTTCATCGAACACAAGCCCGTTCAGCGCGCCGGCGCGCACCCGAAGAGGGTCGAGCGCTTCGTCGGCGTCGACGACAGAGGGCGCGCGCTCGGGTCTGCCCGGCGCCCCCGCCGCGCCGTGACGTCCCGCACGCCGTCCACTGCGGCCGCTGCGGCGGCATGGTCGTGCCCGCCGGCCGGGGCCCCGGCCGG
>DATBIN010000062.1:0-10918 GCA_036556925.1 Gaiella sp.
TGGCTCGGGCAGGCAGGCTTCCGGCTCGACATCGGGAACGTCTCGCTCGTCGTCGATCCGTGGGTGAGCCCGCACGAGCTGCGGCTTGCGTCGACGCCGGCGGTCGAGGTAGCCGCCGAGGGGATCGACTGGGTCCTGATCACCCACGAGCATCTCGACCACCTCGATCTGCCGTTCCTCCCCGAGGTGCTCGCGCGCTCGCCCTCCGCGTCCGTCGTCCTCCCGGCGTCGATCGCCGCGCTCCTGGGTGACATGGTCGAGGAGTCGAGGGTCGTCGGTGTGCGGCCGGGCGACTCGCTCGACCTGGGAGGAGTGAGCGTGCGGGTCGTCCCTGCGTTCCACGGCGTGACGATGGAGGACGCCTACGGTGACGGCAGCTCGCTCGGGGCAGGGCCGCGGTTCGTCGGCTACGTCGTCGGAGGCGCGTCGCGCCTCTATCACGCCGGTGACACGATCGTCACGGACGAGCTTCTGTCCGCCCTGCTGCCGCTCGACATCGAGGTCGCGCTGCTGCCGATCAACGGCCGCGACGCGCTCCGCGAGTCGCGGGGCATCGTCGGGAACCTGGACGCTGCAGAGGCGGTCGAGCTCGCGCTGGCCGCCGGGGCGCAGCGGCTCGTGCCGCACCACTGGGACGGCTTCGACGGCAACACGGTGTCGCCGGCGACGGCGGTGGAGGCGGCCGCGGGACGCATCGACGTCGTCGTGCCGGAGCGACTCGTCCCCTTCGAGCTCGACGCCTCACGGGCGGAGGCGCGATGAGTCTGCCAGCCGGTCAAACCCCTGCAGCCGTCTGCTGCGCGGCCGGGCGCCACGGGTCTCACATGACGCCGCTAGTGGCGCTTTCGCCGACGCTTGGGCTCGGCGCGGCGGATGTTGGCAGCCGTGTCGGCGATCAGGGTGCGGGTCGCCTGCTCGGCCGCCTCCTCGTCGTGCGCGGCGATGCCGTCGAGGATGGCGCGGTGCAGAGGCAGCGCACGCCGCCTGGACGTATTGAATGTCGTCGTGAACTGGAACGTCTGGCGGAGGACGACGCGCAGGACGTCGCCGACGTGGCCGAGCAGCTCGTTGTGCGAGGCGACGAGGATGCGGTGGTGGAAGAGCAGGTCGGCCGCGA
This sequence comes from Gaiella sp., assembly GCA_036556925.1. Classification (GTDB taxonomy): domain Bacteria; phylum Actinomycetota; class Thermoleophilia; order Gaiellales; family Gaiellaceae; genus Gaiella. Next base: position 1,118 of record DATBIN010000062.1, read on the forward strand.
GGTACGCGGCCTGGTCGCTCACCCCCGCCTCCATCGCCGCGTACGCCTCCGCGATCCCGGCGACCTCCTCCTCGGTCGCACGCGTGGCGGCGAGGCGTGCCGCGAACGGCTCGATCGCCAGGCGCACCTCGGTCACCTCGGTGTACAGCTCGTGGTCCTCGCTCGCCTCGGCGCGCCAGCTCAGAACGTCGGGGTCGACGATGTTCCACTCCGACCTCGGGCGAACGCGGGTGCCGGTCTTCGGTCGCGCCTGCACGAGCCCCTTGGCCGCGAGCACCCGCACGGCCTCCCTGAGGACGGTGCGGCTCACCGCGAGGTCGGCGGTCAGCTCGTCCTCCGGCGGCAACGGATCGCCCGGCTGCAGCTCGCCGCTGACGATCTGCAGGCCGATCGTGTGCACCACCTCGCCGTGCAGGCCGCGGCGCGGATACGTCATCGACTTCGTCATGCGTATCGCTGCCGCATGGCGACGATTCTACGACCCGGGTCCGCCGAGGCCCTTCCTGCCGTCGGGGGACGGTGCCTGGTCGTGTCCACAATCATAATATGATACGTCTTCTGAGCAGTGCCCGCCGTCCCGTAGCAGCGCCGACGAGAGGAAGCCGCGTCCCATGACGAATGTCCCGAGCAACGGGGGGGATCGACGCCGCCGTAGCGCCGAGTGGATGGACCGGCGCGACCTCGACGGCTTCCTGCACCGGTCGTGGCTCAAGTCGTCGGGTGTCCCCGACGAGGCGTTCCGCGGGCGTCCCCTGATCGGCATCTGCAACAGCTGGAGCGAGCTCGTCAACTGCAACGTGCACCTGCGCGGCCTCGCCGAGTCGGTCAAGCGCGGGGTCCTGCAGGCCGGCGGGTTCCCCCTCGAGTTTCCCGTGCTGTCGCTCGGCGAGTCGCTCATGAAGCCGACGACGATGCTGTACCGCAATCTCATGGCGATGGACGTCGAGGAGTCCATCCGGTCGTATCCGCTCGACGGCGTCGTGCTGCTGACGGGGTGCGACAAGACGAATCCCGCCAGCATCCTCGGGGCCGCGAGCGCGGACATCCCCTCGATCGTCGTCACCGGCGGCCCGATGCTGAACGGGCACTGGCGGGGGAAGGAGATCGGCTCGTGCAGCGACTGCTGGCACTACCACGAGGAGCTGCGGGCCGGGCGCATCACGGAAGCCGACTGGGTCGAGATCGAGAACTCGATGTCGCGCTCGAACGGCCACTGCATGACCATGGGGACCGCCTCCACGATGGCCTGCGTGACCGAGGCGCTCGGCCTCACGCTGCCCGGCGGTGCGGCCATCCCGGCGGTCGACTCCCGGCGACGGCACCTGGCGGAGGCCTGCGGGCGGCAGATCGTGGAGCTCGTGGAGCGCGACCTGCGGCCGTCGCAGATCCTCACACGCGAGGCGTTCGAGAACGCGATCCGGGTCCTGCATGCGATCTCGGGCTCGACCAACGCCGTCATCCACCTCATCGCCTATGCGGGCCGTGTCGGCGTCGAGCTCGAGCTGACCCTCTTCGACGAGCTCTGCGCGTCGACGCCGTGGCTCGTCGACCTGAAGCCGGCCGGCCGGTTCCTGATGGAGGACTTCTTCTACGCCGGAGGCGTGCCGGCGGTCATGGCCCAGATCGAGGACCTCCTGCACCTCGACGCCGTCACGGTCTCCGGGACGACGGTGGGCGAGAACATCGCCGGCGCGGAGATCGTCGATCCGACCGTGATCCGGCCCGCGGACGACCCGCTCGACACCGGCGGCGCGCTCGTCGTGCTCCACGGGAGCCTCTGCCCGGACGGCGCCGTGATGAAGATCACCGCCGCCGACCCGCGGCTCCTCCAGCACGAGGGACGGGCGCTGGTGTTCGAGGACATTCACGACCTCGCCGCCCGCGTCGAGGATCCGGCTCTCGAGTGCGACGAGCGGACGGTGATGATCCTGCGCCACGCCGGCCCGGTCGGCGCGCCCGGTATGCCAGAGTGGGGCCACTTGCCGATTCCCACGAAGCTCCTCGAACGCGGTGTGACGGACCTGCTGCGCATCTCCGACGCCCGCATGAGCGGCACCTCCTACGGCGCGGTGGTGCTGCACGTCGCTCCGGAGTCGGCCGTCGGCGGTCCCCTCGCCCTGGTCCGCGACAACGACCTGATCCGGCTCGACGTGGCGGGACGCCGTCTCGACCTCCTCGTCGACGAGGCGGAGCTCGCCGCGCGCCGCGCAGCCTGGACGCCCCCGGAGCGAGGCGACACGCGCGGGTACCGGCTCCTGCACGCTGAGCACGTGCTCCAGGCGAACGAGGGCTGCGACTTCGACTTCCTCCGCGGCCGCTCCGCCGTCGTCGCCGACGCGGTGACGTACCTGTGAGCGCCGCCACCGGCTCGAGCGAGACCGTGCGAGGGCACGACGACGGACCCGCGCCGGGCCAGGCCCGGGCGGCGTCGGCGGAGCGACCGTGAGACTCGGGCTCCTCTCGACGGCGCACATCAACGACGAGATCCTCGCCGGTGCTGCGGAGACCGCGAAGGTCGAGATCGCGGCCGTCGGCAGCCGCGAGCTGTCGCGGGCCGAGGCGTACGCCCGGGAGAAGGGGATCCCGCGCGCGCACGGCTCCTACGAGGCACTGCTGGAGGACCCGGACGTCGACGCGGTCTACGTCTCGCTGCCCAACTCGCTCCACCACGAGTGGACGCTGCACGCGCTCGGAGCCGGCAAGCACGTCCTCTGCGAGAAGCCCTACACGCGGCGCGCACACGAGGTGGAGGAGGCCTGGGATGCCGCCGACGCCGCGGGGCTCGTGCTCATGGAGGCCTTCATGTACCGCCACCATTCGCAGACGCGGCGCGTCGAGGAGCTCGTGCAAGGCGGGGCCGTCGGCCGCGTGCGCGCCGTGAAGGCGACGTTCACGTTCCCGCTCGACGATCTCGGCAACGTCCGCGCGCTGCCGGCGCTCGACGGCGGAGCGCTCATGGACGTCGGCTGCTATTGCGTCAGCGGCGCGCGGCTGATCGCCGGGGAGCCGCTGCACGTTCGCGGCGAGCAGGTCGTCGGCACGACGGGCGTCGACATGGCGTTCCACGGGACGATGCGCCACGACGGCGACGTCGTCTCCCAGTTCGAGGCCTCGTTCGTCGCGCCCGAGCGGCAGCGCCTCGAGGTGGTGGGCGAGGAGGCCGTCCTCGTCGTGGAGTCGCCGTTCCGCGTCGACTGGCCGGGCGACGTGCAGATCGTCCGCGACGGAGACGTCGAGGTGCTCGGGATGCCCCGAGGGAACTCCTACACGCTCGAGCTCGAGAACATGGCGGACGCGGTCGCGGGCGACGCGCCACCGCTCCTCGGCCGGCAGGACGCGGCGGGACAGGCCCGTGCGATCGAGGCCCTCTACCGCTCCGCTGCCGACGGCGTGCGCGTCGACGTCTGAAATCCGATCCTCCACGAGTCGCGAACCTCAGGGTGTTCTCCCTGAAACCGACGCAAAGGAGCGAGGACGACGATGCGCATCGCCTTGGCCGTCTCGGCCGCAGTTGCACTGCTCGCAGCTCTCCCGGCCGTCGCCGCGACACCGACCGTCCGCGGCACGGTGGGCCCGAGCTTCACGATCTCCATGCCCGTGAAGCCGAAGGCGGCGGGCAAGGTCATGCTCGTGATCACCGACCGCGGCTCGCAGCACAACTTCCACCTGCGCGGCCCGGGCGGCAAGGAGGTCGCGGGCGTCGACGCGAAGACGAAGAAGGCCGTCAAGCGCATCGCCACGGGCGTGAGCACGACGGGCTCCCGCTCGTTCCTCGTCACGCTGAAGAAGGGCACGTACAGCTTCGTCTGCGACCCGCACAGCGACGGGATGCGCGGGAGCTTCACGATCAAGTGAGAGGACGCGCGATGAGACGTCAGGTTCTGGCCGTCGCGCTCGCGGTGGCGGCACTCGCCGTCGCGGGGTGCGGAGGCTCCGACGAATCCAGCGGAGAGACGACCACCACGGAGACGTCGGCGAGCGGAGGCGACGCCTCGCTCTCCGGCTCCGTCGGCCCGGGCTTCGACATCTCTGTCGAGCAGGCCTCCGCCGCGCCGGGAACCTACACGCTCACGGTCGACGACCAGTCCGCCAGCCACAACTTCCATCTCACCGGCCCGGGCGGCGTCGACGTGGCGACCGACGTGGGCGGGACCGGTACGGAGACGTTCGAGGTCACGCTGCAGAACGGCACGTACACCTTCGTCTGCGACCCGCACGCAAGCTCGATGCGCGGGACGCTCGAGGTCGGCTAGAGGCTTGACGCCGCAAGGCCGGGCTCGGGGGGCCCGGCCACGCGGCGAGCAGGCCCGCTTCAGGAAGCGGTGAGCTCGAGCGGCTCGATGCGTCCGTCGGCGATCCGCCAGGCGGCGAGCTCGTCGGTGCGCAGGGTGTAGATCACGTAGGGCTTGCCGGCCCAGAGGCCGACGTGCTCCACGTCGGTGCGGGAGGGCCGCGGCGGCGAGGACAGGTGCGAGTGGAAGACGGCGAGCTCGTAGCCCTCGTCCTCGAGGAACCACGCCTCGGGATCCTCCATGCGCAGGTGGAAGCGGTAGGGCGAGGGCGAGTCGTTCACGCCCGGGAGGTAGCGCTCCGCCACCCCGTCGCGGACGAGGAGAAGACCGCAGGCCTCGTTGGGCGCTTCCGCCTCGGCGTGCTCTCTCAGTGCCCGGCGCGTCGCGGCGGGCACTACCACCAGACGGTGCGCTCCATGGCGAGACCGACCTCCTCGTCGGTGCCCGCGTCCCAGAAGTCGGCGGAGAGGTACTTCCAGCCGCCGTCCGCGAGGACGGTGACGATCACGCCCTCGTCCAGCTCCTCGGCGAGCTTCGCGGCGACGTGCAGCACGGCGCCGCACGACACGCCGGCGAAGATGCCCTCCAGGTCGAGCAGCGCGCGTACGGCCCGGATCGAGTCCTCGTTCGAGACGAGCACCTTCCGGTCGAGCTTGGCCACGTCCAGGATCGGCGGCACGTAGCCGTCTGCGAGAGAGCGCAGCCCCATCACGGGGTCGCCTGGCAGCGGCTCCGCCGCCGCCACGACGACCTCGGGGAACGACTCGCGCAGGCGCTCGCCCGTGCCCATCAGCGTGCCGCCCGTGCCGAGGCCGGCCACGAGCACGTCCACGCGGTCGAGCGCCTCGGCGATCTCCGCGCCGGTGCCCTCGTAGTGCGCCCGCGGGTTCGCCGCATTCGCGTACTGGAAGGGCATGTAGAAGCGGGGGTCCCGCTCGGCGAGCTCGAGCGCCACGCGGACGGCGCCGTTCGAGCCCTCCTCGCCGGGCGAGAGCACGAGCTCCGCGCCGTACAGCTTGAGCAGGCGCTTCCGCTCCGCCGTCGCGTTCTCCGGGATCACGCACGTCAGCGGGTAGCCCTTGAGCTTGGCCACCATCGCCAGCGAGATTCCCGTGTTGCCCGACGTCGGCTCGAGCAGCTGGCGGCCGGGCTGCAGCTCGCCGGAGGCCTCGGCGGCCTCGATCATCGACTTCGCGACCCGGTCCTTGATCGACCCGGACGGGTTCGCCCCCTCCAGCTTGGCGTAGAGCCTCACGCCCGGCTTGGGGAGGAAGCGTGCGAGCTCGACGAGCGGTGTCTGCCCGATCAGGTCGAGCACGGACGTGGCCGCGGCAGGCGCGCACGGCTCGGGCGTCTCGGGTGTGCCGCCGGCCATCGCGGGCAGCAGGATCACCGTGGAGCCCTCGCCGACGGCGGTCTCCAGACCGTCGAGCGTGCGCACGTCCTCGCCGCCGAGGTAGACGTTGACGAACGACGCGATCTCGCCGTTCGCGAAGATGTGCTCGCCCAGCGCCGGGTACCGCTCGGCGAGGTTCTCGAGCGCCTCGCGCACGGTCGTGCCCGACACCTCCACCTGGCGCTCGCCGCCCGCCTCGCCTCGGAGCGTGGGGGGAATCCGGACGAAGGTCACGCGTGCACCTCCCCGGCCGCCGCCTGGCTGTGCGTCGCGGGGCCTGCGCAGAACTCGACGTAGTCGACGTAGTCGGTGATCGTGGGATGCGTGCCGCAGACCGGGCACGCCGGGTCCTTGCGCACCGACACCTCGTCGAACGTCGTGTGCAGCGCGTCGAAGAGGAGCAGCCGGCCGGTGAGCGTGTCGCCGGCGCCGAGGACGAGCTTCAGCGCCTCGCTGGCCTGCAGCGAGCCGACGATCCCGGGCAGCACGCCGAGCACGCCGCCCTCGGCGCAGCTGGGCGCGAGCTCGGGCGGCGGCGGCGCGGGGTAGAGGCAGCGGTAGCAGGGGCCGGCGCCGGGGTCGAACACGGTCACCTGCCCCTCGAAGCGATAGATCGACCCGTGCACGACCGGGACGCCGTGCCACACGGAGGCGTCGTTGACGAGGTACCGGGTCGGGAAGTTGTCGGCACCGTCGACGATCACGTCCCAGCCGTGGGCGAGGATCCGCTCGACGTTCTCGGACGTCAGGCGCTCCTGGAAGGGGACGACGTTCACGTCGGGGTTCAGCGCCTCGATCGTCCGCTTCGCCGACAGCACCTTCGGCTCGCCGAGCCGGTCCGTGGAGTGCACGATCTGACGCTGCAGGTTGGAGTCGTCGACGACGTCGGCGTCGACGACGCCGAGCGTGCCGACACCGGCGGCCGCGAGGTAGAGGGACGCCGGCGAGCCCAGGCCGCCCGCCCCGATGAGGAGCATCCGTGCCTCGAGCAGCTTCTGCTGGCCCTCCTCCCCGACCTCGGGGATCATCAGGTGGCGCGCATACCGCGTGCGCTGCGCCGGCGAGAGGGTCTTCGGCGTCGTGAACTCGTAGCCGTTCCGCTTCCAGTCCGCGAAGCCGCCTGCGAGGTTGACGACGTTCTCGTAGCCCAGCTCCTGCAGCGCGCGCGCGGCGAAGGCCGAGCGGGTGCCGCTGCCGCAGTAGACGACGAGCTCCGCGCCCTTGTCCGGTACGAGGCTCTCGATGCGGGACTCGAGGTTGTTGCGCGGCGCGAGCACGGCGCCGGGGATGTGACCCTCCTGCCACTCGTCCGGAGGCCGCACGTCGACGAACCGCGGGCCGCCGTCGCCGCGGCTGCGCTCGTAGGCCTCGACCGTCGAGATCTCCCCGATCTCGGCCTTCACGCGGGCGAGCAACTCCCTGTAGGTCGCCATTACTTTCGTGAATATAGCGTTCAGTGCACAGCCTGCGAAGGCGCGGCTGCGATCTGACCGACTGCGCTGCCTGATCTTCAGGGTACCGTGGGGCCGGTGAGCCCGCGCGCCCGTGTCGCCGCCGCCACGGCTGCGGCGGCGGCTCTCGCCGCGACACTGGTCGTGGTCGTGGCGGCGCTGCAGACCGAGCGGCACGAGCCGCTCCCGGTGGAGGCCACGGCACCACGGGCGGGCCGGCCGCCGCTCGCGCTCGACCTGGGCGTCCGCACCGATCGCGAGGCGCAGGATCTCCGTCGTGGCCTCGCGCTCTACGAAGAGGGCCGCCTGCCGCAGGCGGGCTCCCTGTTCGCGCGCCACGCCTCGCTCGAGGCCCGCGTCGGCAAGGCGATGGCGTCGTGGCCGGAGGGGACGGTCGACCGGCTCACCGGGCTCGCGGGGCTGCATCCGCAGAGCGCGGTCGTGCAGCTCCATCTCGGCCTGGCGCTCTTCTGGGCCCGCCGTCCGGGGGCAGACGACGCGTGGCGCGCGGCGCTCGAGGCCGAGCCGGACACGCCGTATGCGGTCACAGCCGGCAACCTCCTCTTCCCGGGCTTCGCGCGCGGCCTCCCGCGGTTCGTGCCGGGTATGTCGCTGCCGCGAGCGCTGGAGCGCCTCGACGCGGCGGCGCGCTACGAGGAGCTGCAACGGCGCGCCGGGGCAGGCGATCGTCTCGGCACGCTCTACTACGGCGTGGCGCTGCAGCGCCTCGGCCGTCAACGCTCCGCCGCGCGGGTGCTGGGCGCATACGCCGCCGCCCATCCCGGCGACGTCGAGGCTCAGGTCGCGGCGGCCGTCGCCCGTTTCGACAAGAACCGGCCGGTGGAGGCGTTCTCGCGGCTCGGCCCGCTCAGCCGCCGCTTCCCGCGAGCGGCGACGGTGCGCTTCCACCTCGGGCTGCTGCTCCTCTGGTCGGGGGAGCTGGTGGAGGCGCGACGCCAACTGCGACTGGCTCGGACGGTGGAACCGGGCTCTCCGCTCGCGCGCGAGGCGGAGCGCTATCTCGCCGCCCTGCGGCGGGCGGAACGCTGACCGGCGGCGTCCCGGGCGGCGCTTTTGACGAGACGGGTCGGCGGCGGCTACCGTGACGGCGCACGCGACGGAAAGGGGCGATCCTGAGCGCAGCGGAAACGGGGGGCACGGTTCGGGCTACCGAGGGCGTGCTCGAATCGGAGGAGACCCGCGCGCTGCTCGAGGCCGGGCGCGCATCCGGCCGGCTCGACGCCGACGCGCTGGCCCTCGCGCTCGACGAGCTCGACCTCGACCCGGGCCAGCTCGACGCCTTCTACACGCAGCTCGACGAGGAGCAGATCGAGGTCGTCGAGGCCGGCGCCGGGGAGTCGGCCGAGGCGGAGCGCGACTGGGAGGCCGAGACCGAGATCTCGACGGATACCCTGCAGCTCTTCCTCAAGGACATCGGCAAGGTGCCGCTTCTCACCGCCGCGCAGGAGGTGGAGCTGGCGAAGAAGATCGAGCGCGGCGACCACCACGCGAAGCAGGCGAGGGTCGAGGCGAACCTGCGGCTCGTCGTCTCGATCGCCAAGCGCTATCGCAACCAGGGCCTGCCCTTCCTCGACCTCATCCAGGAGGGGACGATCGGGCTCGTCCGCGCTGCGGAGAAGTTCGACTGGCGCAAGGGCTACAAGTTCTCGACGTACGCGACTTGGTGGATCCGCCAGGCGGTGGCGCGGGCGATCGCCGACAAGGGGCGGACGATCCGCATGCCGGTCCACGTCGTCGAGAAGCTCAACAAGATCCACCGCTCGGAGCGGAAGCTGCGCGCCGAGCTCGCCCGCGAGCCGGTGGTGGCGGAGATCGCAGCCGACCTCGAGATGACGATCGAGGAGGTCGACCAGATCCGGCGCAGCGCGCAGACGCCGGTCTCGCTGGAGAAGCCCGTCGGCGACGAGGAGGAGAGCGAGTTCGGGCACTTCCTCACCGACGAGTCGATGCCGCTGCCCGACGAGCAGGCGGAGGTGGCACTCCGTCGTGAGGCGCTCCTCTCGATCCTCGACAGCCTCTCGCCCCGCGAGCGCGCCGTGCTCGAGCTTCGCTACGGACTCGACGGGCAGCAGCCGCGCACGCTCGACGAGGTCGGGCGCGCATTCAACGTCACGCGCGAGCGCATTCGCCAGATCGAGCACCAGAGCCTGAAGAAGCTCCGCGCCCTGGCCGAGGCCAAGGACGTCAGGGATGTCGCCTGAGGGCCATTTCGGCCCGGCGTCGGCGGGGCCCGGCCCCTGTCGCCGGCGGCGGAGCGCGGTCACCCGCATCCGCGACTGGTGGGACCTGCGACGCGGCCGCTACGAGCGTATCCTGGCGCGGATGGATCCCCTCGGCGGCCCCGGCGAGCCTCCGGAGGGCGCACCCGTTCGCGAGCCGCGCCGTCCGCGGCCGCCGTCGCTGTCGGGTGGTGTCGCGCTCGACCTGCCGGATCGCTAGCGGCTTGATCTGAAATCCGTGGCGCCCGGCCGCGCAGCGGACGGCTTCAACGACGGCACCGCTCTCCTGCGCGCCCACCTCTACTGGCCGCGCGGGCACGTGCGGGCCGGGACCCTGCCGGACGGTGGGTCGGTGGCGATCGTCGACGACGACGGCTCCATCCATCTCAAGCTCGGCTGGTGGCGCGGAACGCCCGGCACGC
>DATBIN010000063.1:0-16842 GCA_036556925.1 Gaiella sp.
GGCCGTCCCCGGCCGGTGCGGGCCGAGCAGGAGCCCTGCGGCGGATAGCGTGCGGCCGTGACCGCTCGTCTCGCCGTCGTCGCCTCGAGGTGCTCGAGCAGAACGCTCCGGCGATCTCCCTGTACGAAGACCTCGGCTACGAACGGCTCCGTGGGCTCTCGGTGTGGACGCTCGAGGCGCCGCCGGATGCCTCGCCGGCCGAGTCGGCCGCGTTCGTGCCGGATCCGTCGGCACCGTGGGCGGAGGCCCCGTGGCAGCGAGACGTGCGGACGGCGATCCGGATGCAGGAGGCAGGCACAGAGCTCTTCGCCGCCTCGACAGGCAGCGGAGACGGGGTCGGCCGCGCCGTCTTCGGCAGCGGCAGCGGCAGCGGCAGCGGATCGTGGCCGCTGCTCGCCTTCGAGCCGGGAAGCGTCGACGAGGGTCTTTCCCTGTTGCGCGCTCCCTTCGCCGCCGGCGCGTCGTCGCTGTTCTGGCTCAACGGCCCGGCGGGCGGCATCGAGGACCAGTGCCTGGAGGCTGCCGGCGGGCGCCGCCTCGCCAGGCAGCACGAGATGGCGCTCTCCCTCTAGTCGACCCGCTCCGACTCCTGCCGCGGCGACACGTCGTCGGCCACGAACCCGATCCGCCTGTGGGTCGCGTCGCAGAACGGCTTCGTCTCCGAGTGGCCGCAGCGACAGAGGGCCACCGCAGTTCCTTCCGGCAGCTCGAAACGGCGGCCCTCGGCGTCGACCACGGTGATCGGCCCGGTCACCTTGTAGGGCCCGTTGGCCCGCACCTGGATCACGACCTCGCTCATCGTGTGAGCGTACTCGGCTCCCGGGCCGACCGAGATGCGCCCCCTACAATCGCGAACCGTGGGATTGCGCATCTGCCTGGTGACGCCCTTCGCCTGGTCACAGCCGCACGAGGTCAACGACCACGTCGCCGGCGCCGCCGCGGGGCTCCGCCGGCTCGGACACGACGTGACCGTGATCGCGCCGTCGACCCGCGCCGGCGATCTCCTCGCCGGCCGGCGAGCGATCGCGCGCGGGGAGCGCCCGGAGGTGATCGCCGTCGGCCCCGCGATCCCCGTCTCCCGCCGCAGCCAGCTCGGCGTGCCGGTGGGGATCCGCGCCAATCTGCTCGGCGCCCTGCGCCAGGGCGAGTACGACGTCGTGCACGGCTTCGAGCCGGGCCTGCCGAGCCTCTCGTACGCCGCCCTCCAGGGTGCGGAGACGTTCACGGCCGCGACGTTCCTGTCGCCCGATCGCCTCGACTATCCGGCGCGCAAGAGCCGGCGAGACCGCCTGCGCGCGCGCGTCGACGCGCTGCTCGCCACCTCGGAGGCGACCGCCGCGGCTGCAGCCGGCCGTTTCCCGGGCGACTACCGCATCGTGCCGGCCGGCGTCGACCTCGACCGCTTCGCTCCGGCCGCGAAGCGCGAGCTCATCGCTGTGCAGCTCGAGACCACCGGGCGCGCGGTCGTCCGCGCCGCGATCCGTGCTCTCGACGAGCTGCCCGGCTGGGAGCTCGTGGCCCTCTATACCAAGCCGCTCTCCTTCCGGCCCGCCGTCCCCGGCCGCTTCGCCGGACGCGTGCAGGTGCGCGCCGCGCGGCGCGAGGAGGTACGTGCGGCGGCGCTCGCGGAGGCGGCGGTCTTCGTGCCCGCAGCCGACGGGCATGCCCGGATGCGGCTGGAGGCGGCCGCGGCCGGCTGCGCGATCGCCGAGCCGCCCGACGCCGAGCGACAGCCCGAGCTCGTCTCCGCGGCCGTCGCCCGGCTGGGCAGCGATGCCGTCCATCGCGGTCGCGAAGCCGAGCGCGTACGCCACGAGGCGGAGAGCCAGAGCTTCGACCGGCTGGCGCATGCTCTCGACGACGTCTACGGCGAGTTGACGCGGAAACGGCGGCCCGCACGGCGCGACGCGGACCCGCTCGCAGACCGAGACTGGATCGCGGTCGACCTGCACATGCACACGAGCTGGTCGCACGATTGCTCGATCGAGGTCGCGGAGCTGCTCGACCACGCCGAGCGCATCGGCCTGGGCGGCATCGCAGTGACCGACCACAACGTGTTCGGAGGAGCGCGCGAGGCCGTCGAGCTCGCGCGCCGGCGAGACCTGGTGGTGATCGCCGGCGAGGAGGTGAAGACCGACGGCCAGGGAGAGGTGATCGGGCTCTTCCTCTCCGAGGAGATCCCTCGCGGGATGTCCTTCGCGGACACGATCGCCGCGATCCGCGAGCAAGGCGGAGTCGTCTACCTCCCACACCCCTTCGACCGCATGCACGCGATCCCGGATCCGGCCACGCTGCACCGCCACCTCGCCGACGTCGACGTGCTGGAGGTCTACAACGCCCGCCTGCTGCGCGAGTCGTTCAACCACGAGGCACTACGCTTCGCGCGCAAGTACCGGCTGCTCCAGGGGGCAGGCTCGGACGCTCACGTCCTGCAGGGCGTGGGTACCGGAGCGCTCCGCATGCGTCGCTTCGACAGCGCCGAGGAGTTCCTGCTCTCGCTCCGTACCGCCGAGGTGCTCCGCCGCCCCAAGTCGCTCGCGTACCTGCAGTCCCTCAAGTGGGTCGCGCAGGCGAAGGAGAGCCTCGGCAGCCGGTAGCGGCTTCGGCATCCTGGGCGATCCGGCCCGACGGCTTTACGTGGCGCCCGAAACCGTCTACCCTGCTCTTGCGGTTTGGACCGCGAAGGGAGATCTGGGGGGATCTAAGGGGGAGTCTGGGGGATGGACACCACACGGGTGCTTGGACGCTTCATCCAAGTCGAGCTCGCCGACGACCAGGATGCGGTGATCGGGCCGGAAGACGACCTGCTCGACCGGGGAGTGCTCGACTCGGCCGGGATCGCACAGTTGCTCGCGTTCATCGAGGAGCGCTTCGCGATCACCGTCGGTGACGACGAGCTCGTGCCGGAGAACTTCCGGTCGATCAACGCGATCAACGGGCTCATCGCCACGAAGCTCGTACCACCGGTCTGAGCCTTGCTGTACGAGCTCGTGCAAGCGAACGCCGCGACGCTCGGCGGTCGTACAGCCGTCGAGTGCGGTGACGTACGCCTGGGGCACGACGAGCTCGCGGACCTGACGAGCCGCCTCGCAGACGGGCTCGCCTCGGTCGGCGTCGGGCGCGGCGACTGCGTCGTCATCCTACTCCCGAACAGCCCCGAGTACCTCGTCAGCTTCCTCGCCCTCGCGGCGCTCGGAGCGGGCGCCGTGCTGCTCGACCCCGGGTCGAAGGAGTACGAGCTCCACCTCGCCTTCGCGGACTGCCGCCCACGCGCCGTGATCGCAGATCAGCGGGGTGCGGGGCGCTGCCGCGCGGTCGCGGACGAGCTGGGTCTCGAGACGACGATCGTGGCGGTGGGCGCCGAGCCGTCGGGCGCGGTGGCGATGGAGGAGCTCCTGCGCGCCGGCGGCCGAAGGGATGCGCCAGGCTCGCTCGCGGACGAGCCGCTCCTCTACCAGTACTCGTCCGGGTCCACCGGGCGCTCGAAGCGGGTGGCGCGCACGCAGGCCCAGTGCGTCGCCGAGACCCAGGTCGTGAGGGAGACGCTGGCGCTGACGCCCGAGGACACGATTCTCTGCGCCGTGCCGCTGTTCCACGCGTACGGGTTCGGCGACTGCTTCCTCGCGGCGCTCGGCAGCGGCGCGAAGCTGAAGCTGCAGGCCCAGGTACAGCCGTTCGCGGTCCGGCGCAGCCAGACGATGGAGCTGATCGAGCGCCACCGCGTGACCGTCTTCCCCGCCGTCCCGTACATGGTCGACCTCCTCGCGTCGGCGCCGGGCGCCGGCGATCTCTCGAGCCTGCGTTTCTGCTTCACGGCCGGGACGGCGCTGCCCGTGGACACCGCGGCGGCGTTCCAGGCGCGCTTCGGCGTGCCGGCCCGCCAGCTCTACGGGTGCACCGAGTCGCCGTCCATCGCCGCGAACCTCGACGAGGACCCCGCGGCGACGGCGACCTCGGTCGGACGCCCCTTTGCCGGGGTGAAGGTCGTAATCCACGACGACGAAGGCGCGCTGCTGCCGCCCGGCGAGACGGGCGAGATCGGGATCTCCAGCCCGGTTGCCTCGTCAGGCTACGTCGGCGAGACCTACGGCGACCATGTCACGTTCCGCGACGGGTGGGTCTTCCCCGGCGATCTCGGCGTGCTCGACGGTGACGGCCGGCTCACGATCGTCGGGCGCACGAAGCTGTTCATCGACGTCCACGGCCACAAGGTCGACCCGCTGGAGGTGGAGGACGTCCTGGTGCAGCACCCGGCCGTGGCGGAGGTCGTGGTCGTCGGCGCCGAGGACCGCCGCCGGCAGGGAACGGTGGTGAAGGCCGCCGTGGTGGCCGGTGCGCCGTGTACGGAGCGCGAGATCATCCACTTCTGCAAGGAGCGGCTGGCGCTGTTCAAGGTGCCGCAGGTGGTGGAGTTCCGCGAGAGCATTCCCCGCAGCCCGCTGGGGAAGGTGCTGCGCAAGGAGCTCGTCCAGTGAAGACGCTCCTGATCGACAACTACGACTCGTTCACGTTCAACCTCTTCCAGCTGATCGCAGAGGTGAACGGCGAGGAGCCGCTCGTCGTCCGCAACGACGGGGCGGCGTGGGAGGAGCTCGCGCGCTGGGACGTCGACAACGTCGTCGTCTCGCCGGGGCCGGGCCGGCCCGAGCGTCCCGCGGACTTCGGCGTCTGCGCCGACGCGATCCGCCTGGCCACCGTTCCGGTGCTGGGCGTCTGCCTCGGACACCAGGGCCTGGGCCACCTCGCCGGCGGGACGGTCGTGCACGCGCCGGAGGTGATGCACGGCCGGCTGAGCGCGATCCACCACGACGGCTCGGCGCTGTTCGCCGGGATTCCACAGGGCTTCTCCGCCGTGCGGTACCACTCGCTCTGCGTCTCGTCCCCGCTCCCGGCCGGGCTCGAGATCATCGCGTGGACGGAGGACGGGGTCGTGATGGGCATGCGCGACCTCGAGCGCGTGCGGTTCGGCGTCCAGTTCCACCCCGAGTCGATCTGCACCGAGTACGGCCATCGCCTGCTGGAGAACTTCCGCGATCTCACGCTGGCGGCGGGGAGCAACGGCAAGTCCCGCTCCGGCGCGCGGCCGCGCACGGTCGTCCCGGCCGGAAGGCGCGAGACGCGCGGCGTCCCCGAGGAGCCGCGGTTCCAGCTCCGCGTGCGGAGGTTCGACGCGCTGCTCGACCCGGAGCGGGTCTTCGTGCACCTCTTCGGCGACGACGAGCACGCGTGGTGGCTCGACTCGAGCAGGCCGGACGGCGAGAACGCCCGTTTCTCGTTCATGGGCGGCAGCGGCGGCCCGCACGCGTCGCGCGTCTACTACGACGTCGCCGCGACCGAGGTCACGGTCGTCCGCGGCGACGAGACCGAGATCCATCGCGAGACGATCTTCGACTACCTGCAGCGCGAGCTCGACAGCTACGCGTGCCGGCCTGCAGCGGGGCTCCCGTTCGAGTTCGACTGCGGCTTCGTCGGCTACTTCGGGTACGAGCTCAAGGCCGACTGCGGAGGCTCGCTCGTGCACCGCTCCTCGATGCCGGACGCGGCCTTCCAGTTCGCCGACCGGATGATCGCCTTCGACCACCTCGAGCGGGTCACCTACCTCCTCTGCCTGGTCGACGCCGAGAGCACGGAGGACGGCGCACGCTGGCTCGACACGGTGGCCGCGCGGCTCGACACCCTGTCGCCGCTCGGCGAGCCCTCGGTCGGCGGAGCGCGAGGCGGTGCGGTCGACTTCTACCTGGCGCGGACGTACGAGACCTACCTCGCCGACATCGCGCGCTGCAAGGAGTACCTCACCGACGGCGAGACCTACGAGGTCTGCCTCACGAACAAGGTGAAGACCGACGTCTCGCCGGAGCCGCTCCACCTCTACCGCGTCGTGCGACGCGTCAACCCGGCGCCGTTCTCCGCGTTCCTCCGCCACGGCGACAAGGCGGTCGTCTGCTCGTCGCCCGAGCGCTTCCTGCGCATCGGCCGCGATCGCTGGGTCGAGGCGAAGCCGATCAAGGGCACGGCCCCCCGCGGCCGCACGGCCGAGGAGGACGCGGAGCTCTGCGAGACGCTGCGCACGGACGAGAAGAACCGGGCCGAGAACCTGATGATCACCGACCTCCTGCGCAACGACCTGGGGCTGGTCTGCGAGATCGGCAGCGTGCACGTGCCGCACCTGTTCGCCGTCGAGACCTACAAGACCGTGCACCAGCTCGTCTCGACGATCCGCGGCCGTCTCCGCTCCGAGCTCAGCGCGACCGACTGCATCCGGGCGTGCTTCCCCGGCGGGTCGATGACGGGCGCGCCGAAGAAGCGGACGATGGAGATCATCGACGACCTCGAGGACGAGGCGCGCGGCGTGTACTCGGGCGCGATCGGCTACCTCTCACTCGGGGGCGCAGCCGACCTCAACATCGTGATCCGCACCATCGTGCTCGACGGCTTCGAGACCTCGATCGGGATCGGCGGCGCCATCATCATGCAGTCGGACGACGTCGCCGAGTACGAGGAGACGATCCTCAAGGCACGTGCGCCGATGGAGGCGATCGTCCGCTGCGTCGACGCCGGGTCGGGCCCGCTCGCCGACCGGGAGGGCGCCGCAGACGACCTGGAGAGCGCGCTGCGCATCACCGTCCGCCGCCCGAGCACGAGGCAGACGCCGGCGGCCGACGACGTGCCCGTGGTGGCCGTCCCACCGACGGCGGACTAGAGGTCTCGGGCCGACGGCGTGCTCGACGACCTGCGCCGGGCGGAAGCGAGGACGCGCGCGGAGCGGGCCGGCCGTGCGGCGCCTGCGTTCCGGATCGAGCGAGGGGACCCCGCGCGCGACAAGGGCGCCATGCTGGCCCTGCTCGAGCGGAACCTCGCCTCGCCCGAGACGCGCGAGGCGAAGTACGGCCGCTACTACGAGCGCAACCCCTCCGGCCCGCCCGCGTTCTGGGTCGCCCGCGAGTCCGGGTCGGATCGCGTGATCGGAGCGGTGACGCTGTTTCCGGTGCCGTTCCGCGTCGAAGGCATGCTCGTGCACGCGGGGATCCAGGGCGACTTCGCCGTCGACCCCGAGTACCGCGGCGCGTTCGGGCCGGCCATTCCCCTCGTGCGGGCGATGACCGCCTGGCTCGACGAGTCGGCGATCGCGTTCTCGTACGGGATCCCGAACCCCAATTCCGGGCCCATCGTCTCCAGGCTCAGCGGCCACGCCGTGGGCACCGTCGGCGGCTATGCGAAGCCTCTGCGCCTCGATCGCGCGCTCGAGCTGGCGAACCGCGTGCCGAAGCCGCTGCGGCGTTCGGCGCGTCTGCTGGACCCGCTGCTGCGTCTGGTCTCTCGCGAGGATCGCAACCGCCTGCGACGCTCCCGCGGCTACCGGCTGGAGATCCCGCCCGTGTTCGACGGGCGGTTCTCCGACCTCTGGCGCGAGGCACACCGGACGCACGCGATCATCGGCGACCGCAGCGCCCGCCACCTGAACTGGAAGTACGGCCTCGATCCGGTCGCGGCCGACATCGCCTACACGATCCTGGCCGTCCTCGACCCGACGGATCGCGTGGCCGGGTACGCGGTGGTGACCGAGAGCGAGGGCAAGCTCGTCGTCGCCGACATCCTCTGCCGCTCCTCGCGCGGCGAGACCGACCGTCTCCTCGGGCACCTCGTCTCCTGGGGGCGCCGCCGGCGCGTCGCGGGCATCGGCGTGCGCTACTTCGGACCGGAGGGCATGTTGACGTCTCGTCTTCGCTCGTTCGGCTTCGTGCGCTGGCGGGACGGTGCGCCGCTCGTGGTGCGTCCCGGCGCCTCACCGAGCGTGGTCGACGAGTCGGGCACCGAGAGCTGGTATTTCGTCGGCGGCGACTCGGACGTCTGACCCCCGGCGCCTGCTGCGACGATCAGCGGTCATCATGTGGCGGAACGGGTTGTCGTCACGCCCCCGGTGACCCGGAGTCAAGGAGAAGGTCCGCGAGCGGAGAAGGGGTGGTCGCCCCCGTGACGGCTGTGCCCACCGACGAGATCTACGATCGTTATCTGCGCCGGGCGATCTCCGAGATCAACGAGCTCGGCGACGAGCTCCTCTCCCTCGGGGACGAGCTCCACGTTCCCGTGCTCGGATCGGGACACCCGCTCGGGGACGTGTTCCTGCTCAAGTGGGCCCCTGCCCCGTCGGAGATCCAGGAGGGCGTCGCCTTCTTCGGTCGCACCGGGCAGGCCCTGCTCAAGTCGCTGCAGCGCCTACGCGTCGATCCGCTCGCCGTGTACGGGACGAACTGCCTCAAGTTCGGCACGGAGGACCCCGAGGAGGCGCACGGCTGGCTCACACGGGAGCTCCACATCGTCCAGCCCAAGCTGGTGGTCGTCATGGGCGACGCGGCCGCCGCGTTCGTCAACGAGCTGCGGTTTCCGCTCGCCGACCCGCTCGACCCGGCCCGCGTCGGCGAGCTGCAGCGCTTCACGGCGACCGTCGAGGCGCTCGTGACCCCCGACATCGACGCGTCGCTCGACGAGCAGGGAGCGAAGACCGCGTTCTGGAACGCGTTCAAGGCTCTCGGCCCTTGGTGGGCGGAGCAACCCCCGTACTAGAGGCGCGCCGTGCGGCGGCGCTCGGCGCGCTGCTCGCCGGGCTCGCCGCGTGGGAGACGTTCGCAGGCTCGCTGCCCGACCGGGGCGTGGCGATCGACGTCGCGATCGCCGCCTGCCTCCTCATTCCCGCCACGTTCGCGACGCTGTGGCTGGCGCTCCCGCTCGCCCAGGCGCCCAGGCTGCCGCTCGTGGGCCTCGTCCTCGGGCTGATCGCGCTGGCGCTCGGGCTCGCCGAGCTGGACGGGCTCTTCAACGTGGCCAAGCTCGCCGCGTACGCCGTCCTCGGGCTCTGGCTCGCGCAGCTCCTCGAGCTGCTGTCCTCGGTCGTGATCATCGCGCTCCTCGTGCCGTTCGCCGACGCGTTCTCCGTGTGGCGAGGGCCGACCAAGGAGATCGTCGAGGGCAAGCCCGGCCTGTTCGACACCATCTCCATCTCGTTCCGGCTCCCCGGCGAGGACGGCTCGGCCAACCTGGGCCCCCCGGACGTGACGTTCTTCGCGCTCTTCCTCAGCACGGCCGCGCGCCACGGGCTGCGCGTGGGCTGGACGTGGGTCTCGATGACGGGGCTCCTGTCGCTCACGCTCGTCGCCACCGCGGTCTTCGACCTCAACGGGCTGCCCGCCATCCCCGCCCTCGCCGTCGGCTTCCTGCTGCCCAACGCCGACCTCCTCTGGCGCGCGCTCCGCCGGCGGGGAGCCGAGGCGCCGAGCCTGCCCTGAGCGGCGCTCAGCCCCGCTCGAGCAGGGACACGGACTCGATGTGCGGGGTGTGCGGGAACATGTCGACGGGGCGGCACCGCACGAGCCGGTACCCGAAGTCGTCGCGCAGCACCTGGAGGTCGCTCGCGAGCGTCGTCGGGTTGCAGGACACGTAGACGATCCTCGCCGCCTCGAGCCGGCCCGTGCGTCGCAGCGCCTTCCCGGCGAGCCCGGCGCGAGGTGGATCGACGACCACGACGTCGGGCTGGCCGGCGCGCTCGCGCAGCTCCTCGAGCGACTGCCCCACGTTGCCGGCGAAGAACGCGGCGTTGGAGATGCCGTTGAGCTCTGCGTTCTCGATCGCACAGGCGACCGACTCCTCCGAGATCTCGACCCCGAAGACGCCGAGCGCGTGCGGAGCGAGCGCGAGGCCGATCGTGCCGGTGCCGCAGTAGAGGTCGTAGACCGTCTCGCTGCCCGTGAGGCCGGCGAGCTCCACCACGCCGGAGTACAGGTGCTCGGCCATCTCCGTGTTCGTCTGCAGGAACGCGTTCGGACGGATGCGCACGCGCAGGCCGAGCAGCCGCTCCTCGATCGCCTCCTCGCCCCACAGGAGCCGCGTGGGCAGGTTCGTCACCTCCGCGGGCGAGTCGTTGACGGCCCAGTGGATCGAGCGCACCTCGGGGAAGCGGCGAAGCGTCTCCACGAGGAAGTCGGAGTCGAAGCGCTCGCCCGGAGCGGTGACCAGGAGGACGAGGGCTTGTCCCGTGTGACGGCCCTCGCGCACGACGAGGTGGCGCAGGTAGCCGGCCTGCGTCGCCTGGTCGTAGGCCTCGAGGCCCTCCGCCCGCGCCCAGTCGCGCACGGCATCGCGGATGGCGTTGCCCACGTCGGTGGTGAGGAGGCATTCCTCGATGTCGAGCACCTCATCCCAGCGTCCCGCGCGGTGGAAGCCGAGCGCGGGCCCGTCGGGAGCCGTGGTGAAGGAGTACTCGAGCTTGTTCCGATATCCGTAGCGCGCCACGGCGGGGACGATCGGGTCGAGGGGCGGGTCGGCGAACCGACCGAGCCGGACGAGCGCGTCTCGTACCTGTGCGGCCTTGGCGGCCAACTGGCTCTCGTAGGCGTAGTCCTGGAAGCGGCAGCCGCCGCACACGCCGAAGTACCGGCAGGGTGCCGCGACGCGATCGGCGCTCGGCTCCACGATGTCGGCGGCGGTGGCCTCGGCGAACGCCCGCTTCACCTTCGTCACGCGCGCACGGACGAGATCGCCGGGCAGGCCGCGGCGGACGAAGACCACGAAGCCGTCGTGGCGTGCGACGCCGTTACCGCCGTAGGCAAGCGAATCGACGCGGAGCTCGAGCTCCTCTCCCACGGTGACCGGGGCTGCCACGGCACGGAGGGTAGCGGCCGTCCGGACCGCGCTCGCCGCCACGGTCGCGCGGCGCCTCTGAGTCGACCCGCAGTGGAGCCGAGCCCCGGCCGGCTTTCGCGCGTCTCAGCCGAGCACGCTGACGTACACCGAGCGCTGCCGCGGGCCGTCGAACTCGCAGAAGAAGATGCCCTGCCAGGTGCCGAGCGCCATGGTGCCGTCCTCCCGCAGGGGAATCGTCACCGATGGGCCCATGAGGCTCGCACGGATGTGCGTCGGGGCGTTCTCCTCCCCCTCCTCCACGTGCTGCCAGGGCCACTCGGCAGGCACGATCCGCTCGAGCGCGGCCTCGAAGTCACGCGCCACCGCCGGGTCGGCGTGCTCGTTGACGGTGACGCCCGCGGTCGTGTGCGGCACGTAGACGAGCACCGCGCTCCCGCTCTCGCCCCGCACCGCCTGCTGCACCTCGCGCGTGATGTCGACGAGCTGGCTCTGCCGCTCGGTGCGCAGCCGGATCTCGTGCACGCCTCTGCTACAGCTCGCCGCCGGCCGCGGGCGGCGCGCCCTGCTCGAGCGGGTTGTCGCCACCCGACTCGCGGGCCAGGTAGTCCTCGATCAGCAGCACGTTGTCGCCTGCGTGATGGACGATGTGGAGGAGGTCGGACATCGAGGCCACCTCCTCGCGCTGCTCCTGGAGGAACCAGTGGAGGAACTGCTCCGCGACGAGGTCGTCCTCCTCCCTGGCGAGCTTGACCAGCGACTCGATCTGGCCGGTGACGCGTCGCTCCTGCTCCAGCGCGAGCTCGACCGGCGCCGCCACCGAGTCGAACGTCGTGATCGGCGCCTCCACGCCCGGCACCACCACGGTCTCGCCGGCGTCGAGCAGGAACTGCACCATCATCATGGCGTGGTTCCGCTCCTCGAGCGCCTGCCGGTAGAAGTGCGCGGCGAGCCGGGGGAGCGTGACGTCGTCGTAGTGGACGGCGACCGCGACGTACTGCTGCGAGGCCGAGAACTCGTAGCCGATCTGGCCGTTGAGTGCATCCGAGAAGCGGGACATGCCCGGATCCTACAAATGCGCGAGGGCGGCCCGTGGCCGCCCTCGTCGGCGATGTGGTGCGCTGCCGGCCCTAGGCGGCCGACGTCGTCCCCTCGATGTCCTGCTTGGAGCCGTTGCCGAGCGAGATCCGGCGCGGCTTGGCCTCCTCGGGCTTCGGCACGCGCACCTCGAGCACGCCGTCCTTGAAGGAGGCGGCGATCTTCGACTCGTCGACGCCCTGCGGCAGGCCGACGGCGCGGGAGAACGTGCCGTAGCGACGCTCGAAGCGGTAGAAGCGCTCGCCGGACTCCTGCGCGACCTTCTCGCGCTCGGCCGACACGGTGAGCGTCTCGTCCTGCACCTCGATGTCGATCTTCTCCTCCGGGATGCCCGGAAGGTCGAACGAGTAGACGAGCTCCGTCTCCGTCTCCCAGACGTCGAGCGCGGGCACCCAGCTCTGCGCGGTGCGGCCGCCCTCGCCGAGCAGCCCGCTCATGAGGCGGCCCATCTCGCCCTGGAGCGACGCGAGCTCACGGAAGGGCTCCCAACGAACCAGCGTGGTCATACGACTCACTCCTTTCAATGATTATCACAGCATCGAGTATAAAACATGAGTCTATTCATAGCAAGTTCCTGGTTGGGGTAGCATCGTGCGATGGCGGGCATCCCCGAAACGCTCAAAGGCCGCAGCTACACACGCGTTGCGGCGTGGACGCCGGCAGAGCTCGAGCTCGCCCTCGATCTCGCCGACGAGCTCAAGCAGGAGCGGGCCCGCCGCAAGGAGCTGCGGGTCCTCCCCGGCCGCACGGTCGCGCTCATCTTCCACAAGCCCTCGACGCGCACCCGCATCAGCTCCGAGGTCGGGATCGCCGAGCTCGGCGGGCTGGCCCTCTACGTGCCGGCCGCCGACCTCCAGCTCTCCCGCGGGGAGAGCACGCGGGACACCGCCCTCGTCCTCTCCCGCTTCGTGAGCGCCATCCTCATCCGCACGTTCGCCCAGGACGAGGTGGAGGAGTACGCGGCCCACGCCACCGTCCCCGTGATCAACGGCCTCACCGACGAGACCCATCCGTTGCAGGCGCTGGCCGACGCCATGACCGTGCGGGAGCACTTCGGGCAGCTCGCGGGCGTCCGCATCGCCTACCTGGGCGACGGCAACAACGTCTGCCACTCGCTCATGACGATCGGCGCCCGCTTCGGCGCCCACGTCGTGGCCGCGTGCCCCCCGGGCTACGAGCCGCGCGGCGACCTGGTCGAGGCCGCCGTCGCCGACGCGGCCGCGAGCGGCGGCTCCGTCGAGCTCGTGACCGACCCGCGCGAGGCGGCTGCCGGCGCGAACGTCCTCTACACCGACGTCTGGGTGAGCATGGGACAGGACGCCGAGCGCGCGGAGCGCCTGGGAGCGTTCGAGCCCTACCGCCTCGACGCCGCGATGCTGTCGCTCGCCGACCCCGACGCCGTCGTGATGCACGACCTTCCCGCCCACGTGGGCGAGGAGATCACCGCCGACCTGCTCTACGGACCCCGCTCCCTCGTGTGGGAGCAGGCCGAGAACCGCCTGCACACGCAGAAGGCGGTCATGGCCCTCGTGATCCGCTGATGTCGTTCGAGGATCACGTGCAGGCCGCCCTCGACGGCCTGCCGCCGCACATCGCCCGGGCCCTGCGCAACGTCGCCGTCGTGGTCGAGGACGAGAACGCCGACGATCCCGATCTCTACGGCCTCTTCGACGGCGTCCCGCTGACGGAGGGCGGCCCCGGACCGGGCGACCTGCCCGCACGCATCGCGATCTACCGGCTGCCTCTCGAGGAGGACTTCCCCGACGCCGGCGACCTGGAGCGAGAGATCCGGATCACCGTGCTCCACGAGCTGGGCCACTACTTCGGGCTCGACGAGGCGCGTCTCGAGCACTTGGGCTACGAGTGACCACCGCCCTCGGAATCGTGACGTGGGTCGCCTTCGTGGTCGGCGCCGCCGTCGTCGTGGCCTTCCTGTTCTCCCGCCGGTAGACGAAGCGTTGCGGCTCGGTTAAGCGCCTCCACACCGGAGGAATGCCGGTCTAGGCTGCGCCGTTATGGGGTACATGAGCACCATGACCCGGCTTCATTCCGAGATCGACGAGCTCAGCGGGATCCGGTCCGAGTTGTGGCACAGGCTGTCGGAAGGCCGTGATCCGGCGCTCGTGGAGGAGATCAAGAAGCTCGACGCCCGCCTCGAAGCGCTGTGGGAGCAACACAGGGCCGAGCGCGCGCGCATCCGCTTCGGCGAGCGCGACGAGATCGTCCGGCGGGCGCGGGCCGAAGAGCGGCTCGAGCGCGCCGCCTGATTCACGCGGAGAGATGCGAGAACGAGGACGCGGCAGGGTCTGCCGCGTCCTCGCCGTAAGATCAGTGCGTGCCGTTTCGCAAGCGTGACGACCTCACCACGGTCGAGGACGAGCGGGCGGCGCTCCGCGCCCAGCGGCTCGAGCTGGAGGCGCTGAAGCAGCAGCTCGCCGAGCGGGTGCGGGCCGTGGAGGAGCGCGAGCGGGAGCTGCGCGAGGCGCTCGGGCAGGCACTGCGCGGGGCAGCTCCGCCGTCTCCGCGGGAACAGCACCAGCAGAGCCCCTTGCCGCGGGCGACGGCCGACGACGATGCCGCCGCCGCCGCACTTGCGTCCCGCGCCGCCGAGCTCGAGCGGCGCGAGCGCGAGCTGGCGGAGCGTGAGCGGCAGGCGGCAGCGACGGCAGCGGCTGCCACCGCAGCCGCAGCGTCGGATCCACCGCCCGTCCCGGAGGACATCGGCGAGGCCAAGCTCGCCCAGATCGAGAAGCGCCTCGCGGAGCTCCGCGAGGCGGAGAAGGCGTTCCTGCGCACACAGCAGGAGCTGGCCGACCGCAGCGAGGCCGTTGCTGCCCGCGAGCGCCTGATTGGCCTGCGCGAGCGTGAGCTCGACGCGATCGAGGACGCGTCGGTGCCGGGCCCGGTGATCTCCGAGCTCGAGGCACGCCTGCGCCGGCTGGAGGAGCGCCCGGCCACGTCCATCCCCGCGATCGAGCAGACGCAGGGCTTCTCGGACGGGCTGCGCAAGCTCCAGCAGCAGGGAACGAGGCGCAAGACGCCCTGAGACCGGGGACGCAGATCTCTACACTTGCCCCGAACGGGGCGTTAGCTCAGTTGGGAGAGCGTCGGCTTTGCAAGCCGAAGGTCGCCGGTTCGAGCCCGGCACGCTCCACCTCCTCCAAGCAGGGCTTCGGCTGCGCCGAAACCTCGGAAGCCGCTCGCGCGGCTTCCGCTGCGGAAAGACCCCTGAAGCCGGGAACCTCCGGTTCCCTGGGAACCCTCCCTCCTGTGGTTCGAGCCCAGCACCGATCATCGTCGAATCCCCGGTCGTGCGGGGATTCTTCTATTGAGGGGTGTTCGAGCCATTGGGCGAACCAGACCGCCCGATGGCAATATGGCATAATATGGCGGTGGCCCGGCGGCAGACGCTCATCCAGCTCGACGATGCGCGCCTCGCCGCGCTCGACGAGCGCGCAGCTGCCTCTGGCCGCTCGCGTTCCGATCTCGTCAGAGAGGCGATCGACTTGCTTCTCGGTACCGGTGATGCCGCTGCGATCGACGCCGCGATCGTCGAGGGCTACGCGCGCGCCCCGGCACCCGAGCGGGACCCGTGGGCGTTCGAGGGAGCACTCGCCGCGATCAAGGCCGAGCCCTGGTAGCCCGAAGCGAGATCTGGTGGGTCGAGCATCCGGACGCGGGCCGGCGTCCATTTCTCGTCCTCACACGCCAAGCGGCCATTCCCGTGCTCAACGCACTACTCGCGGCGCCTGCGACCCGGACGATCCGACAGATCCCGACTGAGGTCGTGCTCGACACACACGACGGAATGCCTGAGGAGTGCGCGCTCTCGCTCGACAACCTCACGCTCGTCCCCAAGGAGTTGTTCCGCGCCCGGATCACCCGCCTGTCCGTCGAGCGAATGAGCGAGGTGTGCAGAGCGCTCACGCTCGCCTCGGGGTGCAGCTAGATCGCGAACGGCTCAACCACTACGTCAAACAGCATGCGGTTCGCGCACTACTCGGTTCGGCCCACTCTCCTCCAAGTGGCCGGCGAGAGGTGGGCACAGAGGTGACAGAGCTTGACTGGGCGACGGCCGGTTTGACTCCAGAGGAGGCGGAGGCCGTTGGAAGCTTGCGGCGCAACCGGGGCTCGTTGGAACCGCCTGAGCTGACTACGAACACGCGGAGGCGGTCCGCCGCCGCTTGGCTCGCGTGGTGGCGGTGCGGGCCTCCCCGTTCGAGCGACGACCGTTGCCGGTCGCGACCTCACCGGTCGGCTCCTTCGGCCGCCCGGCCTTCGAACGCAGCTTGGCTGCGATCTCCGCGATCTCCTCGGGAGCGTAGTCGGGCGCGAACACCGCGGGCTGCGCCGGCAGGTCATGGCCCGGCACGCCCTGCACCGGCTCGTCCGCGACCACGAGCTCCTCGCCAGTCTCGGGATGCGGCCCGTTGAAGACGGCTGCGAGCTCCAGGTAGTCGACGGCGAGAAACGAAAGAGCGTCCGGTGCAGGCCACGCTCGATGGCGGATGTCGCGAAACGCGCGACCGTCACACGTCTCGAACGCTCCTGTGCTGGTGGGATCCGGCCATTGGCACGGACGCGGTGATCCCCTCCCGATACCGTAAGCACGGATGCACACGTGCACCGTCTGCGGAGGAGGGCTACCGGAGGTATCGGTGCGCCTGCTCGACCCGTTCTGCAGCACAGCCTGCGCGCGCGAGCACCACGGCACGGGGACACGGGACGAACGCGAGCGCGCCCGTAGGCAGCAGATGCAGCGACACATCGAGGACGGCACCGACCCGGCATCTCTCGAGCTGAGGCGCGTCATCGTCGACGAGCGTACGAGGCTGATCGCGGAGGGACGCTTCGCCAGCGAGTTCATCAAGGCCTACCGCGAGTACCTGATCACCCACACGGAGCCCGTCACAACGCAGACGGTGACATGGTTCTCGCCCAGGGGCAGCGGCCCCATCATGCGCGTCTGGGACGACGACGACGAGGCCTGGCGCGAGCGCACGGAGGCTCGAGGCGCGGAGAGCGGCTAGGGATCCAGCGTCCTGGATCCTGCCGGCCCCTCGCCCCATCCGCGCGGGCCGCGGCCAGGTCTGGTGAGAGCACACTCGGGCA
>DATBIN010000064.1:0-63400 GCA_036556925.1 Gaiella sp.
TGGACGGGAAGACCTCGCTCGTGCCACGCCTCCGCGAGCCGGCGCGCACGCCCGTGGTCCTCGGCGAGCCGGTCGACGTGGTGGTCGAGCGCGTACACGCCCGCGGCCGCGACCATGCCGGCCTGGCGCATGGCGCCGCCGAACAGGTGCTTCTCGCGCCAGGCCCGCTCGATCGTCTCTGCGGGGCCCGCCAGCAACGCGCCGAGAGGGCAGCCGAGGCCCTTCGACAGGCAGAGCGTGGCGGTGTCGAACTGCGAGGCGATCCGCGCGGGTGGAACGCCCTGTGCCACGGCGGCGTTCAGCAGGCGTGCCCCGTCGAGGTGCACCGCGAGGCCGCGGTCACGCGCGGCCGAGAGCACCGCTCCGAGCTCCTCGAGCGGCCAGCAGCGCCCGCCGGAGCTGTTGTGCGTGTCCTCCAGGCTGAGGAGAGCGGCTCGCTGGTCGGCCGCCTTCGCGCTCGGCTCCGCCGCCGCCCGCACGTCCTCCGCCGAGATCCGGCCGCCGCGGCCGGGGAGGCCGCGCATCACGATGCCTGCGTGCACTGCCGGCCCGCCGTACTCGTAGATGAGCACGTGCGAGTGCTCCTCGGCGAGGAGCACGTCCCCGGGCTGGGTGTGCAGCTTGAGCGCGATCTGGTTGGCCATCGTCGCCGTGGGCAGGAAGAGCGCCGCCTCGTGGCCCAGCAGGGCCGCCACACGCTCCTGCAAGGCGTTCACGGTGGGGTCCTCGCGGCGCTGCTCGTCGCCCACCTCGGCAGCTGCGATGGCGGCGCGCATGCCCTGCGTCGGACGGGTGGCCGTGTCTGAGCGCAGGTCGATCACGGACGAGACGCTACCGTGGCCGCGTGGACCTCGCGCTCCTCCAACGAACGCTCGCCGACCGGGCCGAGCCCGCCTACCGCGCCCGCCAGGTCTGGGAGTGGGCCGCGCGCGGGGCCGAGGGCTACGAGGCGATGACCAACGTGCCGCAAAGCCTCCGCGACGCGCTCGGCTCAGCCGTCCCGTTCACGACGCTCACGACGGCGACGGAGGCGCACTCGCGGGACGGCACCGTGAAGGCGCTCTTCCGCACGGCGGACGGGCACCCCGTCGAGTCGGTGCTCATGCGCTACCGCGACGGCCGCCGCTCGGTCTGCGTCTCCTCTCAGTCGGGCTGCCCGCTGACCTGCACGTTCTGCGCCACCGGGCGCATGCGCTTCGGCCGCAATCTCACCGCGTCCGAGATCCTCGACCAGGCCCTCCATTTCCGGCGTCAGGAGTCGATCGACCACGTCGTCTTCATGGGGATGGGCGAGCCGATGATGAACCTCGACGCCGTGCTCGAGGCGGCGCGCCGGCTCCCCGACGCCGGCGTGACGCCGCGCCGGACGACGATCTCCACCGTCGGCTGGGTCCCCGGGCTGACGCGGTTCGTGGACGAGGTGGCGGAACCGATCCGCCTCGCTCTCTCGCTCCACGCCGCGGACCCCGAGCTTCGCTCGGCGCTGATGCCCGTGAACGACCGCTATCCACTGGACGAGGTGGTGGCGGAGTGCCGGCGCTACGCCTCGCTGCGCCGCCGCCGCTGCTTCGTCGAGTACGTCATGCTCGCCGGCGTCAACGACAGCCCTGCGCAGGCGCGGGCGCTCGCCCGCCTGCTCGAGGGAGACGCGTTCAAGGTCAACCTGATCCCCTACAACCCGACCGGGGCGTTCGACGGCTCCTCCCGGGCCGCGATCGCGGCCTTCAAGGCGGAGCTCGACCGCGCCCGTATCCCCGCCACCGTGCGGCTCACACGCGGGCGCGACATCGCCGCCGCGTGCGGCCAGCTCGCTGCCGCGCCCAAGCCGCGGCGCCCCGCGGCCGTCCCCGCGGGCTGACCCCGGCTCGCTAGGCTCGTCGCGTGGCCAAGGTCTTCGACACGCTGGAGCCGCGGCTCGTGGAGTGGATCGGGCGCCAGCGCGTCTTCTTCGTGGGCACCGCCCCCGTGGACGGCGGGAACGTCAACGTCTCCCCGAAGGGGCCGATCGAGACGTTGCGGGTGCTCGGGCCCGCGACGGTCGCCTACCTCGACTTCGTCGGCTCGGGCATCGAGACGGTCGCGCACCTGAAGGACGACGGCCGCATCGTGATCATGCTCTGCGCCTTCGAGGGCCCGCCGCGGATCGTGCGCCTGCATGGGCGCGGGCGGGTCGTCGAGCCGGGCGACCCCGAGCTCGAGCCGCTGCTCGACCTGTTCTCGCTCGAGCCCGACACGGTCGAGTCCGCGATGGCGCGCTCGGTGATCGTCATCGACGTCGAGCGGATCTCCGACTCGTGCGGCTTCGGCGTGCCGCTGATGGAGTACGCCGGGCGCCGGACGCAGCAGCTCGACTGGGGCGAGCGGAAGCTCCGCGAGAGCCCGGACGCGCTGCGCGTGTACGAGGGCGCCCACAACGCGCTCTCCATCGACGGCCTGCCGGGCCTCCGGGCCGCGCACGAGGGCGTGCGCGAGGTCGGCGACGCCGCCCCGTAGTAGCCGGCGCAGCCCGGAAGCCGCCCGCTGCGCGGCCGGACGCCACGGCTCTCGCGACGGCCACGCTCACCGGGCGGCGGGCACGAGGCCCTTCGCCTCGCCGAAGTCGTGCTTCACCACGGGCTCCTTGGCCGCGCGCACCTCGTCGAGCCGGCGCACGGGCCGGCTGTGCGGCGCCTCGTGCACCGTCTCCGGGCTCGTGGCCGCTTCCTCCGCGATCGTCCGCATGGCGTCCACGAACTCGTCCAGCCGCTCCTTCGTCTCCGTCTCCGTCGGCTCGATCATGTGCGCCTCGGGGACGACGAGGGGGAAGTAGATCGTCGGCGGATGGATGTCGAAGTCCATCAGGCGCTTCGCCACGTCGAGCGCGGAGACGCCGTGCTCGCGCTTGAGCGCTCTTGCCGAGAGCACGAACTCGTGCATGCAGTGGCGGTCGTAGGGGAGCTCGTAGACGTCCTTCAGGCGTGCGAGCAGGTAGTTGGCGTTGAGCACCGCCATCTCCGACATCTCGCGCAGGGCAGGGCCGTACGCGCGGATGAAGGCGTACGAGCGCACGAAGACGCCGAAGGGCCCGGCGAAGCCGCGGACGCGGCCGATCGACTTCGGCAGGTCGTGGTCGAGGCGGAAGCCCTCGCCGTCGCGTACCACGACGGGTGCCGGCAGGAAGGGCGCGATCGCCTCGCGCACGGCCACCGGCCCGCCTCCGGGGCCGCCGCCCCCGTGCGGCTGCGAGAACGTCTTGTGCAGGTTGTAGTGGACGATGTCGAAGCCCATGTCGCCGGGTCGCGAGAGGCCGACCACCGCGTTCAGGTTGGCGCCGTCGTAGTAGAGGAGCGCTCCCTGCGAGTGGAAGATCTCGGCCACCTCCTCGATGCCCTCATCGAAGAGCCCGAGCGTCGAGGGGTTCGTGAGCATGAGGCCGGCGGTGCGCTCGTCGACCTTCGCTCGCAGGTCGGCGAGGTCGAGGTTGCCCCGGTCGGTGGTCGCGACCTTCTCGAGCTTGTAGCCCGCCATCGTCACCGAGGCCGGGTTCGTGCCGTGCGCCGTGTCGGCGGTGATGATCGTGTCGCGCTCCTCGCCGCGGTCGGCGAAGTACGCCCGCATGAGCATGAGCCCGGTCAGCTCTCCCTGCGAGCCCGCCGCCGGCTGCAGGGTGACGGCCGGCAGGCCGGCGATCTCGGCGAGGATCTCCTGCAGCTGCCAGGCGAGCTCGAGCGCCCCCTGTGCGCCCGCGTCCTCCTGCAGGGGGTGCAGGTCGCGGAAGCCCGGCATGGCCGCGGCACGCTCGTTGACCCGCGGGTTGTGCTTCATCGTGCAGCTGCCGAGCGGGTAGAAGCCGGTGTCGACGCCGAACGTGCGGTCGGCGAGCGCGGTGAAGTGCCGCACGATCTCGTTCTCCGGCACTTCGGGCAAGCGCGGCGGCTGCTCGCGACGGAGCCCCTCCGGGAGCGCCGGCACCGGCAGGTCCGGCCGCGGGGGACGGCCCGCCCGGCGACCGGGCCTGCTCTTCTCGAAGATCAGCTCCACGAGCCGTCCTTCGTCTTGCCGCTCACCTCGGCCAGGACCTCCGCCAGCCGGTCGACGTCCTCCTTCGTGCGCCGTTCCGTCAGCGCGACGAGGAGCACGTCGTCCATGCCCTCGTAGTCCCGGCCGATCGGGTAGCCGGGGTGCACGCCGCGCTCGCGGGCGCGGCGCACGACCTCGCGTGCGTCGATCGGCGTCCGCACGGCGAACTCCTTGAAGGTCGGCCGGTCGAAGACGAGCGGCAGGCCGACACGCTCCTTCGCGTAGGCGGTGAGCGCCAGACAGGTCTCCCCCAGCTCCCGGAGCCCCTGCGGCCCGAGCCAGCACAGGGTGATGAGGCCGCCGAGGGCGAGAAGCGTCTGGTTGGTGGTGATGTTCGAGGTCGCCTTCTCACGGCGGATGTGCTGCTCCCGCGTCTGCAGCGTGAGCACGAAGCCGCGGCGGCCCTCGAGGTCGACGGTCTCGCCCACGATGCGGCCCGGCATCCGGCGGATGAACTCCTTGCGCGCGGCGAGGAAGCCGTAGTGAGGGCCGCCGTAGCTCTGGTAGCAGCCGAGCGACTGACCCTCCCCGATCGCCATCGCGCAGCCGTAGTTGCCGGGCGCCTCGAGCAGGCCGAGCGAGACCGGGTCGACGTGGGCGACCGCGAGCGCGCCTCCCGCGGCGGCGGCGGCGGCGAGATCGGGCGCCGGCTCCAGAACGCCGAAGACGTTCGGCTGCTGGAAGAGCCCGATCGCCGCGTCCGCGCAGGCCTCGGCGAACCGCTCCGGGTCGGTGGCGCCGCCGTCGTGCGGCACTTCCACGACCTCCATGCCGAAGCCCGGCGCATACGTCTTGACCACCTGGCGCACCTGCGGGTTCACCGCCTCCGCGAGCACGACCCGGGTCTTGCCGGTGTGGTGGCGGGCGATGAAGCACGCGTCGGCGGCCACCGTGCACCCGTCGTACCCGGAGGCGTTCGAGACATCCATGCCGGTCAGCTCGCAGATCGCCGTCTGGTATTCGAAGATCGCCTGCAAGATGCCCTGGCTCATCTCGGGCTGGTAGGGCGTGTACGCGGTCAGCAGCTCGCCGCGGGAGAGGAACGTGTCGACGACCGCGGGGACGTAGTGGTCGTAGATGCCCGCGCCGAGGAAGGAGAGCTCGGTGTCGACGGCTGCGTTCCGCGCGGCGAGGCTCTCGAGATGCCGTACCAGGTCGGCCTCGCCGAGCGGGGGCGGAACGTCGAGCTCGCGGTCGAGGCGCACGGCGGCCGGCACCTGCGCGAACAGCTCGTCGAGCGAGTCGACGCCGATCGCTTTCAGCATCTCGTCGCGGTCGGCGCCGGTCTGCGAGAGGTAGCCCGCGGGCCCGCTCACTGCTCGGCGACGTGCTGCCGGTAGGCCGCGGCGTCCATCAGCTCGTCGAGCTCGGAGCGGTCGGCCAGGCGGATGCGCACCAGCCAGCCCTCGCCGTACGGGTCGTCGTTGATCGTCTCCGGCTCGTCGACGACCTTCCCGTTGACCTCCAGGATCTCGCCGGAGAGCGGAGCCACCACGTCGGAAACGGCCTTCACGGACTCGACCTCGCCGTAGGGCCGGTCCTTGGCCGTGGAGGCGCCCACCTCGGGGGCCTCGACGTGGACGAGCTCGCCGAGCGCGTCCTGAGCGAACCAGGTGATGCCGAGCACGGCCACCTCGCCCTCCACGCGGGCCCAGTCGTGCTCGGGGTGGTAGAGAAGGTCGTCGGGGTACTCCTCCGGTGCGGCCACGCTAGATCTCCTCCTTGCGGTAGAACGGCTTCTGGACGACCCGCGCGCGCTTGGGCTTGCCGCGCACGTCGATCGTGAGCTCGGTGCCGGGCGCGGAGCTCGCGGCGGGGACGTACCCCATGCCGATGCCGACGTCGAGCATCGGCGAGTGCGTGCCCGAGGTCACCTCGCCGCCGCCGGCGATGGGCATCCCGCTTCGCGGCACGGCCTTCTCCTCCATCGTGAACGCGGCCAGCCGGCGCGCCGGGCCCTCCTCCTTGACACGCCTGAGCGCCGCGGCTCCCGTGAAGTCCTTGTCGAGCGCGCACACCCAGCCGAGGCCGGCGGAGATCGCGTCCGTCTCCTGCGTGATGTCGTTCCCGTGGAGGGGGTAGCAGACCTCGAGGCGGAGCGTGTCGCGCGCGCCGAGGCCGCACGGGTGCGCACCCCGCGCCACGACCGCGTCCCAGAGCCCCACCGCGTCCTCGGCGGGGCACATCAGCTCGACGCCAGCCTCGCCCGTATAGCCCGTCCGGCACACCATCACCTCGATTCCGTCGAGCGCGCCCATCGCGTGCGTGAACGGCGGCGCCGGCCCGAGGTCGAGGCTCTCGATGCTGGCCGGGCCCTGGACGGCGAGGAGTGCGTACTCGTCGGACGCGTCGCGCACCTCGGAGCCGCGAATCTCGCGCTCCTTGAGCCACGCGTACGCCGTCTCGCGATTGCCGGCGTTGACGACGAGGAGGAAATGGAAGCCCGTGATGCGGTAGGCGATGAGGTCGTCGACGATGCCGCCGCCCTCGTTGGTGAGGAGCGTGTACTGGGCCTCGCCGTCGCCGATCCGATCGAGGTCGTTCGAGAGGAGCGACTGCAGCAGCTCGTGCGCCGAGGGGCCCTCCACGTGCAGCTGTCCCATGTGCGAGACGTCGAAGACGCCGCGGTCCCGGCGCACCGCGAGATGCTCCGGAATGACGCCCTCGTACTGCACGGGCATCTCCCAGCCGGCGAAGGGAACCATGCGGGCCCCGGCGTCGACGTGCCGGGCGTAGAGCGGGGTCCGCTGGAGCTCCGTCGCGGGGGCCTCCACGCCCGCGACTCTAGATGATGGGCGCCGGCTACTCGTCCCTGAGGAACGAGGGCACGTCGATCTCGTCGTCGCTGACGCGCGGCGGCGCGCTGCGCGTGATCGGAGCCTGCGCGGCGCCGGCCATCGCGGCCGCCGGCTCGGGACGCCGCCTGCGCGAGCGCCCGCCGAAACCGGTTGCGATCACGGTGACGCGCACGTCCTCCTTGAGCGAGTCGTCGGTGACGGCGCCGAAGATGACGTTGGCGTTCGAGTCGGCGTGACTGGTCACGACCTCCGCAGCCTCCGTCACCTCGAAGAGCCCCACGTCGGGCGGCCCGGTGATGTTGAGGAGCACGCCGGTGGCGCCGTCGAGCGTCGTCTCGAGCAGCGGAGACGACACCGCGGCGGTCGCGGCCTCGGCCGCCCGGTTGTCGCCGGAGGCGGTGCCGATGCCCATCAGCGCCGAGCCCGCGTCGCGCATGATCGTCCGCACGTCGGCGAAGTCGAGGTTGATCAGCCCGGGGACGGTGATCAGGTCGGTGATGCCCTGGACGCCCTGCCGCAGGATGTCGTCCGCCATGCGGAAGGCCTCGGTCACGGGGGTCTTCTTCTCCACGACCTGCAGCAGCCGGTCGTTCTCGATCACGATCAGCGTGTCCACGTGCTCGCGCAGGTTCTGGATGCCGAGCTCGGCCTGGTCCGCACGGCGGCGGCCCTCGAACCCGAACGGCTTCGTGACGACGCCCACGGTGAGCGCATCCAGCTCGCGACCGAGCTCGGCCACGACCGGGGCGGCGCCGGTGCCGGTGCCTCCACCTTCGCCTGCCGTGACGAAGATCATGTCGGCGCCCTTGAGCGCTTCCTTCAGCTCGTCGCGGCTCTCCGTCGCCGCCGCGAGCCCGACCGCAGGGTCGGCCCCCGCGCCGAGCCCGCGGGTCGCCTTCGACCCGATGTGGATCTTCATGTCGGCGTCCGTCATCAGGAGCGCCTGCGCATCCGTGTTGACGGCGATGAACTCGACGCCGGTGAGGCCGGACTCGACCATCCGGTTGACGGCGTTCGTGCCGCCGCCGCCGACGCCGACGACCTTGATCACTGCCAGGTAGTTCCCGCTGGGACTGCTCATGTCGACCTGCCTAAGCGTCAAGCTCTCATCGAGCTATGGGTGCCGGAGGACTCTGTTCGCTGCCTCTTCGCAATCAGGGTACGAACTCCTCGTCGGCATTGTCAACGGAAATCTCAAGGGGGAGTCGAGCCTTGAGACTCAACCTCGACCTGAGACTCGAGGGTTGTGCCGGCGACCGGGCGCTCGACGACGCTGACGTCGAGGAACAGCGACCCGGGCTGCAGGAGCGGGATCACGCGCTGCGCCACGGCGAGCTTGAGGTCCACGTCGGAGGCGTCTCCGAGCCGCACCTCGAGGCCCGAGCGCAGGTGGAGCGTCAGCTCCGTGTCGGTCGCCTCGACCGCCGAGACGCGTGACGGGAAGCCCGATCCCACGAGCGGCGTGACCGCACGAACCGCGGTCTCGAGGTCGCCGTCCAGCATCAGGCCGGGGGTCAGCTCCCTTCCCTTCGG
Source organism: Gaiella sp. (assembly GCA_036556925.1). Lineage (GTDB taxonomy): Bacteria > Actinomycetota > Thermoleophilia > Gaiellales > Gaiellaceae > Gaiella. The sequence goes on from DATBIN010000064.1 coordinate 8,391, forward strand.
CACCCAGATCCTGGGCAGGGCGACCGCGGTGCGCAGCGGGATGCGCGCGATCACGCGTGCCCGCCGCGAGACGAGGTAGGCGCGGGCGCCCTGGCGGATCACGGCCACGCGCCGTTCCGCGCTGACGAGCACGCGGAGCGTGTGCGGGAAGGCGCGGTCGAAGGTGGCCTCCGCCACGACGGGGAGCTCCTCCACCGCCTCCTCGGCGGCGGCGAGGTCCATCGCGAGCAGGCTCTCCCCCATCTCGGACGCGAGCGCCCGCTCGACCTTGCGCGCCACGCCGGGAGGCGCGCCGTCGACCTGCACCGTGCGCACGGCGAACATCGAGGTCTCGCGGGCGGCGACGTAGGCGACGAGCACACCGGCGAGCAGGCCGAAGGCGACGAGGAGAGCACGGGCCGAGGGGACGAGCCGAACCAGGTCGAGGCGACCGCCCTGGTGCCGCAGCGGGAACGGGACGACGACGCTCGCCGAGCGCATGCGGGGGCGCGGACCCCTGTCGACTCGTCCCCCACTGGCCACGGAGCCGTGTTCGCCGCCCCCGCCGTTCGTCCTACATGCGCCCGGCAGGCCATGGGACACGGCCGCTGCGGCGTTCTCCCCCGGGCGCCACCCCTGGCGCCACTCTCGTCAGCCGGGCAGATCGAGGTCGCCGAGGAAGACGACCTCGTGCTCGAGCTCGACGCCGAACTCCTCGCGCGCGCGGCGGCGCGACTCCGCCATCACGGCGAGGCAGTCCGCGCTCGTGGCACCCCCCGCGTTCTCGACGAAGTTGGCGTGCATCGGCGAGACCAGCGCGCCGCCGACGCGGAACCCCTTCAGGCCGCAGAGCTCCAGCATGCGCCCGGCGCCCAGCTCGCCCGGCGGGTTCTTCCAGACTGAGCCGAAGGTGCGCTTCGTGGTGGGCTGCGTCGCCTTGCGCCGCGCGACGAGCTCCGCCACCTCTGCCTTGATCTCCGCCGCCGGCCGCGGGTGCAGGCGGTACTCGACCTGGGCCACGACCTGACCCGAGCGAAGGTCGGAGTGGCGATACGAGAGCCCGAGGTCGCCCGGCGTCGCCCAGGCGGCACCGTGGGCCGTGACGACGAGCGCGCGCTCGAGGATCGCCGCCCAGTCGCTTCCGTACGCGCCGGCGTTCATGCGCACCCCGCCCCCCGCGGTACCGGGGATGGCGCACGCGAACTCGAGGCCTCCCAGCCCCGCGGCGCGGGCGCGATGGAGGCAGACGGCGTTCGTGGCACCGCCCCCGGCGACCAGGAGCCCGTCGTCGGCGCGCGCCTCGGCCAGCTCGCCCGAGAGCCGGAGCACGAGCGCGTCGACACCCTCGTCGGGAGCGAGGACGTTCGAGCCGAGACCCACCACGGCGACCGCCAGCCCCTCGGCGTCCGCCCAGCGAAGCGCCTCCTCCAGCTCTTCGAGCGAGCGAGGCGTCGCGAACGCCGTCGCCTCGCCGCCTGTTCCGATCGTCGTCTGGCGCGCGAGCGACACGCCACGGCGCACGTCGAGGCTCATGCCGGCAGGCCGTCCACGATCGCGCGTGCGATCTTCCACGGCTCGCCGACTCCGAAGGTGACCACGACGTCGCCGGGGCGTGCCCAGTGGAGCGCGAGACGAGCGGCGTCGTCGAGCGTCGGCGCCCACCCGGCGCGGACGTGCGCCGGGAGGCGGTCGAGCACCCAGCGACCGGAGACGCCGTCTCGCGGCTCGTCGCGGCCGCCCGTCACCTCCGTGACGACGGCGAGGTCCGCGAGCCCGAGTGCGTCGGCGAGCTCCGTCGCGAGGTGTCGCGTGCGCTCGTGCACGTGGGGCTGGTAGACGGCGATCAGCCGCCCCGGCGTGCGGCTACGGGCGGTCTCGAGCGTCACACGCAGCTCGGTGGGGTTGTGGCCGTAGTCGTCGTACACCGCGACGCCGCCGCGCTCGCCGACGAGCTCGAAGCGCCGGCCGGCGCCGGTGAAGCGAGCGAGCGCCGGCTCCGCCTCCGCGCGCGGCACGCCGGCGAGCTCGAGCACCGCGAGCGCGAGCGCCGCGTTCCACCGGTTGTGCTCGCCGGGGACGGCGAGGTCGGCCGACGACGGCTGGAGCTCCCACGCGCGCACGACCTGCGGCACGTCCGCGAGCCAGGCGTCCAGCTCGGCGCGAAGCTCGTCCTCGGACGCGTACGTCGCGTGGTGGTCGAGCTCGACGTTGGTGACGCCGGCGATCCGGGGGCGCAGGGCGAAGAGCGATCGGTCCGACTCGTCGCCCTCGACGACGAGCCAGCCCGTGCCGGCGCCGGCGTTGCCGCCGAGCTGCGGGACGACGCCGCCGACGATCCAGGAGGGATCGCGACCGGTCTCGGAGAGGGTGAAGGCGACCATGGCCGCGGTCGTCGTCTTCCCGTGCGCGCCACAGATCACGATCGACGGACGCGCTCCGACGAGCTCTGCCAGAAACGCGCCCCTCGGCGTCCCGGGCACCCGCCGGGCGTGGGCCGTGGAGACGATCACCTCCCAGCCGTCGGGAGGAGCCGGCTCGCCGCCCACGGCCACGTCGACCCCGGCGAGCGTCTCGAGGAAGATCGTGTCGCGGGCATCCCAGCCGCGCACGTCCGCGCCCCAGGCCCGCGCGACGTTCGCGTAGGCGGACAGACCCGCGCCGCCGATGCCCACGAAGTAGAGCTTGCGCCCGGCGAGGGGACGGTCAGCGCCGGGCAAGCGCGATCAGCTCCTCCGCGATCCGGTCCGCCGCGTCCGGACGTGCGAGCCCGAGCATCGCCTCGCGCATCCGCAGCAGGCGCGGCGCGTCGGCGAGCAGCTCGGCCGCGAGCGCGGGCACCCGCGACAGCTCCGCGTCGGGCACGACGACCGCCCCGCCGCCACGCTCGAAGTGGCGTGCGTTCAGCGTCTGGTGGTCCGCGGTCGCGTGCGGGTAGGGAACGAGGATCGCCGGCGTGCCTGCAGCGGCGAGCTCCCAGACGGTGCCCCCGGCACGGGAGACCGCCAGGTCGGCGGCGGCGAGCACCGCGCCGAAGTCGTCGGTCTGCCCCACCAGCACGTAGCCGTCGCGCTGGACCCGTCCCGCAAGGGCGGCGTAGTCCCGCTCTCCGCAGACGTGGAGCACCGTCGGCCCTTCCTTCCCCCAGGCCTCCACCGCCAGCTCGTTGAGCGAGCGGGCGCCCGCGTAGGCGCCGAAGACGCCGATCACTGGCCCCTCGGACGGCAGGCCGAAGACCCGGCGGCCGTGCTCGCGCGAGACACCCTTGTGGGCCGGCGGGATCGGGCGCCCCAGCACCGCGTACTTCGGCCCGTCGCGTCCGGGCACGTCGTACGCGAGGAACACGCGGCGCGCGAACGGGGCCGCGAGCCGGTTGGCGAGCCCGAGGTGCGCGTCCGCCTCCGTCAGCGCGGCCGGGACGCCGCGCAGCCGCGCGGCGAGCACCATCGGGCCGGCCACGTACCCACCCGCCCCGAGCACGACGTCAGGGCGCCTGTGCCGGACGATGCGCAGACAGGCGAACGGCGCCCGGGCCGCGCGGACCAGCGCGCCCGCGAGCGCGAGCCCGGGCCGGCGCGGAAGGCCGGAGACGGAGAACGTGTCGAGCTCGAAGCCCGCCTCAGGAACCAACCGCGACTCGACGCGGTCGGGCGTGCCGGCGAACGTCACGGTCGCTCCGCGGTCGCGAAGCGCTTCCGCGACGGCGAGCGCCGGTCGCACGTGGCCGGCGGTCCCGCCTGCTGCGATCACGCACACGACCCTGGGAGACGCGGTCATTGACCGCGATGTTAAGGAGCACGCCGACGGCGGCGAGCAGCACGAGCAGCGAAGAGCCCCCGTAGGAGACGAACGGCAGGGGAATGCCGGTCAGCGGCGCGATCCCCAGCACGGCGGCCAGGTTGACCGCCGCCTGCCCGCAGACGAGCGTCGTGACGCCCGCCGCCAGCCGCTTGCCGAAGGGATCGCGACAGGCGAGCGCGACCCGGAAGCCCGCCCACGCGAAGGCGCCGAACGCGGCCACCACGACGGTCGACCCCACCAGCCCGAGCTCCTCGGCCACGACGGCGAAGATCATGTCGGTGTGCGCCTCGGGCAGGAAGTTGATCTTCTGGATCCCCTGCCCCAGGCCGGTGCCCGTGATGCCGCCGGAGCCGATGCCGATCATCGCCTGCACCATCTGGAAGCCCGCGCCCTCCGCGTCCTGCCAGGGATCGAGGAAGCTGAAGAGCCGCGCGCGCCGGTAGGGCTCGAACCAGATCGCCGCGGCGCCCAGCGCGACGGCCGCGCCCGCCACGGGCACGAAGACGCGAAATGGCGTGCCCGAGACGAGCAGCACCGCGGCGACCATGACGCAGAGGGCGACGGTCGTGCCGAGGTCGGGCTCGAGGAGGACGAGCCCTGCGAACACCACCACGACCCAGCCCACGGGCTTCATCAGCTGCCCGAGCGTGCGGGGGGCCTCGCGACGCGCGAGAGCGGCGCACACCCAGATGCAGAGGGCGAGCTTCGCGAGCTCCGAGGGCTGCAGGCTCACCGGGCCGAGCAGGAACCAGCGCCGTGCGCCGTTGATCGGCGGCGCCGCGAACAGCACCGCGACGCAGAGCGCGAGCGCCGCCACCAGGAGCAGCGGCGCGAGCGGACGCAGGCGGTGGTAGTCGAAGCGCGAGAGCCCGGCGAGGAGCACGACGCCCACGGCCGCGTAGAGCCCCTGCTTGATCAGGAAGCGCATGGGGTCGCCCTCGCCGAGCGCGGCCGAGGCGGACGTGGCGCTGAAGACCATCACCAGGCCGAACGCGACGAGCCCCAGCGTCACGAGGACGAGGACGCGCTGCTCGAGCTGGCCGCGACTCACCGGTCGAGCTTCGCCACGAGGCGCTTGAACTCCTCCCCCCGCTCCTCGAAGCTCGTGAACTGGTCGAAGCTGGCGCACGCCGGCGAGAGCAGCACCACCTCACCTGCACCCGCGACGGACGCCGCCTGTGCCAGCCCGGTCGCGAGATCGCCGCTCGCCTCGTACGGCACGCCGGCGGCGTGGAGCGCCGCCGCGATCTCGTCTGCCGACTCGCCGACCACGTAGGCACGATGGCCGCCCGCCGCCATCGCGGCGGCCAGCGGCGCGTAGCTCTCCTGCTTGCCGCGGCCGCCCAGGATGACGTGCAACCTGGCTCCCCCGAACGAGTCCAGCGCCCGCAGCGCGGCGGCGACGTTCGTCGCCTTCGAGTCGTTGACGTAGCGCACGCCCGCGATCTCGGCGACCGGCTCGATCCGGTGCTCGACGCCCGGGAAGGTCCGCAGCGCGTCGGCGATGGCGCCTTCCGGCAGGCCGACGGCCAGCGCCGCCGCCGTCGCGGCCGCGGCGTTCTCACGGTTGTGGCGGCCGGGGATCCGCGGCTCCGCCGGCAGCGGGTCGTCCGCGCCGAACTCGATGCGCCGTGCGCGTCCCGGGATCCGCCCGAAGCCCCGCGGCACGACGGCCACGTCCTCCGGCTGCTGGTTCTCGAAGACACGCAGCTTCGCGGCCGCGTAGGCGTGGAGCGACCCGTGGCGGTCGATGTGGTCCGGCTCGAGGTTGAGCAGCACCGCCGCGCGAGGCCGCAGCGTGTTGACGTCCTCGAGCTGGAAGGAGGAGAGCTCGCACACGATCCAGTCCGGCGCGTGGGCGGCGCCGACGAGAGAGGTCAGCGGCCTGCCGATGTTGCCCGCCACCTCGACGGGGACGCCGGCGCGATCGAACATGGCACCGAGGAGCGCCGTCGTGGTCGTCTTGCCGTTGGTGCCCGTGACCCCGAGGATCGGGCTCTCGAGCAGGCGGGCCCCGAGCTCGATCTCCGAGATCACCTCTACCCCGCGCCGGCGTGAGGCGACCACAGGCTCGGCCTCCGCCGGGACGCCCGGGCTCTTGACGACGATCTCGACGCCGTCGAGCAGCGCGTCGTCCCAGGTGCCGAGGTGGACGCCGGCGCCGAGGCCGGTGGCGTCGAGCGCCGCGTCGCGGTCGTAGCCCTCCACGTCGTCCCCGTGCGCCTGCAGCGCGTGCACGGCACTCCGCCCCGACCGCGCCAGTCCCACGACGAGCGCGCGCATCAGAGCTGGAAGCGCAGGTAGTAGCGGTAGTACAGGACGAAACCGACCGCGCAGAGGATGGCGCCGACGATCCAGAAGCGCACCATGATCTTCGTAGGCGACCACGCCTTCATCTCATAGTGGTGGTGGATCGGCGCCATCAGGAACACGCGACGGCCGGTGCGCTTGAAGCTCGCGACCTGGATCATCAGTGAGAGCGCCTCGATCAGGTAGATGCCGCCGATGAAGACGAGCAGCACCTCGGTCTCGGTGAGGATGGCCAGCGTGGCGATGGCGCCGCCGAGCGCCATCGAGCCGGTGTCGCCCATGAACATCTCGGCGGGGAAAGCGTTGAACCACAGGAAGCCGATCACCCCGCCGGTCAGGGCCGCAGCGACGATGGCGATGTCGAGATAGTCGTCGTTGCGGGCGGCGACCGTGTCGGCCGAGCGGATCCAGTCGATCACGACGATCGCGAGCAGCGTGATGAGCGAGATCGCGCACGTGCCGGCGGCCAGCCCGTCGATGCCGTCCGTGAGGTTGACGCCGTTGGACGTGCCCGCGATGACGAGGAACAGAAACGGGAAGTACGCCCAGTGCAGGTCGATGTTGACGTCGACGACCGGGAAGTAGATCTCGGTGTCCATGTACCCAACGCGGGTCGTTGCGTAGCCCACGCCGGCCGTGATCAGGACGAGCCCGAGCATCTTCCAGCGTCCGCTGAGGCCGAGCGAGCGGCGGTGGCGCACCTTGAGGAGGTCGTCGAAGAAGCCGACGAGCGCGCAGGCGAGAGTCGCGAGCAGGATCGTGACCCCCGGAACGGTGTAGAGCGAGACGACAAGCGCTGGGAGGAGCGCCGCGACGAGGATCAGGAGGCCGCCCATCGTCGGCGTGCCCTGCTTGGTCTCGTGACCGGCCGGGAGCTCGGCGCGGATCTGCTGGCCGACGCCGTGGCGGCGCAACCACTCGATGAACTGCGGCCCGATCACGACGGCGATCACCATCGCGACGAGGCCCGCGATCAGGACTCGGACCATGTCTGCGCGATCTTCTCGATCTGGCCGGGGATGCCTTCGAGCCCGACGGCGCGGGAGGCCTTGACGACCACCGCGTCGCCCGGCCGCAGGAGGTCGCGCAGCGCGGCGACCGCCGCGTCCGGGCCGTCCACCGCGTACGTCTCCGGCACGCCCGGCACGAGGTAGCGTCGCGCGCCCGGGCCCACGGCGACCAGCACGTCGATCCCGAGCGCGCCGAGCAGGGCCCCGATCTCCCCGTGATAGCGGTCGCCCGCCTCCCCGAGCTCCGCCATCTCGCCGAGCACGGCGACGCGCCGCCGGCCGGCGGCACGCTCGGCCAGGTCCGTCAGCGCGGCGCGCATCGACACCGGGTTGGCGTTGTAGGCGTCGTTGACGACGACGCCTCCACCTGGAAGCTCGCGTGCCTCGCCGCGCCACGGAGAGAGGCGGATGCCCTCGACGCCCTCCTGCGCGCGGGAGAGCGGCAGCCCCAGCGCGTGGTAGGCCGTCAGCGCGGCGAGGACGTTCTCCGCCATGTGGCGCTGGTCGAACGGCAGCTCGAGGTCGAGCACGTGCCCGTCCACGTCGAAGCGCCAGCCCGTGGCGAGACGCTCGACGCTCTCGCGCGAGAACCTGCGCACGTCGATGTCGTCCCTGCCGAGGTACGGCTCGAGCAGCTCCTCGTCCGCCGGGACGATCGCGACACCGCCGGCGGGCAGCGCGGCGACCGCTTCGGCGTTGGCGCGCGCGACGTCGTCCACCGTGCCCATGAGCTCGAGATGCTCCGGCCCGATGCCCGTCACGAGCGCGACGTGAGGCCTCGCCACCTCGCACAGGGCCGCGATCTGCCCGAGGCCGCGCATCCCCATCTCCGTCACGAGGACCTCGGTGTCCGGCTCGAGCCGCAGCACCGTCAGCGGCAGGCCGATCTCGTTGTTCTTGCTGGCCTCGGCGAACACCGTCGGCGTCACCGCGGCGCAGAGGGCGCCCAGAGCGTCCTTCGTGGACGTCTTCCCGGTCGAGCCGACGACGGCGACGACGCACGCGTCCGAGCGCCCGCGCACGAGGGAGGCCAGCGCCGCGAGCGCCGCGTGCTGGTCGTCGGGAACGAGCGTGGCCGCGCCGCGGGCGAGGGCGTCCGCCACGAAGCGCGTCCCCGTGTTGAGCGCCACGAACAGGTCGCCGGGCCGCGCGCTGCGGCTGTCGTCGTGCACGCGACGCACGACGCGGTCGGGCGGCGCGCCCTGGAGCACGCCCAGCCGCAGGGCGGCGATCTCCTCCCACGCGAGCGGGATCACTGCGCGGCCACGCGGCGAATCGCCTCGCGCGCCTCCTCGCGGTCGTCGAAGGGATGTACCACTCCGGCGATCTCCTGCCCCTGCTCGTGGCCCTTGCCCGCGATCACGACGACGTCGCCGGCCCGGGCCGCCGCGACGGCGCCGCGGATGGCAGAGCGGCGGTCGGGATCGACCTCCACCTCGAGCCCCGAGCCGGCGACGATCTCGTTGATGATCGCGAGCGGCTCCTCCGAGCGCGGGTTGTCGCTCGTCACGACGACCGTGTCGGCGCGTGCCCGCGCCACCTGCCCCATCAGCCGGCGCTTGTCGTGGTCGCGGTCGCCGCCCGCGCCGAAGACGACGATCAGGCGCCCCTCGCCCAGGTCGCGCGCCGCCTGGAGCACCGTCTCGAGCGCCCCGGGGGTGTGCGCGTAGTCGACGATCACCGCGAACGGCTGACCCTCGTCCACCGCCTCGAAGCGGCCCGGGACACCCTCGACGTCCCGGATGCCCGCCGCGATCGCGCTCTCGTCGAGGTCGAGCAGGAGCCCGGCGGCGACGGCGCCGAGCACGTTCTCGACGTTGAAGATGCCGCGCAGCGGGGTCTCGAGGGCGATCCCCGCCGCCCGGAAGCGCGAGCCCGAGGCGGTCACCTCGAGGTCCTCGGCCCGCACCTCGGCCTCGGGACGCAGCCCGAAGGTGACGAGGGGTGCGCGGTGCGCGGCGCCGAGCTCCTCCGCCAGCCGGCGGCCGTGTGGATCGCCGACGTTGACCGCCGCGGGAGGCGGCTGCGGCCCGGCGAAGAGCCTGCGCTTGGCCTGGAAGTACTCCTCCATCGACCCGTGCAGGTCGAGGTGGTCCTGCGTCAGGTTCGTGAACACGAGCGCGTCGAAGCGGACGCGCTCCAGCCGGCGGTAGTGCGCGCCGTGCGACGAGGCCTCCATGGCGACGGCGGCATCGCCGGCGTCGACCATCTCCCGGAAGAGCCGCTGCAGCTCGATCGCCTCCGGCGTCGTGTGCGGCGCCGGCCGCGGGCGGCCGCCGACGATCCACTCCACCGTGCCGACCAGTCCGGCGCGCCTGCCGCCGCGCTCGAGCATCGACCGCAGCAGATAGGCGGTGGTCGTCTTCCCGTTCGTCCCCGTGACGCCCGCGACCTCGAGCTGGCGCGTCGGCTCGCCGAAGAACGCGTCCGCGGCGACCGGCATCGCCCCGCGCACGTCCTCGACCACGACCTGGGGCACGGCGACGTCCAGCGGGCGCTCCACGACGAGTGCGGCCGCGCCCGCCGTGACGGCCGCAGCGGCGAGGTCGTGCCCGTCCGCGCTCGATCCCGGAACGCAGAAGAACAGCGCGCCCGGGGTCACCTGGCGGGTGTCGAAGGCGAGGTCGCCGATCTCGATCGCCCGCCGCCCGATCACGTCGCCCGGTGCGAGCGCGCGAATCAGCGCCTCGAGGTCCATCGCGGCGCCATTGTAGGGACGAGTCGCAGGTGCCCCGCTCGCCTGCGGCCTACTGCGAGGCGGAGGCAAGCAGGCGCGCGTCGCGCTTCGTCTCGGGCGCGTCGGGCGGCACCTCGAGGTACTGGAGCGCGAAACGGGCGATGTCGCGGAACGCCGGCGCGGCCACGACGCCGCCCCAGATCGTCCCGTGGGGCTCGTCGACCATCACGAGAATCGCCAGCCGCGGCTTCTTCGCGGGCACGAGGCCGACGAAGGAGGCCACGTACTTGGACACGTACCGGCCGCCTTCCGCCTTCGACGCCGTGCCCGTCTTGCCGGCCACGGTGTAGCCGGGAATGGCGGCCTCGGTGCCGGTGCCCTCGAGGACGACGTCGCGGAACATGGCCATCATGCGGCCGGCCGTGCGCGTCGAGACGATGCGGCGTCCCGTGCCGAGCCGCACGCGCTTGCCGCCCACGCGCTCGATCAGATGGGGGTGCGGCATGACGCCGCCGGCCCCGATCGCGGCATAGGCGCTGACCATCTGCACCGGCGTCACGGCGATCCCCTGCCCGATGGGCACGGTGCCGATGGTCGAGCCGGACCAGTCGTCGAGCGGCAGCACCATGCCGGCGCTCTCGCCGGGATAGGCGAGCCCCGTGCGCTGCCCGAAGCCGAAGCGGTCGATCCACGACGCCAGCCGTGTTGCGCCCAGGCGCTGTGCCACCGTGATCGTGCCGATGTTGGACGAGTCCGCGAGGATGCGGCGCACGCTCATCCGCATCGTCGAGCGTGTGTGCGCCTCGTGGATCACCCGGTCGGCGACGTTGATCGTCGGCTGCAGGACGAAGGAGGTCTGCGGGGTGACGAGGTTGTCCTCGAGCGCGCCCGCGATGGTGACGATCTTGAAGGTCGAGCCCGGCTCGTACACGTCCGTGACCGCGCGGTTCCGGCGGATCTCCGCCGGAGCGGCGCCGAACTTGTTCGCGTCGAAGGTGGGCGCGTTGGCCATGGCCAGGATCGCTCCCGTGCGCGGATTCATCACGATCGCCGTGGCGCCGCGCGCACCCCAGGCGCGGACCGTGCGCGACAGCACCTGCTCGACGTTCGCCTGGATCCCGTGGTCGATCGTGAGCCGCACGTTGCGTCCCGGACGCTCGGCGCGCGAGGTGACCACGTCGATGGCACGACCGTTGGGGTCCCGGATCACGGTCTCGGAGCCGGGACGGCCGGCGAGCTTCTTGTCCAGCTCCCGCTCGAGCCCTTCGAGGCCGCGGTTGTCGGTGCCCGCGTATCCGAGCACATGGGAGGCGACCGCTCCCTGCGGGTAGGCGCGCCGCTCCTCCGCGTAGAAGCCGAGGCCTGGAATCGCCTTCGCCTCGAGCTCCGCGGCCGCGATGGGATCCGCCTTGCGCTGGATGTAGACGAATCTGCTCGTCTGGTCGCGCAGCAGGGGGTAGAGCTCGTTGGGGTCGAGATCGAGCGCCTTGCCTGCCTCGATGGCGGCGCGCTTCGGGTCGGTGACGTTGCGGGGGTCGGCGTACACGGTGGTCGCCTGCTCGCCGATCGCGAGCGGTTCCCCGGTGCGGTCGTAGATCGTCCCCCGCCCGGCGGGCAGCACGATCGTCTCGCGATGCTGCCGCGACGCGAGGGCCTCGTAGGCGGGCCCTTCGACCGCCTGGATCCATGCCGCGCGGGCGAGCACGGCGCAGAACGCGAGCCCGAACACGGCGAGCAGCATGCGGATGCGCCTGTTGGCGCGCTTCTCCATCCGGGTCACCCCTTCGGGTCCACCCTCACGTAGGTCGTCTGCAGGGGATCGGCAGGGACGAGTCCGAGCTTCGTTCGCGCCTCCTGCTCGATGCGCATGCTCGCGGACGCGCTCGAGAGCCGCGAGCGCAGGCGCGCGTTGTCCGCCTTCAGCTCGGCGCGCTCGGAGCCGAGCCGGTCGACGCGGACGGTGAGCTGCAGGACCGCGACGTTGACGGCGACGACCCCGGCGAGCAGCACGCCGAGGACGACGATCCACAGCACGCCGCCGGCGAAGGTGCGCCGTGCCCGCCGGGACGACGCAGCCTTCTGCGTGCGTCGCCGGGCCGGCTTGACGGCGCGTGCGTCGGCGATGGTGGACATCTAGACCTTGACCGCCACGCGGAGGCGCGCCGGCGCCGCGCGCGGGTTGCGGTCGAGCTCCTGCGCCGTGGGCCGCACCGGCTTCGACGTGAGGATCCGCAGCTCGGGCTCCTTGCCGCAGACGCATACCGGGAAGTCGGGCGGGCACGTGCAGCCCTTGGCCTTCTCCCGGAAGAAGCGCTTCACGATCCGGTCCTCGAGCGAGTGGAAGCTGATCACGGCGAGCCGGCCCCCCGGACGCAGCATCTCGAGCGCGGCCGGCAGCGCGGTCTCGAGGGCCCCGAGCTCGTCGTTGACGGCGATGCGCAGGGCCTGGAAGACGCGCTTGGCCGGATGGCCCTCGCCGAAGCGCGCCGGCGTCGGGATGGCCGCCTTGATCGTGTCCACGAGCTCCGCCGTGCGCGTGAAGGGCTGCTCGTTGCGACGGCGCACGATCGCCCGCGCGATGGGGCCCGCGTAGCGCTCCTCGCCGAAGCGTCGGAAGATGGTGGCGAGCTCTCGCTCGTCCCAGGTGTTCACGAGCAGCTCGGCCGTCGTCTCGCCGGACGGGTCCATGCGCATGTCGAGAGGGGCGTCGGTGGCGTACGAGAACCCACGCTCGGGCCGGTCGATCTGCATCGAGGAGACGCCCAGGTCGAGCAGAACGGCGTCCGCCCGCACGCCGTTGCCTGCGAGCTGGGAGAGCACCACCGCGAAGTCGCCGCGCAGGAAGCGGACGTCGACGCCCGCGCCGGCCTTGAAGCGGTCGAAGTAGGCCTTGGCCGTGGGGTCGCGGTCGACGGCGACGAGCTTGCCGCTCCCGGCGAGATCGCCGGCGAGGAGCCGGGCATGGCCGCCGGCGCCGAAGGTCGCGTCGACGACGGTCTCGCCCGGCTGCACGGCGAGGAGCTCGCGCACCTCGCCCGCGAGGACCGGAACGTGGTCAGCCGCGTTTCTCGGCAAGACGTTCGGCAACATTGTCAGCGCTCCCTTCCACCTTCTCGAGATGGGCGGCCCAGGCCGAGCGATCCCAGATCTCGAGGTGGTCGTACACCCCGGCGATCACTGCCTCCCGCTCCAGCTTCGCGTGACGGACGAGCGGCGGCGGCAGGAGCACACGCCCCTGCTTGTCCGCGTCCTGGTCGGCGGCGCCGGAGAAGAAGAACCGGCGCAACTCCCGTGCCTCCCGCGAGAGCGGGTCCAGCTCCGCGAGACGCGATTGGACGTGCGCATCCCACACCTCCCGCGGGTAGACGTCGATCTGCCCGTCGAGACCCTTCGCGAGCACGATCCCGCCGGCGAGCGCCTGGCGGAACCGCGACGGCAGCGTCAGGCGGCTCTTCTCGTCGATCGTGTGGTCGTACTCGCCGTAGAACATCGTGGGTCCCCGTGTCCTCCACGGAGCCCCACTTTAGACCACTTTGGTCCACTTGACAACCCCCGCGGGCGGAAGCGTCGGCGAGCGTCTCCTCCATCTGCGCCGGCAGGTGACGCGAATCCTCCTCACGGGACGCGTCGACGCGCGAGAGATGTGGAGCGCGTCGGACGCTCGATCACATGCGCACAGGCTGCGGCGCCACGCCGCGGCCGGTCAGCGCCGCCGCACCGCAGCGGGCCGCGAACGCGACCGCCTCCTGCGGATCCAGCCCACCGGCCAGCGCGAACGTGAGGCCCGCCATGAAGCAGTCGCCAGCGCCGTAGGTGTCCTCGATCGGCGCGGGGAGCGGCGCCGCGGTGTACGGCCCGCCGGGCTGCATCCAGCCTCCGAGCGCTCCGGAGGTGGACACGACGAGCGCGGGCGGCGGCTCGATCTCCCCCGGCCGGTAGCGCTCCGCATCGTCCTCCCCGCTCCCGATGAGCGCGTCGAGCAGCACCGAGCCGCGGCGCAGCGTCTCGAGCTCGCGCGCCGTGGCCGTGAGGACGCGCGCCTTGCGGCCGCGAACGAGCGCGTCGACGTCGCCCGCCACGAAGAAGACGGCGTCCATCTCGCCGAGCTCGTGCCAGGGCAGGCGATCGTCGTGGCCGCGGGGCCTGAGCTTCGGCCCGACGGTCGTGATCGTGCGCTCGCCGTGCTGGTCGACCTGCGTCAGGGCCCAGCGCGTGGGCCCGGGCTCGATCGCGGCGTGGACACGCACGCCGCGCTGCTCCAGCTCCGCCTTCGACCGCGCGCCCAACTCGTCGTCACCGAGGGCGGTGAAGAAGGACGTCTCGTCCGCCAGCAGCGCGAGCTGCAGGGCGGCGACGCCCCCGCCACCCCCGACCTGCTCCCAGCTCTCGAAGGAATGCGCGATCTCGCCGGTTGCGGGGATGCGGTCGACCCGCGCGAACCGGATCCACTCGACGTGCCCGACCACGGCGACCTTCACGCGCCGCAGTCTCACAGATCGCCGTCGGGCCGGGCCGAGCCACGTCCGGGGTCGGACCCGCCCTGACCCGGTCGCCGATCTCACACCGCGGCCCCGTGCGGCGTTTCACTGGATGATGAACGCCGTGGCCGGGCCGATACCCCCGTTCGAGACCTTCTACGAGCTCCACGCGCCCGAGGTGCTCCGCTTCCTCCGCGGCAAGGTGGGGCGCGACCGCGCGGACGACGCCTTCCAGGAGACCTTCCTGCGCGCCCTCAAGGCCTACGGCCGCCTCCGGCACGGGGAGCACCTCCGCGCCTGGGTGCTGACCATCGCGACCCGGGTCGCCGTCGACACTCACCGCCGTACGCGCGAGACGCCCGGCGAGCTGCCCGAGACCGAGCACGTGGACGCCACGCCCGCCTACGCCGACCTGGGGGAGCTGACCGACGGCCTCCCGGCGAAGGAGCGTGCGGCCGTGGTGCTCCGCTACGGCTACGACCTCGACTACCGCCAGATCGCGGCGGCGCTCGGGTCGAGCCCCGACGCGGCACGACAGGCGGCGTCGTCCGGCGTGCGCCGCCTGCGAGCCGAACGAAGGAGACAGCCATGACCGTTCCCACCGACCTCGATCGCCGGTTCCGCGAGTCCGCAGCGCGCTCGGGCCTGCTCGACGCGGGCTTCGACGTCGTCGAGACACCTCTGGGCGAGCTGCTCGTCGCCGCCACCGAGCGCGGGCTGCTGCGCATCTCCTTCGATCCGGAGCCGGAGGCGGAGCTCGAGCATCTGATGCGCATCGCCGGCCCGCGCGTGCTGCGCGCGCCCGGCGCCGTCGACGCGGTACGCCGCGAGCTCGACGAGTACTTCGACCACCGCCGGCAGCGCTTCGACCTCACGCTCGACCTCCGCGGCACGACCGCCTTCACGCAGGCCGTGCTCGACGAGCTGGCCCGTGTCCCCTACGGCCAGACGGCGACGTACGCGGAGCTCGCCGCCCGCTCGGGGCGCCCGAAGGCGGCCCGCGCCGTCGGCATGGTGATGAACCGCAACCCCGTCCCCATCGTGCTGCCCTGCCACCGCATCGTCGGGTCGTCGGGCGACCTCGTCGGCTACGGCGGCGGGCTGGAGCGGAAGGAAGCGCTCCTCCGTCTCGAAGGCGTCACGTTCTAGTCTTCCGGCGCAGCCCGGAATCCGCTCGCACGGATCCCGGACGCCGCGGCCGGGCGCCACGGATCTCACAGCAAGCTTGCGGCACTCGGCGCCGCTTCGACCTCGCCGACGGGGCGGCGGCGCAGGAGCGACGCGGCGAGGACGCTGCCGGCGAAGGCGAGCGCCGCGACGGTGAGCACGACCGTGCGGAAGGCGTCGACGCCCGCCGCACGGTCCTCCCCCGCGAGACCGGGGGCGAACGGTGTCGTCGCGTCGCCGCCCGAGGCGGCGAAGACGGCACCGGCGAGGGCGCCGACCGCCGCCACGGACAGGATGCCGCCCACGCGCGCGACCGTCTGGTTGAGACCGGAGGCGACACCGGCCAGCTCGGCGGGTGACGGCTCGAGCGCGGCCGCGGTGATCGGCGCGACCACGGCTGCGAGGCCAAGGGCGGCGACCAGCAGGCTCGCCACACCCCAGGTCCACACTTCTGCACGCTCCGACACCGGGAGCCACAGGAGCGCGCCCACGCCGATCAGCGCCGCGCCGACCGTGATCGGCCGCGCGGGACCGTGCTCGTCCGCGTAGCGGCCGAGCCGCGGCGCGAGAGCGATCAGCGCGAGGCCGGCGGGCACGAACACGAGGCCCGAGACGCCCGGCGACAGGCCCAGGAACTGGAGGTACACGGGAAGGAAGACGAGCTGCGCGCCGAGCGCCGCGTAGACGACGAGCGTGACGAGGTTGGCAGCGACGAGTCCGGGTCGCCGCAGCAGGCGCGGTGGGACGAGCGGATCCGCGGCTCGCGCCGTCCAGACCGCCACTCCGGCGAGCGCGACGGCGCCGACCGCGGCGGCCGGCACCACCGCCGAGCCCTGGTCGCGCAGCTCGACGAGCGCATAGGTGAGGCCGGTGAGCCCCACGGCCGCGAGGACAGAGCCGGTGAGGTCGAGCGTCGTGCGCCCGCCCTCGTCCTCGCCGGGCACCCTCCCGGCCGCCGCGAGCATGACGACGGCGACGGAGAGCGGGAGGTTGAGCACGAAGATCGCCCGCCACGACACCGCGTCGACCACGACCCCGCCGAGCGGCGGCCCCGCCACCGTGGCCACGCTCGTCAGCGACGTCCACAGGCCGATCGCGCGGCCGGACTCGTCCGCCCAGGTCACCCGCAGGAGGGCGAGGCTCGTGGTCGTGAGCGCCGCTCCTCCGACACCCTGCAGGGCCCGCCCGGCGAGGAGCAGCGGCTCGTCGGGCGCGACCGCGCACAGGAGCGACGCGGCGGCGAACAGCACCACCCCGGCCGTGAACGTGCGCCGCAGGCCGATCCGGTCCCCCACCGCGCCGCTGACGAGGTAGAGCGCCGAGAGCGCGAGAGCATAGGAGAGGTAGACCCACTGCTGCCCGGCGAGACCGAGCCCGAGGTCCTCCTCCATGCTCGGGAGCGCGATGACCACCACGGTCGTGTCCAGGAAGGCGATCGCCGAGCCGAGCGCCGTCGCGGCGAGCGTCAGCCTGCGGGCGCGGATCCGGTCGGGCACACCGCCACGCTAATTGTCCCGGCGCAGCCCGGGAATCCGCTCACGCGGATTCCCGGACGCGCAAACCCCTGAAGCCGCCCGCTCCGCGGCCGGACGCCACGGATCTCACATCGAACCCCTCGGTCCCGGCGCAGCCCGGGAATCCGCTCACGCGGATTCCCGGACGCGCAAACCCCTCAGTCGAGCAGGCGGTAGCCGATCCCCCAGACGTTCACGACGAAGCGGTCGTCCGCCGCCCGCCGCAGCTTGCGGCGGAGCCGCGAGGCGTGGGAGTCGACGGTGCGCGTGCGGAGGGCCGTGCGGACGCCCCAGACGTCGCGCAGCAGCTCGTCCTTCGTGAAGACACGGCGCGGCTCCGTGGCGAGCTTCGCCGCCAGGTCGAACTCGCGTCCTGCGAGCGTCACGGGCTCGCCCCGGACCCGCACCTGCCGCGCGCGCATGTCGACGACCACGTCGCCGGCCTCGACGATGTCCGCCTGGCCGAGCATCGAGCGGCGGAGCAAGGCCCGCATGCGGGCCACGAGCTCCACGTACAGATGCCGCTCGACGACGTCGTCGGCGCCGTGCTGAAGGGCGCGCACGCGATCGACGGCGTCGGCGCCGGGGGCCGTGAGCACGATCACGGGGACGTTGCGGTTCCAGCGGCGGCCCGGCTCGCCGGCCCGCAGACGCCGGCAGAGCTCGGGCTCTCCGGCGATGACGATGTCGGGTGCCGAGCGCTCGACGAGGTCGAGTGCCGTCGCGCTCCACGAGGCCTCGAGCACCTCGAAGCCGTCCTCCCGCAGGTGGCGCTCGAGGTACTCGCGCGACTCGCGCTCTGGCTCGGCAAGGAGGACGGCGCTCGACCGCACGCCGTCGAGGCTAGAGTCCCCCGCCCCCGCCCGCCAGACGTCCTTTGGCGCGGATCTGTGACGATTCCTCCACATTCGTCCGGAGCGGAGGATGATCGAGGAGCTGAGCGTTCGAGCCGGTGAGCTTCGCATGCACGCCCTGGCCCAAGGACCTCCCGACGGGCCGCTCGTGCTGCTCCTGCACGGCTTCCCCGAGCTCTCGCGCTCGTGGCGGCGGCAGCTGCCCGCGCTCGCGGCCGCGGGGTACCGGGCCGTCGCGCCCGACCAGCGGGGCTACGGCGAGACCGACCTCCGCGGGCCGTACGACACAGAGACGCTGGCGGCGGACGTCGTCGCGCTCGTCCGCGCCCTGGGACGGGAGCGCGCCGTCGTCGTCGGGCACGACTGGGGCGGCGCGGTGGCATGGAGCGCCGCACAGCTCTATCCGGAGGTCGTCGAGCGCCTCGTCGCCCTGAACTGCCCTCCGCTCGAAGTGCTCCGGCGCGAGCTCATGCGCAGCCCGCGCCAGCTCTGGCGCTCCCGGTACATGCTCTTCTTCCAGATCCCGCGTCTGCCGGAGCGGCAGCTGTCGGAGGACGGCGCCGCCCAGGTCGCCCGTGCCCTCGTCGGCGGCTCGTACGTGAGGTCGGCCTGGGACGCAGACGAGATCGCGCTCTACCGGGCCGCCTTCGCCCGGCCGGGACGGGCGAAGGCGGCGATCGACTGGTACCGGGCGAGACGGCGACACAGCCGCGGGCGGCGCCGCCCGATCCAGGTGCCGACCCTCGTTCTCTGGGGCGTGCGCGACCGCTTCCTGGGAGTCGAGCTCGCCGACCCGGCGCGCCTCGGGCGCGTGCTCGCCGCGGGCAACGAGCCCACGGTGGTGCTGCTTCCCGAGGCGGGCCACTTCGTCCAGAATGAGGCCCCGGAGAGAGTGAACGCCGAGCTCCTGCAATGGCTGGGACCCGCCTCCTAGCCGTCGTCGCCGTCGCGGCCGGCGGCTGGACCGCCGGGACGCCGCTCGAGGTGCCGCGCACCGAGGTCGCGGCGGCGACGCTGGGGACGCAGATCGTCGTGGTCGGCGGCTTTCTCTCGAGCGGCGGCAACAGCAGGCGGGTGGACTCGTACGACACGCGGAACGGCACCTGGCGGCGGCTGCCCGACCTGCCCGTGGAGGTCGACCACGCCGCCGCGGCGTCGTGGCGCGGCCGGGTCGTCGTCGTCGGCGGCTACGGCAGCGACCGGCGGCCGCTCCGGCGAGCCTTCCTGTTCGACGGCTCGAGCTGGCGCGCGCTCCCGAGCCCGCCGGAGGAACGGGCCGCCGCGGCTGCGGCGGCCACCCGCGACGGCCGCATCTGGGTGGTCGGCGGCCGCACCGACGACGGGCTCGCGACGACGATGCTCGTGCTCGACCTCGAGCGGCTGCGCTGGTCGACCGCCCGGGGCCCGACGCCGCGGGAGCACCTCGCCGCAGCCGCGTCCGGCCGGCTGGTCTACGCCGTTGCGGGCCGCAAGGCCGGGATCGACACGAACCTGCCCACGTTCCAGGCCTACGACCCCCGCACGGGTCGCTGGACGACGCTGCCGCCGGTGCCGTCGCCGCGCGGAGGCACCGGCGCCGCCGCGATCGCCGGCCGCATCGTGTCCGTGGGAGGCGAGGAGCCTGCGGGGACGATCCGGTCCGTGTACGCGTACGTCGTCTCGCAGCGCCGCTGGCGGCGTCTGCCCGACCTCCCGACGCCGCGTCACGGCCTCGGCGTCGTCGCCCTCGGCGGTCGCGTCTGGGTGCTCGCCGGCGGGCCCGTGCCGGGGCTGACCGTCTCGGGCGCGGTGGAGTCGCTCGCGGTGCCGTAGATCAGCGCAGCGCGCGCAGGAGACCCTCCGTCCAGACCTGCACCGTCTTGGCGCGGCGGAAGGCGCGGTGGAGCCCGGACTCGAGCGCGAAGCCGACGGCGCCGTGGGCCTGCAGCGAGAAGGCGGTCGCCTCACGGCACGCGCCGCCCGCCCAGAGCAGGGCGTCGCGAGGGAACGCGCGGTCGGCCGTCGCCGCATGCCACGCGGCGAGCTCGATGCCGTCCGCGACGAGCGCGGCGTCGGCCAGTCGCGCCTGCACTCCCGGCAGCGCCGCGAGCGGCGCGCCGAACTGCTCGCGGCTCCGCGTGTGCTGGAGCGTGCGCTCGAGCGCGACGGCGGCGACCCCGGCGAGGTAGGCGAGCGTGACGACGCCCCACGCCCGCAGCCGCTCGGGCTCGGCGACGAGGGGCAGGTCGACCTCCCGTAGGGTGCCCGTCCCGTCGAGCGAGGGCTCCGGCACGCCGCCGGCGATGCGGCCGGCGGCATGGCGCGCGCGCCCCTCGACGCACAGCGGCCCACCCAGCGTCGCGTCGTCGACGAGACAGAGGGGCGCCACCGCCCGGCCGAGCTCGGCGCCTCCGGCGACGGCTGCACCGAGGAGCTCCTCCGAGGCCCAGAGCTCGCTCCACCCGAGGGCAGCCAGGGCCGCGTCGAGCGCCTCGTTGCGCTCGTCCCACCAGTCCCCGAACCTCGGCTCGCGCGGGCCCTCCCAGCCGGCCAGCACGCCGCGCACGGACTCCGCGAAGAGCGCCGTCTCCTCGTCGGCCCGGAACCTCATGCGATCCCGAGCTCCCCGAGCACCGCGGCCGTGTCGGCGCCGAGCTCCGGAGCGCCCCGCAGCAGCGGGTCACCTGGCTCGTCCGCGCCCACGCGCAGCACCGGGCCGAGCAGCGAGACCTGACCGATCCCCGGCTGGTCGATCGTCGCGGAGAGGTGGTTGGCCCGCGCTTGACCGTCCTCGAGCGCCGTCGCCTGCACGTGCACCGGCCCGCAGGGAACGCCTACCGCCGCGAGCCTGGCGATCCAGTCCGCGGCCTCCCCGCCGGCGATCCGCCGCTCCACCTCGGCCGTGACCGACTGCTTCGCCGCCAGCACCGCGGGATCGTCCGGTACGAGATCGGGCGCGTCGACCGTCGCGTCCTCGAGCCCGAGCAGTTCCAGCAGCGCCCGCCGCTGGACGACGTTGAGGCAGGCGACGGCCACGTATCCGTCCATGGCCGCGTAACAGCGGTAGTACGGGTTCATCGACGTGTCCCGCGCGATCTCCTCCGCGCGCCGGTCGAGGTCGGCACTCACGGCGATCCGCGCCTCGTCCGCCGCCGCCTCGGCCGGGAGGCGCACCAGATCCTGCAGCTGCACCGCGAGTGCGGCACCGTGGAGCGAGATCTCGACGAGCTCCCCCACGCCGGTCTCGCGCGCCCGCACGAGCGCCGCGAGCACGCCGGAGGCGAGCAGCATGCCGGCCGTGAGGTCGGCCATCGGGATCCCGCCGGCACGCACCGGCACGCGGTCCCCCGGCGACGCATGCGCGGTCAGCAGTCCGGCCCGCGCCTGCGCGACGAGGTCGTAGGCCGGCGCCCCCGCCAGCGGCCCCGTGCGGCCGAAGGACGACACGACGCCGGCGACCAGGTGGGGGTGGGACTCGTGCAGCGTCTTCCAGCCGAGCTGGAACTCCGTGGCGCGGGCGGGCGGATAGTTGTGCAGGACGACGTCGGCCGAGGACAGGAGTGCCGCGCTCGCCCGTCTTCCCTCCTCCGCCCTGAGATCGATCACGACCGAGCGCTTCCCGCGGTTGAGCGGCAGGAAGAAGCGGCCCAGGCCCGGCGCGACGGGCATCACCTTCCGGTAGCCGTCGCCCGCCGGCGGCTCGACCTTGATCACCTCCGCGCCGAGATCGGAGAGCAGGACGCCGGCGAGCGGCCCCGCCACGTACTGCGCGTACTCGGCCACGCGCACACCGGCGAGCGGCAGGCTCACGTCCGTCCCAGGCCGAGGCCGCGCCGCGCGATCACGAGCTGCTGCACCTCGGCGGTGCCGCCGGCGATCGACGACCCGACCGACGCGCGATAGAGGCCGGCGGCCCGGCCGCCGAGCGGCGCGTCCGGTCCCTCCGCCAGCCCCTCGACTCCGAGCAGGTCGACGGCCGCATCCCCCACCCGCTGCGCCACACGCGCGCCGGAGAGCTTCGCCATCGCCGAGAGATGACTGGCCGGCACCTCGCGATCGAGGGCATCCGCGGCCCGGAACGAGATCATGCGGGCGGCGAGGAGCTCGCCGCGGAGCCGGGCGATCCGCTCCCGCGCCTGCGCGTCGAGACGCTCCGTCTCCCTCAGACGCTCCTCCAGCCGGTCGAGCACCCACGCGGCGCCACCGAGTTTCTCGGCCGTGATGCGCTCGAAGTCGAGCGTGTACATGAGCACGTCCCAGCCGCCGCCCAGCGCGCCGACGAGGTTCCCCGCGGGGATCTCCACCGCGTCGAGGAACACCTCGCAGAGCACGCCTCCGCCGAGCGTGGGGAAGACCCGGACGTCGATCCCGGGCGTGTCCATGGGCGCCACGAGCACCGAGATGCCGCGGTGGCGAGGCTCGTCCGGGTCGGTGCGCACGGCCAGGTAGATCCAGTCGGCGAGCTGTGCGCTCGACGTCCAGATCTTGTGCCCGTCGACGACGAAACGGTCGCCGGAGAGGACGGCGCGCGTGCTCAGGGCGGCGAGGTCGCTGCCGGCGGCCGGCTCCGAGAAGCCCTGGCAGAAGACGAGCTCGCCGCGCGCGATGGGCGGCAGGAGACGGTCGCGCAGCGGCGCCGGGGCGTACCGCTCGAGGGCCGCCCCGATCGTCTTGTACGAGAGGAGATACGAGGAGAGCGGGATCCAGTGGTAGCCCAGCACCTCCTCGACCACCGTCGCGTCGAGCCGCGTCAGCCCGCGTCCGCCGTGCTTCTCGGGCCACGAGAGGCCGATCCATCCTGCGCGCCCGAGGGCCTCGTTGACCTCCCGCGAGTCGCCGTCGGAAAGCATCCCCTGGCGCCACCAGTCGGGATCGGCCTCGAGCAGCGGCCGCACGCCGCGGCAGAAGGCGGCGGCCTCGTCGCGCAGGCGCTCCTGGCGCGGTGTGAAGCGGAGGTCCACGATCCCGGGCGATCCTACGACCTGCGAGGATCGGCGCATGGAGGAGCGGCGCGCGTGGATCACGATGCGCGACGGCGTCCGGCTCGCCGCCCGGCTCTGGCTGCCGGACGCGCAGCCGGCGCCGGTCGTGCTCGAGGCGCTGCCCTACAGGATGGACGACCTGACGTCGTCCTACGCCTCCGAGTACGAGCGCCTCTGCACGGAAGGCGGGCTCGCGGTCTGCCGCCTCGACATTCGCGGCACCGGCTCGTCCGAGGGGATCGCCGAGGACGAGTACACCCAGGCCGAGCACGACGACATCTGCGAGACGATCGCCTGGCTCGCGGCCGCGGAGTGGTCGAACGGCCGGGTCGGCATGTACGGCACCTCCTGGTCCGGGTTCAACGCGATCCAGGTCGCGTGCCTACGGCCGCCCGCGCTCGGCGCCATCGTGCCCATCTACGCCACCGACGACCGCTACACGGACGACGTCCACTACATGGGCGGCGCCCTGCGTGCGGTCGACCTCGTGGACTGGGTGACCTACATGGTCGCCTGCAACGCGCTGCCGCCCGTACCGTCGGTCTACGGGGAGGGCTGGCGCGAGGAGTGGCTGCGCCGGCTCGAGGGCACCGAGCCCTGGGTGCTGCGCTGGCTCGAGGAGCAGGTGGACGGCCCCTACTGGCGCCACGGCTCGCTGCGCCCGGACTACGCCCGCATCGCCTGCCCGACGATGATCGTCGCGGGCTGGGCCGACGGGTACCGCAACAACACGTTCCGCACGTTCGAGGCGCTCCGCTGCCCGAGGCGGCTGCTGATCGGGCCGTGGAGCCACATGTCGACGCAGACCTCTCTGCCCGGGCCGCACGTCGACCTCGTGCCCGAGCTCGGGCGCTGGTTCCGCCGCTGGCTGGCCGACGAGCCGAACGGCGTCGAGGCGGAGCCGCCGATCGCGGTCTTCGTCCGGCGGTCCACGCGTCCGGCCCCCGACCTCCCCGAGATGCGCGGCGACTGGCGCTTCGAGCCGGTGTGGCCGCCCGAGCGCCTGCGCGAGGGGCTTCTCACCGTCCCGGGCGACGGGCGGGACGGGATCGCCACCCGCGGTGACGTCGGCACGGCCGCGTGGATCTCCTGCGCGGGGAAGCTCCCCTGGGGGCAGCCCGACGACCAGCGTCCCGACGATGCGCTCTCACTCGTCTACGAGTGGGAGCCGCTGGCAGAGGAGCTCGAGATCCTCGGCTACGCGCGGCTGCGCCTGACGGTCGTCTCGACCGTCCCGGTCGCCTACCTCTCCGCCAAGCTCTGCGACGTCTTCCCCGACGGGACGTCCGCGCTCGTCACGCGCGGCCTCCTCAACCTCACGCACCGCCACGGGCACACGCGCCCGGAGGCGCTCGAGCCGGGCGCACCCACGCCTGTGGAGATCGTGCTCGAGGCGACGTCCTGGGTGTTCGAGGCGGGACACCGCCTGCGCCTCTCGCTGGCAGGCTCGGACTGGCCGAACGTCTGGCCTCCCCCGGCGCCGGCGACCCTGGAGGTCGAGCGGAGCACCGTCGAGCTGCGCCTGCCCGTGCTCGTCGGCCCGGCGCCGCTGGCCGAGCGGCCGAGCCTTCCGCCCGCGACGGGCGCCGACGCCCACGCCCCGGCGCCGGAGCCCGACGCCGACGAGCCGCCGGTCGTCTGGCGGATCGAGCGCGACGTCCTGGGACGCGAGACGGAAGCGGCGATCGCCTACGGCTCGTCCTACGACGCCGTGCCGCAGGCACGCATCCGGGAGCACTACGAGGGCAGGGTCGGCGTCTCGACGGACGACCCGGGGCGGGCGTGGGCGCGCGCAAGCGCCGCGTACCGCATCGCCTGGCCCGAGGCCGACGTCCTCGCGGAGGCGCAGCTCGAGGTCACCTCGGACGCGGAGCGCTACGTCGTCGCCGTCGACGTCCTCGCCGAGGAGCTCGGCGACGCGGGCATCGGCCGCTTCCAGCGGCGTTTCGAGCGCGCCATCGAGCGGAAGCTCGCGTAGAGGCGACGAGCCCGGGCTCAGACCCCCTGCGACGGCACGGCATGGCACGCGGCCACGTGTGCCGCATCCCCGTCGACGGCGGCGAGCGCGAGGTCCTCGCCACGGCAGCGCTCCGCGATCCCGAGCCGCTCCGCCTCGCCGGACTGCAGGAGCGGGCAGCGCGGGTGGAAGCGGCAGCCGGAGGGGATCCGCGTGGGATCGGGCGCCTCCCCGTGCAGGATCTGCTGCTCCACGTGCTGGACCTCGGGCACGACGGAGAGGAGCGCGTGTGTGTACGGGTGACGCGGCGCGGAGAGCATCTCCTCCGTGAGGCCGAGCTCCACGATGCGGCCGAGGTACATGACCGCCACGCGGTCGGCGATGTTCCAGGCCAGTCCGAGATCGTGCGTGACGACGAGGATCGTGACGCCCTTCTCCCGCACGAGGCGCAGCATCAGTGCGAGGATCTCGCCGCGGACCGACGCGTCCAGGCTGGAGACCGGCTCGTCGGCGACGATCAGCCACGGATCCAGCGCCATTGCGCCGGCGATCACGACGCGCTGCCGCTGGCCGCCGGAGACCTCGTAGGGGTAGAGGCCGAAGAAGCGCTCGGGCGGCCGCAGGCCCGAGACCGAGAGCGCCTCCGCGACGGTCGCCTCCTCCCCCGCGGAGAGGCCGTGGATGCGGAGCCCCTCCGCCACGGCCTCGTAGATCGTCTGTCGCGGGTTGAGGGCGCCGGTCGGGTCCTGGAAGACCATCTGCACGCCGCGCCGGTAAGCCTTGAGCGAGCGGCCGTCGTAGCGCAGCGGCGCCCCGCGAAACCAGACTTCGCCGGCGGTGGGCTTCTCGAGCCCCATGATCGTGCGTGCGAGCGTCGTCTTCCCGCACCCCGACTCGCCGACGAGCGCGAGCACCTCGCCCTCGCGCACGGAGAGATCGACGCCGTCCACCGCGCGCGCGAGCGCTCCCTTGCGTCCCTTGAAACGGACCTCGAGCCCCCGGACCTCGAGGAGCGGCGCCTCGCTCATGGCCCGCCGCCCGGGTGGAGGCAGGCGGCGCGGCGGCCGGCCCCTACGCTCAGGAGCTCGGGGGTCCACGAGACGCACTCCTCGGTCGCCCGCGGACAGCGCGGATGGAACGGGCACCCGCTCGGGAGCTCCCGCGGGTCGGGTGGGTCGCCCCCGAGCCCGGAAGGGGCCATGCGGAAGCGCCGGTCGCCGATGACGGGAAAGGCGGCGGCGAGGGCCACCGTGTAGGGGTGCGTCGGAGCCGCGAACACGTCGTGCGCGGGCCCTTCCTCCACGAAGCGCCCCGCGTACATGATCGCCAGACGCCGGCAGACGCTGGCCAGCGTCGAGAGGTCGTGCGTGATGAAGAGCATCGCCAGGCCGAGGTCGCGCTGCAGGTCCTCCAGCAGCCGCAGCACCTGTGCCTGGACCATCACGTCCAGCGCCGTCGTCGGCTCGTCCGCGATCAGCAGGCGCGGGTCGCAGGCGAGCGCGAGCGCGATCAGCACCCGCTGCCGTTGCCCGCCCGAGAGCTGGTGCGGATAGTCGTCGACACGGCTCTTGGGGATGCCGACCACGTCGAGCAGCTCGATCGTGCGCGTGCGGAGTCCCGACCTCGGCGTGGAGGGCCGGTGGGTGATGACCGCCTCCTCGATCTGCCAGCTGATGCGGCGCACGGGGTTGAGCGTGTGCAGCGCCCCCTGGAAGACGATCGACATCTCCTCCCAGCGCACGGCGCGCAGCCTGCCCGGCCGCATGGTGAGCACGTCCTCGCCGTCGAGCAGCACCTCGCCGGTGACCGTCGTGCCCCGGGGAAGCAGGCGCAGGAGCGCGCCCGCGACGGTCGACTTGCCGCAGCCCGACTCGCCCGCGAGCCCGAGCGTCTCGCCGTGCTCGAGGTCGAAGGAGACCCCACGCACGGCCGTCACGCCGCCCGGGTAGGTGACGGTGAGGTCGCGCACGGAGAGGAACGGCTCCGTCGACATGGGGCCGCTCATGAGCGGCGCTCCTTCAGCCGCGGGTCGAGGATCTCCTCGAGCGCCTGACCGATGAGGACGAAGGCGAGCACGATGGCCATCACGCCGAGGCCGGGCGGCAGGTAGTACCACCAGGCGTTGCGCGTCACGGCGCCGGCGGAGTACGCCTCCTCCAGCATCTTCCCCAACGAGGCCCGGGTCGGGTCGCCGAGGCCGAGGAACGAGAGCGTGGTCTCGGAGAGGATCGCCACGGGGACCGTGAGCGTGAGGTTCGCGAGGATCAGCGGCGACACGTTCGGGAGCACGTGGCGGCTCATGAGGTGCCGGCTCGACGCGCCGAGCGCGCGGCTCCGCTCCACGTAGAGGCGCTCCTTGAGCGAGAGCACCTGGGCACGCACCACCCGTGCGGTGACGGGCCACGAGGTGATGCCGATGACGAGGATGATGTTCTGCACCGAGGGCCCGAGGACGGCCGCGAGGACGATCGCAAGCGGCAGGAAGGGGATGACGAGGAACCATTCGGTGATCCGCATCAGCACCGCGCTGAACCAGCCGCCGAAGAAGCCGGCCGAGATCCCGACCGCCGCGCCGACGACGATCGCGATCGCGGTGGCGGCGAGACCGACGAGCAGGCTGATGCGCGAGCCCCACACGAACTGCGCCCACACGCTGCGTCCGAAGTTGTCGGTGCCGAGCGGGGGAAACTCGGACGGCGTCGCCCAGCGCGGGTTGTCGACGGCGTTGATCGCACGCAGGTCCGACTCGTCGGCGAGCAGCGGCGCCGCCAGCGCCATGGCCACGATGAGCAGCAGCGCGACGAGGCCGATCATCCCCGGCACGGAGTGCCGGAACTGCCGCCAGGCTGCCGCGAGCGCGCGACGGCGCCGCTGCCAGGTGACCCGGCGGCCCGACACGGTGACCTGGGCGGTGCTCATGCCGCCCACGCCCCACGTCCATCGGCGCGCCCGGCCGCGACAGCGGCGCAGATGCGGGATCTGCGGGCTGGCACAGCGCTCATGCCGTCCGCACCCGCGGGTCGAGGTAGGCGTAGAGGAGGTCGGAGACGAGGTTGAAGAAGATCACCGCTGCGCTGAAGACGAGGAACAGCCCCTGCAGGAGCGGCAGGTCGGGCCCGTTCAGCGCGTCGTACGTGAGCCGGCCGAGACCCGGCCACGAGTAGATCGTCTCCACGGCAATCGCGCCGGAGAGCACGAAGCCGAAGTTGATCGCGATGAGGGTGATCACCGGGAGGATCGCGTTCGGCACCGCGTGCCTGTTCCGCACGGCGATGTCGCGCAGCCCCTTCGCGCGAGCGAGCGTGAGGTAGTCCTCGCGCATGGTGTCGAGGAGCGACGAGCGCATCACGATCGCGTACTCGCCGAGGTAGGCGACCGTCAGCGTCACGGCAGGCAGGAACATGTGGTGCGCCTGGTCGAGGAGGAGCGCGAGGCCGGTGGCGTCGGAGCCCGGGTCGGTCATCCCACCGACGGGGAACAGCCCGAGCGACACCCCGAGCGTGACGAGCAGCAGGATGCCGAGCCAGAAGTCGGGCATCGAGTACGTCGCCATGGTGAACACGGTCGAGCCGTAGTCGGTCTTCGACCCCCGCTTCCAGGCCGCGGCGATCCCCATCATCACGCCGAAGATCGTCGAGAGCAGCGTGGAGACGCCCACCAGCGCGATCGTGGGCCAGGCCCGGCTCCAGATCTCCTCCGACACCGGCTCGTTGGAGATGTACGAGCGGCCGAGGTTGAGCTTGGCCGTCTGCTCGAGGTACGCGCCGAACTGGTGGAGCTTGGACCCGTCCAGGCCGAACTGCTGCCGCAGCTCCTGCCGCTGCTCCTGCGTCAGGTTGCGGCCGCGGAAGAGGTTCGCGACCGGATCGGAGTCGACGACGCGAAAGAGGAAGAAGTTGAAGACGACGACGAAGGCCAGGGTCGCGAGCGCGCCGAGGACCTTCAGGAGGACGAGCTTGACGCTCACGGCCGCGACGCGGGGGCGGGACGGAGCCCGCCCCTCCCGGGTCGGAAGCCCATGGCGCCGCGCCTCACGACCCTATTCGCGCTCGTCCGCCGTCCGCCGCCTCATCACGAAGTACGCGACGCCGGCGAGGACGAGCAGGCCGACGACGACGATCCCCGCGATCGCCCCGCCCGAGATGCCGCCGCCCCCGCCGCCGGACGAGGCGGTCGGAGTCAGCTTCGCGTACGTCGGCGAGGTGTTGGAGAAGAGCACCGGCCCGATGTCCGCGGGCTGGCGCAGCCACCCCTCGAAGCGGTCGGTGCGGTACGCCTGCAGATCGCCCTCGTACCACGTCACGTGGTACACGGCCGCGTCGTACATCGTGCGGAGCATGCGATGCACGATCTCGACGCGCTTGTCGTGGTCGAGCTCCTGGTTCTGGGCCTTGTAGTCGGCGTCGTACGACGGGTCGCACCAGTTGGCGTCGTTGTAGTAGTTCGTCGGGTCTTCCGGATCCTTGGAGAGCTGGCCGCACGTGAAGTAGGAGAGCTCCGGGTCGGGGTCGACGAACGGCGTCCAGCCCCACTCGAAGAGGTCGTAGGTGCCCTTGCCGATGATCTCCGTGAGCGTGGCGTCGTTGACCGTCCGCTGCTTCGTGCCGACGCCGATCTCCTTCAGCCAGCCGGTGACGAACTCGGCGTCGCCGGCGGCCGACTGCGACTCGGAGCGGACGACGTAGTCGAGCGTGATGTCGTCTCCGCCGTTCGGCATCTCGCGGACGCCGTTGCCGTTCGTGTCCTTGTAGCCGGCCGCGTCGAGGATCTGCTTCGCCTTCTCGAGGTCGAAGGTGAACTGCTCGGCCTCCGGGATCTCGGGAATCCATTCCTGGTTGGGCGACGGGCTGATCGTGGTGCCGGGACGGCCGAGGCCGGCGTTCACTCGCTCGATGAGCGTCTGCTTGTCGATCGCGTGGGCGATCGCCTTGCGGAACTCAATGTCGGACAGCGCCGGGTGGCCGTTGCCGATTCCCTCCACCCGCTCGCTCTCGGGCCGGCCCCCGTTGACGGAGATCTCGTTGAAGCCTCCCTGCTCCCCGGAGAGCGCCACGATCCCGTCCGTCGAAGAGAGGCGCTCGAACGACTCGACGGGGACATCGTGGGCGGCGTCGATCTCGCCCTTCTCCAGCGCGGCCACCATTGCGTCCGCGTTCGTGAAGAGGCGGAAGACCACCTCGTCCACCGCCGGCCGGCCTCCCCAGTAGCCGTCGTTCGCCTTCAGCCGGATGAACTGGCCGCGCTTCGCCTCGACGAGGGTGAAGGGGCCCGAGCCGACGCCGTCGGTCGCCGGGTACTTCGTGACGGCCTTCGCGTCCTGCTTCTCCCAGATGTGCTTGGGGACGACGTAGACGTCCATCGTGGGCAGCTTGGGGTCGGGGACCGAGCTCGCGATCTCGACCGTGCGATCGTCGATCGCCTTCGCGGTCAGGTTCTGCACCGTGGAGGTGTAGTTGAGCCACTCCTCCGCCTTGGCGCGGTTGACCGTGTAGGCGATGTCGTCCGCGGTCAACGGCGTGCCGTCGGACCAGGTGAGGCCCTCGCGCAGCGTGTACGTGTACGTCTTCCCGTCCGCGGAGCCCTCCCACGATTCTGCGAGCCCCGGCGTCGTGGCGAAGTCGGCGGCCGCCTTGTCGGTCAGAGTCGCGTACTGGAGGTTCCAGATCTCGTAGTCCGGCACCTCGACGCCGACGACCGGGTTGAGCGTGTCGTAGTCGCCGGGGAAGCCGACGGTGAAGACGGTCGTGCTCTCGCCGTCCGCCCCGCGTGCGACGGCGACGGCGGCCAGCGCCGTCAGCGCGCAGAGCAGGAGGGCGAAGCTGCGCAGGGTTCTCACGGGTCTCTCTCCTCTCGACGTCCCCGGGAGCGAGGATCATGGCCCCGCCTTGACTGGTG
The DNA here is from genome assembly GCA_036556925.1 of Gaiella sp. Taxonomy (GTDB): domain Bacteria; phylum Actinomycetota; class Thermoleophilia; order Gaiellales; family Gaiellaceae; genus Gaiella. Next base: position 38,991 of record DATBIN010000064.1, read on the forward strand.
AGTCAAGCCGGGCGGCTGCCGGCTCGCGGGCAGGCGGCGGGCGACGCCTGCGCCGTCAGAGCAGGTACCAGTCGAGGAACCGCTCCAGGCGCCGGTGGAAGTCGAGGAACGGGCCGGCGCGGAGGAAGCCGTGGGCCTCGGTCGGGTACGTGACGTACTCGTACGTCTTGCCGAGGCGCGCGAGCTCCGACACGAGCTGTGCCGACTGCTTCGGGCTGACGCGCTCGTCGAGCTCCCCTGTGGCGACGAGAAGGGGTACGGCGAGCCGCTCCAGACGGTGGACGGGCGAGCCGCGCAGGTAGACGTCGCGGTTCTCGCCGGGGTGGCCCAGCATGTTCTCGCCGCAGTAGCGGATGCCGTCCCAGTCGCCCTGCGCCCACGTCGTCACGAGGTCGCAGTCGCCGTACTTGCAGACGGCACACCGGAAGCGCTCCCCTGCGTCCTCGACGGCGGAGCCGAGCGCCATGTAGGAGCCGTAGCTGGCCCCGAAGATGGCGAGCCGGCCGCCGTCGACCCAGTCGAGCGTGCGCAGGTAGTCGGCCGCCGCGAGGCAGTCCCGTACGTCGCCGCCACCCCAGTCGTGGTCGTTGAGGTGCTCGAAGGTCTTGCCGCGGCCCGTCGAGCCGCGGTAGTTGAGCGCCAGCCAGGCGTAGCCCTTGTCCACGAAGTACTGCGCCACGCCGTCCCACTCGTCGCCCGAGAACTCCTTCGGCCCGCCGTGGGGGTAGACGACGGCCGCCGCCGGACGCCGGGCGTCGCGCGGCCGGTAGAGGAGCGCCCCGATCTCGAGCCCGTCCGTGGAGGGGAACGAGACCTCCTGCGGCTGGACGTGGGGGGCGCCCCGGATCGCAGCGGGCGCCGGCGCGAGCAGAGGGTGCGCCCCGCCGTCCAGCTGCAGCAGGCGCAGCTCCGGCGGCGTGGCGTGGTCCTCGTACGTGACGACGAGGCCGCCGTCCGCCGTCCACAGCGGCGTGCCGTGACAACCGCCTGCTGCCACCTCCCGCACCTCGCCGGTGGCGACGTCGACGACGACGAGGTCGTAGTGGGGCTCGCGCGAGCGCACGACGGCGACCTGGGTGCCGTCGCGGCTCCACGCCGGCTCGGAGAGATCCGCCTCGACCGAGGCGAGCAGCCGCTCCTCGCCGCTCGCGAGCTCGACGGCGCGCAGCTCCCACCACTCGTCGCGCTGCGCCGTGAACGCCAGCAGCGCTCCGTCGGGCGACCACGCGGGCTCGGCCTCCTCGATGCCTGGGGCGCCGCTGAGAGCGCGGGCCTCGCCGGTCTCCACGTCGACGACGCGGATCTCCGAGCGTGTGAGGTCGCTGTGCGAGCGGAAGCGATAGGCGACCCGCGCACCGTCGGGCGACACGACCCCGCCGACCTCGTCGCCGTTCCGGTCGAGGCCGCCCGCGTCCCGCACGAGCGGCTGCGGCCACGGGTCGCCCAGCGGGACGACGGCGAGCCGGCTTCTCGTGTCGCGCTCGACCGACACCACGAGACGGTCGTCGCCGAGCCACGCGGGACTTCCGCCCTCGAGCACCTCGACGGGGGTGCCGCCGGCCGTGGGCACGATCCGGATCTTCCCCTCGTCGGCGTACGCGACGCGCGTCCCGTCCGGCGAGATCACCGGAGTCGTGTCCTCCCAGTAGGGCATCGGCTGACGCCCCGTCGTGAGCCTGGAGGTGACGCCCGTGGCGAGGTCGAGGAGCCAGACGTCCGAGGTGTCGCGATCCTGGACGAAGGCCAGCTGCCGGCCGTCCGTCGAGAGCGACGGCGTGCGCGGCCGCTCCGTCGCCCACACGGCCTCGAGCCTCCACGAGGGAGGCAGCGGGCTGCCGCGCGGCGCTGGGGTGGGCACGCCGCCGAACGACTCCGTCCCCACCCAGATCGAGAGCGGCTCAGGCACCCAGTCCCTCCTCGAGTCCCTCCAGTGTGGCGAGCACGAGCCCGCCGATCGCGGCGAGATCGTAGCCGCCCTCCTGCACCACGACCGTGGGCAGCTTGAGCCCGCCAAGCGAGCGACCGGCAGCGCGGAAGCCCGCGGCGGTGACGTTCAACGGGCTCTCGGCATCCGCGGCCGCAGCGTCCACGCCGAGCGCGACGACGAGCGCATCGGGCGCAAACTCGCTGACGCGCAAAGCGACGTCTTCGACAGCCTTCATCCAGCCGTCGTCGAGCGCCCCGGGGGGAACGGGCACATTGAGGTTCATCCACGCCCCCGGTCCCGCGCCATGCTCGTGTCCGAGCCCGAGGAAATGCGGAAACCAGCCGGCGGCCGGGTCGACGTGCACGGACGCCGTGAAGACGTCGCTGCGGCGCCAGAAGATCGACTGCGCGCCGTTGCCGTGGTGCGCGTCGAGATCGACGACGGCCACGCGCTCGACGCCTTCCTGCCGCAGGTACTGCGCCGCCACGGCGGCGTTGTTGAGATAGCAGGAGCCGCCGTACGCCGAGCGCGTGACGTGGTGACCCGGCGGCCGCGTGCACGCGTACGCAGCCGGGGAGCCGCGGAGCACGAGGTCGCAGGCCGTGAGCGCGCAATCGACAGCGGCGCGCGCTGCCGTCCACGTCCCCGGTCCGACGGGCGTCATCGTGTCGAAGGCGAAGCGGCCGGTGAGGGCCGAGGCGGCAGTGGGCACGACCGGCTCCAGCTCTCCCACGAGCCCCGGATGCGGGAAGATGTACGCGACGACCCGGTCCTGCCCCGGGTCATCCGTGTAGCCGGCGTCGTTCCAGCGCGTCCAGGCGGTGCGCAGGAACTCGATGAGCTCGGCGTCGTGGACGAAGAGGAGCGCCTCGTCGTCGTGCGCAGCCGCTTCGACGACCGGCGCGCCCGCGGCGACGAGCGCCTCGCGGATCCGCTGCGCCCGCTCGGGAACCTCGTCGCCCGGGATCCGGACCCCGATCCAGACCTCGCCGCCCGGCTCGTGGAGCCGGTGGTCGTCGGTCCAGACGAGGGGAACGCCCAGGGGCACGCCTCGACCCTACGTTCTCCAGGTCGCCGCCGGCGTCACACCGGCAGCCGTGCGACAGGCGCGTCGGCCGACGCCTCAGAGCCTGCCGGACCTGAGCACGCCCCAGATGAGCCAGACGCCGAACACGCCCGAGAGGACGAAGCCGAAGAACGAGAGGATGTGGAGGCCGATCACGCGCGGGCCCTCCGTGCCGAGCGCGCCGATGATCGACGACCCGACCAACCCGGCTGCGACCACGAGGCCGACGACCACGCGGTTCACGGCGTGGTCGAGACGCTCCTCGAGATGGTCGATCCCGGGGTTGTGGATCGTGAACTCGAAGCGGCCGCTGCGGGCGTCCTCGAGCACGTCGTGCAGCTGGTAGGGGAGCTCGCGCGCGACGTTCGCCAGCTCGCGGGCCTCGCGCTGGGCGCGCACGGCGAGCCGCGCAGGCGAGAGGCGCTCGGCCATCAGCTGCTTGGCGTACGGCCGGGCCACCTCGAAGACGTTGAACCCCGGGTAGAGCTCGACCCCGACCGCTCCGAGCGTGGCGATCGCCTTGTCGAGGGTGACGAACCGCGTCGGGAGCTGCAGGTTCATCGCGTAGATCAGATCGAAGGCCTCGCGCAGGATCTCGATCGGGTCGATGTCCGCGAGGCGGGTGCCGTAGTAGCGGTAGTAGAGCTCCTCGAGCCGGGCGCGGAGCTCGTCCTCGCGCTCCTTGGGGTAGCGGACGCCGAGGTCGGCGAGCCGGCGCGGCAGCGCGGCAACGTTCTCGGTGGCGGCGTCGACGAAGAGGCGGGTGAGGCGGGCCATGTCGTCGTCCGAGAGCCGGCCGGCGAGCCCGAAGTCGACGAGCCCGATGCGACCGTCCGCGAGCACGAGGATGTTGGACGGATGCGGATCGCCGTGGAAGAAGCCGTGGCGGAAGATCATCGCCATCCAGGCGTCCGTCATCCGGTAGGCGAGCTCCCGGCGCTCCTCCTCCGACCAGGTGGAGACGTCGAGGTCGCGCACGTGCCGGCCTTCGAGGCGGTCGAGGGTGAGCACGCGCCCGGTCGTGTACCGCCACCAGACGCGCGGCACGACGACGCGGTCGTCGCCGGCGAAGTCGCGGCGGAAGGTCTCCGCGTTGCGCGCCTCCTGCTGGTAGTCGAGCTCCTGGCGGATCGACCGCCCGAACTCGTCCACGAGGCTGTCGGCGTCGATGAAGTCGAGCGCGCGCACGCGCTCCCGCACGATCCGCGCGGCCGCGCGCATCAGCTGCAGGTCGGACTCGATCCGGCGTGGCGCGTCGGGTCGCTGCACCTTGACGACGACGTCGCTGCCGTTGGGCAGCGTGGCCCGGTGCACCTGGCCGATGGAGGCGGCGGCCACCGGCCGCTGCTCGAAGTCCAGGAAGGCCTGCTCCACCGTGAGCCCGAGCTCGGCGTAGACGACCTCCTCCACCTGGCTGTACGGGAAGGGGGTGACGCTGTCCTGGAGCTTGCGCAGCTCGGCGACGATGTCCGGGGGCACCACGTCCGGTCTCGTGGAGAGCAGCTGGCCGAACTTCACAAACGTGGGGCCGAGCTCGTCGAGCATCTCGCGCAACCTGCGTCCGCGCTCGGCGACGGGCTCGTCGACCGGTGTCCGCCGGCGCTCGAACAGGTAGCCGAAGCCGTGGCGGCTGGCGACGCGTGCGATCTCCGAGAGGCGGCCGAGCGAGCGCTGCGGGCGGGCGGTCTCCACGGGCGCAGTGTGGCACGCGCTCCGGCCCGCCGACAGGGCCGCGGATGTCCCCGCACAAACACTGAGCCGGCAGACCCGAAGGCCCGCCGGCTCAGATGGGAGGACTCTAGCGGCGCCGGGAACGAGCGGTCAAGGGCCTGCCGGCGCGAAAAATGTCGCTCTTTGCGTGAATCCTCGAGAGGTCAGCCCGCGGTCGGCTTCTTCTCGAGCAGGCGCAGCCGGTGCTCGAGCTGGGCCATGCGGAGCGAGAGGTCGTCGACCTCCTCGCGACGGACGAGGCCGAGCCGGGCGAGCGCCTTCTCCCCCGCTTCGCTGCGCCGGGCGCCGAGGCGGTCGGCCTCGCGGCGCCAGGAGGCGACGACGTCACGGACCGCCTGCCGCATCTCGAGCCGGTCGGCGCCCACGCGCTGCGCGAGCTCGTCGGCCAGCTCGTCGGCCGCCTCGAGCCCGAGGGAGGCCCAGCCCACGCCCGCGAGCAGGAGCCGGGAGAGGCTGACGCCGTTCTCCTGGCTGCTCTCGTGACCGCCGGGCTCGCTCACGGCCTCATCCTAGGCGCTGGACGAGAGCCGCTTGTGTTCAATGAACTGAAGCGGTCAGCGCGACCGCCCGTGCGGCCGCGAGGAGCGTCGCTGGCGGCGCCGTTCGCGCTTCGCCGACGACGACACGTCCGGCGCCCCGAGCGTCGCCGCGGCGGGTGAGGGAACGGGCGCGGGCTGCGGCGGGGCGACGACGGGCTTGGTGCCGGGGCCCTCGTCGCCTCCCTCGTCGCCGAGCACCATGCCCCCTACCGAGACCTCCGCCCCACCCACGATGTCGCGCTTGCGCGCCCAGGCGGGGTCGCGTTCCATGAGGACGGTCAGCAGCGGGGTGGCGATGAAGATCGTCGAGACCGCGCCGACGAGGATGCCCACCATGATCGCGAAGGCGAAGTCCTTCAGCGTCTCGCCGCCGAACAGGAAGAGCGACACGATGGGCAGCAGCGTCAGGAACGACGTCACCATCGAGCGGCGCAGCACCTCCCACACCGACACGTTCGCGATCGTCGCGATGCTGGCGCGCGGCATGAGCTTGATGTTCTCGCGCACGCGGTCGAAGACGATGATCGTGTCGTAGATGGAGAAGCCGAGAATCGTGAGGATCGCCGCGACGGTCGCCGCGGTCACTTCACGCCCGGAGATGGCGTAGATGCCGATCGTGATGAGCACGTCGTTGAGCAGCGTGCGGAGGATCGGGACGGCGAAGCGCCACTGGTATCTCGCGGTGACGTACCCCGCGATGAGCAGGAACGAGACGACGATGGCGAGGATCGCCGATCTCAGGATCGTGCGGCTGAAGCTCGCCGACACGTTGCGGGTGTTCTCGATCTGAGCGTCGAGCCTCTGCTGGAGGGCGGTCTCCAGACGGGCTTGCTCTGCGTCGTCCAGAGCCTGCGTCCGGATCTCGAAGCTCGTGTACAGGTCGCCGCCGCCCTGTGCCTCGCCGCGGCCCTGGACGAGGGCGCCGCCCTCGCCGATCACCGCCGCCTGGTCTCGCACATCGCCGATGGGGAGCGCCTTCGGCGTCGTGAAGATGACCTGTGTCCCACCCTTGAACTCGATCCCGAGGTTCAGGCCCTTGACGACGAGGGCGACGACGCTCAGACCGATCGCGACCAGGGAGAGGATGAACCACAGCCGACGGCGCCCGACGACGTCGATGCGCTGCCAGCGCGGGATCTCCTGGGCGCTCGCACCCATGAACCGCGGGTTGTCGAACCACCTGAACCCGGAAAGCACGGTGAGCAGGGCGCGCGTCACGAGAACGGCCGAGAGCATGGAGATGGCCGTACCGATGAGCAGCATGAGGGCGAAGCCGCGCACGCCGGCCGTCGCCACCGCGAAGAGCACGAGCGCAGTGATCGCGGTCACCGCGTTCGCGTCGACGATCGTGTGAAAGCCTTTCGTGTAGCCCGTGGAGATGGCGGCGCGCACCGATCGCCCGGCGCGTGCCTCTTCCTTGATGCGCTCGAAGATGACCACGTTCGCGTCTGCCGCCACGCCGAGCGTCAGCACCAGTCCGGCGAACCCGGGCAACGTCATCGTGACGTTGAAGAGGAGGATCGCCGCATACAGCAATGCGGCGTAGATCCCCAGGCCCAGCACCGCGACGACGCCGAGGAAGCGGTAGAAGACGAGCAGGAAGAAGGCCACGACGATGAGCCCGACGAAGGCGGCGCGCTTCGCCTCCTCCAGCGAGTCCTTGCCGAGCGTCGCGGAGACCGCGGTCTGGTCGAGCGTCACGAACCGGACCGGCAGCGCGCCCGTCTGCAGCACGATGGCGATCTCCTTCGCCTCGTCGATCGACGCGAGGCCCTCGATCTGCGCCCGGCCCCCGCCGATGCCGCCGGAGAGCGAGTTGTCCGTGTAGTCGATCTGCGGCCAGGTCCGGATCTCGCCGTCGAGCACGATGGCGAAGTGCTGCGGCGCCTGGCGGATGCGCCCGCGGATCCACTCCGCGCGGGTGATGTCCTTGAACTTGTCCGAGCCGGCGCCCGTGAACTCCATCGTCACGATCGGCGCCCCGCCGGCGCCCGGGCTCGTGTCGAAGTCGGCGCGCGTGCCCGACAGCTTCAGGTCGCTGCCCGTCATCTGCGGGATCTCGGGCGGCTCGTACTTGAAGAGGTAGAACGAGCGCGCGTTGCCCTGGTCGCCGGGCGGACAGACGACGGCGTTCGCGCCGCAGGTGATCACGACGGTCTTCTCGGGAACGCCGAAGAGCTTGTAGCCCTCGGGCAGCTTCCCGTCGAGTGGGCGTAACGCCGCCTCGCGTGTCGCCACGGGTCCAACCACGAGCTTGCGCTTGCCGTCGAAGACGTACCAGTGCTCGGGCGAGCCTCTCTCCGCCTGCGCCTGCACGCGCGCGAGCAGGTCGTAGAGACGCGGCGTGGGGACGGGGATGCCACGCGCGTCGATCGACGGGCCGGTGAGCGAGGTCTCGAGGTCGTAGAGCTCGAGCTGCGCCGTCTTGCCTATGATCTTGGCCGCCGCCGCGGGGTCCTTGATCCCCGGCAGCTGGATCGCGATCTGGTCGTCGCCCTGGGTCCGGATCTCCGGCTCCGCCACGCCGAGCCGGTCGACGCGGTTGCGCATGATCGACACGGAGCGGTCGAGGTCTTCCCCGGTGAGCTGCTGGTCCTTCTCCGGGACCGCCTGCAGCGTCACCTCGAGCCCGCCCTGGAGGTCGAGGCCGAGCGTCGCCTCCCGGTGCAGCGGCGAGGCCGGCACCGCGATCAGCGCGACGCCGATGAGCCCGGCCACGAGGAGTGCGAGGACGATGAAGGCTGCGCGACGAGTCATGGGTCCAGGACGAGCACTGCTGCGGCGGTCAGGGTAGCTGCGCTACGGCGCCGCCGCGATCCGCCGCTGGCGGCTGCTCACGGATTCCTCACGGTTCACAACCATCTCTTCTCGAAAGGCGCTCAGCCGCGCCGGCGGAAGAGCCCGCGCCGCGGCGCCTCGGGCTCGGCGTCGTCGCCGGAGACCGTGACGAGGTCGCGAGTCTCCCGCTCCGGCTCGACCTCGAGGACGGGCGGCTCCTCGGCGTCGACGACGTCGCCGTCGTCCTCCTCGAGCTCGTCCTCCTCCTCGTCCTCGGGCTTGACGACCGACGCGACGGCACGACGGGCGATGCGCACGTGGATGCCCTCGGCCACCTCGACGATCAGGTCGTCTTCCTCGTCGATCTCCTGCACGATGCCGTACAGGCCGCCCACGGTGAGGATCTCGTCGCCGGCGGCGACCGACGAGATCAGCTGCTGCTGCTTCTGCTGCTTCGTCCGCTGCGGCCGGATGAGCAGCACCCACAGCAGAGCGAACATCGCGATGAGGATGATCAGGCTTCCCACACACTCTCCCTCGAGCTAGCCACGCGTTTCCTCCTCCGGCTTGCCGGCGAGCCTCGCGAGCGCGTCCGAGCGGAAGGCCTCGAACTCGCCCCGCACGATGGCCGCCCGCGCGCCTTCGGTCAGTCGTAGGACGAACCACAGATTATGCAGCGTCAGGAGCCGGAGCCCGAGGATCTCCTCCTGGTTGACGAGATGGCGCACGTACGCACGCGTGAAGCGCGTGCAGGCCGGGCACCCGCAATCCTCGTCCAGCGGTGCGGGGTCGGAGGCGAAGCGGGCGTTGCGCAGGTTGATCCGGCCGTGCCACGTGAGTGCCGATCCCGTGCGCGCCGTCCTCGTTGGCAGCACGCAGTCGAACATGTCGATGCCGCGCGCGACGACCTCCAGGATCCCCTCCGGGTCGCCGAGGCCCATGAAGTAGCGGGGTGCGGCCGCGGGGAGGAGCGGCGCCGACCAGCCGACGGTCTCGAACATCTCCTCCCTGCTCTCGCCGACGGCGAGCCCTCCGAGGGCGTAGCCGTCGAACGGGAGTGCGGCGACCTCCGCGATCGAGCGCCGGCGCAGGTCGGCGTGCGTGCCGCCCTGGGCGATCCCGAAGCGCAGTTGTCCCGGCGCGCGGGGCTCGTGGACCTGGCGCTCCGCCCAGATGGTCGTCCTCCGCACGGCCGCCTCGTGGTCCTCGAGCGGGCTGTCGGCGGGGGGGCAGATGTCGAAGCACATCGCGATGTCGGAGCCGAGGCGCCGCTGCACGGCCGCCACTCCCTCCGGCGTGAGGCGCTCCGCCCGGCCGTCGTAGACCGACCGGAACGTGACGCCGTCGTCGTCCACGGCCAGCAACGTGTCGCGCAGGGAGAACACCTGGAAGCCGCCCGAGTCGGTCAGGATCGGCCCGTCCCAGCCCGTGAAGCGATGGAGCCCGCCGAGCTGCTCGATCACGTCCTCGCCGGGACGGAAATGCAGGTGGTAGGTGTTCGCGAGGATCACACGCGCCCCCAGCGAGCGCACCTCGTCCGGATGGAGCGTCTTCACGGTCGCCTTCGTGCCGACCGGCATGAACGCGGGCGTGGGGATGTCCCCGTGCGCAGTCCGGATCGTCCCGGCGCGGGCGGCCCCGTCCGTTGCCTCCAGCGTGAAGCAGCTCACGGGGTCAGCGCTCCGCGGGGGAGCATGGCGCGTCGAGCCATGTCCCGACTCTGACACCGGACACGTCTGCGCGTGCCGTGGGCCGGCTCTCGGAGGCGCCCATCAGAGGACGAGCATCGCGTCGCCGAAGGAGTAGAAGCGGTAGCGCTCGGCGATCGCGACGCGGTACAGCTCGCGCGTCTCCTCCACGCCGGCGAACGCCATCACGAGCGCGAGCAGCGTCGTCCGCGGCAGGTGGAAGTTCGTCAGGAGTGCGTCCACGCGACGGAACGAGAACCCGGGCGTGACGAAGAGACTCGTGCGCCCGGCGATCTCGCCCGTGCGCGCCACGGTCTCGAGCACCCGCACGGTCGTCGTGCCGACGGCGAGCACGCGCTCGGCGGCACGGATCCGCTCCCAGCTCGCCGGGGCGACGCGGTAGCGCTCGCCGTGCAGCTCCTGCTCCTCGAGCGTCTCGTGGGTCAGCGGGCGGAACGTGTCGAGCCCGACGTGCAGCGTGACGCGCTCGAGGTCCAGCCGCGCCAGGAGCGCCGGCGAGAAGTGCAGCCCGGCGGTGGGGGCCGCCGCCGAGCCGGGCTCGTCGGCGTAGATCGTCTGGTAGCGCTCGGGGTCGGCGAGCCGCTCGTGGATGTACGGCGGCAGCGGCGTCTCGCCGGCCGGCTCTCCCTCGACCCGCACGCGCCAGCGGCCGGCGCCGAGCGACGCGAGGAGCTCCACGCCGCCCTCCGGCCGGTCGGGGCCCGGGGCATGCAGCCGCTCACCCGCCCGCAGCCGCCGTGACGGGGCGGCCAGCGCCTCCCAGACACCGTCGCCCTGCGCCTCGAGGAGGAGCACCTCCACCGCGCCGCCCGACTCCCGCGCGAGCCGCAGCCGCGCCGGGATCACGCGCGAGTCGTTGACGACGACGAGCTCGTGCGAGAGCTCGTCCGGCAGCTCGTGGAAGGCTCGATGGCGCACGGCCCCCGTGGCACGTTCGAACACGAGGAGCCGCGACGCGTCGCGGGCGGGCGCGGGACGCTGGGCGACGAGCTCCTCCGGGAGGTCGTAGTCGAGCTCCGACGATCTCATCCGACGGCCAGAGTAGCCTTGCCGCCATGGACGAACAGGCGCTGGAACGGGCCCGCAAGCGCATCGCCTCGGCGCGCGAGGGACGCTTCGAGGCCACGAGGCTGGAGGCGGCGCTCGACCGCGCCCGCGCGCAGGTGGAGACGCTCACCACCGCCGCCGCGGAGCTCGAGCAGCAGCTTCCCGCCCGTGTCGGCGACGCCGTGCGCGACGGGATGCGCCGCGAGGTGATCCCGGCGGCGCGCAGCCTCGCCGAGATCAAGGGGCTGGTCAACCAGGCCAACCGGAGGCTGGAGCGGGTCGAGCAGGAGATCCTGGCGGAGCGAAACGCGCGCATCGACGACCTCGCGCTGCTCGTCGACCTCGTCTCGAGCGGATGGCGCGGCGTGGACGAGCGGCTCCGCCGCGTCGAGCAGGCGGCCGGCGCCGTGCGCCCGAACGGCGAGGTGGTGCAGCTCCCGACCAGCCAGCCCGCGAACGGCCCCGTCGAAGCCGCGATCGCCTAGGCGTCGACGGCACGGCCCTGGTCACGAGGCGGGGCCACGTCTCCGTCGCTCGTCGACCTGTCGCCCATCCGCCTAGCCGTACACCGCGAGCAGCACGGCGCAGGTCGCCCCCCACGCGGCCACGGCCGCCATGATCGGCCGGTCGGCGAGGAGCACGTTCTCGGGCTCCTCCCCCGCCCCGTCGCGGTGCAGGAGCAGCAGATAGCGGAAGACGCCGAAGACGACGAGCGGGATCGTCGCCATCAGCGCCTTCGAGTCCCGGGCAGTGAACGTGTAGATCGCGTACGCCACGATCGTCGAGGCGGCCACGACCGCGATCAGCTGGTCGAGGAGAGCGAGGGAGTAGCCCTCGAGCGACGCGCGGCCCGGCGTGCGCTCCGCCCCCACGAGCACGAGCTCGCCGCGACGCTTGCCGAGCGCGAGGAACAGCGCCAGCAGCCCGGTGCAGAGCAGGAGCCACGGCGAGATGCGGACGTCGACCGCGACGGCGCCCGCGGTGGCGCGCAGCACGAAGAGACCGGCGATGACGATGACGTCGACGAGCACGACGTGCTTGAGCGAGAGCGTGTAGGCGAGCTGGAGCAGCGCGAACGCTCCCAGGCACGCGAGCGACGCGGGCCCGAGAGCTGCCGCCAACGCGACCGACAGGGCAGCGAGCGCCACGGCCGCGACGAGCGCCGTCCGCGGCGAGATCTCCCCGCATGCGACCGGACGCCGGCGCTTGACGGGATGCAGACGGTCGTCGGGAGCGTCGCGAACGTCGTTCACCAGGTAGGCGGCGCTGGAGGCCGCGCAGTAGGCGGCGAAGGCGGCCAGCGCCTCGACCCACCGTGCGGCGTCGCCCAGCTTGGCGGCGAAGACGATCCCCGCGAGCACGAGGAGGTTCTTCGACCATTGCCGCGGCCGGAGCGCCGCGACGAGCGCGCGCGGAGCCGATCGTCGCGGCGGCAGCGCGAAGACGTCCGCCTCGGCCGGAAGCGTCACGACGCCCCTGGGAGCCAGACGACGGCCCGCGTGCCTGCTCCCGGAGCGCTCTCCAGCTGCAGCCTTCCTCCGTGCCGGTTGACGATCCCGTACACCGTCGCCAGGCCGAGGCCCGTGCCCCTGGACCCCTTGGTGGTGAAGAACGGCTCGAGCGCACGCGCGCGCGTCGCCTCGTCCATCCCCACGCCCGTGTCCGCCACCTCGAGTCGGAGACCGCCGTCCTCGGGCCGGACCCCGAGCGACAGCGTGCCGCCGCGGGGCATCGCGTCGCGCGCGTTGACCGCGAGGTTCACGACCACGCGCTCGAGCTGGTCCCGCTCGACGGCGACCGGCCGCAGCCCCGGCGCCACCTCGATCTCGACCTGGACGCCGTCGCCGGCCAGCGCGCGCACGATGCCCTCGATGCCGCGCAGCACCTCGCCGCCGTCCACGCCGCCGCCGTCCGGCAGGTCACGCGGCCGCGAGAAGGTGAGCAGGCGCCGGACGAGCTCTCCCACCCGGTCGGTGGCGGCGAGCAGCTCGTCCGCGTCCGCGCGCTCCTCGGGCGGGAGCTTCTCGCGCACGAACTCGGCGTAGCCCACGATCGCCGTGAGGTAGTTGTTGAGGTCGTGCGCGACGCCGCCGGCAAGGCGGCCGACCGCCTCCATCTTGCGCGCCTGCCAGAGCTGCTCGTCGCTCGCCCGCAGCGCCTCGTCCGCCAGCCCGCGCTCGATGAGCGCGCTCACCGCCCCGGCCGCGGCCCGCAGTGCCTCGATCTCCGCCACGTCCCACGTTCGCTCGGCGGCGCAGTCGTTGAAGCCCACGAGCCCCCACACGCTGCCGCGCACCGCCAGCGGGACGTACAGCAGCGAGAGCGTTCCCGACGCCTCCAGCACGGCACGGAGCTGCCCCTCCGTGTCCCGCGTGAGCCACTGCACGACGTCTCCGCGCTCGTACGCCTCGAGCGGCTCCCGCGGCACGACCTGTCCCTCCCAGACCGATCTCGGCGTGGGGGCGAACCCCTCCGCGTTCCACTGGCTCGCGTCGACGACCGTGGCGGAGCCGTCCTCGTGGTGCTCGAACTCCACCACGAACACGCGGCTGACGCCCGCGGCCTGGCCGATCTCCCCGAGGACGATGTCGACCGCGTCCCTCGTCGTCGGCGCGGAGAGCACCCGTTGCGCCGCGGCGGCGATCGCCGCGAGGATCCGCTCCCGGGCACGGATCGTGGCAAGGCTGCGCTCCTGCTGCATCGCCGAGCCGAGCACGCTCGCCGCCGCCCGCAGAGCCTCCTCCTCGGAGGAGGACCAGCGGCGCGGCGCATCGCAGTCGTCGTAGCCGACGTACGCGGCCAGCCGTCCCTCGAGGAGCACCGGCACGCAGATGATCGACTGCGTGCCCTCGGCGGCGAGCCTGGCTTGCGCCTCGGGATGGACCTCCTCCCGCAGCGCCTGGGTGGGGAGCCCGCGGGAGAGCTCCGCCACCACGTGCTGCGGCTCGATCCGGTCACGCCAGAAGGCCGCGACCTGGGACGGCTCCACGCCGGGCGCGACCCACTCGTGCGTGAGCGTGGAGTGCATCCTGCCGTCGATCTCGCGGCACTCGAAGAGCCAGCAGCGGCTCGCCGACCCGGCCTGTCCGAGCAGACGCAGCACCTCGTCGATCGCGTCGCGCCACGAGGGCGCGCGCAGCAGGAGCTCCGCCGCGGCGGCGACAGCGTTCAGGATCCGCTCTCGCGCCGCCAGCTCGCCCGCGGCGTCCGCCTGCCCGATCGCCGCCCCGAGCGTTCCCGCTGCCGCCCGCAAGGCTTCGGTCTCGGCCACCGTCCACGCGCGCTCGTGCTCGCAGTCGTCGAAGCCGACGTACCCCCAGAGCCGCCCGTCGACCAGTATCGGGACGCTCATGCTCGTCAGCGTGCCCTCCGCCGTGAGCACCGCACGCATCTCGTCCGGCGCCTCGGCCGTCGGGTAGACGATCGCCTCTCCGCGGGCGAGCCGCTCGGCCTCGAACGTGGGCTCGAGGTAGTCACGCCAGAACGGCACGTCGATCGTCGGGGCGATGCCCGGGGCGACCCACTCTCCCGCCATGCTCGACCGGAGCCTCCGCTCCCCGTCGTACCGGCTCTGAAAGACGTACGCACGGCTCGCCCCGGCGGCACGGCCCAGCAGCTCCAGCACCTCCGGCGCGGCCTCGTCCCAGTGCGCGCTCGCGAGCAGCAGCTCCGCGGCCTCGGCCACGGCCGCGAGGATCGCGTCGCGCCGGCGGAGAGACGCCTGGGCCTCGATCTCGCGGCGCTCGCTCTCGCGCAGCGCCCGCTGGGCGTCCAGCCGGTCGAGCTCCGAGCCGGCCCGCGCGGCGAACTCGCGCAGCCTGTGCACGGTCGTGGCAGCGTCGATCTGCTCCGTGTCGAACACGCAGGCGATGCCCGTCGGCCTGCCTGCGGCGTCGCACAGCGGGACGCCCGCGTACCCCTCGATCCCCATGCGTGCCAGCAGCTCGTCGTGCGGGAAGAGGCGCCTGACCCCGCTGGGGTAGACGCACAGCTGGCCGTCGGCGACGTTCCGGCAGGGGCTGCCGGCGAGCTCGAGCGTCACGTCCGCGAACGAGCCGTCCGCACACAGCGCCAGCGACTCGAGACGGGAGGCCGTGGAGTCGACCCTCCCGACCAGCGCGTACCGGAGGTCGACCGCGAGGGCCAGCTGCCGTGCGAGACGGCGCAGGAGCGCGCCGTCCTCGCCGGAGAGCGCCGCAATCGAGTCGGCACCCGCGACGGCCACGCCGCCACGGTACCGAACGCCGCGGCTGCCCGGCCCGCCTCGTGCGGCCCGCCTCTACCCGCCGCGGACGGGCAGCACGAGCCTGAACCGGCTGCCGCGGCCGACCTGGCTCTCGACCTCGATGCGGCCGCCGAGCGCGCCGGCGAGCTCGCGGGCGATCGGCAGCCCGAGCCCGGTTCCCTGCATGTCCGTGGAGACGAACGGCCGGAAGATGCGCTCCTGGTCGTCGGCCGCGATGCCCGGCCCGGAGTCGGAGACGTCCACGCGCACCGTCCCGTTCGCCGCCACCACCTCCACCTCCACCGTGCCCCCGTCGGGCGTCCAGCGGAAGGCATTGTTGAGCAGGTTGGTGATCACCTGGAGGACACGGTCACCGTCGGTGATGATCGTCGGCGCCTTCCCCTCCTCGAGGAGCCGGTAGTCGATCTGCCGGCGGCGCGCCTCGTCGCCGAAGGTGCCGTACGCCTGCTCGACGAGACGGGCCATGTCGACCTCCTCCGACTGCACCGTGAAGCGGTGCGCGCGGAGCTTCGCCAGGTCCAGCACGTCCCCCACGAGCCGCTCGAGGCGCACCGCCTCCGAGGCGACCACGTCGAGCGACGCGGCCACGAGGTCGGGGTCGTCGACGAGCCCGTCCCGCAGCGCGTCCACGTGTCCCTTGATCGCCGTCAGCGGCGTGCGCAGCTCGTGCGACACCGACATCAGGAACTGGCGCTCCCGCTCCTCCGTGGCCGCGAGCTTGGACGCCATCTCCGCGAAACGCTCGGAGAGGTCGCTGATCTCGTCCGCTCCCCGTGCGGGTGGCACCACGACGGCATAGTCGCCCCCCGCGATCTGGTCGGCCGCCCTGGAGAGGGCGAGCACCGGCCCCGTGATGCGGCGCGAGAGCCACCAGGAGAGCACGCCCGCGAGCACCGCGCCCACGAGAAAGGCGAGCGCGAGCCGCGAGATGAGCGGCGACCACTGGTCCCGCAGCACGGTCTTCGGCTTGGCCACGATCACCGCTCCGAACGGCTCTGTCCCCGGCTCCAGCCGCAGCGGCTGTGAGGCGCCGAGGAAGGTCCGTTCCTCCCCGGGGGGCGTGAACTCGAATGTCTCCGAGCGCTCGAACACCTCGGCGTGCGCCGGGACGGCCGACTCGGGGATGCGCCGCAGCCCCGACTCCTGCCCGGGGAAGACGGAGGCGCCGACGTAGAAGATCGTGTCGCCCGTCGCGCGCTCGAGCTTGGCGGCTGCGAAGTCGGGCGCGGCGGCGCCCTCGTCGGCGGCGCGCAGTGCGGCGTCGGCGTAGAGCTGAGCGAGCCCGGCGGCCTCCCGGCGCAGCTCGGTCAGCGACTGGTCGCGTGCGTACTCCTGGAAGAGCCGCAGCGCGATGGCGGCCGCGAGGAGGCCCGACACGAGGATGCCGAGGAGGAACAGGGCCGGCAGCCGGAACCGCAGCGACCGGAGCATGTGCGAGGCGCTACGCCGCGGGCGCGGGGCTACGTTCGGTGGCCACCTTGTACCCCACGCCCCAGACCGTCACGATCGGGGACGCGTCGCCGAGCTTGCGCCGGATCTGACGCACGTGCACGTCGACGGTGCGCGTATCGCCGGCGAAGGTGTAGCCCCACACTCGCTCGAGCAGCTGGTCGCGTGTGAGCACCAGCCCACGGTGGTCGAGGAGCTCCCACAGGAGGTCGAACTCCTTGGGCGCGAGCTGGATCTCCGTGTCGCCCACGAAGACCTCCCTGCGCCCGGCGTTGATGACGAGGTCGCCGTGGGTGATCTCGTCGCCCTCGTCGCGGCGGCGGTCGCTGGACGAGCGGCGCAGTACCGCCTTGACCCGGGCCACGAGCTCGCGCGGGTTGAACGGCTTCGTCAGGTAGTCGTCGGCTCCGACCTCGAGGCCGATGATCTTGTCCACGTCCTCGTCCCGCGCGGTGAGCATGAGGATCGGCACGTCGGAGCTCTTGCGGACGCGGCGGCAGATCTCGATGCCGTCCATGTCCGGCAGGTTGAGGTCCAGGAGGATCAGCGACGGGATCTCGGCCGCGATCGCGTTCAGGGCCGCCGTGCCCGTCGTGACCGCTCGCACGCCGTAGCCGGCGTTCTTGAGGTAGAGCGCGATGAACGAGGCGATCGACTGCTCGTCCTCGACGACGAGGACGCTCTGCGGTGCGCTCACGTGTGTCTAGCTCCCGTTCTGCTCCGGCTGCGGCTCGTCCCTCTCCCCGAACCGTACCCGCGTGAGGAAGTCGGGGAGCGGCTCGAGGGTCTGGTCGCCGACTCCGTACATACCCGTCGTGCCGGACGGATCCGGCTCGCCGTCGAACGTGGCCCAGCCGGCGCCGCGGGCGGAGACGTTGATGCCCTCGCCGCGCGCCACGATGCGGTACCGGCCGCCGGGGACGTAGAAGCTGATCTCGCGCCCCTTCAGGCCCACCACGCGGCCGCGAGGGATGCCGTTGACCCGCGGGCTCCAGGGATCCGCAGGGGAGAGGTCGACGATCTGCAGCGTGCCGCGGTCGATGCGGCCGAGCACCGCGCCGCGCCCCTTCATGACGACGTCGCCGCGGCCGTCGCTGATCGAGAGCGTGCCGCCGGGGACGCGCGCTGCAGCGACGCCCACCGGAATGGCGAGCAGGATCACGAATGCTGCGATGGCCGCACGACGCATGACTGTCCCGAGTATCGGCCGGGCGCGTGTTATCCGGATGAGACGGGGGTTAACAAAGTGTAAGACGAGCAGCGGACTCCGCGATGCTCCGGAGGGCGTCCGAGGTCGCCAGGCTGCGGGTCAGGACGCGGGCTCTCCGCCCCCGCCGTAGCGGTAGAAGCCGCGTCCGCTCTTCCGGCCCAGCAGGCCGGCGTTCCGCATCGCGACGATGCGCGGAGGAGGGGCCATCCTCGGCTCGCGCAGCTTCTCGTAGAGCGCCTCGGAGGCGTGGACGTGGACGTCGATGCCCACGAGGTCGAGCAGCGTGCACGGGCCCATCGGCCAGCCGGCGCCGCTCGCCATCGCCGCGTCGAGGTCCTCGGGCGTGACGCGCGCCTCGTCGAGCACACGGACGCAGTCGTTGAGCAGCGGGATGAGCACGCGGTTGACGACGAACCCCGGCGTGTCGTGGCAGCGGACCGGTGTCTTCCCCAGGCGCTCGACCACGGCGAGAGCGGTCGCCACGGCCTCCTCCGACGACAGCTCGGCCCGGACGACCTCGACGAGCGGCATCAGCGGCGCCGGGTTGAAGAAGTGCATGCCCACGACGCGCTCCGGCGTGCCCGTGGCGGCGGCGATCTCCGTCACCGAGAGCGCCGAGGTGTTGGTGGCGAGCACCGCGTCGCCGCGGCAGATCCGCTCCAGCTCGCCGAAGAGCGCGCGCTTGGCGGCGAGCTCCTCGACGATCGCCTCGATCACGAGATCGCATTCCGCGAGCTCGTCGAGGGCGGTGGTCGTGCGAAGCGCTCCGAGGGCCGCGTCGCGCTCGGCCTCCGTGCGCTGCCCCTTCTCGACCTTGCGCGTGAGGTAGTGCCCGATGCGTGCGACGGCGCGCTCGCACAGCTCCACCGACACCTCACGCCCCACGACCACGAAGCCGGCTTCGATCGCCACCTGGGCGATACCCGCGCCCATCGCCCCCAGCCCGACGACGCCGACCGTCCGCACCTCCGTCACGAGGGCCGATCCTAGCTGGCTGCTCGCTGCGAAAACCGGGGGGCCCGGCCGCGAAGCGGCCGGCTTCAGGGATCTGCGCGTCCGGAATCCGCGCGAGCGGATTCCGGGCTGCGCCGGCAAAGAGACGCTTGCCGTGAGATCCGTGGCGCCCGGCCGCGAAGCGGCCGGCTTCAGGGGTTTGCGCGTCCGGAATCCGCGCGAGCGGATTCCGGACTGCGCCGGCAAGCTCAGGCTGCGGCTGCGTCGAGCTGCGCGGCGCGCAGCTCGAGGAGCTGCACGACGTCCGCGGTCGCCGCGAAGGGGTCCGTCACGGTGACGCCGTCCACCAGCGAGCGGGCGGCGAGCGCCACGGAGTCCGCCTCGGCGACGAGCACCGGCCCCTCGGGCAGCCGCCGGTCGGCCAGCAACGCCAGCCGCCGCGGGCCCGCATCGGCGTGACGGCCGAGGCGGATCGTGATCGAGCCCCGGCCGCCGATCTGCCGTGCGAGAGCGACAGGGAGCCTCTCGTTCATCCGAGGTAGTGCCGCCGCCGCTCGATGTCGTCGACCCGCGAGTCCACGCCCATCTTGAGCGCCAGCCCCGCGACGACGAGGACGAAGATGACGAACGCGATTTCCATGCACACATGGTGGCTCGTCCACTACTATTAGAGCAAGTCGAGGATTTCATGGCATCGATCACACAAGCTGATACATGGCTGGGCGTGGAGCTGCGGCATCTCGCCGCGCTCGAGGCCGTCGCCGGGGAGGGGTCGTTCGGGCGCGCCGCCGAGCGGCTCGGCTACACGCAATCGGCCGTGAGCCAGCAGATCGCCACGCTCGAGCGCATCGTCGGTGAGAAGCTCCTCGAGCGTCCGGGCGGGCCGCGCGCCGTCTCGCTGACCGACGCGGGCGAGCTGCTCCTGCGACACGCCGAGGCGATCGTCGCGCGCCTCGACGCGGCGCGCGCGGACATGGCCGCCTTGCACGCCGGCGAGTCGGGCACGCTCCGCGTCGGCACCTACCAGAGCGTCGGCGCACGCGTTCTCCCGGCCGTCATGCGCCGCTTCATGGCCGAGTGGCCGGGGATCGAGCTCGGGCTGCTGGAGCCGGGCGCCGACCCCGAGCTCTACGGCGCGATCGAGAACGCGGACATCGACCTCGCCTTCTGCAGCCCGCCGCTGCTCGAAGGGCCCTTCGAGTCGCTCGAGCTGATGAGCGATCCGTACGTCCTCGTCGTGCCCGCGGACCACGCGCTGGCCGGGCGGGACGCGGCATCGATCGCCGACCTGGGCGACACGGCGCTGATCGGCGCGAGCCAGTGCGGCAGCGGGCTCGCGGTGGAGCAGTCGCTCCGCTCGCAGGGCACCGAGATCACGTACGCCTTCCGCTCGGACGACAACGGCACGATCCAGGGGCTCGTCGCAGCCGGGTTCGGCGTGGCGCTGATGCCGCTCCTCTCCATCAGCCGCGGCGACGACCGGGTACGCGTGCTCCGGCTCGAGCCCGGTGTCCCGCGCCGCATCGTGACCGTGATCTGGCACCGGGACCGCCACCGGTCGCAGGCCGCGCGCGCCTTCATCGAGATCGCGCGCGAGGTCAGCGCCGAGGTCGAGCGCACGCTCGACGAGCCGTAGGCACGCGGCCGGCCCGAGCCGTTCGGCGCTGGTGCCGCGTCAGAGCCGCTCGATGACGGCGGCGATCGCCTGGCCCTGGCCGATGCACATGGAGGCGATGCCGTAGCGGGCGCCGCGGCGCTCGAGCTCCGGCACGAGCGTCGCGGTGATCCGCGCGCCGGTCGCGCCCAGCGGATGGCCGAGCGAGATGCCGCCGCCGTTCGGGTTCACGTCGCCCACTTCCCAGCGCTCCTGCAGCCCGGTGTCGGCGAGGAACTGCAGGACGACGGACGCGAAGGCCTCGTTCACCTCGATCACCGAGATGTCGTCCCAGGAGAGCCCGGCCTTGCGCAGCGCCGCCTGACAGGCCTGCGGGTTGCCGTGCAGCATCCGGTAGGGGTCGACGCCCGAGAGACCGAACGAGACGAACCGTGCCCGTGGCTCGAGGTCGAGCCGCTCGCACGCAGCGCCGCTGGCGACCAGCATGGCGGCGGCGCCGTCCACGATCGCGCTCGAGCTCCCGGCGGTGACCACCCCGTCGTCGAGGAAGGCAGGCTTGAGCGACGCGAGCTTCTCGGCGGACGTGTCTCGTCGCGGGTTCTCGTCGACGGCCACGAGGACGGCTGCGCCGGCGGCGCCCACCTCGACCGGGACGATCTCGCGCTCGAAGCGTCCGTTGTCGATGGCGTCGATCGCGCGCCTGTGCGACTCGAGCGCGTACGCGTCGAGCTCCTCGCGGGAGAGGCCCCATTCCTTCGCGATCACCTCGGCGGAGATGCCCTGGGGCACGATCGGCCAGCGCTCCGCGATCTTCTCGTTGATCCCGTCCCAGCCCTCGACGCCCAGGTTCGAGCCCATCGGCACGCGCGACATCGACTCCACGCCCGCCGCCACGGCGACGTCGAGGTGCCCCGCGCCGATGGCGGAGGCGGCGGCGAAGGCCGCCTGCATGGACGACCCGCACTGCCGGTCGACCGTCGCCGCGGGAACCGTCTCCGGCCAGCCGGCGACGAGCAGCGCGACGCGTCCCACGTTCAGCGCCTGCTCGCCGACCTGCGTGACGCACCCCATCTGCACGTCCTCGACCTCGGCGGGGTCGACGTCGACACGCTGCACGAGGCCGTTCAGGGCCTGCGCCGCGAGATCGTCGGCGCGCACGCCCGCGAGCGCGCCATTGCGCTTGCCGATCGGCGTCCGTATCGCCTCGACGATGAAGGCGTCGCTCATGGCGAGAGCGTACCGAGGAGCCGTCCGCTGCGCGGCCGGACGCCACGGCTTTCACAGCACGCCTCTACCTGCGTGCCTCCCAGAGGACGTGCACCGCGTCCGGCTTGCGGAAGACGAGCCCGCCGGTGGTGCTCGTGCGGGCGGGATCCAGGCGGATCCGGTGCAGCCGCTCGAGCGTCCGCCGCAGCGCCACCTGTGCCTCCAGCCGCGCGAGGTGCATGCCGAGGCACACGTGCGGGCCGTGGGCGAACGCCACATGGAGGCGCGCGTTCTCACGCCGCACGTCGAAGCGGTCCGGGTCGGGGAACACCTCCGGGTCCCGGTTGGCGCCGGCGATCGAGACGCGCACGAGGTCGCCACGAGCGATCTCCGCGCCGCCCAGCCGGACGTCGCGCGTCGCGTAGCGGTCGACGACGGCGGCGGCGGGCTCCAGCCGGAGCGACTCCTCGACCGCGTTGCCGAGAAGCGCGCGATCGGACTCCACGAGCGCCCGCTGCTCCCCGTCCGACAGCACATGGAGGAACGCGCTCGCGATCATCGCCTCGGTCGTCTCGATGCCGCCGAAGAGCAGCACGCCGGCATTCGACCTGACCTCCGCCCGCGTCAGCGCCCCCGCCTCGCCTGCGGCCGCGGCCACGAGCGAGCCCCGTTCGCGGTCGAGCGCCGGCTCGATCGAGGCGCAGAGCTCGTCGAACGCATGGCCTCCCGCGGGCCCGGGATCCCGGCCGGCGGTGATGTCCGTGACGGCTCCGACGATCGCCGCGTACCAGCCGAGCGCGACCCGCGGCTCGGTGTCCTCCAGCCCGAGCGCGTGCACCATCACGGAGACGGAGAGCGGCCCTGCCATGTCTGCGCGCAGGTCCCCCTCGCCGCGCGGCTCCATCGCCTCGATGAGCCTCTCCACCTCGGCCTCGACCACGGCGGTGAACCGCTCGCGCACCGCCTCCAGGCGGAAGGGCCGCGCGAACGGATCGCGGTGACGGGCGTGCTCGCCCCCGTCGAGCGAGAGCATGCTCGGGCCGACGACCTGCGCCGTGGAGAAGCGGGGGTCGTCGACGGTGTAGGTCTCCGCGTCGCGCATCACGGCCAGCGCCAGGTCGCGCCGGGTCACGAGCCAGCCGTCGAGCGCCGGGAGCCACGAGACGGGCTCACGCTCCCGCAGCCGGTGCAGGAGCGGGTGCGGGTCGCTCTCGAGCTCTGCGACCGTCGCGCCGTGCCCGACGGGGAAGGCCCGCGCACGGCCGTCCTGATCGACGGTGCGCATCCCGCGCAGGCTATGCGAGACTGGCGGTATGGCGACGACGGCGACAGAGCACAAGCTTCTCCTGGACGGCGAATGGGTGGAGACCGGCGAGTGGGTGGAGGTGCGCTCGCCCTACGACGGCTCGCTCGTCTCGCGCGTGGCCCGGGCCGGCGCGGACGAGACCAGGCGGGCGATCGACGCCGCGGAGCGCGCCATGGCGGAGCCGCTTCCGGCGCACAAGCGCGCGGAGATCCTCGTCCGCGTGGCGGGCGCCCTGGGCAAGCGCGCCGAGGAGGCGGCACAGCAGATCTCGGCCGAGGCGGGGAAGCCGCTCAAGGCGGCGCGGGTCGAGGCGGCGCGCGCGATGTCCACGTACACGATGGCCGCGGTCGAGGCGCGCAAGCTCGCGGGCGACATGGTGCCGATGGACGCCTCCCAGGCCGGCGAGGGCAAGCTCGCGTTCACCCTGCGGGGCCCGATCGGGATCGTCGGCGCGATCTCGCCCTTCAACTTCCCGCTCAACCTCGTCGCCCACAAGATCGCGCCCGCGCTCGCGGCCGGGTGCGCGGTCGTGCTCAAGCCCGCCTCCCAGACGCCGCTCTCCGCGCTCCTGCTCGCCGAGCTCGAGCAGGAGGCGGGCCTGCCGCCCGGCTGGCTGAACGTGCTCGTCGGCCCGTCGTCCGAGATCGGCGACGTCCTGGTCGACGACGAGCGGGTGCGGCTGATCACCTTCACCGGCTCGGGCGCCGTGGGCTGGAAGCTCCGCGAGCGCGCGCCGAGGAAGAAGGTGGGCCTCGAGCTCGGCAACGCCACGCCGGCGATCGTGGAGGCGGACGCCGACGTCGACGACGCCGCCGCCCGCCTGGCGGCGAACGCCTTCTCCTTCGCCGGGCAGAGCTGCATCTCCGTGCAGCGGATCTACGTCCAGCGCGGCGTCTACGACGCGTTCAAGGCGGCCTTCCTGCCGCGCGTCGAGGCGCTCAAGGTGGGCGACCCCGCGGACGAGGAGACGGACGTCGGGCCGCTCATCTCGGCGGACGACCGCGACCGTGTGCTCGCGTGGATCGAGGAGGCGCGGGCCGGCGGAGCGGAGGTGCTCACGGGCGGCACGCTCGAGGGCGAGCTCCTGCGTCCCACCGTCGTCGAGCGGCCGCCGGCGGAGGCCAAGCTCGCGTGCGAGGAGGCGTTCGGCCCCGTCTGCACGCTGCAGCCCTACGAGACCCTCGACGAGGCGATCGCGCTTGCCAACGGCACACGGTACGGGCTCCAGGCCGGCATCTTCACCGCCGACGTGAAGAACGCGATCCGCGCCGGCCACGAGCTCGAGTTCGGCGGCGTGACCGTCAACGAGGCGCCCACCTTCCGCGCCGACCAGATGCCGTACGGCGGCGTCAAGGACTCGGGCAACACCAAGGAAGGCCCCGCCTGGGCAGTGCGTGAGATGACGGAAGAGCGCCTCGTCGTCCTGCAGCTGTAACGCCGAGGGCCGGGCTATCGTTCGTCGGCGTGGGTCTCTTCTCCCGCAAGCCGAGCGCACCGGCCGCGAGCGACCTCCGCCGGGAGCGGCGCGCGCTCCTCTTCCTGCGTGAGGACCGGCTGCGCGACCTCGGCGGGCTGACGCTCGAGATGTACCGCCGCGACCATTTCGACGAGGACCTGATCATGGAGC
>DATBIN010000065.1:0-16296 GCA_036556925.1 Gaiella sp.
AGGACGCCGAACGCACCGACCACGGTGAAGCTCCAGTGGCGGACGAACGCCGAGAAGAACAGGGCGAACGCGCCGAGCGCACCGACGACGGCGAAGCCCGGCACGGTCTTCGGGATCATCGCGAACACCGCGACGCCCACCATCGGCAGCCCGCACCAGTGGGCCCAGGTGGCGAACGGGCGCCGTCGCGTCGCGTCGAGCCACAGCCCCGCCGCGATCCACGTGACGCCGAGCGGCAGGAGGAAGGCCGTGATCTGGCGCTCGTCGAGGTCATCGATCCTCGCTCCGAACACGAACTCGGACAGGTCGACGGCGAGCAACACCGTGGCCCCGGCGAGGGGCACGAGCAGCAACGGAACGGGGCGCAGCGCCAGCAGCAGGGTGGCCGCTGCGAGGCCGGCGATCGCGATCGTCGTCAGGCCCCGGTGGATCTCGCCGCTGTCGCTTGCCGCCTCGGGCCAGAAGCCGACGAGCTCCTGCACCGCGTACGTCGCGAGACCGACCCACCCCACGGACACCACCTCGAGGACCTCCGCGGGCTGGACGAGGCCACGCCGGCGCAGGATCTCGCTCGCGACGAGGGAGCTCGCGAGGAAGGCGACGGCGAGCACGAGGACGCCCGGGCTGCCGAGGTCGTGCCAGTAGACGACGAGCAGCGAGACACACGCGGCGACGACGAGCAGGAGACCCAGGTAGACGGCGATGACGGGCCCGAGCCCGAGTGCGAGACCCGGTTGCTCCGCCGCGCGGTCGAGGGGAGCGAGCTCGTTCCACAGCCGATCGATCTCGTCGGTGCCGTGCCCGTGCGCTGCCAGTCTGCGCTCGAACTCCTGCGGCGTGAGGTCGAGGTGCGGCGGCTTGCGGGTGCGCGACTGGGAAGCAGCCATGAGGTCTCCAAGCCGGTTGGTCGCCTTCATGAACGCAGGTCCCGGCCCCCTGTGCATCCGGTGTTTCCCGCTCGGTTCGAGCGACTTTTCCGCTGTTGCGCAGCGCGGTATGGAAGGCATGGAAGGCCCTCCAAATTCGGCGGCGAGCTATGGAGAAGGCGACGAGCGGATTCGAACCGCTGTACGAGGCTTTGCAGGCCTCTGCCTAACCACTCGGCCACGTCGCCCGGGACACGCAGTGTAGAGGCGGCTTTCCGGGGTGGACGCGAAGTGTCGCGCTCGGGACGGAGGAGGCGCGCGATGGGGGCAGCAGTGATAATCGTCACATGACCGACGAGCGCGCAGCGAGCCTCCTCGAGCTCGCCGTCGAGCTGGAGGAGCGCGACCGGGCGGTCGCTGAGCAGATCGAGCTGGTGGCCGATCTGGCCGGGCGCGCGGGGGCGGTGCGCGAGCGGGCGGTCCACGTCGCTGCGCAGCTGGCCGGCATTCCCGACGAGCTCGCCGCGGTGGAGACCGCGGAGGCAGACGCGCGCGCGGCCGAGCGCGAGTCGCGGGCCGACCTCGCCGAGGCGGAGGCACGGCTTGCGGCGGTCGAGAGAGGAAGGCGCTCGAAGGAGGACGACCTGGCGCAAGCGCGACGATCGGCCGTGACGGCGCGCGAGGCGGTCGCCGACGCGCTCGCGCGCATCGATCGTCTCGTCACGCGGCGGACGGAGCTGCACGACGTCGAAGGTGCCCTTCTCGCGGAGAGCGAAGGGCTCGCCGTGGAGGCGCAGGAGGTCGCGGCCGGCATGCGCGAGGCGCCTCGCGTCTCCGACGCAGGCAAGGCCGACCCCGGGACGACGCTCGACGAGATCGAGCACTGGGGCGGAATCGCGCGCGCCGCGCTCTTCGTCGCGTACGGCACGCTGGAGACCGAGCGGGAGAAGATCGTCGTGGAGGCCGTGGCGCTCGGCGCGTCCGTGCTCGGGGAGCAGCCGCCCGGGACGAGCGTGGCGCTCGTACGACGACGCCTCGAGCAGTCGCTCGGAGGCTAGAGGCTGGCTGCGCGGGCTAGCGAGGTCTCACGGAAACCGGTCGTCCGCAGGGCGCAGGTCGAGCGACCCGCCGTTCCGGCACTCCGCCGGCAACCGGTAGGAGAGGCGCGTGATGCTGCGCTCGGCGAGGTTCCTGGCGTAGAGCGACGCCATCAGCCGGCGGGCGCGCTCCTCGGGGAGCCCGAGCCGGGTGCCCAGGGCGCCGCCCTCTTGCAGCGCCTTGCACTCCGTCACGCCCTCGTCGCGCTCGCCGCGGAGGTGGACCGCTTCGTGCGCGAGGACCAGCACGGCTTCGCCCGTCTCCTCACGCTCGCGCCGGTCGCCGTCGAACGCGAGCGCCACGAGCGTGCGGCAGACGGCGGGGTCGAGGAACGCGAGCTCGCGGCTCGGGAAGGCGACGCCGAGCGCGTCGCTGCCGATGCCGGTGTACCGGTAGCCCTCGTCGCAGCGCACGGTGACGGGGCGGCCTGCGATGGCGGCCGCCTCGCGCGTGAACAGCGCCTCCGCCCGAGCGCGGGTGCCGGCGGAGAGAGAGCTCCACGAGCGCTCGACGTCGGAGCGCACCGCGAGCACGAAGAGCACGACCGCGGCGGCGGCCGCCAGCGCGGTCAGCACGCGGTCGCGACGGCGACGGCGGCCGCGTGCCGGCGGCGGCAGGTAGACGTAGCCGCCCGCCTCGTCCTCGACGAGCTCGCCCCAGCCGAGATCCGCGTCGTCGCGTCCCGGGCGGCGCCTCGCCGCCAGCTCCTCCGGCGCGGGAGGGGCGAGATCGGAGCGCCGCTCGCGCCAGGCGCGCACGAGCAGCTCCAGCTCCGTGACGAGCAGGATCGCGAAGGGGAGCTGGTACGGGACGAGCTCCTGCAGCCTCAGGGACAGCAGCCAGAGGACGACGAACCCGAGCGAGGCCACGCGGAGGGCGAGCTGGACGCGGCGGCGGTCGACGCGAGACACGGGGCCACGGTAGAGGCTGCCGAGCCCGGGGGTCGGACCCCAGGGGGTCTGACCCCTGCCGTTCGTCCCGGCGCTACCGCCGAGTAGCATCGGCGGCGTGATCGACCCTCTCGAGCGCTGGAAGGCGCTCGGCCTCCCCGACAAGCCCGACTACGCAGGGCTCCTCACGTACTCGGGCCTTCCTTACACGCAGGACGCTGCCGAGCTCGCGGGTGTCGACGTGGCCGTGGTGGGAGCGCCGACCGACGACCTGGTCTCCGACCGGCCGGGCACGCGCTTCGGGCCGCGGGCGATTCGCGCCGCGAGCTGTCCGCCGGGCCCGCATCTGGAGGCGCGGGTCGACTGGTCCTCGACGCTGACGGTCGTCGACTTCGGCGACGCGCCGGTCGTCCCGGCGGATGCTCCTTCGAGCCACCGCGCGATCGAGGCGCTGGTGGCCCAGGTCGTGGGCGCGGGTGCGGTGCCGATCGTCCTCGGCGGCGACCACTCGATCTCCGAGCCCGACATGCGAGCGGTCGCGGCGGGCCACGGCCCGCTGGGGCTCGTGCACTTCGACACGCACACCGACACCGGCGAGGAGGTGTTCGGGGTGGAGGTGTCGCACGGCACGCCGATGTACCGGCTCGTCCGCGACGGCCTCGTCGACCCGGGCCGGTACGTGCAGATCGGCCTGCGGGGCTACTGGCCGGGTGAGCTCGAGCTCGCCTGGCAGGCGGAGCGCGGGATCACGAGCTTCTTCATGCACGACGTCCGCGACCGTGGCATCCAGGCGGTGGTGGGGGAGACGGCGCGGATCGTCGGCGCCGGCCCGGTGTTCGTGTCGGTCGACGTGGACGTGCTCGACCCTGCCTTCGCGCCCGGGACGGGGACGCCGGAGCCGGGCGGGATGACGAGCACCGATCTCCTCTGGGCGGTCCGCACGATCGTCGCGGAGCTGGACCTCGTCGGCATGGACGTCGTCGAGGTGATCCCGAGCGGCGTCGGCTCGGCCGACCTGACAGCGCTCGTCGCGGAGCGCGTGGTACGCGAGGCGCTCACCGGCATCGCGCTCAGGAGAGAGCGCACGTAACGGCCGGCCTGGCGGCGCGACCCGCGACGGGCGGCGTACTAGAAGGTCGGCTTCTCGATCGCGACGGGGCAGTACCAGAGCTCGGTGTTCCCCGAGATGCCCTTGCTCTCGCAGTGGTCGCGGACGAGGTTCGGGAGCCCGCTCAGGGCGCCCTCGCGACACGACCACCACTGGCCACCGGCGGGGGCGGCTGCGGAGTAGGGCCGCGACACCTCCTCGCAGTTCGAGAGGAGGCCGACGCGCTCGAACCAGAGCTGCTGCTTGGCCAGGCCCAGCATGCCGCCGATGACGACTGCGACGAGCGCGATCTTGACGAGGACCATGGGGGCGGCGGTTGGGGCAGGGGGAACGGGGTGTTCTGCCGAGGTATCGGCACGTAGGAAGTGGCGCTTGAGCGCTCGGATGGGCGAGCCGGCACGGCTGTGGCGTCGCTAGAGTCGCCTTGTGACGGCGATCCTGATGGACGGCAAGGCGCTCGGGGCGCGGATCCGCGAGGAGGTGGCTCGCGAGGTGGCCGAGCTCGGCCACGTGGGCCTCGCGACGGTGCTCGTCGGCGACGATCCCGCCTCGCATGTCTACATCGGCGCGAAGCACAAGGCGGCGACCGAGGCGGGCATCGAGGCGCGTGATCTCCGGCTTCCGGCCGAGACCTCGCAGGAGGACGTGCTCGAGCAGATCGAGCAGCTGAACGCAGACGACGGCGTGGACGGGATCCTGGTGCAGCTGCCGCTGCCGGGCCACATGGACGAGACGGCGGTCACGTACGCCGTCGCGCCGGTCAAGGACGTGGACGGGTTCCACCCCATCAATGCGGGCAACCTCTTCCTCGGCACGCCCCAGCACGTGCCGGCCACGCCCGCAGGCTGCATGGAGCTCCTCGCCGAGTACGGCATCGATCCGGCGGGCAAGGAGGCCGTCGTGTTGGGCCGCAGCGAGATCGTGGGGCGGCCGATGGCCATGCTGCTGATGCACGCCCACGCGACGGTGACGGTCTGCCACTCGCGTACCGTCGACCTTCCCGGACACGTCCGCCGCGCCGACATCGTCGTCGCCGCCGTCGGCCGGCCCGGCCTCGTCACGCCGGACATGATCAAGCCCGGCGCCGCCGTGCTCGACGTCGGTCTGACGCGGACGGACGAGGGGATCCGCGGCGACGTGGACCCCGCGGTCGCCGAGGTGGCGGGCTTCCTCACGCCCATGCCCGGCGGCACCGGGCCGATGACGATCGCGATGCTGCTGAAGAGCGCCGTCAAGGCCGCACGGCTGCGTCGCGACGCGCTTGCGTACCCCGTCGCCTGACGGGTACGGTTCCGCTCGTTGTTCAGTTGCGTCGGCCCGACGGTGGGTCGGCGCGTGGTTTTCGTAGGAGGACGTTCGTGTCGGAAACGGGCACCGTCAAGTGGTTTTCCAACGAGAAGGGCTACGGCTTCATCGCCCGCGACAGCGGCGAAGACGTGTTCGTGCACTTCTCGGCGATCGCCATGGACGGCTACAAGTCCCTCGTCGAGGGTCAGAAGGTGGAGTTCGAGGTCGTCCAGGGGCCCAAGGGCGCCCAGGCCGCGAACGTCGTCGCAGCGCAGTAGCGCGAACCGCGACGCAGCTTTCGGGTCGGGCCTCCCAACGGGAGGCCCGACGTGTTTCCGGGGTAGGCGAGACGTTCTGATTGGATTGGCGAGCCGATGGCGATCTCACGCGAACAGGTGCTCCACGTGGCCAAGCTGGCGCGGCTCGACCTGCGCGAGGAGGAGGTCGCGCGGCTGACCGACGAGCTCGGCGCCATCCTCGATGCGGTCTCGCGCGTGGCGGAGCTCGATCTCTCCGACGTGCCGCCGACCTCCCATCCACTCGACCTCGTCAACGCATGGGCCGAGGACGAGCCGCACACGCCGCTCGCCGTCGACGACGCGCTCGCGAACGCGCCGGCGCGCGAGGACGACCTCTTCCGCGTGCCGCCGACCGTCTGACCCGTGGACGCTCTGGCGCGCATCCGGCACGAAGGCGGCACACCCCTGGGTGCGCTGCGCGCGTACGGTGCCAGCAGGGGGGCCGCGCGCCCCCATGAGGGGGGTTGCGCTGCGGCTGGCGGGGCCACGTCCTCCGCAGACGAAAAGCGGGCACCGGCATCCGTGTTCGCGGCGGTCATGGGAGTGGATGCGGTGGCGGCTGTGGCCTGTGTGGGCGCGCGGGCGCAGCCCGCACGCAGCCGAGGGCGGCACGGAGCGCGGCGATGATCGACACGCTGCGCCTGACCGCGGAGGAAGCGATGGGCCTCCTGGAGCGGAGGGAGGTGTCGGCGGCCGAGCTGCACACCGCCTACCTCGACGCGATCGAGGCACGCGGCGCCGAGCTCCACGCCTACCTGCGCGTCGTGGACGAGTGTGACGGCACCAGCGTCCCCATCGCCCTCAAGGACGTCATCTCGACGAAGGGCGTCGAGACCACGGCAGGCTCGCGCATCCTCGGCGGCTACGTGCCGGTGTTCGACTCCACCGTCGCCGCGCGCTGCAAGGCCGCAGGCCTCCCGCTCATCGGCAAGACGAACACGGACGAGTTCGCCATGGGCTCCTCCACCGAGAACTCGGCCTTCGGGCCCTCGCGCAACCCGTGGGACCCGAGCCGTGTGCCGGGCGGCTCGGGTGGCGGCACGGCGGCCGCCGTCTCGGGGGGCCTCGCGCCGTGGGGCCTGGGCTCGGACACCGGGGGCTCGATCAAGCAGCCCTCGGCGCTCTGCGGCAACGTCGGGCTGCGGCCCACGTACGGCACCGTCTCGCGGTACGGCATCGTCGCGTTCGCCTCCAGCCTCGACCAGGTCGGGCCGGTGGCGAAGACGGTGCGCGACGTGGCGCTGCTCTACTCGATCGTCGCGGGGCGCGACCCGGCCGACTCGACGACCGTCGAGCTCCCCGAGCCCGTCGAGGTGCCGGCCGCGGAGGATCTGCGCGGGGTGCGTATCGGCATTCCGTCGCAGGTCGCGGGCCTCGGGGCGATCGAGCCGGGTGTGCGGTCCGCCTTCGAGCGTGCGCTCGAGCTCGCGCAGGAGCTCGGCGCGGAGGTGGGGGAGTGCGATCTCCCGCTCTCCTTCGACTACGGGATGGCCTGCTACTACCTGATCGCCCCGGCC
The DNA here is from genome assembly GCA_036556925.1 of Gaiella sp. GTDB lineage: Bacteria > Actinomycetota > Thermoleophilia > Gaiellales > Gaiellaceae > Gaiella. Next base: position 7,066 of record DATBIN010000065.1, read on the forward strand.
GAGGCGTCGTCCAACCTCGCGCGGTACGACGGCGTCCGGTACGGGCCGCGAGCCGAGGGAGCGACGTACGTGGAGACGGTCGAGTGCACGCGCGACGAGGGGTTCGGCGACGAGCCCAAGCGGCGGATCATGCTCGGCACGTACGCGCTCTCCGCCGGGTACTACGACGCGTACTACGGCCAGGCGCAGAAGGTGCGGACGCTGCTCGTGCGCGAGCATCGCGACGCCCTCGCCGCCTACGACATGCTCGCGACGCCGACGTCGCCGACCGTCGCCTTCCCGGTCGGCGACAAGGCGGCCGACCCGCTCGCCATGTACGCGTGCGACCTGCTCACGATCCCGTCCTGCCTCGCCGGGCTCCCGGGCCTCAACGTCCCGTGCGGCCTGTCCGAGGGCCTTCCCGTCGGGCTGCAGCTGATCGGCGCGCAGTTCGGCGAGAACGCGCTCTTCCGGGCCGGCCACGCGCTCGAGCGTGCGCTCGGCTTCGACCCCGTGCCCGAGAGGTTGCGCACGTGACGTGGGAGCCGGTCATCGGGCTCGAGATCCACGTCCAGCTGAAGACGCGGACGAAGATGTTCTGCCGCTGCCCCGTGGGGTTCGGGGCCGGGGAGAACACGCAGACGTGTCCCGTCTGCCTGGGCTTCCCGGGTGCGCTGCCGGTACCGAACCGGACGGCGATCGAGTGGACGCTCAAGCTGGGTCTCGCGCTCGGCTGCGAGATCGCGCCGCGGGCGGTGTTCGCGCGCAAGAACTACTTCTACCCCGACCTGCCGAAGGGCTATCAGATCTCGCAATATGATCTACCATCTTGCATAGATGGCAAGGTAATAGTGCCGCTGAAGGACCGCGACCACGCCGTGGGGATCGTGCGCGCGCACCTGGAGGAGGACGCCGCCAAGACGGTGCACGTCGGCGGCCGCACCGGACGGATCGGTGGCGCCGACTACTCGCTCGTCGACTACAACCGCGGCGGCACGCCGCTCGTCGAGATCGTGACCGCACCCGACATCCACTCGGCGGACGAGGCGAAGACCTTTCTGCAGCTCCTGCGGCAGACGATCGTGGAGCTCGGCATCTCGGACGCGGAGATGGAGAAGGGCACGCTGCGGGTCGACGCCAACGTGTCCGTCCGTCCGGCCGGCTCGGACGAGCTGCGTACGCGCTGCGAGATCAAGAACATGAACTCCTTCACCTTCATCGCGCGCGGCATCGAGGCGGAGGTGGCGCGGCAGATCGAGGTGTGGGAGTCGGGCGGCGAGGTCGAGCAGCACACCTACGACTACGACGCCGCCACGGGCGCGCTCACGCCGCGGCGGGCGAAGGAGGAGGCCGACGACTACCGCTACTTCCCGGAGCCCGACCTCGTGCCGCTCGAGCCCCCGGCCGAGCTCGTCGAGCGGCTGAGAGCAGGCCTCCCGGAGCTGCCGGCGGCCCGCATCGCCGCGCTCGCAGCGGAGCTCGACCACGAACGCGCCGTCGTGCTCGTCACGGGCGGGCTGGACGGGCTGTGGCGCGAGGCGGTGGCCGCCGGCGCGGAGCCGCTGGCCGCGGCGAACGTGGTGGCGAACGCCGTCGTGGGCGCGGGCGTTGACCCCGGCGCCGTGCCGGCGGCGGAGCTCGCGAAGCTCGTCGCCGCGCGCGAGCGCATTCCCCGCAGCGCGTTCGACGAGGCGATCTCGAAGCTCGCAGAGCCGGGCTTCTCCGCCGAGCCGTACCTGGCGCAGGAAGCGGTGTCGGACGCGGCGGCGCTCGAGCCGGTCGTCGCTGCGGTGCTCGCCGCGAACGCGGCGCAGGTCGAGGCGTACCGGAACGGCAAGGAAGGGCTGCTGGGCTTCTTCGTCGGCCAGGTGATGAAGGAGACCAAGGGGCAGGCCGACCCGCGCGTCGTGAACGAGCTCGTGCGCACGAAGCTCGCCGGCTGACGCGCGAGCCTGGCGCCGCCGCGCTCCGCGCCGTTGCGCGGCATGGGCCGCCGCGACCACCGTTGCCCGCTGGCATGATCGCGGCGTGACGCGTCGCGCCCTCGTCTGGGCCCTGTCGCTGCCGCTCGCCGCGGTGGGGGTGCTGGTCGGCCACGGGCTCGCCTACCGCTTGACCGGCGAGGCGCCCGGATCGCTGCACGGCTACCTCCACCACGCGCCGGAGATCGTGGCCATCCTCGCCACCGTCGGGCTGGCGTCGCTCGCGGTGCAGCAGCGAACCGGGCGGCTCGCGGGCCCGGCGCCGTACGCGCTGCTCGGCGCTGCCGGCTTCGCGCTGCAGGAGCACCTCGAGCGTCTCGCCCACACCGGTGACGTCCCCTGGCTGCTCACCGAGCCGACCTTCCTCGTGGGGCTCGCGCTCCAGCTGCCACTCGCCCTCGCCTGTCTCGCGCTCGCACGCCGGGTGCTGCGGTCTGCGTCGGGGGCGCGCGTCCGGCGCCCGCCGGTGCTGCCCGGCGTGACGCTCGAGCTGACGGCCTTTCCCGCGGCCCGCCTGGCAGGCTCGCTCGCCCCTCGCGCCACCGGGCGCGGCCCTCCCGCCTCGCTTCGAGCCTGAGTGGAATCCGCCGCGCCCACGGCGCGGCTGACGCGGAGGAGTGCGACATGAGGCGAACGACGACGACCGCCGCTCTGGGCGCAGCGCTCGCGCTTGCGCTTGCCGGCTGCGGCGGCGACGAGAGCACGTCCGACACGACGGCGCCGCCGCCCGCGACGGAGACGGCGACGACGGAGACGATCGAGACGACCGACACGGAGACGGTGCCGCCGGCGACGACGGTCGAGTCCGAGCCGGCTCCCCCGAGCGTCCACACGGTCGCGATCGTCGTGGAGGGCGGGCGTCCCCGAGGAGGCATCGCGCGACCCGAGGTCGCGGTCGGCGAGCGCGTGCGTGTTCGCGTGCGATCCGACGTCGCGGACGAGGTCCACGTGCACGGATACGACCTCTCCAAGGACGTCCCGGCAGGCGGGACGGCGACGATCGCCTTCACGGCCGACGTGCCCGGACGCTTCGAGATCGAGCTCGAGGGCTCGGGCGTGCAGCTCGCGGAGCTGTCCGTCACGCCGTGAGCGTGCTCGCGCACGGGATTGGAGGCGTCAAGGACCTCCCGGTTCCCTCGTGGCTCTTCTACTGGGGAGCCGCGGTGGTGCTCGTCGTCTCGTTCCTCGCGCTCGGATCGCTCTGGCGACGACCCCTCCTCGAGCGGCATGCAGGAGGCCGGGCGCTCGCGCCCGGCCTCTCGCGCCTCGTGCTCGGGCCCCTGCGCGTGGCGCTGCAGGCGCTGGCCGTCGTCCTCTTCGCCCTCGTCTGGGCGGCGGCGCTCTTCGGCGACACGGACCCCCTCCGCAACCTGGCGCCCACGTGGGTGTACGTCGTCTTCTGGCTCGGCGTTCCCGCCCTCAGCGTCGTCCTCGGGAACGTGTGGCGGGCGCTCAGCCCGTGGCGCGCCATCGCCGACGCGTTCGTCTGGCTTCGCGAGCGCGGCGGCGGCGAGGCGCGGCCGCTCGCCGCCTACCCGGAGCGGCTCGGCCGGTGGCCGGGGGCGTTCGCCCTCTTCGCCTTCGTGGCGCTGGAGCTCACCTACGCCGACCCGTCGTCCCCGCGCGCGCTCGCCTTCGCGATCGCCGTCTACTCGTACGTGGCGCTGTTCGGGATGGCGGCGTTCGGCCGCGAGTCGTGGTCGCAGCGCGGCGAGGGGTTCGCGATCCTGTTCTCGTACCTCGCCCGCGTGGCGCCGTTCCACGCCCGTGGCGGGCGCGTCCACCTCCGTTGGCCGCTCACCGGCCTCGCGGGCGCCGAGCGGATGCCGGGCTCCCTCGCCTTCCTCGCCGTGATGCTCGGCTCGGTCGCCTTCGACGGCTACTCGCGGACCGGCACCTGGCAGGACCTGATCGCCAGCGCGCAGGACAGGTACGTCGTCGAGCGGCCGGGCGTGGCCGAGCTCGTCGCGACGGGCGTGTCGCTCGCGGGACTGCTCGCCGGCGTCCTGCTCGTCGCACTCGCCTACGCCGCCGCGTGCGCCGTGGCCGGCTGGGCGGTCAACGCTCCGCGCAGCCTCGTGCCGGAGTTCCTGCTCTCCCTCGTCCCGATCGCGTTCGTCTACGAGGTGGCGCACTACTTCTCGCTCTTCGTCGTGCAGGGCCAGTTCGCCGTGCCGCTGCTCTCCGACCCGCTCGGGCGCGGCTGGGACCTGCTCGGCACGGCGGACGTCGTCCCGGACCTCTCGGTGGTGTCGCCGAACACGGTCTGGTACGTGCAGGCGGGCGCGCTCGTCGCCGGGCACGTCGCCGGCCTGGCGGTGGCGCACGACCGCGCCGTGAGCGTGTTCCCGGACACTCGCGCCGCTCTCCGCTCGCAGTACGCGATGCTGGGGCTGATGGTCGTCTACACCGTGGGAGGGCTGTGGATCCTCTCTCGCGGCTGACCGCCCACCACGCGAGCACCGTGGGGATCGTGGTCGAGCTCGCGGCGGTCGCGCTCGTCGCGGCGCTCCTTGCCCTGGTGTGGTGGCGCGGGCGGCGCCGGGGCGTCGACCGGCGGCGGCGGATCGCGGAAATGCGCGACGGCGACGGGCCGGAGACGTGAGCGGGCGGGCGGCGCCACGCGCCTGCGGCGGCTCGGGCGACACGCCCACTAGCGACGTACGACGAAGCCGCCGTAGAGCAGCGCCGACGCGACGGCGGCGAAGATCGCGGACTCGGCCCCGCCGAGTCCCGTCAGCGCGCTCCCGACAGCGGCGGCGGCGATGCCGGCGAGGAACAGCAGGTTGCCCAGCGGGCGGCGGCGGAACGTGGCGAGCGCCACGCCGACGGCCGCGAGCGTGCCCAGGGAGTTGCCCGCGATCGCGAGCAGTCGCGCCGGCACGAGGTCGAGGTGCTCCTGTGCGTCGGGCACGACCGTGCCGGTGACCGGAGCCGTGAGCGGCACCGCGATCGCCACCCCGACGGCGAGCCCCACGTACACGAGCGCGAGCGGCGCCGCCCAGCGCCGGCCGGCGAGGAGGAGGGAGCCGGCGCCGAGCAGCGCTGCGGTGAGGAGCCCGCCGCACAGGTAGTAGACGCGGAAGGCCCGGTCGTCCCAGCCGGCGGCGGCGCCCCAGGCGAGCGCGGCCGAGGCGAGCGAGAAGGCGGCCAGCGAGGCGGCCCAGGCGAGCAGCTCGCCGCGCGGCGCGCGCCGGTGCCGCCGGACGAGCTCGGCGGCGAGCCGCAGCGAGACGAGCGCAGCCGCAAAGGCGAGGAGAACGTCCATCGCGCGAGGAATGTAGATCGTTCATGCAGTCGGTACGCTGCGGCGCGATGTCGCGTCTCGTCGGCACCGTCGCGGGCGCCGTGCTGGCCGCGCTCGCGTTGCTGGCGCCACTCGGCGCCGCACCCGCCCCGGATTTCGCCGCGGAGGCCTGGAACATCCTGCCCCCGGGCCAGGCGGGCGGGGTGCAGTTCACGAGGAACTCGACCGACCAGGCGGTGCTCTACGACGGGCTGACCCCGCTCCAGGACAGGGTCACGCCCGCGGCGATCCGGCGCTGGTTCAAGCGCGAGACGCTCGGCCTCGGCAGCGAGAAGGCGGTCCGGGTGGAGCGCCCGCGGCCCGGCGTCGTCGTGCGTCGAGACCGCTTCGGCGTGCCGCACATCGACGGGCGCAGGGACGTCGACGTGGCCTTCGCCGCCGGCTGGGTGACGGCCGAGGACCGGCAGCTCCTCATGGAGCTCCTGCGAGGGCCGGGCAGGATCGCGGCCCTCGACGTGCCCGGGCTCGACGCGTTCGGGCTCGCCCTCTCCGGGAAGACCTTCGTGCCGAGCGCCGCGGCGGAAGCGCGCCTCGTCGCGCAGTACGACCTGCTCGCGCGCCAGGGCGCCAAGGGCAAGCGGAACGTCGCGCTGATCGACGCCTACGTGGCGGGGATCAACGGCTACTACACGAAGGCCGGCCTGCCCATCCAGCCGTGGACGCGCGGGGACGTCGTCGCCGTGGCCGGGCTGATCGGCGCCGTCTTCGGCGCGGGCGGCGGCGACGAGCTGCGGCGGACGAACTTCCTCGCGCTCCTCCAGCAGCGGCTCGGCGGAGACGCGGGACGGCAGGCGTGGGAGGACCTCCGCCTGCGCGACGATCCCGAGGCGCGCGTCGTCGCCGAGGGCAGCTTCCCGTACGGGCAGCGGCCGCAGAGCGAGCTCGGCAACGTCGTCGTCGACCCCGGCAGCTTCACGCCGTCTGGCCCGGCGGCGCTGCCGGGTGCAACGGTGGCGCCGCGGCGGCTCGGCATGTCGAACGCGTTGCTGCTCTCCCGGAGGCGCTCGACGACGGGCAGGCCGCTCATGGTCGCGGGACCGCAGGTCGGCTACTACTACCCGGGCATCCTGCTCGAGCTCGATCTCCACGGCGGAGGCTTCGACGCACGCGGCGCCGCCTTCCCGGGGATCTCCTTCGCTGTCCTCCTGGGGCGGGGGCAGGACTATGCGTGGAGCGCCACATCCGCCGGCTCCGATCTCGTCGACCAGTACGCGGAGACCCTGTGCGGCGACAGCGACATCAAGTACCTCTACCGCGGCGAGTGCCGCGACATGACCCGCTTCGAGGCAGGCGTGCTGCGTGGGGCGCCCGGCACCCCGGATCAGACGCTCGCCTACTACGAGACGGTCCACGGCCCCGTGCTCGGCTACGCGACGGTGGGCGGCCGGAAGGTGGCGATCACGACCAGGCGCTCGACCCGAAACCGGGAGCTCCTCGCCTCGACCTTCTTCGTCGACCTCTCCACGAACGCGGTCCGCTCGTCCGCCGACTTCCTGCGCCTCTCCTCGCGCTTCGAGCTCACCTTCAACTGGCACTACGTCGACCACCGGGACGTGGCCGAGTTCACCACCGGGCGGCTGCCGTTACGGCCGAGCACGGTCGACCCGGGCCTGCTCACGAAGGGCACCGGCGAGTACGAGTGGCAGGGGTTCGCGCCGGCACAGGCGCACCCGAAGGTCGTCAACCCGAGAAGCGGGGCGATCCTGAACTGGAACAACAAGCCGGCCCGCGGCTTCGCGGCGTCCGACTCGGAGTGGTCCTACGGAGCGGTGCAGCGGGTCGACCTCCTCTGGCGGGAGGTGCAGCGGCGCCAGAAGCACACGCTCGCCTCGCTCACGGGGGCGATGAACAGGGCTGCGACGCTCGACCTGCGCGTCGTCCGGGTCTGGCCGTCCATCCGCGCCATGCTCGATCGTGCCTCGGCCCCGAGTGAGCGAACGCAGCGGGCCGCGGCGCTCGTCGACTCCTGGCTGGAACGCGGCGGCAGCAGGCTCGACGGGAACCTGGACGGCGCCGTCGACGCTCCGGGCGCCGCGGTCCTCGACGCCGCGTGGACGGGTCTCGCAGACGCGGCGCTCGCACCGGTGCTCGGCCCGCTGACGGCGCAGCTCGCTGCGCTCAACCCACGCGACGACCCGGCCGGCCCCGGCGGCAGCGCCTATCTGTCCGGCTGGTACTCGGTGATCGACAAGGACCTGCGCGCGCTTCTCGGCCGGCCCGTGACCGGGCCACTGAGGACGCGGTTCTGCGGGAACGGCGTCGTGGCTGCGTGCGCGGCGTCGCTCTGGGGCGCCATCGACGCCGCGGTGCAGACGCTCGCCGCCGCCCAGGGGCCCGACCCGGGCGACTGGCGGGCGGACGCGACCGCGGAGCGGATCAAGCTCGTGCCCGGCATCAACCCGAAGACGATGCGCTGGACGAACCGGCCCACGTTCCAGCAGCTGATCTCCTTCTCCCGCCACCGCTAGGCTGGGTCCGGATGGCCACCAAGCGGTACCTGCTCACCCCGGGCCCCACGCCGGTGCCGCCCGAGGTGCTGCAGGCGATCGCCGAGCCGGTGCTCCACCACCGCTCGCCCGACTTCCGCGCGGTCTTTGCGGAGACACGCACGCACCTGCGGGACGTCTTCCGGACGAGCGGCGAGGTGCTGGTCTTCACGGCATCGGGGACGGGCGCATTCGAGTCTGCGGTCGCGAACCTCCTCTCTCCGGGCGAGCGGGTGCTCGCGGTGTCGTTCGGCGAGTTCGGCGAGCGGTGGCAGCGCCTCGCGGCCGCCTACGGCTGCGACGTCGTCCCGCTCGCGTACGCGTGGGGCGAGACGCCGCAGCCGGACGAGCTCGAGCGCGCGCTCGACGAGAGCGGCGCCGGCGTCGTACTGCTCGTGCACTCGGAGACGTCGACCGGCGTCGTCTGCGACCTCGAGGCGCTGCTCGGCGTCTGCCGGAGCGCAGGAGCGCTCACCGTGGTGGACGCCGTCTCCAGCCTCGGGGCGGTGCCGCTCGAGACCGACGCCTGGGGCGCCGACGTTGTCGTCACGGGCTCGCAGAAGGCGCTCATGACGCCGCCCGGCCTCGCCTTCGTCTCCGTCTCCGACCGTGCCTGGGAGAAGACGGCCTCCGTGACATCGCCTCGCTTCTACTGGGACTGGCGCCCGATGCGCGCCCAGCAGGAGAAGGACTCGTCGCGCTTCACTCCCGCCACGTCGACGGTCGTGGCGCTCAACGCCGCCCTGCGCCTCCTGCTTGCCGAGGGGCTCGAGGCGGCGTTCGCGCGGCACGTGGCCCTCGGCCGTGCCTGCCGGGCGGGTCTCAAGGCGATGGGCCTCGAGCTGTACTCGCCCGACGACGATCGCGCCGCCGTGCTGACCGGCGCGCTGACGCCCGACGGCGTCGACGCCGTCGAGCTGCGACTGGCGTTGCGCGACCGCCACGGCATCACCATCGCGGGCGGGCACGGCGACCTCGAGCGGCGCCTCTTCCGCATCGGCCACATCGGCTACGTCGGCATCTACGACATCACCACGACGCTCGCCGCGGTGGAGCTCGAGCTCGCCGACAGCGGGGCCGAGGTGGAGCGCGGCGTGGCGATCGTGGCCGCGCTCGAGGCGTACGAGTCGGCCGCCCGCGTCTAGTGCGCGTCCTCGTCCGCGAGCCGATCGCCGAGGAGGGCCTGGCGCTGCTCCGCTCGAAGTTCGACGTCGATCTCGACCTGGACTCCCCGCTCGAGGACGTCGTGGCGCTGTACGACGGGATCGTGATCCGCTCGGCGACCAGGTTCACCGCCGACCTGATCGCGCGCGCGGAGCGGCTGAAGGTGATCGGCCGCGCGGGCGTGGGCATCGACAACGTCGACGTCGCGGCGGCGACACGGCGCGGCATCGTCGTCGCGAACGCCCCCGAGTCGACGGTCGTCTCGGCGGCCGAGCAGACGATCGGGCTGATGGTGGCCCTCGCGCGCAACATC
>DATBIN010000066.1:0-15731 GCA_036556925.1 Gaiella sp.
CGCCGCGAGATCGGTGGCGAGCAGCCGTCCGAACGTCTCCTCCGCGGCGCCGGGCGGCGGCCCGTAGTTGTTGGCAAGGTCGAAGTGGGTGATCCCGAGGTCGAACGCGCGCCGCACGATGTCTCGGGCCGTCTCGAACGAGTGGTCGAGCCCGAAGTTGTGCCAGAGGCCGAGCGAGATCGAGGGCAGCGCGACGCCGCTGCGCCCGCAGCGCCGGTACGCCATCGCTTCGTAGCGGTCGTCTGCAGCCGTGACGCCCATGATGCGGCGAGGCTATCGCGTCAGTGATCGTGGCCGGACCAGAGCGGCGCCGTCGCGTACACCGTGAACGTGCATCGCTCGACGAAGCCGGCCCGGCGGTACACGCCGGCGGCCATCTGCGACGAGTGCAGCACGACGCGCCGGCAGCCGAGCGCCCGTGCACGCTCCAGCATCACGGCCGTGAGGCCGCTCGCGACGCCGCGGCCTCGCGCCTCGGGCAGCACGCTCATGCCGTAGATCGCGGCGACGCCCGGTGGCGCGGCGAGCGACAGAAGTCCTTTCCCCACCGCGCGGCCGTCGGCGAACGCCACCCACCGGTGCGCTGCCAGACGGCCCGGCCCCCAGAACCGGTTGAGCTCGGTCACGAGCTCCCGCGCGTGCTCCGGCAGCTCCCAGTAGGAGACGATCAGGTCCTCGTAGACACGCATCCCGAGCTCGCCCGCCACCTCTTCGTAGCGGACGTCGCCATGCCCCGGCTCCGGCGTCCAGTCGTCGAGGTCGAGGGACATGCCCGTCGCGACCTCCACGGCGAGGAGCCCGTGCGCTGCCAGGCGCTCTCCGAGATCGGCGGGCTGCGACGAGGGATGCACGATCCACATGAAGTCGACTCCGCGGCGGCGGAAGGACCCCACCACGCTCGCGATCGTCCGATCGGGGTCGCCGCCGAGGCTCGAGCGGATGACGCCGTTGTACGGGAGGTGCGTGATCGGCGTCTCGAAGCGAAGCACTCCGTCCTCCTCGACGAGCGCACCGCGCGGCCAGCGACCCAGGTGCGACCAGTGGCCGACGAAGGCCTCCTCGATCTCTCGCGTCACCTCGTCCACAGCGGCCTCCGGCACGGGTGCAGGAGCTTAGAGACGGCGACGCACGGCCACAACTCGCGACGTACTACCCCTCGTCGCAGTGCTTCTCGACCTGCCGGCGCAGGCGGTCGATCTCCTTGCGCTCGCCCTGGACCTCCTCCGAGCGGTCGAGCAGCTCGACGACGCCGTCGCATTGCCCCAGCGCGAAGCGGGTGACCGCGAGGTTGTAGGACGCCCACGCCTCCACGAGCTCCCCCGAGCCCTGCAGCCGGGAGACCGCCTGCTCGAGCAGCGGGAGAGCGCCCTCGAAGTCGCGCTCCTGGAGGAGCCGAAACCCCTCGTCGTTGAGGGAGGCCCCGTCGCCGCCCGCCTGGCCGGGGCTCTCGGGCGCCGCTTCCACCGTGACCGTCTGGGCGTCCTCGCCCTGGACGGTCTTCGTCTGCGTCTCGGTCAGCACGACGGTGCGCGGGAGCTCGCCGTCGCCGAGGGTCAGCGCGAGTCCCAGGGCGATGCCCGCCGCAGCCAGGGCGGCGAGCCCGGCCGCGACCGCTGCCCATCGGCGCCGGCTGCGCGAGGCGCGAAAGACGCGTGTCCCGGCCGGCGCCGGAGCGGCGCCGGCCGTGGCCGCCGTCGTGGTGAGGCGGCGCGTCTCCGTCGCGCTCTCGTGGAACGCCCGGCGCAGGTCGTCGACCAGATCGACGCACGACGCATGCCGGTCGGCGGGCTCCTTGGCGAGCCCACGCGCGAAGACTGCGTCGACGGTGTGGGGCAGATCCGGGTTGGCATCGTGTGCGCTCGGGACGGGCGCCGTCGCGTGTGCCGCTGCCTCGACGGCGGCGGTCTCGCCTGCGAAGGGACGTCCACCGGTGAGGAGCTCGAACGCGACGCAGCCGAGTGCGTAGCGGTCGCTCGCCGCCGTGGCGCGCTGCCCGCGCGCCTGCTCCGGCGACATGTACCCGGACGTGCCGAGGATGGTGCCGATGCCGGTCAGCGTCTCATGGCCGGTGGCGCGGGCGATGCCGAAGTCCGTGACCCGGATCTCGCCGTCCTCGCCGACGAGCAGGTTGCCGGGCTTGACGTCGCGGTGGACGATGCCGCGCGCGTGGGCCGCGTCGAGAGCGCGCGCGCCCTGCTGCAGCCAGGCGAGGGCTTGCCCCGGATCGACCGGCCCTGCGCGGAGCCGCGTCGCGATCGATCCGCCGCTCACGTACTCCATGACGATGTACGGCAGCCCTTCCGACTCGCCGACGTCGTAGATGCGGATCACGTTCGGCTCGCCGGAGAGGCGCGCCGCCGTCCGTGCCTCGCGGGTGAAGCGCGTCCTGAACTCATCGTCGCCCGCGTAGCGCTCCGCGAGCATCTTGATCGCGACGGTGCGTTCGAGCGCAGTGTCGGTCGCCCGGAAGACGTCCCCCATGCCGCCGTGCGCGATCAGCTCGGGCAGCTCGTACCGGGGCGGGAGCGAAAACCGCGACTCCGGCATCAATTGCCCTTACCCCTCCGCGGGTCGGTGAAAACCGGCGCGACAGGTGGGCCGTTCCAGGCCACGGCGGATCTGAGCCACGGCGTGTCCGGTCTCGCCTAGGCTGTGCCCGTGCCCGACGCCCCTCTCACCGGCGGGTGCCTCTGCGGCGGGGTGCGCTTCGAGGTCGCCGAGCCGCTCGCGTCCGCGGTGTACTGCCACTGCACGCGGTGCCAGCGGCGCACGGGCACGGCGGCTGCCGCCACCGCCCAGGTGGTCCCGGGCTCCCTCCGGGTCACGCAGGGCGCGGAGCTCGTACGTTCCTACGAGCCCGACGAGGGCTTCGTCAAGGACTTCTGCGGGCGCTGCGGGTCGGCGCTCTGGGCGCGCAACCCCGCCGACCCGGACCACATCGCAGTCCGGATGGGGGCCTTCGACGGCGACCCCGGCATCCGCCCCTCGGCGCGGCAGTTCGTCGCCTATGCGGCGCCGTGGGAGCCGATTCCCGACGACGGTCTGCCACGCTTCCCCGAGCGACGACCCCCGGACGCCTGAGCATGGCTTCCCCCCTCCGCGCAGCGGCTCGCTTCGCGTTCACTCGCGTTTGGCCACGCAAGCGGACGGGCAAGGGCGTGTGGTGAGGCTCGCCCTCGTCCTCCTGGGGCTCGTCGTCGCGATGCTCCTGGCGGGATGCGGCGGCAGCGACGGGACGGCGCAGGGGACCACGACCGAGACCGTCGAGACCGCAGCGACGACCGGCACCGGCGACGGCCAAGGCGGGGACGCCGGCAGGGGAGAGGCGCTCTTCGCCTCAGCCGGGTGCGGCGGCTGCCACACGCTGTCGGAGGCCGGCTCGTCCGGATCGATCGGGCCGAACCTCGACGACGCATCGCCCTCGTTCGACAAGGTGGTCGAGAGGGTCACGGACGGCGCGGGCGTCATGCCCTCCTTCGCGGACCGGCTGAGCGCGCAGGAGATCCGCGACGTGGCGGCGTTCGTCTCGGGCGCGACGCGCGACTGACCGCGTCAGAGAGCCTGGACGGCCCGGTGTGCCACCGGCGTCTCGTCGACCCACGGCAGCGAGCTCCCGTCGAAGAGCCGGCGCGCCGCGGCGGCACCCAGCCGGGCCGCCGCAGCCTCGTAGGCGACATCGAGCGTGGGCGGGCGCCGCGCGCGGTGACCGTCGGACGCTGCCATCGCGACGACGCCGTCGTCGAGCAGCTCCCACGCCACCCGCTCCGCCGTTCCGCCGTGATCGCCGACGAGCGAGCCCGCGTTGAGGCAGAGAAGCGAGCCCCGCTCGACGAGCCGGCGCGCGGACGCGGGTTCCTGCGCCACCGCGCGGCAGCGCTCGGGATGCGCGAGAACGGGGACCAGGCCGTCGGCGAGCACGCGCTCGACCGCGGCCGCAACGAGCTGGAGCGGGCTCGCGAGGTCGAGCCACGAGCCGGGGAACTCGACCAGCACGGCCTCCGTCCCCTCGAGACGGAACTGCGCCGGATCGAGCTCGAGCACCTCGGTGGGGAAGAGCTCGAAGCCTCGCCGGAGGTCGAGCCCGAGCGCCGCGGCCTGCTCTCGCACGTGCGGGAACGAAGAGTCGTACAGCCGGCGGCGGCCCTCGCTCCAGGGGTACGAGTCCCACGGAGCGTGGACGTGGGGCGTGGCGAAGAGCACCCTTGTGCCCGCCTCGAGAGCGAGCCGGCAGAGCTCGATCCCCTCGTCGACCGTCGATGCCCCGTCGTCTCCGGACGGGACCACGTGGGAATGGACGTCGACGAACCAGGGCGAGGGCACTCCGCCCAGCCTGCCAGCCGCACCGGGTCCGGTGCGGCAGCAGCGCGGACGCGTGTCCCCCCGCGGACGCGCCGGAAGGGGCGATGTGACCTCCCGTGGCATCCGGCCGCGAAGCGGACGGCTTCAGGGGTTTGCGCGTCCGGAATCCGCGCGAGCGGGTTCCGGACTGCGCCGGCTAGGAGTCGGCTTCGGCGAGCTGGGCGCGCAGCTCGCTGATCTGCGCGTGGATCTCGCGGCGGCGCTCGGAGAGCGCGCGCTCCTCGGCCCGGCGTTCCGCGGCGGCGGCCCCCTCGGCGCCGCTGGCGCCGGAGAAGATGTCCATGCGATCGTGCAGGCGACGCCGCTTGGCGGAGAGCGAGCGCTCCTCTTCCGCCAGCTGCGTCAGCAGGGCGTCGATCTCGGCTCTGGTCATGGCCTTCATCCTGTTTTCTATCGGCAGAGCCGACGGCGGCTTGAGGAGGAGACGGGTCGACCCTCGACGTCGTTCCGGGAACGCTCAGGGACATGCCGGATGGCGCTCACGCGGACGCAGGCGCACGCTGTGGTCGATCATCGGAAAGGAAGCGCCATGAACGACACAACCGCCGCCACCGCTCCTCCCGTCGAGGAGCGCCGCCTCGTCCGTCCCGCCGACGACCGCATCGTCGCCGGCGTGTGCGCAGGCCTCGGACGCTACTTCGGCGTCAACCCGCTCGTCTACCGGGTCGCCCTCGCGGGGCTCGTGCTGCTGGGCGGCATCGGGCTGATCGTCTACGGAGCCGCGTGGCTCGTGATCCCCGACGAGCGCCGCGGCGACTCCATCGTCGGCGAGGCGCTGCGCGACCATCGCAGGCGGCCGTGGCTCACGGTCGGCGTGGGCCTGGTCGCGATCGCGCTCCTGCTCGGCATCGTGGGCAGCGACGTGTTCCCGGACCCGGGCAACGAATGGCTGATCGCGCTTCTCGTCGGTCTCGCGATCGTGTCCTGGCAGCTCCGCGATCGGCCGTCCGGAGGGCCCGGCGGCGCCGCCGCGACGGCGGCGACCGTCGAGGACGTCACACGTGAAGGGCCGCCGCCCGCAGGGCCGGAGACGGCGCCGCCGGGTGCGCCGGAGCCTCCCCGGCGGCAGTTCCCGATCTTCCTGCCCACCGTCGGCGTGGTGCTCGCAGGAGTGGGCGTGCTCGGGGTGCTCGACGCGACGGATACCGTGGACGTGAACTGGACCGTGGCGCTCGCCGTCGGCGTCGCCATCGTGGGCGTCGCCGTCGCGGTCGGTGCCTTCTTCGGCGGGACGGCCTGGCTTGCCGTCGTCGGCCTCCTGCTCGCGGGGGCGATGGTGGTGGCCAGCGTCGTGAACATCCCCTTGAACGGCCCGATCGGGGAGCGCAACGAGCATCCCACCTCGGTGCGCGAGCTGCAGGATTCGTACGCCGTGTCGATCGGGCAGCTCGACCTCGACCTGAGCGACCTCGTGCTGCCACGCGGCACCACGGAGGTCAAGGGAAGCGTCGGCATCGGGCAGATGACGGTCGTCGTGCCGCGCGGCGTGCGGGTCGAGGTCGACGCCCACGTGACGGCCGGCGACTCGACGGCGTTCGGCGAGTCCTTCGAGGGGCGCGGCTTCGACCGCGTCTTCGTGGACGAGAGCGCCGGCCCGAATGCGCCGAAGCTCTTCGTCGAAGCCGACGTCGGGCTGGGCGAGCTGGTGGTGCAGCGGGGTTGAGCGCGGTCGCGGGCCGGCTGCCCGCCGCGCTGGCGGGCATCACACGCCCCCGGGAGGGACGTCTCCTCGGGGGCGTGTGTGCGGGTCTGGGCCGCTCGCTCCGCGTCGATCCGACTCTCGTGCGTCTCGTGTTCGCGCTCCTCGCGCTCGCGGACGGGGCCGGTGTGATCGCCTACGGAGGGGCCTGGCTGGTGCTCCCGGAGGAGGGCGAGCCGCGGCCGAGACGGCTCCGGCACGGCGCCGGCCTCGCCCTGCTCGCCGTCGCGGCCGTCGTCGGCCTGCGCGGTCTGGGCGTCGGCGACTCGTTCGTGTGGCCGGCGGCGCTGGTCGCCGCCGGCGTGTACCTCTTCCTGCAGCGACCGCCGCACGCAGGCCGTACCGACGTGACGTGGCGTGTGGTGTCGGCCGCGGTGCTGGTCAGCCTCGGCGTCCTGCTCTTCCTCCATCTCGCGGACGACGGCGGCAGTGGCGGAGCGGTCGTGCCGACGGGGCTCGCGGTGGCGCTCCTCCTCGTCGTCGGCCCCTGGGCCTGGCGACTCGCCCGCGAGCGGGACGCCGAGCGTCTCGAGCGCATCCGCGCGCAGGAGCGCGCCGACATGGCCGCCCGCGTCCACGACTCGGTGCTGCAGACGCTCGCGCTCGTGCAGCGCAGCGCGGGCGACCCGAAACGCGTCGCGGGCCTCGCGCGGCGGCAGGAGCGCGAGCTGCGCAGCTGGCTGTACGGAGACCGCTCCGCGCAGGACTCGGAGACGCTCCACGGCTCGCTGGAGGGCATGCTCCTCGACGTCGAGGAGCTGCACGGCGTGCGGGTCGACCTCGTGCAGACCGGAGACGTGGCGCTCGACCACCGGCTCGAGGCGCTCGTGCTCGCGGCCCGCGAGGCCGTCACGAACGCGGCGGTGCACGCCGGCGTGGAGGAGATCTCGGTCTTCGTCGAGGCGGGAGCGGACGAGATCGCCGTCTACGTGCGCGACCGCGGCGCGGGGTTCGACCGTGCCGGCGTCGCGCCTGACCGTCGCGGCATCACCGAGTCGATCGAGGCGCGCATGCGCCGCCAGGGTGGAACGGCCGCGGTGCGCAGCGCCCCGGGAGAGGGAACCGAGATCGAGCTCCGGCTCCCACGCGAGGCTGCACCGTGAGCGGGCACGTCCGCCTCGTCCTCGTCGAGGACCATCGCCTCTTCCGAGCGGGCGTGCGCAGCGAGCTCGATCCCGCCATCGATGTCGTCGGCGAGGCTGCCACGGTCGCCGAGGCGATCCCGCTCGTGCGGGAGCTCGACCCGGACGTGGTGCTCCTCGACGTCCACCTGCCCGACGGCACGGGGCAGGCCGTCATCGCGGCCGTGGCGCCGGAGCGTCCCGGCGTGAAGTTCCTGGCCCTCTCGGTGTCCGACGCGGCAGAGGACGTCATCGCCGTGATCCGGGCGGGCGCGCGCGGCTACGTCACGAAGACGATCTCGGGCGAGGAGCTGAGCGCCGCCGTCCACCGGGTCGCGGAAGGCGACGCCGTCTTCTCGCCGCGCCTGGCCGGCTTCGTCCTCGATGCCTTTCGCGAGGGGGAGATGGTGAGCGACGCGGAGCTCGATCTCCTCACGGCGCGCGAGCGGGAGGTGCTGCAGCTGATTGCCCGCGGCTACCGCTACAAGGAGATCGCCGCCCGGCTGCATCTCTCCGTGAAGACGATCGAGAGCCACGTCTCGGCGGTGCTGCGCAAGCTCCAGCTCTCGAGCCGCCACGAGCTGACGCGCTGGGCCGTCGAGCGCCGTCTCATCTAGTAGGCCCCGCTTCGTCGCCAGATCGGCACGACATCGCGACCCGGGCGCCCGTCCTCCGTCTCCAGCGTGGAGGCGAGCGACGAGGAGGGTTCCGATGTTCGGCGCCCCGTCGCCGTCGTGCTGCAGCTGCTCGAGCTCCGCTCCCAGCAGCTGCGGCGGGCGGTCGAGGGAAGCCGGGCGGCCTAGACAGGCCTCAGGCCTCAGCCCTCGCCTCTGAGGTAGGCGTCGTTGCCGCGGACCCAGTCCTCGCGCACCGGCGAGAAGACGTCCAGCACGATCGAGTCCTCCAGGGCCTCGACCTCGTGCGGAACGTCGGCGGCGAGGGGCACGCTCTCCCCGGGCCCCACCACCTGCTCCTCGCCGGCCACCACGAAGCGCAACCGGCCCTCGAGCACGGTAGCGATCTGCTCGTTGGCATGGGCGTGCAGCGGCACGACCGCTCCTTGCTGCAGCGTGATCCGCGCCAGGGTCATGTGCTCCGTGTGCAGCATCTGTCGCCCGATCCGCTCGCTCAGCGGCTCCACGGGCTGCTCGTACCAGCGATGGACGGTCATACCCCGATCGTACGATGCCGGGGTGAGCTCGGCGGGATATTCCGGCACGCCGCTGCCACGGAAGCTGGGCATCCGGGAGGGCGACGCGGTCGCCATCGTCGACGACCCGGGGCACGCTGCGGAGCTGCTCGCGCCGCTCCCGGCCGGCGTCACGACGACCGGCGACGCCGGGCAGGCCGACGTGGTGCTCTTCTTCACGACCGCGCGCGACACGCTCGCCCACCGGATCGAGGAGCTTGCCGGCGCGATCTTCCCCGACCGGGCGCTCTGGGTCGCGTGGCCCAAGCGCGCGTCCGGCGTCCCCACGGACATGACCGAGGACGTCGTACGGGAGGTGGCGTTGCCGCTCGGGCTGGTGGACAACAAGGTGTGCGCGATCGATGCGACGTGGTCCGGCCTGCGGCTCGTCTGGCGCCGCGAACGGCGTCCGTGAGCGTCCTGCCGGATCCGCGGTCAAGCGAGAGGCTGTTACAGCCGATCTCTCGTCTGTGGACGCCCCACGTCCGCATTCCGGTCCGTCGACAGAGCCCACTGAGCTGACACGCCTCGGGCGCGAGCTCGACGCGCTCCACGAGACCGCGCTCGCGCTCTCCGAGCACCTCGGGCCCGAGGCGCTCTACGAGCGGATCATCGAGCGGGCGGCAGCGCTCGTGGACGGAGCTCACGGGTACCTCTACATGCTCGACGACGAGGAGGAGCACCTCGTCGTCCGCATCGCGACGGGGGCGTTCACGTCTCTCCTCGGCCGGCAGATCCAGCCGGACCAGGGAGTGGCGGGAGTGGTCTGGAGCACGCGCGAGCCGTACGTGGCGAACGACTACCGCACCTGGGGCAAGCGGCATCGCGATCTCGGCGACGCGACGCCCGGCGCGGTGCTCGGGGTGCCGCTCCTGGCGGGCGGGGAGGTGGTCGGCGTGATCGGCCTCGCGCGGATGGACGGCGAGGGCTTCTCGCCCGCCGACGTCGCGCTCATGACCCGGTTCGGCCAGCTCGCCTCGCTCGCCTACGAGCGCGCCCAGCTCACGGCGGACGTGGCAGCCCAGCTGGAGGAGCGCCGTCGAGCCGAGGAGGAGCTGAGCGACGCGGTCCGCCGCCTGACCGCCTCGGCGGACGAGCTGCGGCGCTCGCACGAGGAGACGGTACGGCGCCTCGCCGTCGCAGCGGAGTTCCGCGACGGTCCCACGGGACGCCACGTCGAGCGTATGAGCGAGACGTGCGACCTGATCTCGCGCGCGCTCGGCCTCGACGACGAGCTCTGTGAGTCGATCCGCATCGCAAGTGCGCTGCACGACGTCGGCAAGATCGGCATCCCCGACCACGTGCTCCTGAAGCCCGGGCCGCTGACCGACGACGAGCGCGACCAGATGGAACGGCACGCCGAGATCGGCTATCGGATCCTGGCAGGCTCGGGCTCGGAGCTGCTGGACCTGGCGGCGAGCATCGCGCTGACGCACCACGAGCACTTCGACGGCACCGGCTATCCGCGCGGGCTCGCCGGCGACGCCATCCCCATCGAGGGACGTATCGCTGCCGTCGCGGACGTCTTCGACGCGCTCACGAGCGATCGCGTGTACCGCGGCGCGTTCACGCTCGACTCCGCGGTCGAGGTGATGCTGACCGGGCGGGGGAGCCATTTCGACCCGACGGTCCTGGACGCGTTCCTCACGGCCAAGCAGCGCCTGCCCATGCCGGCGCCCGCCGAGCCGGTGCAGGCGCGAGCGGTGCAGCGCACCCCACGGGCCGCAGCCGACGCGACGACACGCGCGGTCTCCGCCGCGTCGCTCGCCGAGGGCGTGGAGGCCGCGCTGCAGGAGCTCGAGCGGGGAGGAGACGCCCGGCATGCGATCGACCGCGCCCTGAGAAGCCTGTGCGAGACGGCCGGAGCAGGACTGCTGGCGAGCGTGTACGTCGCCGACCACGAGCGTCTCTGGTGCATCGCGCAGCACGGCTACGACCAGGTGCGCGACGGCTTCGCGATCGGCCAGGGCGTGATGGGGCGCACGGTGCGGGAGGGGACGGTGGAGTTCGTCCCGGACGTCCGCGCCGACGCGGACTTCATCGCGGCCGTCCCGGGCATCGTCTCCGAGCTCTGCGCCGCCATCGTCGGCGCTCGCGCGCACGGCGCGCTCAACGTCGAGACGTCCGGAATCCGCCTTCCCGAGGAGTCGCCCGAGCTCTTCCTGCCGCTCGTCGCAGCGATGCGCCCCGCCGTCGACGAGCTCGGGGCCGGCATGCGCTTCGATCTCGCATCGCTCGTGCGCATGACCGTCTACGCGAGCTCGCTGCGCTCGGTGACCGCGATCGCCGAGTTCGCTACGCGCACGGTCGGCCGCCTGCTCGACCTCGAAGCCGCGCAGCTCGACCTCGGGCCGCGCGCCTCCGGCCCGCCGGCGAGCTTCTGGCGGCGTCCGGCGTCGACGCTGACGCCGATCTCGCCCGATGCGCTCGCAGCCGGCGGGCGAGCCGGGCTCAGCGATCTCTCCTGGAGCACGGTCGACGGCGTCGAGCTCGGCATCGCGGGGCCTGACGATCCCGGGCGCTGGTTGATCTGGCTGCCGTTGCGCGCGGGCGGCTCCCTCGTCGGGACGCTCGTCGGCAGGTCGGACGCGCCGCTCGAGCTGGCGCACGATCAGGTCGAGGCCGCCACGCTGTTCACCCAGCACTCGGCCGCCCTGCTGGACGTCGCGCAGGCGCTGCGGAGGGAGCAGCGTGCGGCGGTGACGGACCCGCTCACCGGGCTCCTCAATCGCCGCGGCTTCGACGAGCGGCTGCGTGAGGAGATCGCCCGGGCCCATCGGGCCGGGCGCCAGCTCGCGGTCGTGCTCACCGACTGCGACGACCTCAAGCGGATCAACGACGCCCACGGCCACGAGCGTGGCGATGCCGTCCTGCAGGCAATCGCCCATCTCCTGCGGCAGAGCAAGCGCGTCTCGGACGTCGCCGGCCGGCTGGGCGGCGACGAGTTCGGCGTCGTGCTGCCCGATGCCGACGCCGCCGTGGCGGCCGACGTGGCCGAGCGCCTGCGGACGAGGATGCGCGATCTCACCGTGCTCGCCAGCGCTCCCACGGCGAGCTTCGGCTTCGCCGTCTTCCCCGACGACGGGGTCTCCAGCGCCGAGCTCCTGCGCGTCGCGGACCACGCGCTCTACGAGGCGAAGCGGGGCGGCAAGGACCGGCTCGCCGGCCCCGGCGAGCCGCTGAGCGCCGCCCGCTGATCCCGGCTCTTCCACACGGTGCGGGCGAGCCCGCGGCCGTGCGCAGGGGACCGCGCCGCCGCAGGAGGCCGACCTGGGAGGATCGAGCCGGTGGACGGGAGGCTCCTGACACGTCCGTTCGTGCTCGTCTGGGCGAGCACCCTGGGCGTCTTCCTCTCAATCGGCATGCTCTTCCCCGTGCTGCCCCTCTTCGCGAAGGGGCCGCTCGACGCGGGCAACGTCGGCGTCGGCCTCGCCGTCGCGGCGGCGAGCCCCACCGCCTTCCTGTTGCAGCCCGTCGCGGGCAGGCTCGGCGACCGCCACGGCCGCCGGACCTTGATCGTCGCGGGCTCGTTCCTCGCGGCGGCGGCCGCGACGCTCTACGTGGCGGCGGACTCGTTGCCGTCGCTCGTCGCCCTGCGGCTCGCCACGGGCGCGGCCGAGGCGTTCGTGTTCGTCGGCACCGCGACGGTGATCAACGACCTCGCGCCGGACCACCGCCGCGGCGAGGCGGTGAGCCTCTACTCGCTGGCGGTGTGGGGCGGGCTTGCCGCCGGGCCGGTCGTCGGAGAGCTCGTGCTCGGCGACGACCGGTTCGACGCCGTATGGCTCGCCGCCGCGGCATCCACCGCCATGGCCGGAGTGGTCGGCCTCGCCATCCCGGAGACGCGCCCCCACGGCCTCGCCCGGGCGGGCCGCGCGCGCCTGTTCCACCCGGCCGCGCTCGGGCCGGGCGCGGTCCTGATCGTGGCCATCTTCGGCTTCGCCGCGATGACGACCTTCGCCACGCTCTACGCGCGCGAGCTCGGCCTGGACGGAGCCGGCCTCGTCTTCGCGCTGAACGCCGTCGTGGTCGTGATCCTGCGCAGCGTCGGCCGGCGCATTCCGGACCGGGCAGGGCCGAGGCGCACCGCGGTGATCTCGATCCTGATCGCCGTCTGCGGACTGGCCGTGATCGCCACCGTCCGGTCACCGGCCGGTCTCTACCTCGGCACGGCCGTGCTCGCCGTGGGCCAGGCGCTGAGCTTTCCCGCCCTGATGACCCTCGTCGTCGCCACGGCGCCCGCGGCGGAGCGGAGCTCTGCCGTCGGGAGCTTCTCCGCGTGTGCCGACCTGGGCTACGCGCTCGGTGCCATCAGCCTCGGTGTGGTGGCATCGGTGGTCGGCTATGCGGGCGTCTTCGCCGTGGCGGCGTGTGTCGTCGCCACCGGCCTCGTGCCGCTGGCGCGCATGCGCGTCCACGTGCGTACGCCGGCGACCGCGGCCGCCGTGGATGCACCGCCCTGAGCCTTCGCGCGGACCCGTCCCTAGAATCGCCGCGATGGAGGAGCGGGAGCTCGGGCGTAGCGGGGTCGCTGTCTCGCGCGTGATCCTCGGCTGCGGCAACTTCGGCGGCGTCGGCTCGGCGCCTGCGTTCTTCGGCCAGGGCACCGCCAAGGACGTCGCGTTCCGTCTCATGGACGCCGCGTGGGACCTCGGCGTGACGACGTTCGACACGGCGGATGCCTACGGCGGCGGCCGCAGCGAGGCGTTCATCGGCGAGTGGCTCGGCACGAAGGGGAGCGAGGTGCGCGACCGCCTCGTGCTCACCACGAAGACCTTCAACCCGCTCGAGGAGGGCGGCGACGGCGGCCTCGGGCGTGCGCGCATCCGTCGTCAGATCGACGGCAGCCTGCAGCGGCTCGGCGTCGAGCGGGTCGCCCTCTACATGGCGCACGACTTCGACCCCGACGTGCCGCAGGAGGAGACGCTGCAGGCCTTCGACGAGCTCATCAGCGCCGGCAAGGTCGGTGCGGCCGGTGCCTCCAACTTCTCGGCGGACCAGCTGGCCGAGGCACTCGAGCTCTCGGAGCTCGAGGGCCTCGCCCGCTACGAGTGGGCCCAGAACGGCTTCTCGCTGCTCGAGCAGGGCGACCGCGAGACGGTGTTCCCCGTCTGTCACGAGCACGGGCTCGGCTACACGCCCTTCAGCCCGCTCGCGGGAGGCTGGCTGACGGGCAAGTACCGTCGCGATGCCTCGCCCCCGGCCGGCTCGCGCATGATGCAGCGACCCGGCCCGTACGAGCGCTACCGTGTCGACGCCGTGTTCGACGCGCTCGAGCGCCTTGAGACATGGGCGGCCCTGCGGAATGCGAGGATGTCCGCCGTGGCGATGGCCTGGCTCCTGAGCCTCCCCGAGGTGACCGCGATCGTGGTCGGCCCGAATCGCGTCGAGCATCTCGCGCACGTCGCCGAGGCGCTCGAGCTGCGGCTCACGAGCGCCGAGCAGGACGAGCTGGGGTCGTGGTTCGCATGAGCGTCCTCGTGCTCTCCGAGGAGGACGTGCACGCGCTGCTCGACATGGAGTCGTGCATCGAGGCCATGGAGCAGGTGCTGAGCGCGCTCGCGCGGGACGAGCTCCACCAGCCGCTTCGTTTCGTGGTGCGGCCGCCCGCGAGCGAGCTCTTCGGCCTGATGCCGGCGTGGCGCGGTGGCGCCGACCCCGTCTTCTCCCTGAAGGAGATCGTGATCGCCCCGGGCAACTCCGCGCAGGGGCTCGATCCCCACCAGGGTGCCGTGCTGCTGCACGACGGCGCCACGGGCGTGCTCCGGGCGATCCTCAACGCCGCGCCGATCACCGCCATCCGCACGGCGGCGGTCTCGGCGGTCGCCACGCGTGCCCTCGCGCGGCCCGATGCCGGCACGGTGGCGATCCTCGGCTCCGGCTTCCAGGGCCGCGCTCATGCCGCGGCGATGCGCGCCGTGCTGCCCGAGGCCGAGCTCCGCATCTGGAGCCGCACGCACGAGCACGCGGTCGGTCTCGCCCTCCAGTGCCGGGCCGTCGCATGCGAGTCCGTGCAAGAGGCGCTCGCAGGCGCCGACGTCGTCTGCACGACGACCGCGGCCCGCGAGCCGATCGTGCGCAGGGAGTGGCTCGCCGCCGGAGCGCATGTCAACGCGGTCGGGTCCGCGACCCCGTCGGCGCGCGAGCTCGATGCGGCCGTCGTCGCGGCGTCGTCGCTCTTCGTCGACAGGCGGGAGTCGACGCTGAACGAGGCGGGTGACTACCTCGGCGCGGTGGAGGAGGCCGGGATCGGCCCCGACCACATCCTCGCCGAGGTCGGCGAGGTGCTCATCGGAGTGCATCCCGGACGCACGTCGCCGGACGAGCTCACGCTCTTCAAGTCGCTGGGGCTCGCCGTGGAGGATCTCGGTGCCGCGGAGCTGTGCGTCGCCCGCGCGCGCGAGCGCGGCGTGGGCGCCGAGGTCGACTTCTGATCCCCTTCGCCGAGATCGAGGCGGCCCGTGAGCGGATCGCCGACGTCGCCCTGCGCACGCCGCTCGTGCGCCTCCACGTGGAGGAGGACGCCGAGATCTGGCTCAAGCTCGAGTGCCTGCAGCCGATCGGCTCGTTCAAGATCCGCGGCGCGGCGAACGCCGTTCGCAGCGCGCCCACGGACGCCGTGGCGCGCGGGCTGTGGACGACCAGCGCGGGCAACATGGCGCAGGGCGTTGCCTGGATGGCCCGCGAGCTCGGGGTCCCGGCGACGATCGTGGCGCCCGACCACGCCCCGCAGACGAAGCTCGAAGCGATCGCCCGCCTCGGCGGCGACACCGTCAGCGTGCCCTTCGAGCGCTGGTGGCAGACCATGGAGGAAGGGGTCTATCCGGGGCTCGACGGTCACTTCGTGCATCCGGTGCGGGACGCCGCGGTGATGGCCGGGAACGGCACGATCGGGCTCGAGATCGCCGAGGAGCTCGGCGACGTCGATGCGGTGCTGATCCCGTGGGGCGGAGGCGGGCTGACGACGGGCATAGCCAGCGCGCTCGCGACCCTCAGCCCGCGCACGCGCGTCTACGCCTGCGAGCCGGAGACGGGGGCGCCGGTCTCCGCCGCGCTTGCCGCGGGCGAGCCCGTCGAGGTGCCGTACCGGGCGTCGTTCGTCGACGGCGCGGGCAGCAAGGCCCTCCTCCCCGAGATGTGGGAGCTCGCGCGGCCGCTGCTGGCCGGCGCTTTCGCCCTCTCGCTCGAGGAGACTGCCGCCACCGTGCGGCTGCTCGCCGAGCGCGTGCGGGTGGTCGCCGAGGGAGCGGGCGCGTTGCCGGTCGCTGCGGCGCTCGCGGGCGGGGCGGGCACCGGACGGCTCGTCTGCGTCGTCTCGGGAGGCAACATCGACGCCGCACGGCTGGCTGAGATCCTCGTCGGA
>DATBIN010000067.1:0-12244 GCA_036556925.1 Gaiella sp.
TCGGACAGGTCTACCGCACAAGCGACCACCGAGCCAAGGCCCTGTCACACTGGCTCCGCTACTACAACGAGCGCAGATCGCACAGCTCGCTCGGCGGCCGACCACCGATCAGCCGTGTCCACAACGTCCCGAGGCGGGACACCTAGCGGCCGGGCACCGCCGGGCGAGCCTCGGGAGCCGTAGAGCGGACGTCGCTCGCCTGAGGGACGCTCCCCGCTCGGGGAGGTACCTCCGATGGGTGAGATCGCTCCCCTCGAACGAGGGATTGCTCCCCCTCCAGGGGGAGCTACAACGAGTGCAGGGGGAGGGGAGCCGGTTCGCCGCCCGCCCGGTGAGCAGATCTACCGGGCGGGCGCGCCCGGCGCCCTGTTTTTCTGCGCGCTCTAGCCCGGCCCGACCGGGTGCAGGGCGCGAGCGACCTCCTGTGCCTGAGCGAGCGTGAGGTCGCCCTCGATGCGGACCGTCGTCTCGCCGCGTTCCACGAGCAGCGTGTTCCCTGCCAGCCTCATCATCTCGTAGTCGACCGGGTCCTCGGGACGGTCGAGGCCGAAGCCGTGCGCATCGCCGGTGATCCACAGGGCACGCCGGCCGGCGACGGTGACGTCCTCGAGGTGCGTCCCTGGGCCGGCGACCTTCACGAACTGCGCCCCGATGAACCTCCCCGGAAGGACGCTCACGAGCAGCCGCACGCCGCCGCTCCCGTCGCGCCACACGTACGAGACCTGAGGGATCCGCACCAGGCCCAGACGCACCTCGTCGTAGCGCCCGAGTGCATCGGTGTCGGGAGCGAGCAGCGGGTACGGGAAGCCCCGGCGGGCCTCCTCGAGCGAGACGGGCAGCCCGAGCACGGACAGATCCGCGCGAGCCGCAACCGGTGGCAGCTCGTCCACGAGCTCGACGCGCACGGACCCGATGCCGAGCGCACGGAGGATGGCCGTCCGGGCTTGCGGCACCGCCATCGCTGCCGCGAAGGAGACGAGGAGGACCGCTGCCGCGACGGCGACGAGCCTCCGCATCGGCCACGCGAGGCGCCGGCGCGGAGCGACGGGCGCGCGCTCGAGCGCGACCCGCACCGACGCGGCAAGGTCGCCGCCAGGCTCCGGCCACTCGATCGTGCCCGCCAGCAGGCGCAGATCCCTCTCGAGCTCGTTCACACGCGCTCCTCCCCCTCGAGCGACTCTCGCAGCCGTGCGAGCGCCCGCGACGTCCGCGACTTGACCGTGCCCCGGCGGACGCCGAGGGCGCCGGCGGTCTCCTCCTCCGACAGCTCGAGCAGGTAGCGGCAGGAGAGCACCTCGCGATCGGCGTCGGGGAGCGCGCCGAGCGCGTCGACGAGGGCGGACCGCCGCTCGGCGTCGAGGATTGCCGCCTCGGGGGACGGAGCCGCGCCCCCCGAGACGTCCTGTGCGCTCGCACGGATCGCGAGTGCCGACCGGCGGGCCGCCGAGCGGCGTCGGTTGCGTGCCTCGTTGGCGACGATCTGCAGGAGCC
The DNA here is from genome assembly GCA_036556925.1 of Gaiella sp. Lineage (GTDB taxonomy): Bacteria > Actinomycetota > Thermoleophilia > Gaiellales > Gaiellaceae > Gaiella. The sequence continues at coordinate 1,492 of DATBIN010000067.1, forward strand.
ACGGGCGGAACGGCGCGCCCTCGCGGAAGCGCCCGAGTGCCCTGTACGCCTTCACGAAGCCGTCCTGGGCGGCTTCTTCCGCGTCAGCGGGGTCTCCGCCGACCACGAGCGCCACTCTGAACGCGATCGACTGATGCATTCGCACGAGCTCCTCGTACGCGTCCGCGTCACCGCGCTTGGCGCGCGAGACGAGCGCGATGTCGTCGTGTGGTCGGCTCCCCACGTGCCCTTCCTACACCGTCTCGCCGGGCGGGGTTCCCGATTCTCGCCGGCGCAGCCCGGAATCCGCTGGCGCGGAGTCCGGACGCGCAAACCCCTGAAGCCGTCCGCTGCGCGGCCGGACGCCACGGTTCCTCACGTCAGGCCACTAGGCTGGCGGGGTGGAACAGCGCTGGGCCAGCGTCCGGCTGGACGAGATCGAGCCGATCACGGTGGCGGGCGACCTGCAGTGGCGCCCGCTCCGCCGCACGCTCGGCGTGCAGGCGTTCGGGATCAACGCGTATGTCGCCCGGCAGCCGGGCGACACCGTCGTGGAAGAGCACACGGAATCCACGCTCGGCCACGAGGAGGTGTACGTGGTGCTCTCCGGCAGGGCGACGTTCGAGCTCGACGGCGAGACGCTCGACGCACCGGCCGGGACGGTCGTCTTCGTGCGGGACCCGGAGCTCAAGCGCCACGCCCGCGCGGCCGAGGCCGACACGGCGGTGCTCGCCGTCGGCGGCAAGGCCGGCGAGAGCTACAGCCCCTCCGCCTGGGAGTCGTACTTCCATGCGGAACGTCACCGGCCGAGCGGCGACTTCGCCGCCATGGCCGACGAGCTGTCGGAGGCGCTCGAGCAGCACCCCGACCACCCCGGCGTCCTCTACAACCTCGCGTGCGCCGAGGCGCGGGCGGGCCTCACGGACGCGGCGCTTGCGCACCTCGCCCGTGCCCTCGAGCTCCGGCCCTCGCTGCGCGACTGGGCGCGGCAGGACGAGGATCTCGCGGCGCTCCGCGAGCGCCCCGACTGGCCGGCGTCCGACGGCTGACCAATTCCGTCGTCCCTGCGCGCGGTCGTCAGGGCGGGCGGCCAGGGGGCGGCGCCGCTGGTGGGCTCACCCCATGCCGAGCGAGATCACGCCTCGGTCGATCAGCCCCTGGGTGAAGGCCGAGGCCGGCAGCAGCTTGACGCCGTAGGCATCCCGTAGGAACCACTCGAGGTAGACGAAGACGCTCGAACGCACGGTGCCCAGCCGCTCGAGGCGCTGCACGTCGCAGATCGCGAGCCGGGAGCGCAGAGCCTCGTCGTCCAGGAACGCGGCCACGAGGCGGTCGCTGTCGCCTTCGACGTCGCCGAGGAGCATCGTCGGCGTCGCCGAGGCAACGCCTTCGAAGCCGACGAAGCCCGCACGGAGCTCGATGCGGCTCGTCTCACGGCGCCACCTCGCCACGAGGACGTCGCCCCGCCGCTCGAGCACCTCGACCTCGTCGAGATCGCTCTCGCAGTGCTCGGCGAACGCATCGAGCAGGTCGCCCTGCGTGAGCCTGTGGGTGGCCCATTCGATCTCCCGGCCCCTGCGCCACGGCTCGAGCAGCTCGATGGCGCGGCCGCGGTGCACCTCGTCGAGCAGGCCGTCCGCGGCGAGCTGCGCCAGCGCCTCCGCGGGCAGCCCCTCGCGCGCGAGCGGCGAGAGGCGTTCGTCGAGGAGCGCTTCGAGCACCGCTGCCTGCCGTCGCTCGAGCATGGCGCGGTTCTACGCGATCTGCACGAGCGCGTCCAGGAAGGCCTGCGGCGCGACGTCGACGAGCCGCAGGCACGAGCCACCAGCCGCCTCGGCCAGCGCCGGCCCGCAGCCGGGGGCGTTCTCTGCCGCCGCATCCAGCACCAGCGCGCCGATCCCCGCCCGTCGCAGCGCACGTCCCTCCGAGAGCACGTCCGCCAGGGCGTCTCCGCCGCGGCGCAGCGGCACGTTCGGGAGACCGTCGCTCACGACGACGACCATGGGCCGGACGTTCGGGCGCTTGGCGAGCTCCTGCCGGAGCAAGCGGCGGCCGACGAGGATGCCGTGGGCGAGCGGGGTCCGGCCGCTCAACGGCACGGAGCGCAGCCGCCGTGCGGCGAGCGTGAGGCTCGACGTGGGACGGAGGGCCACCACCGCCTCCGGCACACCCGACTTGAAGGCGACGAACGAGACGCGATCGCGCCGGCCGAGCGCGTCCTCGAGCAGGGCGAAGACGAGGCCCTTCACCTTCTCCACGAGGCGCTCGGCGTGCAGCGAGTAGCTGTTGTCGACGACGACGCAGAGGTCGTACGGCACCCGGTGCTCGCGCACACGGCGGCGGAGGTCCTCCGTCGCCACCGCGAGCGGCTCGCGACGCCTCCCGGCACGCATTGCCGCGGCACGCAGGGTGGCGTCCACGGCGATGTCCACGTCCCCCGGCCGCATCAGCCGGTGGCGGGAGTGCTTCCCGCGCCGCAAGGACACGAAGGAGCGGTCGCGCCGGCCGATCGCCCCGCGCTCGTGCCGGTCGGCACGGCGCTCCGGTCCGAGCAGGTGCCGGAGGTCGGCCTCCACGCGCTCGATCGGCGGCGGGGCGTCGAGAGGCTCTAGCTCGACGTGGGCGCCGGCGTCACCCGGCCCGACGCTTTTTTTGCGTCCGCCGTCGCATCGAGGACCTCGTCGAGCACGCGCCGCAGGATGCGCTCGTCGATCCCGGAGTGCGCATCGAACGGATCGGCGGCGAGCCGGTGCGGCAAGGCGAGCGTCGCGACCGAGAACACGTCGTCTGCGCTCACGGACCTCCGCCCGTCGAGAGCCGCCTGGGCCTTCGCCCCCTCGAGGATGGTCACGTCGGCGCGATGGCTCGAGACCCCCGAGCGCACCACGAGCTCCGCGATCGCGCGATAGATCCCGTCGGAGACCTCGACGGACGCCACGCTCGCCCGGGCGGCCTGCAGCGCCTCCGCGAGCGTGCGCTGCGGCCCGGCGTAGGACGAGGCGAACGCGGCCGCATCGCGCGCATACGCCTCGCGCCGCCGCATCACCTCCGCCCGGGCGGCGGGATCGACGATCGCCTCGACGGCGATGCGCAGGCCGATCCTGTCGGCGAGCTGCGGTCGCAGCTCGCCCTCCTCCGGGTTCATCGTCCCCACCAGGAGGAAGCGGGCGGGATGCGAGACCGACACACCCTCCCGCTCGACGACGTTCGTGCCGAGGGCTGCCGCGTCGAGGAGGACGTCGCAGAGGTGGTCGTCGAGCAGGTTGATCTCGTCGACGTAGAGGATGCCGCGATTCGCGTCGGCCAGGAGGCCCGGCTCCAGCGCAGCGATCCCTTCACGCAGCGCGCGCGCGATGTCGACCGATCCCGCCACCCGGTCCTCCGTCGCATTCAGCGGCAGGGTGACGACGCGCGCTCGCCGGCGGGCGGCCGGGAGCTCCTCGCCACGCGCCTGCCGCTCTCGGCACCAGGGGCACGGCTCGTCGGGGCTGCACGAGAAGGGGCAGTCGGCAACGACGTCGATCTCGGGCAGCAGCTCCGCGAGGCCGCGCACGGCCGTCGACTTGCCGGTGCCGCTCGTGCCTTCGAGCAGTACGCCGGCCACGGCCGGGTTGACCGCATTGAGCAGGAGCGCCTGCTTGAGGCGCTCCTGCCCGACGATCGCGGTGAGGGGGAACGGCTCGGTCAGCTGAGGACGAGAGGCTTGCCGAAGGTCGGCTCGGCCTGCGGGATCGGGGCGAAGTGCCAGGTGCCGATGAGCGGGACGGCGGTGTCGCGGTTGACCTTCACGTCGACGACGTACGGCGTGCCGGCGGCGAACGCGGTCTCGAGCGCGGCGCCGAGGTCGGACGGGTGCTCCACGGTGATGCCGCCTGCGCCCATCGCCTCCGCCATCTTCGCGAAGTCCGGGTTCCAGAACTCCCCCGTCGACTGCTTCACGAAGCTGGTGCCGATCTCGCGGCCGTCCATGTAGAAGCGCTGGAGGTCGCGGATGACGCCGATCGTGTAGTTGTTGAGGATCACCCAGACGGCCGGGATGTCGTACTCCGTCGCCGTCGCGACCGCGCCCGGGAACATCATGAAGCTGCCGTCGCTGGTGACGCAGACGGCCGGCTGCTCGGGCCGGGCGAGCTTCAGCCCCAGCACGCCGTACGTTCCGAAGCCCATGCCTGCAAAGCCTCCCGGCGTGAACACCATGCGCTCGGCGGGTGCGTCCCAGTACTGCTCCACCCACGTCTGGTGGTTGCCGGTGTCGGTGATCATCAGCGTGTCGTCGGGTGCCGCCGCCCGCAGCTCCTTGATGAGGCGGCGCGGGTCGATCGGCACCGCGTCGGATGCCTTCTCCTGCTCGATGAAGTTCGTCCACTCCTCCTTGTAGGACTCGACCTGGTCGTGCCAGGGCGACTGCTCGCGCCGCGGGCCGCGCTTCTCCGCGAGGTCCAGCAGCTGCCGTAGCACCTCGCGCGCGTCGCCGACGATCCCGATCTCGGTCGGGTAGTTGCGGCCGATCTCCTGCGGATCGATGTCGACGTGGATCAGCTTCGTCGGCGGGATGTTGTAGGTGTAGCCCGGCAGCCAGGACGAGGAGTGGATGTCCGAGAAGCGGCAGCCGAGGGCAAGGATCACGTCGGCATTGCGGGCCGCCTCCTGGGCCGGGTACTCGCCCCAGCACCCGGCGATGCCGAGGTGCAGCGGATGACCCGGCGCCAGCGCGCCCTTGCCCATGAATGAGGTGTAGACGGGGACGTTGACGTGCTCGGCGAAGGAGCGGAGCTCGGCGGACGCCTCGGAGAGGACGACGCCGCCGCCCGCGAGCACGAGCGGCCGCTTGGCGGCGAGCAGCAGGTCGAGCGCCTTCGCCACCGCCTCGGGGGAGCCCGGCGTGCGCCAGTTGAGCATCTCCGAGCGCTCGAAGGGCTCGGGCACCTCGACGTCGGCCTTCGTCACCCAGAGGTCGTAGGGAACGTCGATGTGCACGGGCCCCGGCCTGCCGGTGCGGGCGAGCTTGAACGCCTTGGGCAGGAACTTCGCGAGGTCGTTGACCGAGTGCGCCTGGAAGCTCCGCTTGGTCAGGACCTTGGCGATGCTCGGGTAGTCCGCCTGGTAGTAGCGGTACTCCTCCTGCAGCGCGCCCGAGTCGTACTGCGTCGTCGCGACCTGGCCGGTGATGGCGATGAACGCCGACGAGTCGTAGAACGCGTTCCCCATCGCCACTGTCAGGAGCATCGGTCCCGGGCCCGTCGAGGTGTAGACGGGGATCAGCTCGTGCGTGAGGCGGAAGTACGCGTCCGCCATGTAGGCCGCACCCGACTCGATACGCGGGAAGACGACCTTGATCTCGTCCTGGCGGTCGTAGACGCCGTCGAGCAACCCGACCGCACCGTGCCCGGCGTAGCCGAACAGGTACGGGACCTTCTCACGGATGAGGTACTCGACAACGAGGTCGGCACCGCGCATCTCCGCCATGACGAAGCCACCTCCTCGGAGAGCTCTCGCGCCCACGTCGGCGCTCTGCTCGATCCTACTTGTCCGCGAGGCGGGAATCCGCAGGAGCGGATCCCCGCCCGCTCGAAAACGAAGATCCCTGAAGCGGCCGCTACCGCGGCCGGTCGCACGGGTCATCGCACCGAGCTCTTGTCCGTGCGCGACGTAGCTCGGGATCTGCCGCCGCAGGCGGCCCGGTCAGAAACAGGAGGGGGGACGTGGGGGAACCTTGGTTCCCCCACGCTTCAGGGATCTGCCCGCCGTCAGGCGGGATCCCGCGGCAGAAATCTGCTTCTGCAGATTTCTGCTTCGCGGAAACTAATTCGGCGTCACGCGATACGCGTCGAAGACCGCGTCGAGGTTCCGCAGTCCCGAGAGCAGCGAGCGCAGGTCCTTCACGTCGCCGATCTCGGCGGTGTACCAGTTCCGCGCCATGCCGTCCTCGACCGTGCCGCCGTAGGAGACGATGTTCGCGCCGTGCTCGGCGAAGGTACGTGCCACGTCCTCGAGCAGCCGCGCCCGGTCCCAGGCCTCGACGGCGATCTGCACCCTGAAGCTCGCAGAGGCGGCCGACCCCTCCCACTCCACGTGCGTGAAGCGCTCCGGGTTCCGCATCAGCGACTTCACGTTCGGGCAGTCCTGGCGGTGGATCGTGATGCCACGGCCGAGCGAGATGTAGCCGACGATGCCGTCGCCGGGCACGGGGGTGCAGCACTTCGCAAGCCGCACGAGGACGTCCGAGACGCCCGGGACGACGATGCCGAGCCGGTCGCCCGCGACGGTGGACTTGAAGCGCGCCGGCTTGAGCGCGACGACGGGCTCCTCGGCCACCTCGTCCGTCTTCAGACGCTGGAGCACCTTGTTGACGACCTGCCCGGCGCCGACCTTGCCCGAGCCGAGGGCGAGGTAGAAGTCCTCCGCCTTCTTGAAGCCGAGCTCGCGGATGACCTGCGCGAGCACCGACGAGCCCTGGAGCTTCCGGTAGGGGAGGTTCTGCGCCTTGAGCGCGTGGTCGAGCGCGTCGCGGCCCTTCGCCTCGGTCTCGCCGCGGGTCTCGCGCTGGAACCACTGCCTGATCTTGTTGCGTGCCCGTGAGGACGCAGCCAGCGCGAGCCAGTCGCGCGACGGGCCGCGCCCGGACTTCGAGGTGAGGATCTCCACGAAGTCGCCGTTCTTCAGGCGGTAGTGCAGCGGCACGATGCGGCCGTTCACCTTCGCACCGACGGTGCGGTGGCCCACGTCGGTGTGCACCGCGTAGGCGAAGTCGATCGGCGTCGCGCCGGCGGGCAGCGTCTTCACCTCGCCCTTCGGCGTGAACACGTACACCTCGTCTCCGAAGAGGTCGGTGCGCAGGGTGCGCATGTACTCGGAGGGATCCGTCTCGTCGCCCTGCCAGTCCATCAGCGACTTGACCCACGTGAGCCACTCGTCGTCGCCCTTGCTCGCGCGACCCCGCTTGTAGAGCCAGTGGGCGGCGACGCCGAGCTCGGCCTCCTCGTGCATCTCGCGGGTGCGCACCTGGATCTCGAGCGGCGTGCCGGCGGGGCCGATCACCGTCGTGTGCAGCGAGCGGTACCGGTTGAGCTTCGGCATCGCGACGAAGTCCTTGAAGCGGCCCGGCATCGGCTTCCAGAGCGAATGGATGATCCCGAGCGCGCCGTAGCAGTCGCGCGTGCCCTCCTCGCCCGAGCGCTCGACCGTGACGCGCATCGCCGTGAGGTCGTAGATCTCGTTGAACTCGCGGCCCTTCTTGGCCATCTTGTCGTAGATGGAGTAGAAGTGCTTCGCGCGCCCGGAGATGTCCGCCGGGATGTCGAGCTTGTCGAGCTCGGTGTGGAGGATGCTGGCCGCCTTCTCCACCTGCTCCTCGCGGTCGGCACGGCGGTCGGCGACCATCGCCTTGATCTCCTGGTACTTGCGCGGATGGAGGATCTGGAAGGACAGGTCCTCGAGCTCCCACTTGAGCGCGTGGATGCCGAGTCGGTGCGCGAGGGGCGCGTAGACCTCGAGCGTCTCCTTGGCCTTCTGCAGCTGCTTCTGCTTGCCGAGGTACTCGATCGTCCGCATGTTGTGCAGCCGGTCGGCGAGCTTGATGAGGATGACCCGCACGTCCTGGGCCATCGCCACGATCATCTTTCGGTAGTTCTCGGCCTCGGCCTGCTCGCGGCTCGAGAACGAGATCCGCGTCAGCTTCGTCACGCCCTCCACGAGCTGCGCGATGTCCGGACCGAACTCTGCGCGCACCTCGTCGAGCTCGGCGTCGGTGTCCTCGATCACGTCGTGGAGCAGCGCCGCCGCGATCGTCTGCTCGTCGAGGTGCAGCTCGGCGCAGATCTGGGCCACGCCCCAGGGATGGTTGATGAACTCCTCCCCCGAGCGGCGCGCCTGGCCGCGGTGATGGAGCTCCGCGTAGTCGAACGCTCGCCGGATGAGCTCCCGGTCGACGCCGGGGATGTACGCCTCGACGGCGGCGATCAGCTCGCTGACGAGGCGCTCGTGGTGGCGTTCTGCGTCGACAACTGCCATAACGAGATCAGTGTACTTCGACCCTTGTTTGACACAGGATCGGCTCGGGTACCGGCGAACCTGAGCAGACGATGACGTTCTTCAGGCGCAGGATCACCCTCTGGCGGCTCCGCCGCATGCTCGTGGCGCTCGACGTCGCGGCGGCCACGAGCCGCTCCGACCGGCGCCCCGTTTGACAGCATCGTCCTGCGGGTAGCCCTTCCTCGCGAACGAGACGAGGAGCGACGACCCATGGCGACGACCAAGACAGGCACGGAGTTCTCGACGAGGATCGACCTCTCGGGCCGCAGCCGCAGCGAGCTCGTCGAGCTGCTGAACGCGCGGCTCGCCGACATCTCCGACCTCTACACGCAGCTGAAGCAGGCGCACTGGACCGTCCGCGGAGCCGACTTCGCCCAGCTGCACGAGCTGTACGACGAGGCGGCCGAAGCCGTCTTTCCGTTCATCGACGAGCTCGCCGAGCGCGTCGGCACCCTCGGCGGGCTCGCACGGGGCACGGCGCGCATGGCGGCGTCGGCGTCGACGCTCGAGGAGTATCCCGAGGAGGCGATCGAGGACGCCGACACGCTCGAGGTCGTCGCCGACCGGCTGGCGGCGTGCGCCGTGGGCATGCGCTCGGCGATCGAGCGCAGCGAGGAGCTCGGCGACATGGCCACCTCGGACCTCTTCATCGAGGTGACGCGGACGCTCGACAAGCAACTCTGGTTCGTGGAGGCCCACCTCCAGCGCTGACGTCACGCCGCCTGGGGCAGCGCGTCGTCGTGCTGCTCCCCGGCCAGGAGCATGCGGAACGTCTCCGATTCGAGCAGTTGCCCCTGCACGCCGTCGGCGCCGAGGCCGAGCTCGGCGAAGATGCGTCGCGCCTCGGGCGTCCAGGCCTCCTCGCCGGCGCGCCACAGCTCGACCAGCTGGTCGCGCAGCCGCTCGTAGTCCTCCGGAGCGTCGAACACCCGCCGCACGACGAGCTGCGGCGCCGTGGTCCCGTTCCAGCGGTTCTCCTTGAGCCGGAAGGCCAGGTCGTAGCGGCCCTCCCGCCGCAAACGGTCGAGCTGGGAGCCGAGCCCGAACGCGATCGCGCTCCCGCCGTCACGCCCCCGTTGGCGGATGCGGAAGCGAAGGTGCTTGCCGTCGCCGACCGTGCCCGGGTCGACCGCCTCGACGCTCGCGACGAGCAGCGTCACGTCGGGGTTGCCCAGCCCGAACGGGGCAAGCCGGTCGAGCTCCTGCGCCAGATCGAGCGTGAGGGCCGACGCGGGCACGACCGCGTCGACGACGGTGAGCGGGCGAAGGTCGTCGTCGGCGAGCGCCGCGTCGGCCTGCGCGGCGAACGCATCGGCGAATGGCTCGAGGTGTTCGGGCTCGATCGAGAGGCCGGCGGCCGCACGATGACCGCCGAAGCGCTCCAGGTGCTGCGAGCAGGCGCCGAGCGCCGCATGCAGGTCGAACGCGGGGATGGAGCGGCCGGAGCCCCTCCAACCGTCGCCGCTGCCGGCGATCAGCACCACCGGCCGGCCGAAGCGCTCCACCAGCCGCGAAGCGACGATACCGACCACGCCGTGATGCCATTCCTCGTTCCAGAGGACGTAGCCGCGACTACGGCGCCGCGGCTCGGGCCAGCTCTCGACCGCCGCGGTCGCGTCACGGAGCATGCGCTCCTCCACCGCCTGCCGCTCGCGGTTCAGCTCCTCGAGCTCCCCTGCGAGCCGCGCCGCCTCGTCGTCGTCCTCGGTGAGCAGGAGGTCGAGAGCCACGTCGGGCCGGTGCAGCCGGCCGGCCGCGTTGATCCGGGGCGCGAGCCGGAAGCCGACGGCGGTGGCGTCGACTGCGGCGGGGTCGACGCGGGCGGCCCGCATGAGCGCGCGCAGCCCGGGCCGCCGCGTACGCGCAAGCTGCCGCAGCCCTGCCGCAGCGAGCGCACGGTTCTCGTCGACGAGCGGGACGACGTCCGCGATCGTGGCGAGCCCGACGAGGTCGAGCTGCCGCGCGAGCGCCGGATGACCGGTGCCGAGCAGCGCCTCCGCGAGCTTGTGCGCCACGCCGGCCCCGCAGAGCTCCGGGAACGGGTAGTTCGAGGGCCGCGTGGCCACGATCGTGCACGGCGGCAGCGTGTCTCCCGGCCGATGGTGGTCGGTGACGATCACGTCGATCCCGAGCTCGGCGGCGCGCTCCACCTCACGCACGGCCGTGATCCCGCAGTCGACCGTGAGCACGAGACGGACGCCCTCGGCAGCCAGCCGCTCGACAGTCTCGACCGCGATCCCGTATCCCTCCTCGAACCTGCTCGGCAGGTGCCAGCGCACGTCCGCACCGAGCTCGCGCAGCGCGAGGACGGCCACGGCGGTCGCGCAGATGCCGTCCGCGTCGTAGTCGCCGTGAACGCAGATCGTCTCACCCGCCGCGACTGCAGCGCGGATCCGCTCCACCGCGGTGCTCATCTCGCCGAGCGAGAGCGGGTCGTGACCGGGCGGAGCCGCCTCGAGGAAGGTGCGCGCGGACTCCTCGTCCGCGAGCCCGCGCCGCACGAGCACCGCGGCGGTAATGGCACCGACGCCGAGCGCAGCGGCAAGCGAGCGGGCTGCGTCGAAGTCGCACTCCTTGATCGTCCAGCGGCCGTCCACCATCGCGAATCGACGGTACGGTCCGCGTCGGACGGCAACGACGGCCGCGTTGGCCGATCAGGCGACGAACGCTAGTAGCCGGCGCAGCCCGGAATCCGCTCCCGCGGATTCCGGACGCGTAAACCCCTGAAGCCGCCCGCTTCGCG
>DATBIN010000068.1:0-8622 GCA_036556925.1 Gaiella sp.
GCGCCGCCCGGCGCGACCGGGAACAGCCCCGCGCCGGAGGGCTACGCGGTCGGGGCGCGGAAGGCGCGGACCCGGAAGGAGCCGAGATCGACCGACGCGAGCCGTCCCCCTCCGCGCTGGCGCAGGGTCAGCGCGCGCCCACCGTCCGTGACGGACATGCGCACGGCCCAGATCGCGTTCCCGAGCGAGGTCCAGGGAAGGTCGATGCAGACCGCCTTGCCGCGCCGGGTGTCGAGCGCGTGCACGAAGGCGGTGCCGTTCGGCTTCGCGTAGAGCGTGAACGCCCACGCCCGCCCCGGGCCGAACGCCCGCGTCGTGGGCGAGCCGCGCATCTCGACCTCCTCCGGCTCGCGCGGGTCGATGACGGCGCCGGGCAGCGGCCGTCCGCTCGCCACGTCGATCGCGCGCACCCGGTAGGCGGGAGCGTCGCCACCGCCGAGGTACTCGATCGCGTAGATCCTCGAGCCGTCGGGCGAGACTGCGTCGAACGACCACAGGCCCGGCAGGTCGATCGTCTGCCGCACGTGGAGCGACCGTGTGCTCAGCACGGCGAAGCGCGACGTGGCGCCCCGCCCCGAAGAGGTGGTGGGGGAGGCGAGCACGAGCGTCCGGCCGTCGGCCGTCAGCCCGTCGGTGCTCCCGTCGAAGGCGACCTGCGGCACGCCGAGCTCTCCGCGCAGCGACGCATGCCGGAGCACCCGTCCGTCGCGCACGCGCACTGCGGCGACGACCGTGTTCCCGGGAGCGAAGAGCGCCACGTAGCGGACGGCGGCGCCGGGGGCGCGAGCGCCGTCCCAGCCGAGCAGCACGCCGGGTGACGGACCACCCTTGCCCGCCGAGGCGTCGCCGGCCGCCAGAGCGGCGGCGAGCGCGGCGATCAGGAAGACGGTGCGAGATCTCATCGTGACCTCCTTCGGTCGACATCGCGACTACAACCGAGGCGCGCCCCGGGTTCCCTAGGCGCCGACCGCGAGACACGCGTCGTGGGCGGCACGTGCCAGCCGACGCACGCCGCTCACCCGGCCGCTGGGGTCGAGCACCGCGAGCGTGCCCCGGCCGAGCGACGGCGTCACGACGCCCTGCCAGCCGAGCGTGACGTTGTACGAGCCGACGGGGACGCGAGCCTCGTGCACGAGCACCCCGTCGCCCCGGTGCAGGCGGACGTTGCCGTCGTCGCCGCTCGCCACGAAGGCCGACCCCCCGCGGAAGGCGACGTGCTGCGGCGGCGCGCCGGCGTCCAGCAGGGCGACGGGCCTGCGAGCGTCGCGCTCGTAGACGGCCAGCCGCCGCCTGTCACCCGAGGTGACCCACACGTGCTGCCCGTCCGCGGAGAAGACGACGTCGTGTGCCAGGAAGGGCGGCGCGAACGTGCGCACGAGACGCGGCCGGCGCGGGTCCTCCAGATCGAGCACCGCCACCCTCTCCGCTGCCGTCCCGAGCGCCGTCCACAGCGTGCCGCCGTCGGGGCTCGCGCTGATGTGCCGCGCCGGGCCCGGGACGGCGGTGCGCCAGAGGATCCGGCCCCTCGCGACGTCGACCGTCACCACCTGACGCAGTGCGGAGTCGGTGACGTACGCGAGCTGCAGCGGGTGAACGGCCGTGTAGCGCGGCTCGCGGAAGCCGCGGACCACCCGGCGCACGGCGAGCGTGGGCGCGTGGAGGATGGAGAGGCGCCCGCTCGCCGTGTGCGCCACCACGGCCCAGGTCATGCGCACGCTCTCGATGCTCCGCGGCCCGGGAAGCGTCCGCACGCGCGCCGCGACGCGACCGCTCGAGAGGTCGAGCGCCACGACGTGCGACTCGAGGTCGGCGGTGACGAGCGCGAGTGGCGTTCCACCCGTCGCGCGGGCACCGACGGGCTCGGGCAGCGCGAGCGCGACCGGGAGGGCGGCCCCTGCCGTGAGGAAGGCGCGGCGGTTCATGGACGGGATACGGGCACGGGCGACGTAGAGGTCCGCGACGCGTGGTGCGGGCGCGGGCAGACGGGCGGGACCTCCGGGCCGGGCAGGCTCGTATCCCCGGCATGGACCTCTCGCGGGCGCTCGTGCGTATGGTCCTGCGGTGGCGCACGCAGGGCGGGACGAGCGCGCCTGGGTTCGTGGCGCCCAGGCCGGATCCGCCTCGGACCTCGAGGCGCTGTTCCGCGCACACTGGCCGCACGCCCACCGCGCCGCCTACCTCGTGGTGCAGGACGCGCAGCTGGCGGAAGACGTCGCGCAGGAGGCCTTCCTCGCCGCCGTGCGCGCGCTCGACCGCTTCGACGGCAGGCGCCCGTTCGGCCCCTGGCTGCATCGCATCGTCGTCAACCGCGCCATCGATGCCGCCCGGGCGAGGACGCTGCGGCGCGAGTCCGGGCTCGACGACGGCCTCCCGGCGCCGCCGGCGCCGCAGCCTCCGAACGGCACGGTGCTGGCCGCGCTCGCTGCCCTCCCGCCCGAGCAGCGCGCGGTCGTCGTCCTGCGCTACCTGCTCGAGTACACGCCGGGGGAGATCGCGCGCCTCCTGGAGCTGCCGCGGGGCACCGTCAACTCACGGCTGCGCCGCGGCCTCGACGCGATGAAGGGCCGGCTGTGAAGGACGAGCTCGAGCGCGTGCCGATACCCGGCGAGCCGGCTGCCGCCGAGCGGGCGTGGCGCGTCGTCGCAGCCGCGCACGCAACCCGTGAGCCCGTCACCCGGCGGCGAACGCGCCTGCCGGCGGCTGCGATCGCCCTCGCGGCGGTCGCCCTGCTCGCAGGCGTGTTCGCGACGTCACCGGGCCGGGCCGTGCTGGACGAGATCCGCGAGGTCGTCGGCGTCGAGCGTGCCCAGCCCGCGCTGTTCTCGCTCCCCACGGGCGGCCGGCTGCTCGTGTCGTCGGACGCAGGGGTGTGGGTGGTGTCGGAGGACGGCTCCAAGCGGCTGCTGGGCGAGTATCGCGAGGCGAGCTGGTCGCCGCTCGGGCGCTTCGTCGTGGCCGCGCGCCGCAACGAGCTTGCCGCGCTCGAGCCGGACGGCGACGTGCGCTGGACGCTGGCGCGGGCCGGTGTGCGCTCGCCGCGCTGGGCGGGCACCGAGCGCGACACGCGGATCGCCTACGCCGACCGCACCGGCATCCGCGTCGTCGCGGGAGACGGCACCGGTGACCGCCTCGTGGCGCGGCGCATCCGGGGCCCCCTGGCCTGGCGGCCGGGTGACGGCTTCGTGCTCGCCTATGCGCCGCCGGGCAAGGTGGTGGTGGTCGAGGCCGAGACGGGACGGGTGCTCTGGCAGCGCCCTCGCCCACCGGGCGCCGCCACGGTACTCGAGTGGTCGTCGGACGGGCGGCGGCTGCTCGTCCTGATGCCCCACGCCGTCCGCGTCTACGACGCCCGCGGCGCGGTCGTCGACGGCGAGGATCCCTCCGAGGGCTGGCCGGACGTCGCCGCTGCCTTCCGGCCCGGCACGCACGAGGCTGCGATCGCGCGCAGGCACGGCTCGCAAAGCACGGCCTACGTCCTCGGCGGCCGCTCCCTCTTCAACGGCGCGGGCACGCTGCGCGGGCTGGCGTGGTCACCCGACGGGCGCTGGCTGCTCGTGACGTGGCCCTCCGCCGACCAGTGGGTCTTCGTCCGCTCCGACGGCAGGCGCATCCGCGCCGCCTCGAACGTCTCCGCGCAGTTCCGCACCCGTAGCTCCCCGCGCGTCGAGGGGTGGTGCTGCGCGGAATAGGATGGGCCCCGTGCTCGGGCCCGGCGATCCCATCCCCGACGTCCACGTGTGGCGGGAGCCGGCGGAGGAGGCAGTGCCGCTGCGTGCGGCGCTCGCCGGCGACGGGCCCGCCCTGCTCTGCTTCTACCCGTTCGACTGGTCGCCGACCTGAACGAACGAGTTCCGGCTCCTGCGGAGCAGGAGCGCGGACCTCGCCGCCGCCCGCGTGCGCCCGTTCGGCATCTCGCTCGACACGCCGTGGTCGCACCGGGCCTGGGCGCAGTCGCTCGGCATCGAGGACATCCCGCTCCTCTCCGACCGGGAGGGCGAGGCGGCGAGCGCCTTCGGCGTGCTCGGCGAGTTCGTCGGGATGCGGCGGGCGGAGCGCAGCGCGTTCCTCGTCGACGGCGATACGGTCCGGGCCTCGTGGCTGCTGGGGAGGGATCTGCCGGACGTCGACGCCATCCTCGCGGCGGCTTCGTCGCTCTCGCCCTAGGCGTCTACGTCCTCTGCGCCCTGTGGGCCACGTGGCCCGCCGTCCGGCACGTCGACGGGCACTACCTGGCCCGGCCCGCCCCCGGGTACGGCGAGGCCGCAGCGGGCGACCATCTTCAGCTCGGCTGGTCCTTCTGGCTCGTCGGACACCAGCTCGAACGCGGAGCCGCGCCCTGGGCCGATCCCTACTCGTTCCGCCCCGAGGCCGAGGCTCCGGTGAACCTCCAGGGGCTGCTCCTCGGGCTGCCCTTCTGGCCCCTCGACCGGCTCTGGGGCCCGGTCTGGGCATACGACCTGCTCGTGCTCCTCTCCGTCGTGGCCGCCGGCGGGCTCGCGTGCTGGTGGCTGCGGTCGCTCGGGCTGGGCCGGGCGGCGGCGCTCGCCGGCGGCCTCGTCTTCGCGCTGCAGCCGTACCGGGTGGGCCAGTCGACGGGCCATCTCCTGGGTCTCGTCTCGTTCCTCCTGCCGGCGACGCTGCTCGCGCTCGAGCGGCACCGGATGTGGCTCGCCGCCGCGTGCCTGGCCGCCATCCCGCTCTCCGGCCAGCTCCACCTCGCGCTCGGCGCGGTGCCGCTCGCGCTCGGGTACGCGTGGGCGCGGCTGCCGCGACGTCTCTGGTGGCGCGCGGCGGCGGCAGGCGCGGCGGCCGCCGGCGCGGCAGTGCTCGTCCAGGTGTCGGTGGTGCGCGGCTCGATCGCAGGCGGACGCTCCTTCGCCCAGGTCGAGCGCTACTCGGCCGAGCTGTCCGACCTCGTCACGCGCGCGGTCGGGGCGGGCGTCGAGGAGCTCGTCTTCCTCGGCTGGCTGACGCCGCTCCTCGCGCTCGCCGGGCTCGTGCTCGCCTGGCCGCGGCAGCGCGGCCTCGCGGTCTTCCTCGGCGTGGCGGCCGTGGTTCCCATCCTGCTCGCGCTCGGGGCCAACCTGCCGCTCTACGAGCCGCTCTGGGACGCGCTCCCCCCGCTCCGCTCCGCGCGCGTTCCCGAGCGCCTGATGCCGATCGCCTGCCTCGCGCTCGCCGCGCTGGCCGCGCTCGCGCTCCAACGCCTCGTGACCGATCGCCACAGGGCGGGCGCGGCAATCGGGGTCGCGGCGGCGGTCATGGTCCTGCTCGCGCTCGACCTGCGGGTGCCGGTGTTCGGCGCGGTGTCCGCAGACCTGCCGAGCCCGGCGTATGCGGCCATCAGGGGCGAGGGACGCCTGCTCGAGCTGCCCGTCTTCCGGCCGGACATCCACTTCGGGAGCGTCTATCTCGGCTACGCGCGCCAGGCGCCCCGCGAGCGGCCGCAGGGCTACTCGACCCTCGCGCCGCCGGCGGCGGACCGGCTCGCGCGCGAGCTGCGCGGGCTCTCCTGCGGGCGGGGGCCGGTGCCGGCGGAGCTCGGCGTGCGCTTCGTCGCGGTGCACCGCGGCCTCTTCCGCCAGAGCGAGTTCTTCGCCCCGGCGTGCGCCGCGCGTGCCGAGCAGCGGCTCCGCGGCGACGGCTGGCGCCTCCTCGCCCGCGACGGGCCCGTCTCGACGTGGGCCCGCGAGCGGTAAAGATGGGCCCGTGCGTGCGCTCCTGAAGCTCCGCGCGGAGCCCGGCCTCTGGCTGGAGGACGTCCCAGTGCCGGAGATCGGGATCAACGACGTGCTCATCCGCGTCCGCAAGACCGGGATCTGCGGCACCGACCTGCACATCCACAGCTGGGACCCGTGGGCGGAGCGCACCATCCCGGTGCCCATGGTCGTGGGCCACGAGTTCGTCGGCGAGGTCGTCGAGGTGGGGTCCAACGTCGCAGACTTCCACCCCGGCGAGATCGTGAGCGGCGAGGGCCACGTCGTCTGCGGGCGCTGCCGCAACTGCATGGCGGGCCGGCGCCACCTCTGTGCCCACTCGATCGGGCTGGGCGTGCAGCGCCCCGGCGCCTTCGCGGAGTACGTCGCGCTCCCGATGACGAACATCTGGCACCAGTGGCCCGGCGTGGACGAGGAGGTGGCTGCCATCTTCGACCCCTTCGGCAACGCCGTGCACACCGCGCTGGCCTTCCCCGTGCTCGGCGAGGACGTGCTCGTCACCGGCGCGGGTCCGATCGGCTGCATGGCGACGGCCGTCGTGCGCCATGCGGGCGCCCGGCACGTCGTCGTCACCGACCTCAACGCCTACCGCCGCGAGCTCGCATCGCAGCTCGGCGCCACCGTCGTCCTCGATCCGCGCGAGCGCGACCTGAAGGACGTCCAGGCCGAGCTCGGCATGACGGAGGGCTTCGACGTGGCGCTCGAGATGTCGGGGAGCGCAGAGGCGCTCCGCTCTGCGATCGCCAACATGGCGCACGGCGGGCGCATCGCCGTGCTCGGCATCCCGACCGGCGAGATCGCGCTCGACTTCGACCCGATCGTGTTCAACATGCTCACGATCAAGGGCATCTACGGGCGCGAGATGTACGAGACCTGGTACCAGATGTCCGTCATGCTCCAGTCGGGACTCGACGTGAAGCCGGTCATCACCCACCGCTTCTCCCACCGCGAGTTCGAGGAGGCGTTCGCGGTCGCGCACTCGGGCCGGTCGGGCAAGGTGATCCTCGACTGGACGGACGTCTGAGGAGCCAGGTGTACGGATCGCTGCAGCAGGACCTGGTTGCCCGGCTGGAGGAAGTCCGCGCCGCCGGGCTCTACAAGACCGAGCTCGTCATCCGCTCGCCGCAGAGCGCGCACGTCGACGTGGAGGAGCGAGGCGAGCTGCTCAACCTGTGCGCGAACAACTACCTCGGCCTGGCGGACCATCCCGCCGTGGTCGAGGCGGCCAAGGAGGCGCTCGACCGGTGGGGCTTCGGCATGGCCTCGGTGCGCTTCATCTGCGGCACGCAGTCCGTCCACCGCGAGCTGGAGGAGCGGCTCTCGGCCTTCCTCGGCACCGACGACACGATCCTCTTCAGCTCGTGCTTCGACGCGAACGGGGGCCTCTTCGAGGCGCTGCTCGGGCCCGAGGACGCCGTCATCTCGGACGCGCTCAACCACGCGTCGATCATCGACGGCATCCGGCTCTGCAAGGCGCAGCGGCTCCGCTACGCGAACGGGGACATGGAGGAGCTCGAGGCGCGCCTCGTCGAGGCGAAGGACGCGCGCCACAGGATGATCGCAACCGACGGCGTCTTCTCCATGGACGGCTACCTCGCCAACCTGCCCGCGATCTGCGATCTCGCGGAGCGCCACGACGCACTCGTGATGGTCGACGACTCGCACGCGGTCGGCTTCGTCGGCGAGCACGGGCGCGGCACCCACGAGCTGCACGGCGTGATGGAGCGGGTCGACGTGATCACGGGCACGCTCGGCAAGGCGATGGGCGGCGCCAGCGGCGGCTACGTCGCCGCCCGCCGCGAGATCGTCGAGCTGCTCCGGCAGCGTGCGCGCCCCTACCTCTTCTCGAACAGCCTCGCACCCCCGGTCGCCGCCGCCTCGATCTGCGCGCTCGGGCTGATCGAGGAGTCGGGCGAGCTGCGTGAGCGGCTGCGCGAGAACACCGCCTTCTTCCGCCGCCGGCTCGGCGAGCTCGCCTTCGACGTGCTCCCCGGCGAGCATCCGATCGTGCCGATCATGATCGGCGACGCCGTGCGGGCGGCGGCGTTCTCGCAGGAGCTCGTCCGGCGCGGCGTCTACGCGGTCAGCTTCTCGTACCCGGTGGTGCCCCACGGCACGGCCCGGATCCGGACGCAGATGTCGGCGGCCCACACGCAGGCGGACCTCGACTTCGCGCTCGAGCAGCTCGTCGCCGCCCGCGAGGCGACGGACTCCGGACGCGGACACCCCTGAAGCCGACCGCTGCGCGCGCCTATGCGGATCCCTCGGCGGGCTCGCTCGCGTCCTCCGAGACCGAGGGTGAGACCAGCACGCGCACCGGCTCACCCGCGGCGAAGGCGAGGACGTCCTCGACCGTCTGCCCGTAGAGGAGCGCGTAGCTCTCCTCGGTCACGTATCCGAGATGCGGTGTCAGGACGGTGTTCGGAGCCCGGCGCAGAGGGTGATCGAGCGGCAGCGGCTCGGACCCGTACACGTCGAGCGCGGCGCCGGCCACGAGACCCTGCTCGAGCGCGGCAGCCAGCGCGTCCTCGTCGACGATCGGCCCGCGGGAGGTATTGACGAGGAGCGCGTCGCGCTTCATCGACGCGAGCTCGGCCTTCCCGACGAGGCCGCCCGTGCGCTCGCTCAGGCGGAGGTGGATCGTGAGGATGTCCGCCCGGCGGAAGAGCTCCTCCTTCGTGACGAGCTCCGCGCCCGCGGATCGCGCAGCCTCCTCCGTCAGGTTCTGGCTCCAGGCGATCGGGCGCATGCCGAAGGCGATGCCGATGGCCGTGACCGCCCTGCCGATGTTGCCGAGCCCCAGCACACCGAGCGTCTTCCCGGAGAGCCCGGTGCCGACCGTGGTCTGCCACGTTCCTTCCCGGAGGGCCCGGTCCTCGTCCGGGATGTGCCGGGCGAGCGCGAG
>DATBIN010000069.1:0-2909 GCA_036556925.1 Gaiella sp.
GCCGGCCGCGACGAGGTCGACGGCGCGTGCGTTCATGACCGTGATCTGGGCGTTCGGGTTCGCCGAGCCGTCCGGCCTCCGGCGGCTGCCGCGCCGGAGCCACCCGTCCCCGACGAGCCCCTCGACGAGATCGAGCGAGCCTTCCGTCAGCACCTCGCGCTCCCCCTCGGCCGGCCGGCGCACGATCAGCTCGACCGTGCCTTCGGCGGCGGGCGAGCGTGCGATCTCGGGGAGCCCGGCCTCGAGCTCCTCCGTGGTCAGGTGCCGGACGACGGGTGTCGCCATGCACCGGTTCTATCAAAGTGACGAGTCGACGCCCGCAGGCGGCGGAAGCTCGCCGCGGCGCTTCGCCGCCCCGCGCCGCCGCAGCCACCACACGATCGCGACCACGAGCACGCCGGCCGCGAGCACGCCGAACGCGATCCAGCCCCACTCGGAGTTCGTCAGCCCCTCGTCCCCCGAGGCGGCCGCGGCGCCGGCCGCGGCAGCAGCGGCCGGGTTGAGGCTGTCCGTGGTCATCGTCACGGTGACCGTTTCTGCCGGGGGCGCTGCGGCCGTCTCCGTCACGGTCACGGTCTCGGGTGGCGGCGTAGCCGCGGTCTCGGTGACCGTCACGGTCTCCGGCGGAGGCGCCTCGGCCGTCTCGGTCACGGTCACCGTCTGGGCCGCCCCGATCGTCGCGGCCGGGCGCGTCTCGGTGACGGTCACCGTCTCCGTCACTGCCGGCGCTGTTTCGGTGACGACGGCGGGCGGGGCGGCTTCCGCCGTCTCCGCTGGCGCCGCCTCGGTCTCGGTCGCCGCAGACGTCGTCGGCAGCGCGCGCGTCACCGTTCCGGTCACGATCGCTTCCCCGTCGCCGCCCCCACACGAGGCGAGCGCGAACGACGCGAGCAGCCCGAGGATGCCCGCCTCGGCGAGCTTTGCGGCGACGGAACCGGCACGCGACACCCGCCGAGGATGCGGCACGCGAGTCGTCCCCGGCATCACCCGCAACGGACGACTTCAGGACTGTCAGAGGAAGGATTCGAACAGGTCCCAGATCCGGCTGCTCAGCCGCTTGCGCACGCCCGTCGGCGACTCTCCGCGCCTCGAGCGGGCGATGTCGGGCTCGAACAAGCGCTCCTCGATCAGCGCCGCCGCCTCCGAGCTGCGGACGAGCATCGCGATCTCGGAGTTGCGGTAGAGGGCCCACGCGTCGAGGTTGACGGTGCCGAAGCTGACCGTCTCGTCGGCGACCACGACCTTGGCGTGGACGACCGTGCCGGGTAGCTCCCAGATCTCGACGCCGGCATCGAGCAGCCGGCCGTAATGGTGCTCGAGCGCGGCAGACGCCGGCGGGTTGTTCGAGGTCTCGGAGACGACGATGCGGACCTCGACACCCCGACGGGCGGCCGCGAGGAGGCGCTCGACGATGTCGCGATCGGTCAAGTACGGGTTCATGACGTCCAGCCGGTCGCGCGCCGCGTCGATCTGCTCGCGGAGGGCCTGCGACGCCGCCACGAACCCCTGCGGGATCACCTGAGCGAGCGCGACCGGGATCGTGCCCGGCTCGGCCGGGGCAGGGAAGTACGGCGCGAGGTCGGCCGGGAGCGGCCCGCCGTGGCCTCGGAAGCTCGTCAGGAACGCGGCCTGGGCCTGGCGGACGACGTCCCCCGTGACGCGCACCATCAGGTCGTGAAAGCCTCCGTTCTCGAAGTGGTCCTCGAGTCCCGCCCCGCCCGTCCACGCGACGCGTCCGTCGACGACGATCAGCTTGCGGTGCTCGGCACGTCCGACCTCGTCCTGGCGCCAGTCGAGGTGCCGGTCGTGCGGATAGAGGCCGTCGCGGTCGGGCGGAAAGACGTCGTTGACGGTGATCTGCGCGCCCGCGGCGGCCAGCTGCTCGAACATCTCCTGCGCCTCCGTGTACGGCCGCGACCCGTACGCATCGACGAGCGCGCGCACCTCGACGCCCTCGGCAAGCTTTTGCCGCAGCAGTTCGGCCATCTGCGTGCCGATCTCGCCCTCGCGCCAGCCGAACATGAGGATGTGCACCGAGGACCGCGCGGACGCGACGTCGGCGAAGATCCGCGGGAAGAACGTGCGGCCCTCGACCCAGGGCTCGATCGTCGCGGCGGTCGACCAGGCGAAGTCGAACGAGGCGTCGCCGGGCCGGACGCCGTCTCGGGCCGCGAACGCCTCGGTGGCGGCCTCGGCGCCGGCGGCCGTGACGGCGCCGGCAGGCGGCGGCCAGCCGTCGCGCTGCGTCACGCCGAGCACCTGGCGGAAGACGAGCACGAACAACGCAGCCCCGACGAGCGAGAGGACTGCAAGTGCCTTGCGCACCCGCCGACGCGTCATCGTGGGACGACGCTACACCCCGGGACGGCGCAGTCGCCGTGACGGAGCGCCTCGCTCTCGCGGCGGTGGCGGCAGCCGTCCTCGGCGTCTTCCTGCCCTGGACGACCGACGGGCCGGTGCAGCTCGACGGCACCGAAGGGCCGCACAACGGCTGGCTCGTCGTGCTCGTGGGCGTCTTCGCCCTCGGCTGGCTCCGCTCGCTCCGCGGCGGCTCCTGGATCGGGATCGTCGGCGTCGCCGGCGCGGGGCTCGTGATCGTCTGGACGGCGCTCGAGAGCTGGCTCGGCTACCGGACGGTCACCGGCGGCAGGCCGGCCGTCGGGCTCGTCCTCGTGGTAGCCGGAGGCGCCGCGCTCACGGCGCTCGCGCTCGTCCGGGCCGCGGAGCTCGTCCGCGGCGGGGGCGCAGCTTCATCCCGACCGGGTGATGAGGCCGGCCCCACCGCCCCGTAGCGTCGGCGGCCGTGAGCATGACCCTGGACGAACGGGAGGTCGCCGAGGAGCTGACCGACCGCTGGTGGCTCTTCCTCGTCACCGGCATCGGCTGGCTCGTCTTCGCGCTGATCCTGT
>DATBIN010000070.1:0-22321 GCA_036556925.1 Gaiella sp.
GGCCCAGACCTCCCAGCCCAGCTGCCAGTCCTGCGCCGCCGTCTGCGGCAGCCCGGTGATCGCGAGCGGCACCCAGGTGGCCGCGACGACGACGGCGCTGATGCGCGTGGCGGAGTACCGACGCATCAGCGGCGTGATGGCGATCGAGTACGCCGCCCACGTCGCCGCCGTGAGGATGCCGAGCAGCACGCCCCAGAGGTCGCCGGAGACCTCGCCGCCCTCGCCGAGCGCGACGAGCCCGACGCCGGCGAAGGACAGCGACGCACCGATCCAGAAGCGCCGCGGCAGCCGCTCCATGCCGAGGAGCAGGCCGAAGAGCGCGGCGAAGATGGGGATGGCGCCCAGGATCAGGGCGATCACGGAGGCCGACGTCGCCTTCAGCGAATAGACGAAGCCGACCTGGTTGACGTAGAGGATCGCCGCCGCGGCGAGCGCCACGAGGAGATCGCGACGCTCGAGGCGGAGCGTGCGCTCCGCGACGAGCGCGATCCCGGCGAAGATCAGCGCGGCGAGGCCGTAGCGGACGGTGGCGTAGGAGAGCGGCCCGAGGCCGTGCGTGAGGACGTAGCGCGTGACCGTGAGGTTGAGCGACCACAGGAGAATCGCCCCGAGCAGCATCAGCTCCACGGAGGACGGTCGCCGCACCCGGCTCACGCTACTCGTTAGGCTTCCCGCCCGATGGCGGAGCCCACCTTCGACGACGTCGACGCCCTCGTCGGGCCTGCCACGCCCCACTTCGCCTTCCAGCTGCGGGCGCGCGTGCGGGAGCTCGTGGCCGATCTCCCCGAGGACCATCCCGTGCGCCGGTACGCCGAGGAAAAGATCGCGCTCCTGGACGCCCTCGGCTTCGCCTCGACGAAGGCGGAGCACGACGAGGCGGCGGAGCCGCGCACGCGGCCCGGCTGGGACCGCATCCCGTCGACCGCGCCGGTCTCCCAGCCGCTGCCGCGGAACAAGCGTTGACGCTGGAGGGGGCCACCGTCGCCGTGACGGGGGGCTCACGCGGGATCGGGAAGGCGATCGCGCTCCGCCTGGCGCGCGAGGGCGCCTCGCGCGTTGCGATCGGGTACTTCCGCTCCGACGCCGCCGCCGAGGAGACGGCCGCGGAGCTCCGCACCCTCGGCGCCGAGCCCGTGCTCCTGCGCGGCAACGTCGCCTCCACGCGGATCGCCGAGGAGGTCGCCGCACTCGGGCCGCTGCAGGTCCTCGTGCACAACGCCGCCACCGGCGTCATCCGCCCCGCGCTCGAGACCATGGACAAGCACTGGGACTGGACGCTCGGCGCGAACGCCAGAGCGCTTCTCTCGCTCGCCCGCGCCGCGGCGCCGACGATGCCGCGCGGGGCGTCGATCGTCGCCGTCTCAAGCCTCGGCGCTCAGCGCGTGCTCCCCGACTACGCGCTCGTGGGAACCTCCAAGGCGGCGCTCGAGGCGCTCGTCCGGTACCTCGCCGTGGAGCTCGGGCCGCAGGGAGTCCGGGTCAACGCGGTCTCGGCGGGCGTCGTCGAGACGGGCGCGCTCGAATACTTCCCGAACCGCGACGCCATGCTGGAGCTGGGCGCCAGGAACCCCGCGGGGCGGCTCGTCACCGGCGAGGACGTGGCCGGGCTCGTCGCGTTCCTCTGCTCCGAGGACGCCGAGATGATCCGCGGCCAGACCCTGGTCGTGGACGGCGGGTGGTCGCTGCCGGCCTAGCGCAGGCGACGGGCGGCGGGGACAGGAGCCTGCCTCGGAATGCCACTGAGGTCATCCGCCGGTCGTAGGGGCGGGATGTATCTCGCCCCTACGAGTGAGGCAGCGCGATCGCCTATTCCCGCATGAAGCCCTGGCGTGCGGCGGAGACGAGCGCCACAGCCTCGGGGAAAAGGACGCGCATGGCGTCCCGCAGCGCGAGGGCCTGCTCGTCGGGCGTCCCGGCCACCTGCACCTGGCCGAGCGCCGCCTTCGTCAGCTCGACCGCGATGTTCAGGGTCAGGGTGGCGAACTGCTCGCGCTGGGACTCCTTGACGCCCTCCGCCTGCTGCTCGGCGAACTCGCGCAGCCCGCGCATGATCTCCTCGGGGTCGCCGCCGAAGGGGAAGAAGCCACCGCCGCCTTCCATGAGGAACAGGGTACGCGAACGATGCCGGGCGACGGCACGCCGGCGGGTCAGGCGCCGGCCGCGCCCGACCCCGGGGCTTCGAGGTCGACGCGATAGCCCGCCTCGACCTCGCGCCAGAGCTCGTCGGCGACGGCGGGCGCGCCACGCATGCGGGCGGAGAACGGCGAGCCGTCGACCGGGTCGAAGAGCGCCGCCTCGAGTCGCCGCGTCGCGGCACCGATCGAGTCGAGACGCTCCGGCGTGGCGACGTGTGGAGGCGCCCCGAGCGTGCGCTGGAGCGCTGCCGCCGCCGCCTCGGCCTCCTCGATCCCGGGTGGGCTCTCCGTGATGCGGAGCTGGACGAGCTGCGCCCGCAGCTCGTCGAGGTCACCGCCGAAGGCCGACTCGGCGGCGATCTCGCACAGGGCGGCGATGGAGACGGCCGCGCGAATGCGGTCGCGGCTCGTCAGCGCCCTCCCGTCGGCGTCAAGCGCCAGCCAGGTGCGTCCGGGCCCTCCGTCGGCCGCGAACGCACACACGTAGGTGCGCTCGCCGGGGACGGGCTCCGTCGCCAGCACTCCGGCGACGTCCTCGCCCGGCGCGGCGTAGCCGCTCGCAAGGCCCGCGATCCGCTCCAGGTCGGCCACGATCGCCACCGTGCCAGGATAGGGAGCCGTGTCCGAGCGCCGCAGCCACGCGCAGGATCTCTTCGCACCGCTCGGGCCGACGTACGACCGCATGGGGGCGCGGCTCTCCTTCGGCCAGGACCCGCGCTGGCGCCGCTTCCTCGTGTCCCGTCTGCCGCCCGACGGCGGGCACGTGCTCGACGTCGCCACGGGCACGGGCCTCGTGGCGGAGCGCCTGCTCGGCCGAGGGTTCCGCGTCACGGGCCTCGACCAGAGCTCGGCGATGCTCGCCGTCGCACGCGAGCGGCTGGAAGGACGTGCGGCGCTCGTCGAGGCGTCCGCGGAGCGGCTTCCCTTCGCCGACGCCGCCTTCGACCACCTCACGTTCACCTACCTGCTGCGGTACGTCGACGATCCGGCCGCGACGATGGTCGAGCTGGCGCGCGTCGTGCGGCCGGGTGGGACGGTCGCCATGCTCGAGTTCGGCGTCCCGCGCATGCCGTGGCGCCCGTTCTGGAGCGCCTACGTCCGTGTCGGGCTGCCGCTCGCCGGGCGCCTCGTCTCACCGGGCTGGCATGCGGTGGGACGGTTTCTCGGCGGGTCGATCCTCGACTTCTGGGAGCGCTGGCCGGAGGCGCGGCTGCTCGAGGCGTGGCGTGCGGCAGGCATCGCGGACGTGACGATGCGGCGCCTGAGCTTCGCCGCCGGAGTCGTCCTCTGGGGACGGCGAGGGTGACGGACGGGGCGCGCCCGGCCTTCTATGCGCTGCGCCCGGGCGGCTGGCGCGACTACGTCACGCTCCTGCACCCCCCGTACACCCTGTGGCACCTCTCGTACGTCGTCGTCGGCGGCTGCCTCGCGCCGAGCGTCTCGTGGTCGCGCCTCGCGCTCACGGTGCTCGCCTTCCTCCTCGCCCTCGGCGTCGGCGCCCATGCCCTGGACGAGCTGGCGGGACGCCCGCTGCAGACCGCGATCCCGCGCCGCGTGCTCGTCGGGCTGGCCGTCGTCTCCGTGGCGGCGGCGTGCGCCATCGGCATCGCGGTGGCGCTCGACTTCAGCCTCTGGCTCCTCGTGCTCGTCGCCGCCGGCGCCTTCCTCGTGCCCGCCTACAACCTCGAGCTCGTGGGAGGGCGCTTTCACACCGACCTCTGGTTCGGCCTCGCCTGGGGTGCGTTCCCCGTGCTCGCGGGCTATGTCGCCTGCGCCGGCGAGGTGGCCGTGGAGACGGTGCTCGCCGCGGGCTGGGCGACGCTGCTCTCGCTCGCCCAGCGGCGGCTGTCCACGTCCGTGCGGCGCGCGCGACGCGGCGTCGAGGCGGTGCACGGCGAGCTGGAGCTCGTCGGCGGCGGCCGCGAGCCGCTCACGCGCGAGGCGCTCGTCGCCGCGCCCGAGGCGGCGCTGCGCCTCCTGACCTGGTCGACGGTGCTCGTGGCCGCCACGCTGGCCGCGCTCCGCCTCTCGTAGCGCCCCGCCGAAGTGCTGTCGGTGGGCGACCGGCGGGCCGGAACGAGGCGGCATCACGTGACCGGGCACTAGCATCAGGGGCATGCTGGCCTGGATCCTGGCCGCCGCGGTCGGTCTGGCGGTCGCCTCGGCGATCGTCCTGGCGCTCCTCCTGCGGCGCGCGCGGGCCCAGGCCGCCGACGCGGACGCGCTCGTGGCATCGGCCCGGACGACGCTGAACGCCGCGGTCGCCGAGGAGACCGCAGGGCACCAGGAGGAGATCCGGCGCACCCTGGCCCGCGAGCGCGCCGAGTCCGTGTCCCTGCTCGCGGCGGAGGAGCGCCGGCTCGCGGACGAGCGCCGCGCCGAGTTCGCGGAGCGCGAGCGCCGCTCGGCCGAGGCGGTCGTCGACGCGATGGCGCAGTCGGAGCGCCGGCTGGAGGAACGCCTGCGCGCGTTCGGAGACGACCTCGACCGGGCGCAGCGCCATCTCGAGGCGCAGATGCAGCTGCTGCAGCAGCGGCACCAGCAGAACCTCTCGGAGGTGGAGGCCCGGCTCGAGGCCGAGGCAGCCGAGCTGGGCTCGACGGCGGACGAGCAGCGCCGGGTCGTGCTCCGCCTGCGCGAGGAGCTCGAGCGGGTGGCGAGCCAGGCGGTGACGGAGGCGCTCGACGAGCTGGAGAGCCAGACGATCGAGCGGCGCAGGGCGATCGACGAGATCACCGAGCGCCTCCGCGCGCGCGAGACCGCGGTCGCGGAGTCGATCGACCGCGCCGAGAGCGACGTCCGCGGCCGTCTCGACGTCATGCTCGTGGAGTGGGAGCGCCGGCAGACCGAGCGCCTCGAGCGGGTGGCGGAACGGGAGATCGAGCGTCACATCCAGATCGCGTCGCAGGCCTTCGACGAGCGGATGCGCGAGGTGCGCGAGGAGGCGGCCGCGCAGCTGCGCCACGAGCTCGACCGTGCCGTGGAGGGGCTCGTCCGCCAGGAGCTGGTGCGGCGGATCGACGCCTCGTAGGCGCGTCCCGACAGGTCGCAATCCGTGCGCTGGCGCGCAGCGCCGCCGCCC
Source organism: Gaiella sp. (assembly GCA_036556925.1). Taxonomy (GTDB): domain Bacteria; phylum Actinomycetota; class Thermoleophilia; order Gaiellales; family Gaiellaceae; genus Gaiella. The sequence goes on from DATBIN010000070.1 coordinate 5,218, forward strand.
CTCGAGGCCAACCATTTCCGGGAGGGAACGTCTCAAAGAGGACGAACTCCGCGGGCATGGCCGAGACGACCGAGACCGACGAGCTGATCGACTTCCAGGGCGAGCGCGCCAAGGTCGAGAGCTGGCGTCTCCACGTGCTGATCGAGGCCGGCTACCCGCTGCACCTCGCCGAGCGCCTCGCAGCGAGCGAGGCCGACCTCCACGTCTGCGTGGACATGGTCTCGAGCGGGTGCAGCCCGATCACGGCCGCCGAGATCCTCCTCTAAGCGTGGGGAAACCCATGGTTCCCCCACGCGCCCCCTCGTAGGCTGCGGGCATGAAGGTGACGCCGATCGTCTACGGCGACCGGAAGGTCTACCCGGTGGCCGCGTTCAACGAGGGCATCGCCCGCTACCTGAGGCGGCTGCCCGCACTCTGGGTCGAGGGCGAGGTCACGGAGCTGAAGCGCAACCCGGCCTGGGCGAACGTCTTCTTCACCCTCAAGGACACCACGACCGGCGCTTGCCTGCCCGTGACGATCGGGCGCAGCCGCTTCGACGGGCTCGACCTGGGGCTCGGCGAAGGCGAGCGTGTCCACGTCGAGGGGCGGGCGCAGCTCTTCGCGGCACGCGGCGAGCTCAGCTTCCGCGCCCACACGATCGAGCGGTTCGGTCTCGGCGAGCACCTCGCGGCGCTCGAGCGTCTGAAGCAGAAGCTCGCCGCCGAGGGGCTCTTCGCGGCCGGGCGCAAGCGCTCCCTGCCGCCGTTCCCGACAGCGGTGGGCCTGCTCACGGGCACCGACGCGGCGGCGCGCGGAGATCTGGTCACCGCGATCACCACCCGCTTCCCGCCGGCCCACATCGTCGTCTGCGAGACGCGCGTCCAGGGGCATCGCGCGGCGGCGTCGATCGCCGACGGCCTCCGCCGCCTCGCGGCGCACGCGGCGGTCGACGTCGTGATCCTCTCGCGCGGGGGCGGCAGTTTCGAGGACCTCCTGCCCTTCAGCGACGAGGCCGTCGTGCGGGCGGTGGCCGACTGCGAGGTCCCCGTCGTCTCCGCCGTCGGCCACGAGCAGGACACGCCCCTGTGCGACCTCGCGGCGGACGTACGCGCCTCCACGCCGACCGCTGCGGCCCGCCTCGTCGTTCCCGACCTCGACGGGCTGCTGACCGGCCTCGACCAGTCGCGCACCAGGCTCGGGCGCGCGGCGCGGGGCCTGCTGCAGCGCCACCGCGAGCGCGCGCTCCGGCTCGGCGAGCGCCTGCAGGCGGCGCCGCTGCGCCTGCTCGAGCGCCGGCGGGCGGCGCTCCAGACGCTGGAGGGCAGGCTGCTGGCGCTCTCCCCGGCGGCGACGCTCGCCCGCGGCTACGCGGTCGTCCGGGCGGGCGGGGCGATCGTCCGGGAGGCTGCGACCGTCTCGCCGGGGGAGGCGATCGAGGTCGAGCTGGCCTCCGGCAGCCTCGGCGCACGCGTCGAGAAGGTGCGCGCACCGGAGGGCCGGGCATGAGACGTCCGCCGTCAAGCAGGCGGCACATGCGCGTTCCTCGGGCGTCGCTCGCGGTGCCCGGCCGGAGGGCACAGTACTCGGGTACGGGCCCGGAGAGCCGGGTGCCGCGAGCGGCGTCAGGCGGCGGCGGAGCCCGGCTTCGCCGGGCGGGAGCCGCAGCCGGCGAGGAGCGCGCATGAGTGAGCCGACCTTCGAGGAGGCGTACCGCGAGCTGGAGGAGATCGTCGGCAGGCTGGAACGCGGCGACGTCCCTCTCGACGAGGCGCTCGAGCTCTGGCGGCGAGGCGAGACCGCCTACCGGCTCTGCCTCGAGCGCCTGACTGCGGCCGAGTCGCGGATCGAGGAGCTCTCCCCGCGACCCGATGGCACGAGCGGCGACGGCCTGTAAGAATCGAAGCATGGCCCAGCCCTCCAACGAGCTCATACGCGGCGTCCCCCTCTTCGCGGACCTCGACGAGGAATCCCTGCAGCAGCTCTCCGGCGACTTCATCGAGCGTGCCTTCAAGCCCGGTGACGCGATCAGCACGGAGGGCGAGGGCGGGCTCAACTTCTTCGTGGTGGACAGTGGCGAAGCGGTGGTCACCGTCGGCGGAAGCGAGGTTCGGCGCCTTCACGCCGGCGACTCCTTCGGCGAGATCGCGCTGGTGGACAAGTCCCCCCGCACGGCCACGGTGACCGCGGCGACGGACATGCGCTGCTATGCCTTGCCGGTCTGGAGCTTCCGGCCGTTCGTCGAGACGCGCCCCGAGGTGTCCTGGAAGCTGCTCGAGATCCTCGCCGACCGCCTGCGGGACGCCGAGGCTCGCTGACGCACCGCTGGCATCCTCCCGCGCGCTTCTGGAGACTCGTGGCATGACCGGCGCGTCGGACGCCGAGCTGGTGGCCCGCTGCCGCGCGGGTGACGACGACGCCTGGCGCGAGCTGGTCGACCGCTTCTCCCGCTACGTGCACGCGATCACGACCCAGGTGTACGGGCTGCGCGGCCACGACGCCGAGGACGTCTTCCAGGACGTCTTCGCCCGGGTGTGGGAGCGCCTCCATACGCTCCGCTCGGACGACGCCGTGCGGCCGTGGATCGCGCAGCTGACGCGCCGCACCTGCATCGACCGGCTGCGTAGCTCGGGGCGCGAGCTGGCCGTCGACCCGCCCGAGGAGCCCGTGGAGGAACGGATCGCCGAGCTGGACGAGGCGATGGACGTGCACGCGGCGCTGGCCGGCCTGCAGCCCGAGTGCCGCGAGATCCTCGACCGCTTCTTCGTGCGGGACGAGAGCTACCGCACGATCGGCGAGGCACTCGACCTCCCCGCGGGTACGATCGCGAGCAGGATCTCCCGCTGTCTGGCGAAGCTCCGCGGCGAGCTCGAGGGAAGAAACACCGCTCCGACCACGTCCGGTGAGCAGGTGACTCGATGACCTACGACGAGGAGCAGATCGCCCGGCTTCTGCGCAGCTTGCCGCCTGCGCCGGAGGCCTGGGTGGAGGCAGCCAACTCGCTTCCGTCGGTCCGGCGCGAGCTCGACACCCTCGTGGAGCAGGCCGAGAGAGATGCCGCGTACCGCGTGCAGCTCCTCGCCGACCTGGACGCCGCGCTCCGCACTGCGGGGGTCGAGCCTCGGCCGGAGGTCATCGAGCACCTGCGCAGGCGCCTCGAGGCGTGACCACGCCGACCGCAGCCGGGAGCGCCCCGGAGCTCGAGCAGCTCTCCGTCGACGACCTGCTCGACGCGATCGAGGCGCCTGCGCCCTCTCCCTGCGGTGGCTCCGCAGCGGCCCTCGCAGCGGCGATGGGCGCCTCGCTGGTGGCGCTCGTCGCACGGCAGTCGCCGGCCTGGACCGACGCGCGCGGCGTCGCCGCACAGGCGGCGGCACTCCGCGCCCGGCTCGTCACGCTCGCCGCCGAGGACGTGCGCGCGTATGCGGCGGCGGTCCAGGCGCTCTCCGCGGCAGGTGAGGGAGAAAGCCGCGACCACCTCCTCGGCCTCGCGCTCTCGCATGCCGCCGATGTGCCACTCGCCATCGCGCGCACGGCGGCGGACGTGGCCGAGCTCGCAGCGCTCGCCGCCGTCCACGGGAAGGACGGGCTCAAGCCCGACGCCGCCACCGCCGCGACGCTCGCCGAAGCCGCGTCGCGCTCGGCCGCCCGCCTCGTCGAGGTCAACCTGGCCACGCTTCCCGGCGACGAGCGGCACGGCGCCGCAGCGGCGGCTGCCGATGCCGCCGCAGACGCACGACGGCGCGCACTCACAGACGCGCCGTGAGCGGCCGCCTGCTGCCGGCGTGGAGCCTCGCCGCGGACGCGGTCGACTCGATCGAGCTGCCGGCGAGCTGGCCCGAGCGGGTGACGCGCGCCTGGGCGCTGGAGGGCTCGACCGGAGCGGATGTGGACGTGTGCGTCCTCGACAGCGGCGTGGAGTCCTCGCACCCCCTCGTCGGCGGGCTGGCGAGCGCCGTGGCGGTCGTCTTCGACGGCGACGAGCCACGGATCGTCCCGGACGGCGAGGGCGACGTCTGCGGGCACGGCACGGCCTGCGCAGGCATCGTGCGCGCGCTCGCGCCCGCGTGCAGGATCCACTCGGTACGCGTGCTCGGCTCGGGCGCGACCGGGACCGGCGAGCTGATCCTCGCCGGGCTGCGCCACGCCATCGAGCAGGGCCACCGGGTCGTCAACCTCAGCCTGTCGACGACGAAGCGCCGCTTCGCGGAGCTCCTGCACGAGCTCGCGGACGCGGCGTACTTCCAGCGCACGGTGCTCGTCGCCTCGGCGCACAACATGCCCGTGGAGAGCTTCCCGTGGCGCTTCGCGTCGGTCATCTCGGTGGGCAGCCACGAGGGGGACGACCCGCTCGCCTGGTACGCCAACCCAAATCCGCCCGTCGAGTTCTTCGCGCGCGGCATCGACCTGGACGTGGCCTGGCTCGGGGGCGGCACGATGCGCTGCACCGGGAACAGCTTCGCCGCGCCCCACGTGGCCGGCATCGCCGCGCTCGTGCTCGGGAAGCACCCGTCGCTGACGCCGTTCCAGCTCAAGAGCGTCCTCTACCTCACGGCGTCCAACGCGGGGAGTGCGGCTTGAGCAGGGGAGCGACCCGCCGCGAAGCGGCCGCTGCGGGGATGTGCCGCCGCGGGCGGATCCCCGCGGCGGGGATCCGCTCGTGCGGAGTCCCGCGGTGCGGAGAGGAAGCGCGCGCATGAGCGACGAGACGATCCGCGCGGCGACGGCGGCCGGCTTGCTGGGGTCGGAGGACACGCACCGGGCGCTCCTGCAGTCGGTCGTCGACGTGGCGCGGGCCATCTTCCGCGCCAGGGCGTCCTCCGTCTTCCTGCTCGACCGGGACACCGACGAGCTCGTGTTCGAGGCGGTGTCCGGGGAGGGCGAGGGTGAGCTCGTCGGGATGCGCCTGCCCTCGAGCACCGGCATCGCCGGCTGGGTGCTCGTCACGCGGCAGCCGCTCGTCGTCGACGATCTCCGCGCCGATCCCCGCTTCGCGCGGGAGACGGCGGAGTCGACGGGCTATCTCCCGAAGGCTCTCGTGGCCGTGCCGCTACTCGCGGACGACAGGGCGATCGGGGTGCTCGAGGTGCTCGACCGGCCCACGGACGCGCCGTTCTCGCTCGCCGACATGGACCTGCTCACGCTGTTCGCCAACCAGGCGGCGATCGCGCTCGACCTGCTCGATGCAGCACGCCGCGCACGCGCGGCGGTGGAGGGAGGCCCGCGCCGCGAGGCCGTCGTGGCGCGGCTCGCGGCGCTCCTCGAGGAGACCGACGACGACGACGCGCTGCAGCTGCTGGAGGCGCTGGAGCGCGTGCTCGCGGGGCACGGACGCTGACGCATCCCCGCGCGGCAAGGGCCGTATCTCTCCGGCCCTTGCCGCGAGTGGCGCGCTGGGACGAGGCCTAGAACTCGCCGTCGGGCGGAACCTCCGGGCACGCGCCGTCGACGGGGTAGACGTCGGGGTGGTTCTTCGGGCCGTGACCCGGGTCGGTGCCGTCGAAGTGCCCGGCGAGCGCGCTCGCGTCGACCTCGATCAGCACGTACGGCTTCGGCTCGGAGGCGGTGCCGTGACAGAGGGCGATCTTGCCTTCGTCGGACGCGCCGACGGCGCCGGCGAAGACGGTCGCAGCAAAGACGGCGACGAGCGCCACAGGCCCTCTGGGAACTCTCCTCATCGAATGACCCCTCTCGGGTAGACGTTCCGAGAGACGTCGGTGTGGAGCGACGGAGCCACGATCGCTCGCGCGAGTGAGCCGGCCGCGACGCGGCCGCAGGGGTCGTGCGCTCGGACGCGCGCTCGAGGCGCCGGACGGTGGCGCGCACCCTCCGAGCGTGGCATCGAGGCTTGCGCGCTCGGGATCCGCCTCGGCGGATCCCGAGCTCTGCGGAGACGGCGCCCCCCGACGCCCCTCCGGCAAGCCTCTGCCGGACCGCGCTACTTGTCGGTGTTGCGGTCCGTGTTCTGGTCGACGAGCCGATCGGTGAGCCGCTGGTCCGTCATGCGGTGGCCCTCGAAGTCCTCGGCCTCGTCCGTGTGCCGGTCTGTGTGACGATCGGTCAGCCTCTCTGGATCGTCAGTCAGCCGCTCGCGCTCCTGCTCCGACATCTCCCAGATCTCCTTTCGCCGCTCCACGGCCCACGACGGAGCCGTCTGCGCACTAGACGTGCATCGCACGTGAGATCTTCCCGCGGATGAGGTGGTCTACGCAACAGATGCGGCGATCGGGCCGGCGATGAGCGGGACACGGCGCCGGCTCGGCGAGGCCTGCCGCTCGCTGGCGCAGTCGTTTGCGAACCGCAACGTGCGGCGGTTGCAGCTCGCCTGGCTCGGATCGGTGATCGGCCATTGGTCGTATCTCGTGGCGCTGTCGGTCTACGCGTACGGCCAGGGCGGGGCATCTGCGGTCGGCCTCGTGTGGGTGATCCGCCTGATCCCGGCCGCCGTCCTGTCGCCGTTCCTCGCCACGCTGGCCGACCGCTATCCGAGGCGGAGCGTGATGGTCGCGGCCGATCTCGTCCGCGCCGCCCTGATGGGGGCGGCGGCACTGCTCATCGCAGCCGACGGCCCGGCCGCCGCCGTCTACGCGGTCGCCGTCGTCGCCACGGTCGTCGGCGTCGTCTTCCGGCCCGCCCAGTCGGCGCTGCTCCCCAAGCTCGCCCGCGACCCTGCCGAGCTGACCGCGGCCAACGTCGCCTCGAGCACGATCGAGAGCGTCGCGTCGTTCGCCGGCCCTGCACTCGGCGGGCTCCTTCTCGCGGCGACGAGCGCCGAGGTCGTCTTCGCGCTCAACGGCGCCTCCTTCGTCTGGTCGGCGGCGCTCGTGGCCGGGATCCGCCTGGGGCCGGGCGGCGACGGCCGGGGTGACCGGACGGAGCGGATGGGATTCCTGCGGGAGCTCACCGCGGGCATGGGAGCGATCGCGGGCGACCGCCGCGTCGCGACGGTCACGGGCCTGTATGCGGCGCAGACGCTCGTGGCGGGCGCGCTCAACGTGCTCATCGTGGTGGTCGCGCTGGAGCTTCTCGACACCGGGGCGGCAGGCGTCGGCTACCTGAACGCGATGGTGGGCATCGGTGGCATCGCCGGCGGCCTGCTGGCGCTGGTGCTGGCCGTGCGCTGCCGTCTCGCAGCGGACTTCGGCCTGGGGCTGGTGCTGTTCGGACTGCCGCTCGTCGCCGTCGGCCTCGTCTCCGAGCTCCCGGTGGCGCTGGTGGCGCTCGTCGTCGTCGGGATCGGCAACGCTGTCGTGGACGTCGCGGCGCTCACCGTCCTGCAGCGCATCGTCGGCGACGAGGTGCTCGGGCGCGTGCTCGGCACGCTCGAGGGCCTGCTGCTCGCGGCCATCGGGCTCGGCGCTCTCCTTGCACCGCTCCTCGTGGATGCGTTCGACATCGAGGCCGCGCTCGTCGTCTGCGGGATCGTCCTGCCTGTCCTCACCCTGCTCGGCGCCGCGCAGCTCCGCTCCATCGACCGCGTCGTCCGCAGACCCGAGCACCTCGAGCTCGTCCGAGGCGTGCCGTTCCTCGCGCCCCTCCCCGAGCCGCTGCTGGAGCACCTCGCGTCGGTGCTGGCGAAGGTGCACGTCGGCGCCGGGCAGACCGTGCTGCGGGCCGGCGACGTGGGCGACCGCTTCTACGTGATCGCGGACGGCGAGGTGGAGATCGAGGGCACGCGCTTCGGCGCCGGTGCGTCCTTCGGCGAGATCGCCCTCCTGCGCGACGTGCCGCGCACGGCGACGGTCACGGCCGCCACCGACGTCACCCTCCTGGCGCTCGAGCGCAACGAGTTCGTCTCCGCCGTGACGGGCCACGAGGCGGCACACGCCGCTGCGGGCGAGGTCGTCGCCGCCCGCCTCGGACGGCTCGAGGGCAGCCTCACGCCGCTCTAGGCTCGTCGGCGCATCAAGCTCTCTAGCTCGACCTCCCTGCGGTGACGCGCTCGCGCCGGGTGCCGCCCTCCCCCGCGACCTCGTCCAGCACCTGCTCCTCCTCGTCCTCCTCGCTCTCCTCCATCCGCTTCAGGGAGGCGAAGCTCAGGCCCTCGCGGGCGAGCATCACGAGCCCCACGCCGACGCCGACCGACATCTCCAGCGCCTGCAGGACGAGGCCGTAGGCGAACCCGGTGCCGTAGGCGACGCCGTACTGCGCGAGCGGCAGCGCCACGGCGGCCTGCAGCAACCCGATGTTGCCGGGCCAGAGCGGGAAGATCGTGGCGATGTTCATCAGCAGCAGCACAAGGGCGGCGGCGGGCAGCGGCACGTTCATGTCGAAGGCCTCGGTCACCGCCCACACCGCGAGGAGCTGGAGCGTCCAGCCGACGATCTGGAAGAAGATCGCCGCCGCCGCGACGAGTGGAGCGCGGAGGACGGCCAGCCCCTGCCGCGCCATGACGATGAGCCGGCGCACCGTGCCGAGGCCGTCGAAGCCGTGCGTGCGCGGCGTTCGCCGCGCGCCGAGCATCGCGAGCGTCAGCAGCGCGAGCCCCACGACGCCGAAGATCACGATCCCCGTCACCGCCCAGTGCGGGATCTTCGCCGTGGCGATCACGTACGCCACCAGGAGCGCGACCGGGAAGAGGTCGAACAGCCGGTGCGCGAAGACCGTGCCGAGCAGGGTGGCGCTGGTGCCTTGGCCGTGCGGCAGCCGCCGGCGCAGCACGGCGACGCGCGCGAGCTCGCCGGCGCGGGCGGGCAGGACGGCGTTCCCGAGGAGCCCGACGCCGAACGCGGAGAAGACATGGCCGAACCGCGGGTGGGGCTTCGTGAGCGCCTGGCCGATCGTGAGGTGCCACGAGACCGACCGCGCGAGCACGGAGGCGAGGTTGAGCACGATGCCGGCGGCGATCCAGCGCCAGGCCACGAAGTCGAAGGCGTGATAGACGTCGTTCCAGTCGGGCCCGCGCCACCAGACGGCGAGGAGAGCCGCTCCGAGCATCGCGAGGACGAGCAGCCCGCGCGTCCAGGGGTTGCGGAAGAAAGCGACGAGGTGGCTCATGCTGCGAGCGCCGCCTGCGCCGTGACCCGCTCGTAGAGCGCTTCGAGACGGCGGGCGATGTCGTCCCAGCTGTAGCGCTCCACGGCGAGAGCCCGGCCCGCCCGGCCCATGCGCACGCGCGCTTCCTCGTCGGCGAGCAGGCGCTCGACGGCATCCGCGAGCGCCGCGGGGTCGCCGGGTGCCACCGGCACCGCCACGTCGGGCGACATCACGTCACGGTAGCCGGGGATGTCGGATGCCACCACGGGCGTCGCGCACGCGTAGGCGCGGGTGAGGACCATGCCGAAGCTCTCGCCGCCGAGCGACGGGGCGACGAGCGCCTTCGTCCCGCGCAGGGCGTCTGTCAGCGCGTCCTGCGAGAGGAAGCCGCGGATGTCGATGCCGTCGTCCGGGATGCGCAACCTCGACAGCAGCAGCCGCACGGCGAGGGGATCGGCGCCGACCACCTGCAGGCGCGCGCCCGTCCGCTCGCGGATCGAGGGCCAGGCGCGGAGCAGGATGTGCAGGCCCTTCCGTGGCTCGTGCCGGCCGGCGAACGTGATCGTGTGGTCGCGACCCGCGGGATCGGCCTCTGCCGGGATGAGCACGCCGTTGGGGATCACCTCCCACGGCCCGCCGACCCACCGGTCGGCCGACGCACGCGCCTGCTCGGAGACGGCCACCCGCTGGTCGACGCGCTTCATGAGGAACCCCCACACGGGCATGCCCATCTTCATCCAGCCCAGGTCGCCCGAGGCATGGTGCGTGGCGACGATCGGGCACGTCGCGAGCGCGAGCACGGAGACGCAGATGGCGGGCGTCATCGGCTCGTGCAGGTGCAGCACGTCGAAGCGCTCCCGCTGCAGCACTCCCCGAACCCGGAAGAGGGAGCGCGGGCTGAGACAGATGTTCGGCAGCGACCCGTTGGCCGGGACGATCACCGAGCGTCCGACGGGGATCACGTTCGCGGGCGGGTTGCCGTGGCGGCCGACCCGCGGGTGCAGCGCTCGCGTGAACTGGCCCGGCGGATCGTTGGCCATGACCAGCCGTACGTCGTGACCGCGACGCTCGAGCGCCGCGGCCTGGAGCTCCGCATGCTCGACGACCGCGCCCCAGAACGACCACGAGAACGGCACCACGATGCCGATCTTCACGGCCAGAGCCTAAAGGGGACGCGCCTCTGCATGTTTCGCGTAGCGTGGGGCTTGGAAAGACCTACCCTTTCCCACGGAGGCGACACATGCGCTTGGAGGGCATCCACCACGTCACCTGCATCACGGGCGACGCCCGCGCGAATGTCGACTTCTACGCGCGGGTGCTCGGGTTGCGGCTCGTGAAGAAGACGGTCAACCAGGACGATCCGACCGTCTACCACCTCTTCTACGCCGACGAGCTCGGGAGCCCCGGAGCGGACATCACCTTCTTCGAGTACCCCGGCGCGCGACGCGGACGGGCAGGCGAGGGGATGATCCATACCGTCACCTGGCGCGTGGCCTCGGAGGAGGCGATCGACTTCTGGGAGCACCGCCTGGCCGGCGAGGCGGTGGGCACCGTCCGCGAGGAGGGCAGCCTGCGCCTCCACGACACGGAAGGGCTGGCGCTCGAGCTCGCCGTGACGCAGACGGCCGAGTCCCCACTCGTCGCCGAGCACCCGGAGATCCCCACGGAGCTCGCGCTGCAGGGGTTCGACGGCGTGCGCGCGTTCGCGTCGGATCCGGAACGGAGCCGCTCGCTCCTCGAGGACGCCCTGGGGTTCGAGAGGCTGGAGTCGGACCCCGCCGCCGGCTCGGCGGCCTGGCGCGCACGCGGGGAGGGCCGCAGCGGGCACTACGCCTACGACGAGCCGCCGGCCTCCGGGCCCGGCGTGCCCGGCGCCGGCACGGTGCACCACGTCGCCTGGGGATCGCAGAACGACGACCACGAGGCGTGGCGGCAGCGGGTCGCAGAGGCCGGCCTGCACCCGACGCCGGTGATCGACCGCTTCTGGTTCCGCTCGGTGTACTTCCGGGAGCCGAGCGGCGTGCTCTTCGAGCTCGCCACCATGGGGCCGGGGTTCGCGGTCGACGAGGACCCCGAGCATCTCGGCGAGGCCCTCATCCTGCCGCCGGCATTCGAGCACCTGCGTCCCCAGGTGGAGCGCGTGCTCACGCCGATCGAGAACCCGCGCGTCCACCCGGCCACGCGGTCGGCGTCGTAGGGGCTGACCATGTCGCTCCAGCGTGCCGTCCGGCCCGCGGCAGGCGAGCCCGAGGGAGCGCTCGTCCTCCTGCACGGCCGCGGCGCGGACGAGCACGACCTCGTGCCGCTGTTCGACCTGCTCGACCCCGACCGGCGGCTCCACGCGATCGCGCCGGGCGGGCCGCTGTCGCTTCCTCCCGGCGGCCGCCACTGGTACCGCCTCGGCGGCATCCCGACGCCCGAGCCGGAGACGTTCGCCGCGAGCGTGGCGCTCCTCGCCGAGCTCCTCGACGAGCTGCCCGTCGGGCTCGACCGCACCGTCCTCGGCGGCTTCTCGCAGGGCAGCGTGATGGCCTACGCAATGTCGTTCGGGCGGGGACGCACCCGCCCGGCAGGCGTCATCGCGCTTTCGGGGTTCCTGCCCCGCGTGCCCGGCTATCCGCTCTCGCTCGACGCGCTCGAGGGCCTGCCCGTCGCGGTCGCCCACGGATCGCTGGACCAGGTCATCCCACCGGACTTCGGGCGGGAGGCGCGGGACGTCCTGCAGGCCGGCGGGGCCGACCTGACCTGGCTCGAGACCCCGTACCCGCACGGCGTCGACCCCGCGTGGCTTCCCGAGCTGCAGGCGCTCGTGGCGCGGGTCACGACGCGCTGAGACCTCCGAGGTCGAGCGGGCGGCTATCGAGATTGAAGCGACGTTACTTGTTCGATTGAAGTGACGTTGCTATACATCTGATAGCGTCGCCGTCGGACGCACGATCCGGGAGGAGCAGCGATGACCGCCTCGGCGGCGCGAGAGCGCCGTGCACCCGCAGAGCCCCCCACGCTCGAGCTCGTGCTCAAGCGGAACAGCGTCGAGCGGCTGAAGCGCGAGAAGAGCCCTTTGGGCATGGTCGAGGAGCTGCCGGCGCTCATCGCCTCGGGCTACGCCGACGTCCCCGAGGAGGACATCGTGCGGCTCAAGTGGTGGGGCCTCTACCACGACAAGCCGAAGGTCGGCACCTTCATGCTGCGCATCAAGCTCGCGGCCGGCCGGCTCACCCCGCCGCAGCTGCAGGCGATCGGCGACCTCTCCCTCGAGCTCGGGCGCGGCGAGGCGGAGCTCACCACCCGCCAGAACGTGCAGCTCCACTACCTCCGCCTGGAGACGCTGCCCGCCGTGCTCGAGCGCCTCCACGGGGCCGGACTGACGAGCCTGGGCGGCTGCGGCGACGCGGTGCGCGCCATCACCGGCTGCCCCGTGGCCGGGATCGCGCACGACGAGCTCTTCGACGCGACGCCGGTCGTGGAGGAGGCGCACGCCTTCTTCACCGGCCACCCCGACTACGTCGACCTCCCGCGCAAGCACAAGATCGCGATCGGCGCCTGCGCCGACCGCTGCTTCGCGCCGGAGATCAACTGCATCGCGCTGGTCGGCACGCTCCGCGACGGCGAGCCCGGCTTCGCCGTGCTCGTCGGCGGCGGCCTCTCCTCCGTGCCGCGCATCGGGCGCGAGCTGGGGGTCTTCATCCGGCGCGAGGAGGCGATCGAGGTGCTGCGCGCGATCCTCGACGCCTGGAGGGAGGACCTGCGCTACCGCGTGTCGCGCGTGAAGGCGCGCCTCAAGTTCATGATCGACGACATCGGCCCGGAGGGGATGCGCGCCGAGGTCGAGCGCCGGCTCGGGCGCGCGCTCCCCGACCATCGCCTGGAGCCGCTCGACGGCGAGCCCGCCGACCACATGGGCCTCCATGCCCAGCGCCAGCCGGGCCTCACCCACGTCGGCGTGCCGGTGCACCTGGGGCTCGTCTCCGGGGCGCAGCTCCGCGCGCTCGGCGAGCTGCTGGAGCGGCTCGGCGGCGAGGCACGCGTGACCCGCCAGCAGAACCTCGTCCTCGCCGACGTCCCCGACGACGCGGTCGCCGAGACCGTGGCGGAGCTGGCCGCGCTGGGCCTGCCGCTCGACACGAACCCGGTGCGCGGCGCGTCGATCGCCTGCACCGGGGAGCCGCACTGCAACTTCTCCGTCACCGAGACGAAGACGCGGCTCGGCTCGCTCATCGAGGGACTGGAGCAGCGCTTCGGGGACGACATCCGCGAGCTGCGGCTCCACCTCGACGGCTGCCCCCACGCGTGCGCGCAGCACTGGGTGGGCGACCTCGGCTTCCAGGGCACGACCGCTCGGGATGCGTCCGGCCAGCGCCAGCAGGCCTTCGACGTCTACCTGCGGGGTGCCGTAGGCCCGCGTCCGGCGATCGCGCGGCCGGTGTTCCGGCGCGTCGTGACGGACGAGCTCGACGAGCTCGTCGCAGGGCTGATCGGCGGCTGGCTTGAGCAGCGCGCGGACGGCGAGAGCTTCCGGGACTTCACGGACAGGGTCAGCGACGAGGAGCTCGGCGTGCTCGCCGGGCGCGAGCCGGCACGCAGCCGGAGGGAGGAGGCGGAAGCGGCATGAGTGCCGTCGAGCTCTTGGACGACTTGGAGGCAGGCGAGCTCTCGGTCGAGTTCGAGGGACAGGAGCCGTGGGACGTCCTCGAGTGGGCGGTCGAGCGCTTCGGCGACCGGCTCGCGCTCTCGACCGCCTTCCAGGAGGGCGACGTCGCCCTCATCGACATGGCGTACAAGATCGACCCGGCCGTCCGGGTGTTCTCGATCGACACGGGCCGCCTCCCGCCGGAGACGCACGACCTGATCGAGGAGCTGCGCGAGCGCTACGACGGCCTCCGGCTGGAGCTGCTCTCACCCGACGCCGAGCAGGTGCAGCGCCTCGTCGACCGTAACGGCCCGAACCTCTTCCGGCGCTCCGTGGAGCTCCGGCTGCTCTGCTGCAACGTGCGCAAGGTGCAGCCGCTGAACCGCGCGCTCGCCGGCCTCGACGCCTGGGTGACCGGGCTCCGCCGCGACCAGTGGGCGTCGCGCTCGGACATCCGCAAGGTGGAGATCGACCACGACCACGAGGCCATCGTGAAGCTCAACCCCCTCGCCGAGTGGACCGAGGACGAGGTGTGGGACTACCTGCGGGAGAACGACGTCCCCGTCCACGCGCTCTACGCGAAGGGCTACACGTCGATCGGCTGCGCGCCGTGCACGCGCGCCATCGCCCCCGGCGAGCCGGCGCGCGCCGGTCGGTGGTGGTGGGAGTCGGACGCGCCGAAGGAGTGCGGCATGCACTGCGCGATCGAGACGGGCGGCTTCGAGCACGAGCTGCACGCCATCCTGGGCAAGGAGGCACGCGCATGAGCACCGCAAGCGTGGTGGGCGTGGCGCTGGCGGGCGAGGAGCGCGAGGTCGCGCTGGCGGAGGTCGAGGCCGTGCGCGACGTCGTGCAGGCGGGCGAGTACCGCGAGCTGCTCGACGGGCTCGCCGAGGCCCTGAACCGGGGCGACGCCCTGCCCGACGAGTACCTCTCGGAGCTCGACCGGCTGCTCGCGCTGGCGCTGCAGTCGGGCAGGGTGCGGGCGATGTACGGCCCGTCGGGCGAGCAGGCCGCACTGCGCGCCTACCGCAAGCTGCCCGGCGGCGCCGAGCTCACCGCGAGCGCGAAGGCGGTCAACGACGCCCTGGCCTCGCTCCAGGGACAGCCGCTCGAGAGCGTCTCCCTGACCGCTGTCGGCCCCGGCGCGTTCACGCTCTCCCTGGCAGCGGGCGGCGCCGAGCTCTCGGTGCGGCTCGACCGGCAGGGCGCTCGCCTGGCGAGCGTCGGAGTGTGAATGGCGGACAAGCGCTACTACATGGCCTGCGTCGACCTCGAGGGCCGGAGCGTGCTCGTCGTCGGCGGCGGCCGCGTCGCGCTCGAGAAAGTGGAAGGGCTCGTCGACTGCGGCGCGAGCGTCACGGTCGTGGCGCCGGAGATCGTCGACGCGCTGGAGCATCTCGACGTCGAGCTCGTGCGTCGGCGCTATCGCACGAGCGACCTCGACGGCCGCTTCCTCGTCGTGGCGGCGACGTCGACGCCCGAGGTCAACCGGCACGTGTTCGGCGACGCGGAGGCCCGCTCGCTCCTCTGCAACGTCGTCGACGTGCCCGAGCTCTGCAGCTTCATCCTCCCCGCCGTCCACCGCGAGGACCCGATCGCCGTGGCCATCTCCACGGGCGGCGCCTCCCCCGCTCTCGCGCAGCGGCTGCGGGACGACATCGCCGTGGTCGTCCGCCCCGAGCACGCGGAGCTCGCGCGCACGCTGCGCGAGCTGCGCCCGTGGGCGAAGGCGAATCTCGACACGTACGAGGCACGCCGCGACTACTTCGCCGGCATCGTGGCGGCGGCGCTCGGCGCGAGGCGCCCGCACGAGAGCGACGGCGGGGTGGTCAGGCTTCCGCCCGACCCCGCTGTTCGGCCGGACACGCCCCTGGAGGCGGCATGACGGTCTCGCTCGTCGGCGCCGGGCCCGGCGACCCGGGTCTCCTCACCGTCCGCGGGCTCGAGCGCCTGCGGGTCTGCGACGTCGTCGTCTATGACCGCCTCGTCGCCGAGGAGCTCGTGGACGAGGCGCCTGCGGACGCGCTCCGCATCTGCCGCGAGGACCTCGGCCAGCAGGCGGTCAATCGCGTGCTCGTCGAGCTGGGCCGTGACCTCGACATCGTGCGCCTGAAGGGCGGCGACCCCTTCGTCTTCGGCCGCGGCGGCGAGGAGGCGCTCGCGCTCGCCGAGGCGGACGTGCCCTTCGAGGTCGTGCCCGGAGTCTCCTCGCTCGCAGCCGTCCCGGCCGCCGTCGGCATCCCCGTCACGCACCGCGGCCTCTCCGACCGCGTCACCCTCGCCACGGGCCACGCCGCCGACGGCTCGGAGCCGGACTACGACTCGCTCGTCCGCGCGGGCGGCACGATCGTGCTCTTCATGTCGCTCGGCCGCCTGGAGCGTGTCACGGCGGGGCTGATCGGCGCCGGCCTGCCGGCGGACACGCCCGCCGCCGTCGTCTCGCGCGGCACGCTGTCCGATCAGGCTGAGGTGATCGCCCCGCTCGCCGAGCTCGCCGAGGCGGCCGAGGGCCTCCCAGCCCCGGCGCTCGTCGTCGTCGGCGAGGTCGTCTCGCTGGCGGCGGCGATCTCACAGCGGACTGCCCATACCTCGGTCTGACCTTCGGGGTCCAGCCCGAACCTCAGCTCGGATCGCGCCGCGCGCCAGGCCGCTTCCTTCGTGTCACACCCAGACACGATGAGGAAAACGACGACAGACGCCCGTGGCGCACGCTGACCGAAAGCCGGCCGGACACGCGCCGATACACTCGTCGAGGATGGTTCTCCCCGACGAAGGGCTCGCCGAGCTCCATACGCACCTCGGCGGCTCCGTCGCCTCGGACATCCTCTGGTCGCTCGCGCACGAGCAGGGCATCGCGCTGCCGGTCAAGGACTACTGGGAGTTCAACGCGCTCGTCACCGTCTCCGACCCGCGCGGGGTCGAGAACCTCGACGCGCTCGACGCGATCTACCACTGGACGGAGCTGATCCAGTCCTCTCCGCTCGCGGTCGAGCGCTCCGTGCACGGTGCCATCGGCGGCGCCTACCGCTCGCAGCGGATCACCACGCTGGAGCTCCGCTTCAACCCGATGAAGCGAAACCGCGGCGGCGAGCGCGACCTCGACCACATCATCCTCGCCGCGATTCGCGGGCTCGACCGTGCGCGGCTCGAGTACCCGCAGGTCCGGGCGGGGCTGATCCTGATGATGGACCGCACCTTCGACAGCCGGCAGAACGAGATCATCGTCGAGAAGGCGATCGGCTGGTCGGCCCGCGGGATCGTCGGCGTGGACATCGCCGGGCCGCGGCCCGGCGGCGGCCGGTACGACTACACACAGCTCGAGCCGATGGTGGAGACCGCCCGCGAGGCGGGTCTGGGCATCACGATCCACGTCGGCGAAGAGGGCGGGGCGCACGGCCGCGAGGAGATCGCCGAGGTCGTCGAGCGGTTACGGCCCGACCGCATCGGCCACGGCATCCTCGCAGCGGAGGATCCGGGCCTCATGGAGCTCCTGCGCGACGCCGGCATCGTGCTGGAGA
>DATBIN010000071.1:0-116385 GCA_036556925.1 Gaiella sp.
GCGCGACGTCGAGATCGACGTCGCGCACGGCCTGGACGCCGCCGAAGCGCCGGCCGACCCCCCGCAGGCGGAGGATCGGCTCGGCGCTCTGCTGCGGTTCCGTCACCGACCTACCTGATGGTCTGGTTGGTGATGACCCCGTTCTTGACGACCTTGATCTTGCCCTGCCAGGGCAGCTTCTTCTTCACGCAGGGCGGCTGCGTGCGGCCGGGAGCGGGACTCGTCTTCTTGAAGAGCCCGCCGAACGACTGGTTCACGTTCGGCACGTAGCCGACGACAGCCGTCCCGATCGAGCCGTCCGCGTTCTTGACGACCTGCAGCGGGTACTGGTCCTGCACCGCCTGCCGGTTCGCGTCGAGCCGCACGAGGCCGCCGTCGGAGACCTCGTAGCCCGACTTGTTCGTCCGCGGCATGCTCGCCTGGAGCCTCGCCCCGAGCTGGCCGCCCGACGCCTGCAGCCCGCGGACGAAGGCCCACGCCGCGTTGTAGTAGTTGTAGACGAAGCCGTCGGCGTAGTTGCCGCCGTTGAGGCCCGGATAGTGCTTCGCCACCACGGCCTCGTACGCCTTCGCCTGCTTGGTCTTCAGGCCCGGCCCCGTGCCGAAGCCGCCGACGTACGAGCCGACGACCTTCGGCGCCACGACCTTGTCGGCCCCGAGGAACGCGAAGAACAGGTTGCCGATGTGCTGGCTCGGCTTGAGCGCGCCGAATGCCTGCTCGAACGCCTTCAGGCTGGCCGCCGTGCCTGTGCCGCCGACGACCCAGAAGTAGCCGTCGACCTGGTCGGGCGGCGGCAGCTGCTGGATGTAGGAGGCGTAGTCGGTCGTGTTCAGCGGCGGGAACACGCGCTTCGTGATCTTGCCGCCGATCGCGCAGAAGTCGGCGATGAGGCCGGCCGCGGACGTCCAGCCGAAGCTGTAGTCGTCCATGATGATGGCCGCGTTGCGCCAGCCGAGCCGCTTGTAGGCGATCTCGCCGGTGCCGGCGTTCCACTGGGCCCCGTCGCCGTGGTAGCGGAACACGTTCTTCGGCGCGATCTGCAGGGTCGGGTCCTGCGACCCGGCCGTGCCGATCACGAACGTCTTGGTCGGATGCGTCTTGGCGTAGTTCGCGACCGAGACCGCCTCGTCACCGGAGAGCGGCCCGATCATGACGTCGGCCCTGAGCTGCTCCATCAGCCGACGCGTCTCCTTGATGGCGGTGGGCACCGTGTCGTCGCCGCAGCCGTAGCCGACGATCCTGACCGACGTGTTCCCCACCTTGATGCCCGTCATGCCCGCGGACGGCTTCTTCGGGTTCTTCGGCTTGCCGCCCGCGAACTGGGCGAACGCCGCCTGGGCGCCGCCGATGTCGGGCTCGTAGCCGAAGCCGAAGGCGCCCTTGCAGTCGGTCATGATCGCGACACGCACCTCGCGCGCGCTCGCAGCGAGCGACGTCGAGGCGGCCGCGAAGACGGCGATCGCGAGCACGCCGAGTGCAGGAAGCGCGAGCTTCCAGCGCCGGTTGAGTCGGCTCATTCCTGTTGCCCTCCTTCGTCGATGGTGAACCTGACTGGATGAGACGTGTGCACGGTCACGAGGTTGCGTCGACCCCTCCTTTCCTCAGCTCTGCTGTCCCGCCGGGCTCGGTGCCATCGCCGGTCGATCGGGGTCGCGCGAGCCCGTGGCGAGACCCCAGAGGCGGTCCCACAGGCCGATGAGGCCGTCGGGCGAGACGATCACGATCGCGAGGAAGACGAGCCCGATGATGGTGTTGAAGCTGCCGCCGATCCTGACGTCGTCGAGGAGCTCGGTCAGCCAGCTGTCGCGGATGTAGTTGTTGATGACGATGAAGGCGAGCGCGCCCAGCCAGGCGCCCTCCACCCGCCCGAGGCCCCCGATCACGGCCACGATGAGGAGGTCGATCGTCGCCTGCAGCCCGATGTCGCCGGGCGCGATCTGCCCCTGCCACCACACGAGCAGCACGCCGGAGAGCGAGGCCAGGAACGCGGCGAACCCGAAGGCGAGCGTGCGGTGCAGCGGCACGGCGTACCCGAGCGAGCTCATGCGGACGGGCTCGTCGCGCACGCCCTGCAACGCCAGGCCGAAGGGCGTCCGCACGACGTAGCGGATGAGGACGTAGACGACGATCGCCACGCCCAGCGCGATGTAGTAGAGGCGGTAGCGGTCGTTGACCATGTCGCCCACGAACCCCGGCGTGTAGCTGTTGATGCCGGAGATGCCGGAGAAGCCGGAGACGTTCGTCACCTGCCCGACGAAGTAGAAGCCGATCACCGAGTAGGTGAGCGTGATCATCAGGAAGTAGATGCCGGTGCTGCGCGAGGCGATGGCGCCGAAGACGAGGCCGAGCAGCGTCGTCCCCAGGAGGGCGAGCACGATCGCGAGCGTCGGGTCCCAGCCGAGCGTGAGGCCCTTCGTCTCGCCCCCGGGGGCGCTTTGCGTGACCATGTTGCCGAGGATGAAGCCGGCGGCGCCCATCATCGCCGTCTGGGCGAGCGAGATCATGCCGCCGTACGCGGAGAGGAAGATGAGGCTCGCGGCCGCGATGCCGACGATGAACGTCTGCGTGAGGATCGCGTCCGCCCAGTAGTCGTTGAAGACAGCCGGCCCGAGCGCCACGAGCACGAGCGCGGCGAGGCCGACGCCGCGCTCCACCCACCTCTTCGTCGCGGCCAGGCCCGTCACGCCGCTCTCCCGAAGAGGCCCTGCGGCCTGAAGGCGAGCACGAGAGCGAGCAGGATGAACGTGAAGACGATCGAGTACTGCGTGCAGCAGTTGCCGCCGGTCGTGGGCAGGTAGACGGCGGAGAACGAGAAGACGAGCCCGTAGAGCAGGGAGCCGGCCGCGGCGCCCAGCAGGGAGCCCATGCCGCCGATGATCACCACGACGAGCGAGTTGAGCAGCCACTGCCCGTCCTGGCCCGCGGCGACCGCTCCCTGCGACGCGCCGACGACGCCGCCGAACGCCGCCAGGGCGGAGCCGACGACGAACGCGAGCGCGAAGGTGCGCTGGATGTTGACGCCGAGGGCCGAGGTCATCTGGCGGTCGTCCACGCCGGCGCGGATGACCATGCCGGTGCGGGTGCGGTAGAGCCAGGCCCACAGGGCCGCGGCCACGAGCACCCCGAGGAACAGGACGACCAGCCGCGTGAGCGAGTAATCGATGCCGAGCAGCGGCAGCTCGACGAGACGGTCGGTCCAGCCCGGCCAGGTGATGGTCGAGGCGATGCCCTCATTGAAGTGGGCGATCACCTGGTCGGCGACGATCACCGAGATGGCGATCGTGATCAGGGCCTGGCGGAGCTCCTGCCCCTGGTTCCAGCGCAGGAAGACCTGCTGGACGACGAGGCCGACCACCGCGATGGTGGCAGCGGCGACGAGCGCCGGGAAGATCCACTCCCAGGTCGTCACCTCCGCGCTCAGGATGGTGAAGCCCTGGCCGGTCATCTCCTGCTGCACCTCGTAGGCGATGTAGCCGCCGAGCAGGTAGAAGGAGCCGTGGGCCATGTTGACGACGCGCATGAGCCCGAAGATGAGCGAGAAGCCGCTCGCGACGATGAAGAGCAGGCCCGCGAACGTGAGCCCGTTGAGCAACGTGCGCGTGAAGCTGCGCCAGTCGTCGAACAGCGAGCCGAAGTTGGTCGTCCGCCAGTTGCCGCCCACCTCGGGCGTCGGCTCGGCGATGACGACGACGTAGAGCAGCGCGAAGCCGACGAGCACGGCAACGAGAAGCCGCGGGAGCAGCGATCGAAGGTCGAGGCTCGGGAGACGATCGCTCAACGCGCGGGGGACCGTAACAACGCACCCAAGCGGATTCAACGGTCAGGTCACCGATAATCGATTTTCTTGACCGGCCGCCGACCCGGTCGTAGCCTCACTGGCGACAGCCTGCGCAGACGGAGGACGGAAGTGAGCGACACGACCCGCGTTGTCATCCCGTACGAGTCCATGGACCCGCTCGCGATCGGCGCCACGGACGACGACTCGAAGAAGCATCGCGACACGCTCGAGCTCGAGATCCCCACCACGAGCCTCATCGGCGTGATCTCCCCCGACGAGCCGGAGCCGGTGCCGGACGCCACCGCCGCCGCGCGGGAGGCGCTGCGCGCCCCGGTCGACGGGCCGGCGTTCGCCGAGCTGCTCGCCGGGAAGACGAGCGTCGCCGTGATCATCGACAACCAGTTCCGCCCCACGCCGTCCTCGAAGCTCCTGCCGGCCGTGTTCGACGCCGTCGAGGAGGCCGGGATCACCGACGTGCGCGTCTGCTGCGCGAACGGGAAGGTCTTCCCGATGTCGGAGTCCGACACGGAGCAGAAGGTGGGCCGGGAGAACCTGGCGCGCATGGAGCGCAACGGCTGGTCGTTCCACCAGAACGACCCGCAGAACCCCGACGCCTACACGTTCGTCGGCGTCTCGTCGGGGGGCACGCCGGTGTGGCTCCTCGACGAGGTCGCCTCGGCGGACTTCACGATCACGATCGGCCAGGCCCAGGCCAACCACTGGGGCGCGGGCGGCGGCGGCAAGCTCATCCTTCCCGGCGTCGTCTCGGATGAGACCGTGGAGTCGAACCACTGCGCCTTCGTCACGTCGCCGCAGACGCACTACGGCGCCTACGCGGGGCCGATGCGCTCGGACATCGACGAGGTGGCCTCCATGGCCGGGCTCGACTGCACCATGAACGTCATCCTCGACACCCACGGACGCGTGATCGACTGCGTCTTCGGCTCGCATCCGGAGGCGCACCGAGAGGCGATCCGGCGCTTCAACGCCGTCTACGCGTACGACAGCTTCGTGCCCGAGCACGGCCAGGCCGACATCGCCATCTGCGGCGTCTTCGCGCCCACCGACCACCTCTTCTTCCACACGGGCTGGGGCTGCATGTCCGCCGATCTCGTGGTCTCCGACGGCGGCACCCTCATCTACTGCTCGCCCTCGCCCGGCGTGTCGACGGCGATCGGCGACTTCCCGGGCCTGGCGCTCATGGACCTGATGAAGCCGTACATGCCGCCGAGCGCCGAGAACTACCAACGGGTGCTGCGCGACATCCACGCGCGCGCGATCCAGATGTGGGCCGGGTGCATCTGGGTGCCGATCTACGAGGTGATGACCCGCAAGCGCCTGACGCTCGTCACGCTCGAGGAGAACCTCGGCCTGGCAGCCGACATCGGGCTCGAGGCGACGACCTCGCTCGACGAGGCCTTCGCGCAGGCGATGGAGCGCCACGGCCCGGACGCCAAGGTCGTCGTGCTCCCGTACGCGCGCTACCAGCTGCCGCGCAACGCCGTGCGGATGGAGCCGGCGGACGAGAGAGTGTTCACGTACGTGGGGGCCTGACGTTGGCGGTCGAGACCGGTCGCGCCGCGCCGAAGCGCGACGCAGCGCACGTCCCTCGCGTCCGGCTTCAGCCGGACGCGCAGGCCGCCCGGCGTGCGATCCCGGGCCTCGCCGCTCGCGGCACGCTGCCGGACGACATCTGCGGAGATGAGATCCGCGGCTCGACGACGATCCTGGAGCTGCTCCGCCGCTACCCCGGCGGCGAGGCGGCGACGCTCATGGCCCGCATCCAGTTCCCGTGCGCCCATTGCGGCGGCGCCGTGCGCGAGCCGTTGACGCTCGCCGCCAAGCGCCACCGTCGGGACCCGCGGGCGGTGCTGGAGGCATTCCGCGCGCTCGAGCGCGGCGGACCGGACGCCGCGCTCGTGTCGGCTGCGACCGAGCGCCGTCCCGAGCTCTGGCAGCGCGCGTGACCCGCGAAGGGCCGGCCGAGAGCGCGCTCGTCGCGCCCAGTGAGAGCTCGCCCCTCTCTCTCGAGACCGTGGACGTGGTGGCGGGGGGATCGCTCGCCGTCGGCTCGGACGACGGCGACTCGGTGCTCGTCGTCCAGGACGGCCGCGGCACGGTGCAGCTCGACGGAGTCGTGCACGACCTCTCCACCGGCACGGCCGCGCTCGTCCTCGCCGGCGAGTCGGCGGTCGTTGCCTCCGACGGCGGCCTGCGTGCGGTCGTGGGGACGATCGCCCGAGGCGCCGAGCGCCACGCCCCGCTCGGCGACCGCGCGGTCACCGTGCAGGAGGACGCGGTGGAGAGCAGCCGTGCCACGGGCAAGCGCTCCTTCCAGATCCTCTTCGGGCCGGCCAACGGGTGCGAGCGGGCGACGCTCTTCCTCGGCTACGTGCCGCCCGGCAGGGCGCCCTGGCACTACCACCTCTACGACGAGATCGTGGTCGTGCGGCGGGGTCACGCGCGCGTCCACCGGGCCGACGGGACGACGGAGGAGGCGCCGGCGGGGACGGCCTTCCGGCTCGCGCCGCGCGAGGTCCACATCGTCGAGAACGCGGGCGACGAGGAGCTGGCCGTGCTCGGCCTGTTCACCCCGGCCGGAAGCCCGTCGGCGGCGTACCTGCCGGCGGAGGCCGCGCCGACCCGGTCGTGACGGCCGCCACCGAGACGGGCACCTGGGTCGGGCGCTCCGTTCCTCGCGTGGAGGACGAGGCGCTGCTGCGCGGCGCCGGCAGGTTCGTGGACGACCTCCAGCCCGTGCCTCGTGCGTGCCACGCGGCGATCGTCCGCTCGCAGCTCGCGCACGCGCGCGTCGCCGTCGACGCGGGCGCGGCGCGCTCGCTGCCCGGCGTGGTCGGCGTGCTCACGGGCGACGAGGTGCAGGCGATGTCGCGGCCCTTCCCCGCCGGGATCGACTCCCCCGTCCCCTTCTACGCGGCCGCCGCGGGGACGGCGCGGTACGCCGGCGAGCCGCTCGCGATCGTCGTGGCGCGCGACCGCTACATGGCCGAGGACGCCGCCGAGCTCGTCGCCGTCGAGTACGAGCCGCTCGAGCCGGTCCTCGACCCGGTGGCGGCGGCGGCGACGGAGGCCTGCATCCACGACCGCTCCTTCCACTACGGCGACGTCGACGAGGCGCTCGGCCGCGCCGACCTCGTCGTGCGCGAGACGTTCCGGTTCCCGCGCTTCACCTGCACGCCGGTGGAGTGCTACGGCGTCGTCGCCAGCTGGGACGAGGGCACGGGCACGCTGACCGCGTGGGCGAACTTCCAGGGCCCCTTCACGCTGCACGGCGTGGCCGCCGCAGCGCTGGGCCTGAAGGGCGCGCAGCTGCGGCTGGTGACGCCGCCGGACTCGGGCGGCTCGTTCGGCATCAAGTCGTCCGTGTTCACCTACGTCGTCCTCGTCGGCCTGGCCGCGCGCGCGCTCGGTGTGCCGGTGCGCTGGACCGAGGACCGCCTCGAGCACCTCGCCGGCAGCGCCAGCTCGACGCAGCGCGTGACCGAGATCGAGGCCGGCTTCACACGCGAGGGCGAGCTCGTCGCCCTCCGCTACGACGCGATCGAGGACGTGGGCGCCTACGTCCGCGCGCCCGAGCCGGCCACCCTCTACCGCATGCACGGCTCGCTCTCGGGCGCCTACGGCGTGCGCGACGTCGCCGTCCGCAACCGCGTGGTGCTGACCAACACGCTGCCGTCCGGCCTCAACCGCGGCTTCGGCGGCCCCCAGCTCTACTTCGGGCTCGAGCGCACGATGGCGATCGCGGCGCGCCGTCTCGGCCTCGACCCGGCGGACGTCGCACGGCGGAACCTCGTGCCGGCCACGGCCATGCCGTACCGGACGCCGTCGGGGTCGCTGTACGACTCGGGCGACTACGAAGCCTGCCTCGAGCGCGCGCTCGAGCTGGCGGGCTGGGCCGAACGGCGTGAGGCGGCCGTCGCCGCGCGCGCGGAGGGGCGCCTCGTCGGAGTCGGGCTCGCGTGCGTCGTGGAGCCGTCCGTCTCCAACATGGGCTACATCACGCTCGCACAGACGGCGGTCGAGCGTGCCGCGACGCTGCCCAAGTCGGGGAACGCGGAGGGAGCGCTCGTGCTCGTCGACCCGCAGGGCGGGATCACCGTCCGGCTCGCGAGCACGCCGCAGGGGCAGGGGCATCGCACCGTGGTCGCGCAGGTCGTGGCCGACGAGCTGGGCTGCACGCCCGACGCCGTGAGCGTGCTCTCCGAGACCGACACCGCGACCGTGCCGTGGACGGTCGCCTCCGGCAACTACTCGTCGCGCTTCTCCGGCGTCGCGGTCGGCGCGGTGCAGGCCGCCGCGCGAGCGCTGCGCGAGAAGGTCGACGCGATCCGGATGCACGCCGGAGACCCGGAGCTCTCGCTCCGCCGTGTCGCCGGAGCGGCCCATTGGAACCCGGAGGGCCTTCCCCAGGGAATGGAGCCGGGCCTGGCGGCCGTCGCCTACTGGGCAGCCCCCAACCTCGACCCACCGGACGTCGAGGACCGCGTCGCCTCGTCTGCCGCCCACGGCTTCATCGTCGACGTCTGCGAGGTCGAGATCGATCCGGCGACGGGCCAGGTCCAGGTCGTCGACTACGTCACCGTGCACGACGCGGGCCGCCTGCTCAACCCGGCACTCGCCGACGGCCAGGTGCGCGGTGGATTCGCGCACGGCGCCGGCGCCGCGCTGTTCGAGCGCCACGTCCACGACGACGAGGGCAACCTCATGACGGCGTCGCTGATCGACTACCTCGCGCCCACGGGAGCGGACCTGCCGACGTTGCGCGTCGACCACCTGTCGTCGCCGTCGCCGTTCACCGCCTTGGGGGCGAAGGGGCTCGGCGAGGGCAACACCATGTCTGCGCCGGCGGCGATCGCGAACGCCGTCGCCGACGCCCTCGGCCGCGACGACCTCGAGCTTCCCCTGACGCCGCCGCGCGTGTGGGAGCTCATGGCCGATGCCGCCGGCGCGGAATCGGCGCAGGACGCCCCGTGAAGCCGCCGCCCCTCGAGTACGTACGAGCGGAGTCGCTCCAGCACGCATTGGCCGCCCTCGCAGAGGGCGGCGAGGATGCGAAGGCGCTCGCGGGCGGGCAGAGCCTCGTGCCGGCGCTCAACATGCGGCTCGTGCGCCCGACGGTGCTCGTCGACGTCAACCGCGCCGGCCTCGACGAGGTCACGGTCGAGGACGGGAGGGTGCGCGTCGGGGCGACGGTGCGCCAGGCCGCACTCGAGCGCTCGCCCCATGTCCACCCGCTCGCGCGCGCGGCGCTGCCGTACGTCGGCCACGTCGTGACGCGGAATCGCGGCACGGTCGGCGGGTCGATCGCCCACGCCGACGGCGCCGCCGAGCTGCCGCTCTGCCTGGTCGCGGCCGGGGGCTCCGTCGTCACCGACCGGCGCGAGATCCCGGCCGCGGACTTCTTCGTCACGCACTTCCATACCGTGCTCGAGCCGGGCGAGCTCGTCACCGCGACGGTGTGGCCGCAGCCCGGCACGGGCGAGCGATTCGCCTTCGCGGAGCTCGCGCTGCGCGCCGGCGACTTCGCGCTCGCGATGTGCGCGGTGCGCCTCGCCCCCGACGGAGCCACCGTCGCGGTGGCGGCCGTGACCGACCGGCCCGTCGTCCTCGAGGAGGTCGGCACGCTCGTCGGCTCCGAGGTCCCCGGGCCGCAGCTCGCCGCCGAGGCGGGAGCGCTCGCCCGCACGCTCGTCGACCCTCCAGGCTCGATTCACGCAACCGCTGCCTACCTGAAGCACGTCACCGGCGTCCTCGTCCAGCGCGCCCTGCAGGAGGCGACATGAGCAGGGACGCGACCGGCCGCGAAGCGGCCGCTTCAGGGGTCTGCCGCCGCAGGCGGATCCCCGCGGCAGGGATCCGCCCCTGCGGATCCCTGCTTCGCGGACAAGCACAGGAGGCGACATGAGGATCGAGGTCGTCGTCAACGGCCGAAGCTATGCGGAGACGGTCGAGCCCCGGCTCCTGCTCACCGACTTCCTCCGCCACCGGCTGGGCCTGACCGGGACGCACGTCGGCTGCGAGCACGGCGTCTGCGGCGCCTGCACCGTGCAGCTCGACGGGGTCGCCGTCCGCGGCTGCCTCCTGCTGGCGGCGCAGGTCGACGGGTGCGAGGTGCGCACGGTGGAAGGGCTGGCGGGCAACGGCGCGCTCACTCCCCTGCAGGAGTCGTTTCGCCGCCATCACGCGCTCCAGTGCGGCTTCTGCACGTCGGGCATCCTGATGGCCGCCCACGAGCTCCTCGAGCGCCGTCCCAGCCCGACGAAGGCGGAGGTCGTCGACCTCCTCTCGGGCCACCTCTGCCGCTGCACGGGCTATGCGCCCATCGTGGCTGCGATCCTCGACCACGCCGGCGGCGCTCCCGGCGGACGGTCCGCGTGAACCTCGCCCAGTCGCTCCTCGACGCGTGCGAGCGCCATCCCGAGCGGGAGGCGTTCCCGGGGATCCCCTACGGCACGCTCCTGCCGCGCGTTCAGCGGATGGCCGGCGGCCTCGGCGTCGAGCGCGGCGACCGCGTCGCGCTCGTGCTCGACAACCGGCTCGACACGGCGCTCCTCCTCTGGTCGTGCTGGTGGGCGGGAGCCGTCGGCGTCCCCCTCTCCTGGCGCCTCTCGCAGGAGGACCTCGACTACTGCATCGCGGACTGCGGCGCGCGCGTGGTCGTCGCCGACGGGGACGGCCTTCCCGACGGGCCGCCGCATCCGGGAGCCCTCGACCTCGACGAGCGCGAGACGGGGCTCATGCTCTACACCTCGGGCACGACCGGGAAGCCGAAAGGCGTACCGCGCTCGCACCGCGCCGACCGCGCCGGCGCGTGGTCGCAGGCCCTGCAGCACGGGTACCTCTCCGGCGACCGCACCCTCGGCGTGATGCCGCTCTACCACACCATGGGCATCCATTCGCTCCTCGCCATGCACCTCGTGGGCGGCTGCTTCGCGCCGCAGGCGCGCTGGGATCCCGGCGAGGCGCTGCGTCTCGTCGCCGAGCAGCGCATCACCTCGCTCTACCTGGCCCCCACGCTCTTCCACGACCTCGTCCACCACCCCGACGCCGGGACGCGCGACCTGGCGAGCGTGCGCGCGCTCGGCTACGCGGGGGCGGCGATGACGTCGTCCCTCGTGGGGCGCTGCCTGGAGCTCTTCCGCCCCGACGTGTTCGTCAACCACTACGGGTCGACCGAGATCTACACCTTCTCCGTCGGGCGCGACCAGGCCGGGAAGCCCGGCTGTGCGGGGCGCCCCGCCGTGAACACGCGGCTCAGGATCGAGCCGGTCACGGGCGAGATCTGCGCCCACCTCTCCTCCGACGAGGCGTTCGGCGGGTACTGGAACCGGCCGGACGCGGACGCGAAGGCGATCCGCGACGGCTGGTACCACACGGGCGACACGGGCCACCTCGACGAGGACGGCGACCTCTGGATCGACGGCCGTGTGGACGACATGATCATCTCCGGCGGCGAGAACGTGCACCCGCTCGAGGTGGAGGACGTGCTCGCGAGCCACCCCGGCGTCCGCGAGGTCGCCGTCGTCGGCGCCGCGGACGAGCGTCTGGGCCAGCGCGTGGTGGCGATCGTCGTCGGCGAGGCGAGCGACGAGGAGCTCGATGCACACTGCCTCGCCTCGCCGCTCGCCCGCTTCAAGCGTCCGCGGGAGTACCGCCACGTCGACGCGCTGCCGAAGAGCGCGTCCGGGAAGATCCTGCGGCGCCTCCTGCGCGACGACGCCGCCTTCACCGAGCGGGCGTCGTAGGGTCGAGATATATCTCGCCCCTACAGGGCGCGAAGGAGACGACGTGGCAGACGAACATGACGGGTTCCGGGTCGAGCGCGATGCAGAGCGGCGCGTGGCGACGATCACGCTGGACGTGCCGGGAAAGCTCAACCGCGTGTCGATGGCGGCCCGGGCCCATCTCTCGGCGGTGTTCGCGGAGCTCGACCGCGACAACGGCGTCCGGTTCGTCGTCCTCGCCGGTGCCGGCGGGCAGTTCACGGCCGGCGGCGACATCGCCGGCTTCCTGGAGCGCTCGCCCTGGGTCGTCTCGCAGCTGGCGAGGAACGTCGCCGCCCCGGAGCGGTGCTCGAAGCCCGTCGTCGCGAAGCTCCAGGGCTACGTGTTCGGGGTCGGGCTCGAGCTCGCGCTCGCCTGCGACTTCCGCGTCGCCTGCGACGACGTCCAGCTCGGGCTGCCGGAGGTGACGATCGGCATGATCCCCGGCTCGGGGGGCACCCAGCGGCTGGCGCGGATGATCGGCCTGGGCCGCGCGAAGGACGTCGTGATGCGCGGCCGCCGCATCCCCGCCGACGAGGCGCTCTCCCTGGGCCTCGTCGGGGACGTCGTCCCTGCAGCCCGGCTGGACGAGGCCGTCGCATCGCTGGTGGACGAGCTGGCGCGCCATTCGCCCCTCGCGCTCGCGATGGCGAAGCGGGTGCTCAACGCGGCGTACGACGCGCCGCTGCACGTCGGGCTCGAGCTCGAAGGGCTCGCCTACGGGCTGCTCCGCCAGACGCACGACTTCCGCGAGGGCGTGGAGGCGTTCGTCGACAAGCGCCCGCCCGAGTTCGACGGCACGTGATTCTTCCGCAAGATCGGCATCCGCAGCAGCGGATCCCGATCGCGGAGATCCGCCTGCGGCGGCAAACCCCTGAAGCGGCCGCTCCGCGGCCGGTCGCGACGGAGCCACATGCCCCACCCCGGCAAGATCGGCATCCGCAGCAGCGGATCCCGATCGCGGAGATCCGCCACGTGCCGCCGGGCCGCTACGCCTCGTCGAAGGGCCGGACGGCGCACTCGGAGGCGCCCATGCGGCCGGCGAGCTTCTCCGCGCTCGCGAGCAGCGCGTAGGCGCGCTCGAGCGTCATCTTGATCGTGGTCGACTCGCCGCGCGACCACTGCCGGTAGCCGAGCCGCAGGCTGTCGTAGAAGCCCTCGTAGTAGTCGGCGAGCGCTCGCACCTGCCGCCGCTCGCGGGGCGTCGTTCCCTGGAGACGTCGCACGTCGGCGACGAAGTCGCGGCCGATCGCCGCCCACGGCCGGAAGACTGCGGCGCCCTCGTCCCGCGGCTCCCCGAGCTCCTCCACGGCGACCCTGGTCTCCTCGCAGAGCGTGGCGAGGCGCTCCACGAGCTGCGGACGTGTGTGGCTGTCCTCCCCGCCACCGCAGCCTGCCGCCGCGAGCGTCACCGCAACGAGTGCGACCGCCAGACCACGCACGAAGCGGACGTTACCTGCGCTCCCAGGCGAGCCCGGCCGCGAGCGCCGTCTCGTCGTCGGGCGCGACGAGCTGCATGTTCCCGACGGCGAGACCCGCCCAGCCGATGAGGTTCACCCAGCGCAGGAACGACGACAGGGGAAGCCGGATCTCGAGCTCGTCGGCCTCCTCGGGCGGAAGCTCGATCGCGTAGCAGGGACTGACGTAGAGGTCGACCTCGGGTCGGAAGCGCCGCCACTCCTCGACCGCTCTGCGCCCGGCGGCGACGGCGTCGTCGGTGGCGCGGTGCGCCGCCTCCAGCTTCG
Source organism: Gaiella sp. (assembly GCA_036556925.1). Taxonomy (GTDB): domain Bacteria; phylum Actinomycetota; class Thermoleophilia; order Gaiellales; family Gaiellaceae; genus Gaiella. The sequence continues at coordinate 13,308 of DATBIN010000071.1, forward strand.
CCCGCATCGCCTCGCCGTACTCGCCCGCGCGGGCCGGGTACGTCTCTTTGTGCGACTCGCGCGCCTCGTACTGGAAGAAGGGCCAGGTGTCGGCCGACGCGTCCGGCACGCGGGCCTCGACGACGCGCGCGCCGAGTCGCTCGAGATCCCGCACCCATGCCTCGGCCGCGTCGCTCGTCTCCGTGGGGCGACCGTCGCCGATCTCGGGCGGCTGCCGCAGGAGCCCGACGGTGAGGCCGGCCAGGCGGGGCTCGGGGACCGGCCGCGACGCCATCACCGACCAGAGCAGGGCCACGTCCTCGACGGTGCGCGCCATCGGCCCCACCGTGTCCAGCGTCGGGCAGAGCGGAAAGACGCCGTCCATCGGGATCCGGCCCCAGCGCGGCTTCAGCCCCACGACCTGGCAGGCCGCCGAGGGAAGGCGGATCGAGCAGCCCGTGTCCGTGCCGAGCGCGAGGTCGCACAGCCCCGCGGCGAGCGCGGCCGCGCTGCCGGAGCTCGACCCGCCCGTCGTCCGGCCGGGATGCGTCGGGTTGTGGCACGTGCCGAACAGCTCGCTCTGTCCGAGCACGCTCCAGGCGAACTCGGGGAGGTGCGCCTTTCCGACCACGACTGCTCCCGCCTCGACGGCACGGCGGACGACGGTCGCGTCCCGAGCCGGGACGTGCTCCGCGTACAGCCTCGAGCCGTACGTCGTCCGCAGGCCGGCGGTGTCGATCAGGTCCTTCACGAGCAGGCGGCGCCCGGCGAGCGGACCGTCGCGCGGCAGCGCGGGCTCGTCCACCCAGGCGACGACGGCGTTGAGCTCGTCCGTCACGCCAAGGCCGCCACCGCGTCGACCTCGATCCTGGCGCCGGGCACGGCAAGCCCGGTGACCTCGACGAGCGTGGACGCGGGCCTCGCCGCCCCGAACGCCCGCTGCCGCACCGGGTTCACGAGCGGCCGATCGGCGGCGTCGGTGAGGTAGACGGTCACCTTGACCACGTCCGCGAAGGAGCTGCCTCCGGCCTCCAGGATGGCCCCCAGCTCCGCGAAGACGTGCTCGGCCTGGGCGACGACGTCGTCGCCGCCGACGAGCTCGCCCCCGGCGTCGACGGGGAGGATCCCGGCGACGAAGAGCAGCTCGCGAGCACGCACGGCATCGGACGAGTGGGAGAGCGTCGGGCGCGTCGTGAGGTGGATCTCCTCTCTCATCCCGGGAGCACCGCCACCGCCTCGACCTCGATCTTCGCGCCCGGGATGACGAGCGCCGGCACCTCGACGAGCGTGGACGCCGGCCGGGTCTCGCCGAACACCTCCTGGCGCACCGGGTTGACGAGCGGCCGGTCGGCGACGTCCGTGAGGAACAGCGTCACCTTGACGACGTCCGCGAACGTGCAGCCGGCGGCTGCGAGCACCTGGCGCATGTTCTCGAACACGCAGCGCGCCTGCGTCACGACGTCGTCGCCGCCCACCAGCTCGCGCCGCTCGTCCACCGCGACGATGCCCGAGACGAAGAGCAGCCCACCCGCGGCGACGGCGTCGGTGAAGTGCGAGATCGGCTCGGCCTGGCCCTCCACGCGGTACTCGCGGCGCACGGCGCGACCCTAACGAAACGCCGTTCCCGGCCGGTGAGGAGACGCCGTGGCCCGCGGCCGCAATAGCGGCCGCCTTCAGGGATTCTCGCGTGCTGGACCAGGAGACGCCGTCGGCAACCCCGTGGCCCGCGGCCGCGAAGCGGACGCCTTCAGGGATTTGCGCGCCCGGAATCCGCGCGAGCGGATTCCGGGCTGCGCCGGCTAGGAAAACTGCTGTTTGAGGGCGTCGAAGCCGCCCTGGAAGACCTGGTTGGCGAAGAACCCGGTCCAGTGCTCCTGCTTGTCGCGGTCGCAGTCGAACGTCGTCCACCACTCGACGAAGCTCTTGTCACCGTCGGTGACGGGCGTCACGCGGATCGTGCAGTGGTAGTTGTCGACGTCGAAGGGCGTCTTCTCGAAGTTGTAGGTGTACGAGCGGTCCGCGTCGGAGTGGGTGAGGAGCCGCTCGCGCAGGTGCGTGCCGTCGGCCAGCGTGAAGCTCCGCACGCACCCGACCTGGTCACCCGCCTTCCCGTCCTCGATCTCGCTGCTCGCGACCATGCCGGCGTGCCAGGTGGCGAGCCCGTTGAAGTCGCGGATCCGTTGCCACACCTGGTCGGCGGGCGCGTCGATCACGGTCGATGCATACGACGTTGCCATGCGTTCGCTCCTTCTCGTCGGCGTCGACCTGATTCAACACCAGCCGCGACGCCGCCGACGCGTGCTTGTGTTGAGTGCACACCAGCGCAGGTCACGCCCCATCCTGCGCAGCGGCCCGGATCTCGGAGAGCGTGTGCCGCGGCGTGATCGCCTCCGGGTCGACGATCAGGTGGAGCACCGAGGGAAGCCCCGAGGCGAGTGCCCGCTCGAGCGCGCCGGCGAAGTCCGCCGTGCGCTCGACCCGCTCGCCGTGGCCGCCGTACGCGCGCGCGAGCGCCGCGAAGTCCGGACTGACGAGATCGGTGCCGCTCACGCGCCCCGGGAAGTGGCGCTCCTGGTGCATGCGGATCGTGCCCAGCATGCGGTTGTCCACCACGAGCACGACGACCGGCGCGTCCTCCTGCACCGCGGTCACCAGCTCCTGCCCCGTCATGAGGAAGTCGCCGTCGCCCGCCAGGCAGACGGCGATGCGCTCCGGATGGACGATCTTCGCCGCGATCGCGGCGGGGAGGCCGTAGCCCATGGCCCCGCTCGCGGGCGCGAGCTGCGTGCCGTACCGGCGGAACTCGTAGAAGCGGTGCGCCCAGACCGTGAAGTTGCCGGCCCCGCTCGCGAGCACCGCGTCCTCGGGGAGCGCAGCCCGCAGCTCGGCCATCACCTCCCCCATGTCGAGGTCGCCGGGCAGCGGGCGGTGGCGCAGGTTGGCGACGTAGTCGGCGCGCGCCGCCTCGGTCCACTCGCGCCAGCGGGACGCGACAGGCTCGAGCGCGCGCAGCGCCGCGGCGGCCTCCGGGAGGCCGGAGGCGATTCCCAGCGCCGGCTGGTAGACGGAGCCGAGCTCGTCCGCGTCCGGGTGGACGTGCACGAGCGCCTGTCGCGGTCGTGGCGCCTCGAGCAGCGTGTAGCCCTGCGTGGTGATGTCGCCGAGCCGGCCGCCGAGCGCCAGGACGAGGTCCGCGTCGCGCACGCGCTGGAGCAGCTTCGGGTCGCCGCCGAGCGTCAGCGGCCCGCAGTACACGGGCGCGTGGTTGTCGACGTAGTCCTGACAGCGGAAGGAGGCGGCGACCGGCAGCCCGCTCGCCTCGGCGAAGGCGAGCACGTCGTCCGAGGCCGACGCGCTCCACCCCCCCTCGCCCACGATCACGAGCGGCCGCTCGGCCGCGGCGAGGAGCTCGCGGAGCCGCGCGAGGTCGTCCGCGCCCGGCGCTTCTCGCTGCACCTCCTCGGGGACGACGGTCGCCGCACCGGACTCCTCGGCCAGCACGTCCTCCGGCAGCGCGAGAACGACCGGGCCGGGCCGGCCGGCCACGGACGCCCGGAAGGCGTGCGCCACCGCCGGCGCGAGGTCGTCCGCCGAGCCCGCTTCCGCCGTCCAGTTGGTCATCGTCCCGAAGACGCTCGGGTAGTCGAGCTCCTGGAAGGCGTCGCGCCCGCGCATCGCTCGGGGCACCTGCCCCACGAGCAGGACGAGGGGGGTGGAGTCCTGGTCCGCCGTGTGGATGCCGCACGAGGCGTGCGTGGCGCCCGGGCCGCGCGTGACCATGCAGACCCCTGGCCGGCCGGTGAGCTTGCCGTAGGCCTCGGCCATGTTCGCGGCGCCGACCTCGTGACGGCACGTGACGTAGCGGATCGGCGCGTCGAGGAGCGCGTCCAGCACGGCGATGTAGCTCTCCCCCGGGACGCCGAAGACGAGGTCGACGCCCTGGGCGACCAGCTGGTCGACCACGATCTGCCCGCCGCGACGCATTCAGAGGGTGAGCGCGTGCTCGCAGAAGACGGTGGCGCGCTGCAGCTTCGGCCGCTCGTCGTCGGCCGGGTCGACGTAGTGGATGGTGCGCTTGCCCGCCCATTCGGAGGGCAGCAGCAACGCGCGCACGAACGCCGTCTCGCTGTGCGCCGACGCCTGTGCGTACACGGGCTCGGGCCCGGACTCGAACCATGCGCCGCCCGGCCCGTAGAACGAGTTGCGCTCCTTGGAGCGGATCTCGATCTCGCCCCGGAGGAGGTAGCGGATACCGGGCCCCGGATGCGTGTGGGTCCACGCCACGCCGCCCTTGGGGAAGTCCACGCGGTCGCAGCGGAGGAGCCACCCCGCGAACGGGTCGACCTGCACCGGCGACGACAGGAGCGCGCCCTCCGGCTCGTCACGGTCGAGCTGCCACACGAGCGCGTGGCCGTCCACGGTCGCCGCGCCGAAGGAGGCCCGGTCGCCCGCGACGTCGTAGACGACCCGGTTGCCGCCGATCGTCTCCACGCCCGTGTGGAACTCGTAGAGGGAGAGCCTCACGCCGCGCCCGGGGGCTGGCCCCCACCCTCGTCGGCCGAGTGCCTCAATGGAAGTACTGGCCGCCGTCGATGACGATGGTCTGGCCGGTGACGAAGGAGGCGCCCGGGCCGGAGAGGTAGACGACCGCGCCGACGACGTCGTCCGGGACCTGGTCACGCTGGATCGTCCGTGCAGCGACGGAGACGTCGCGCAGCTTCTCGATCACCTCCGGATGCTCCTTGACCCCGTCCGACATGGTGAAGCCCGGGGCGACGCAGTTGACCCGCACGCCGTCCTTCCCCACCTCCTTGGCGAGCGCGCGCGTGAAGGCGACGATGGCGCCCTTGCTCGTCACGTAGTGCAGGAGGAAGGGCACTCCGCGGAACGGCGTCCCGGAGGAGATGTTGACGATCGCGCCTCCCCCCCGGTCACGCATGACGGGCACCGCCGCCCGGCACGTCAGGAACATCGACGCGACGTTGACCTCCATCACCGTGCGCCACTCGTCCAACGGGATCTCCGTGAACGGGCGCATCGCGAGCGATGCGTAGAGGCCGGCGTTGTTGACCAGGACGTCGAGCGACCCGCAGCGTGCGACCGTCTCGTCGACGAGTCCCTGCACGGCGCTCTCGTCGGCGACGTCGACGACGAGCCCTACGCCGTCGGGGAACGCGGCCGCCGCCTCCTCGGCGCCCTTCACGTCGGCGATCACGACCCTCGCGCCGTCCCGGGCGAGCCCCTCCGCGATCGCCCGCCCGATGCCCTGGGCGCCGCCGGTGACGACCGCCACCTTGCCGTCGAGGCTGCCCATCAGCGGAGCGGCGAGAAGGCGGTCGGCACGAGGATGCGGCTCTGCTGCGTGTGGATGAGCGGCTGGATCTTCCCGAGGAAGGCCTGCCAGTCCTCGCGCGACTGCAGCCGCGAGCGCCGCCGCTCGCGCTCGGCGTAGCTCTCGTACCGCCAGAGGTGCGTGTAGGTGGACAGCGCGCCGATGTCGACGGTGAAGGCCCCCACCAGGCCGCCGAGCTCCTCCTGCTGGATGGCGATGCCCTCGGTCTCGTACAGGCGCACGAGCTCGGGCAGCTTCCCGGTGAAGACGTGGTAGTCGCGCTGCTCCACGATGGTCACCGGTCGATGCCCCCCACGGCCCAGTACTTGAGCTCCGTCCAGTCGTCGACACCGAAGCTCGACCCCTCGCGGCCCATCCCGGACTCCTTCACGCCGCCGAACGGCGCCACCTCGGTCGAGACGAGGCCGGTGTTGACGCCGACGATGCCGTACTCGAGCGCCTCGCCCACGCGCTGGATGCGGCCCACGTCCCGGCTGTAGAAGTACGCGGAGAGCCCGTAGGGCGTATCGTTGGCGATCCGCACCGCGTCCTCCTCGCTCGTGAAGCGCGCGATGCCGGCCACGGGGCCGAACGTCTCCTCGCAGCTCATCGCCATCTCCGCGTCGACGCCGGTGAGGACGGTGGGCTCGAAGAACTGGCCCTCGAGCCTCGCGCCGCCGAGCACGAGGTCGGCCCCGCGCTCGCGCGCGTCCTCCACGTGCCGGACGACCTTCTCGACCGCCGGCGCGTCGATCAGCGGCCCCACGTTGACGTCCGGCGTGAACCCGTCGGCGACCTTGAGCCGGGCGACGGCGGCGGTGAACGCCTCGAGGAAGTCGTCGTAGATGCCGTCCTGGACGAGCATGCGGTTCGCCGAGATGCAGGTCTGGCCCGAGTTCCGGAACTTGCAGGTGATGGCGCCGGCCACGGCCTCCTCGAGGATGGCGTCGTCGAAGACGATGAACGGCGCGTTGCCGCCGAGCTCGAGCGAGATCTTCTTCAGGCCCTGCGCGCACTGCGCCATCAGGAGCTTCCCCACCTCGTTCGAGCCGGTGAACCCGACCTTCCGGACGTGCGGGTTGGAGGTCATCTCGCCGCCGATCACCGGCGCGTCCTGGGCGTCCCCGGTGACGACGGAGAAGACGCCCGGGGGAACCCCGGCCTCCTCGGCGAGGGCCGCGACGGCGAGCGCGGACAGCGGCGTCTGCTCCGCGGGCTTGAGCACCATCGTGCAGCCGACGGCGAGCGCCGGCGCCGACTTGCGGGTGGGCATCGCCGAGGGGAAGTTCCAGGGCGTGATACCCGCCGTGACGCCGATCGGCTCGCGCGTGACGACGACGCGCTTGTCGGGCCACGGGGTGGGGATCGTGCGTCCGTCGAGGCGTTTCGTCTCCTCGCCGAACCACTCGTAGAAGGACGCGGCGTAGGCGATCTCGGCCCGCGCCTCGGCGAGCGGCTTGCCCTGCTCGAGGACGAGCAGCGAGGCGAGCTCCTCGGCGCGCTCCTCCATCAGATCGGCGACGCGGCGGAGGACGCGCGCGCGCTCCCGCGCCGTCCGTCCCTTCCACTCCGGGAGCGCACGCGACGCCGCCTCGAGCGCCCGTCGCGTCTCGGCCGCGCCCATGCGGGGCACCTCGGCGATCGTCTCGCCCGTGGCGGGGTCGAGCACCGGGAACGTCTCCCCCGAATCCGCGTCCACCCACCGTCCGTCGAGGAACGCCTGGCGGCGCAGGAGGTCGGGCGCGACCGCGATCACGGAGGCACGATATCGCCTGCAGGTCGCACGCCCGCCGGCCAGCCGCGACCTCCCGGCCCAGGCGCCGCGTCGTGACAGGGGGGACCGGCCGCTGCGATACTCACGCCGTGCGGCCCACCTTCGTCCGGTTCGACGACGTTCGCGCGTTCACGCTCGCGGACGGCGTCCAGGGTCGCCCGCTCTTCGGCGAAGGCGCGATGCTGAACCTGATCGAGTTCGACGCGGGCGCGGAGGTGCCGCTGCACAGCCATCCCCACGAGCAGCTGGGAATCGTCCTCCGCGGCATGCAGGCGCTGGTGGTGGACGGCGTCTCCCACGAGCTCGGGCCCATGGAGGGCTACGTCCTTCCCGGCGGCGTGGAGCACTCCGCCTACTGCGGGCCGGACGGGGCGCTCGTGCTCGACGTGTTCCGGCCGGTGCGGGAGGACTACCGCGAGCGCTGGCAAGGAGACGGGCCGTAGGGCCTATGGCCGCCCTGAGCGCAGTCGACTACGACTGGGGTCTCCCGGAGCAGTTCAACTTCACGCGCGACGTCGTGGAGCACCTCGCGGCCGACCCGAACCGGCGCGCGCTCACGTTCGTCGACGACTACCGCGTGCTGCAGCAGTACACGTTCGCGCAGCTCACCGTCGAGGCCGCGCGCTGGGCGCACGTCATGCGCGGCACGAAGGGCTGTCCGCAAGGGGGACGTGTGCTCGTGCTGCTGGGCAAGGTGCCCGCGTGGCTCGGCGTCATGCTCGGCGCCATCAAGGGCGGCCTCGTGGCCGTCCCGTGCCCCGACCAGCTGCGGGGCGGGGACCTCGCCTTTCGCGCCCGCCACTGCCAGGCCTCGCTGATCGTCGCCGACCGCAGCGCGCAGGACGACGTGGACGCCATGCAGGGGCTGCTCGAGCGGCCGATCGACGTCCTCTACCTCGACGAAGCCGAGGACCTGCTGCAGCGCCAGCCGACGAGAGCGCCGACGGAGGACACCCGCTGGTACGAGGACGCATTCGTGCTCTACACCTCGGGCACCACCCGCGAGCCCAAGGGCGTGACGCACACCCATGCCTACGCGTTCGCGAAGCGGATGCAGGCGGAGTTCTGGCTCGGCGCGCGCCCCGGCGACGTCGTCTGGTGCACCGCCGGGACGGGCTGGGCGAAGTCGATCTGGAACGTGCTCCTGGGACCGTGGTCGCGCGGTGCCGAGGTCGTCATCCACGAGAGCCCCTTCGACCCCGCCGACCGGCTCGACCTCGTGGACAAGCTGGGCGTGACGATCCTGTGTCAGTCGCCGACGGAGTACCGCCTGCTGGCGAAGCTCGACGGGCTCGAGCACTACCCGCTCCCGCGGCTCCGCCACGCGGTGTCCGCCGGCGAGCCGCTCAACCCACAGGTGATCGAGCGGTTCCGCGACGCGTTCGACCTCACGATCCACGACGGGTACGGCCAGACCGAGAACACCCTCCTCGTCGCCAATACGCTCGGCCTCGAGGTCCGTCCCGGGTCGATGGGCATCCCGACCCCGGGCCACCGCGTGGCGGTGATCGACGAGGAGGGACGCGAGGCGGAAGCCGGGGCAGAGGGCGACATTGCGCTGCTCGGGCGCCCGCCGTCGCTCTTCGACCGCTACTGGGATGCACCGGAGGAGACCGCGGCCGTGTTCCGCGGGAGCTGGTACGTGACCGGGGACCGGGCCACCTGCGACGAGGACGGCTACTTCTGGTTCGCCGGCCGCGCGGACGACGTGATCACGAGCGCCGCCTACCGGATCGGGCCCTTCGAGGTCGAGAGCGCGCTGCTCGAGCACCCCGCGGTGGCGGAGAGCGGAGTGGTCGGCAAGCCCGATGCCGATCGTGGGCAGATCGTGAAGGCGTTCGTCGTGCTCCGCCGCGGGCGGGAGGCGAGCGACGAGCTCGCCGAGGCGTTGCAGGAGCACGTGAAGAGCGTCACCGCGCCCTACAAGTATCCGCGCGAGATCGAGTTCGTCTCCGAGCTCCCCAAGACGCGAAGCGGGAAGATCAAGCGCGCCGCGCTGCGCGCGCTCGAGGACGAGCGCGCCCGCGACCTCGCTGCCCGCGCGCCGGCGCCCCCGGTCGCGTCCCCGCCGACGCCCGCCCCGCTTCCCTCGAGCCTGGCCGCCGCCGCGGAGGGCGAGCGCCGGGACGTCCCCGAGTTCCTCTCGCCCGCGGAGCGGATGGCGCTCGAGGCAGAGCGAACGCAGCGAGAGCAGCGGCGCTTCGACTCGCGACTGGCGCGCGCACGGGCGGCGCGCGAGGCGAGGGTCGCGCACGAGTTGACGGAGCGCGAGGCTCGCGAGGCGGCGGCCGCCGCACGGGCGGCCGAGGAGCGCGCCGAGCAGCAGGCGCGCGAGGCGGCGGAGGCGGCGAGGCTGGCCGAGGAGCGCGCCGAGCGACAGGCGCACGAGGAGGCGCTGGCCCGCGCGGCGCGGGCGGCCGAGGAGGCGGAGCGCGAGGCCGCCGAGCGCGAGGCCCGGGAGGCGGCCGAGCGGGAGGCCGACGAGGCCGCGAAGCGCGAGGCCCGCGAGGTCGCGGAGGCCGAGGCCCGCGCGGCCGCCGAGCGCGAGGCACACGCGGCCGCCGAGGCGGCCAGGGCCGCGCGGGAGCTTGCCGAGCGGCAGGCGCGGGAGGAGCAGGAGGCAGCGCTCGCCCGCGAGGCGGCGGAGCAGCGGGCGCGTGAGGAAGCGGAGGCACAGGCCGTGCAGGCCGCGCAGGCGGCCGCGGCCCGCGAGGCGCGCGAGGAGGCCAGAGCGGCCAAGGCGGCCCAGGACGCGGCCGCCCGCCAGGCACGCGAGGAGGCCAAGGCGGCCAAGGCCGCGCAGGACGCGGCCGCCCGCCAGGCGCGCGAGAAGGCCAAGGCGGCGAAGGAGGTTGCCAGCCGCCGAGCGCGGGACGAGGCCAAGGCCGCCAAGGCGGCCGCGGACGCGGCCGCGTGGCGCGCCCGTGAGGAGGCGCGGGAGCTCGAGAAGCAGCGACGGCTCGAGGCCCGCAAGCGGGACCTCGAGGAGGACGAACGCCGTGCGAGGGAGGGCGGAGCGGGTACGGCAGCGGCAGCCCCTGCGCCGGCGCGGCGGCGCAAGGGCGAGGACGAGAGCGTCGACCCTGCGCTCGTGGCGCGCCTCAGCGCCTACGGGATCCACCAGTCCGCCCCGGAGAAGAAGGCGCAGCCGCCGGCGGGCAAGGCACAGACGGAGAAGGAGCCCGCCAAGGAGCCCGCCAAGAAGCCCGCCGCGAAGGACGCATCCCGTCAGCGGGCCGCCAAGCCGAAGCCGGCCGCCAAGCCGAATCCGGCCGCCAAGCCGAATCCGGCCGCCAGGCAGTCCCAGCCGCGGAAGAAGCCGACGGACGGCGACGCGGCATAGCCTGGCCCGCCGGCAAGGGCTCGTCCGCTCCGAGACGCCCGCCGACGCCACAATGAGGGCATGAGCCAGGTCCTGGAAGCGCCGGTCGAGGTCGACCTGCCCGATGCGGACGAACGGGAGCGCGAGGACCGTCCGTGGATCGTGATCGTCTGGAACGACCCCATCAACCTGATGAGCTACGTGACCTTCGTCTTCCGCAAGCTGTTCGGCTACTCGGAGGCGAAGGCGGCCAAGCTGATGCTGCAGGTGCACAACGAGGGCAAGGCGGTGGTCTCGGCCGGCACGCGGGAGAAGGCCGAGCATGACGTCGCCCGCCTGCACGCACACGGGCTCTGGGCGACGCTGCGCCAGGACACATGAGCTTCAGGCACGGAATCGGGCGCGCCCGCGACGGGTCGTACGAGGTGCGCCTCCCGGCGGAGGAGAGGATGCTGCTGGCGTCGCTGCCGGGCCAGCTCTCCGGCCTGCTCGGCACGGGCTCCCCCAGCGTGAGGCGCCTCTTTCCCCCGGCCTACGAGGACGTGCAGGAGGACGAGGAGTACCGGCGGCTGGTGCAGGAGAGCCTCCTCGACGGGAGGCGCGCGGCGCTCCGCGTGCTCGAGACGACGGCAACGGCCGAGCGGCTCACGGCGGAGGAGCTGGAGGGGTGGCTGGGCGCGCTCGAGAGCCTGCGGCTCGTGCTCGGCACCGAGCTCGACGTGACCGAAGACGACGCCGCACGCCTCGATCCCGACGATCCCGACGCGCCGCGGCGCGCCCTCTACCACTGGCTCAGCTGGCTCCAGGACGAGGCGGTGCAGGCGCTCGCGGGCTCGCTGCCGGCCGGGTCGGATCTCGAGCCGTAGGACGGTCGTCGTTCCGGGGCGCACCGGCGCGTCCGCGCCACGCGCCACAATCCCGTCTTGACCTGCGCCGACGCACCGGGGGAGAGATCGCCATGACCGACCGCACACCTGTCTCGAGCACCGACGCGCCGCCACCCGGAGGCGCGTACTCGCAGGCGATCCGGTCGGGCAACCTGCTCTTCCTCTCCGGCCAGGCAGGGTTCGACTCGTCGGGGGCACGTCTGGGCGAGACGGTGGCCGAGCAGACGCGGCAGGCGCTCGAGAACCTCGACGCCGTGGCGCGGGCGGCCGGCGGCTCCCTGCAGGACGCCGTGCGCGTCGGCGTCTACCTCAGCGACCTCGGGAGCTTCGCGGAGATGAACGAGGTCTACCGCGTGTTCTTCGCCGAGCCGTATCCGGCGCGGACGACGATCCAGTCGGACTTCCTCGCCTTCGACGTCGAGATCGACGCCGTCGTCGCGCTCGGCCCCGACGCGGCCCCACCGCCGCACTCGTAGCCGGCGCAGCCCGGAATCCGCTCACGCGGATCCCGGGCGCGCAAACCCCTGAAGCCGTCCGCTTCGCGGCCGGACGCCACGGCTTTCACAGCAAGCGCCTACCAGCCGGCGCAGCCCGGAATCCGCTCGCGCGGATCCCGGACGCGCAAACCCCTGAAGCCGTCCGCTACGCGGCCGGGCGCCACGGCTTTCACCTCGTACTCAGGGCAGGACGAGGACGCGCCCGGCGGAGCCGGCGAGGCTCGCCTCCACGGCCTCGTTCACCTCGTCGAGCGGGTACACCGGGCCGACGAGCGACGCGAGCTCGAGCCGTCCCGCGCGGACGTGCTCGAGCAGCTGCGGGAGCGCGACGGCAGGATCCTCGGAACCGTACATCGTCCCCGTGAGCCACTTCTCGCGGCGGTTGAAGTCGCCGGGATCGAGATCGAGCCGTGCGCCGACAGCCGGGAGCCCGACGATCACCACCGTTCCCGCGCTGCGGGTGAAGCGCAACGCCGTGGCGGTCGTGGCCGGATCGCCGACGGCGTCGAACCCGAAGTCCGCGCCCTGGGGAGCTGCCTCGCGCATCGCCTCCTCGAGCTCGTCCGGGGGGACGGCGTGCGTGGCCCCGAGCAGGAGGGCCTGGCCACGGCGGCTCTCGAACGGGTCGACGGCGACGATCGTCTCGGCGCCCGCGAGGCGCGCTCCCTGCACGACGAACTGCCCTACGCCCCCCGCGCCGACGACGAGCACGGACGAGCCCTGGCCGGCGCGCGCCGCGAAGAGCACCGCCCCGACGCCGGTGAGCGCCGCGCAGCCGAGCAGCGCAGCCTCGCGTAGCGACACCGCTCCGCCGGTCGGCAGGGCTACCCGCGACGCGACCACGATCCGCTCGGCGAGGCAGCCCGTGGCGGTGCCGCGGTACACGGTCTCGCCGCCGCGCGACAGCCCCGTGGTGCCGTCGACGAGGGTGCCGGCGCCGATGGCGCGGTGCAGGGGCACGCAGGCGGCAGGGCGCCCGCGCCGGCAGTCGGGGCACTCGCCGCACGACGGCGCCCAGGAGAGGACGACCTCGTCGCCGGGCCGGAGGCCGGTGACGCCGTCCCCGACCTCCTCCACGATCCCCGCGCCCTCGTGCCCGAGCACCATGGGGACGGGTCGCCGGAACTCGCCCTTGACCTGGTGGAGATCGGTCCCGCAGATGCCGACCGCCGCCATGCGCACGACGACCTCGCCGGCGCGCGGCTCGTCGAGGTCGATCTCGGCGACCTCGAGCGGCTCGCCGACGGCGTGGAAGAGAGCGGCCCGTGTCTTCATCGCGCGTGGGTGCCACCCCTGCCGGGGTGACACCCCTGCCCCGTCCCTAGCCGAGCGCTGCCTTGACGTCGGCGCAGTTCGTCACCGTGGACACGTTCTGCAGCGCGTAGTTGACGGACGCGTTGTGCCAGTCGGCGTTCATCGTCGAGCAGCCGTCCTCCGGCACGACCATGAAGTACCCCTTGTCCGCGCCTGTGCGCGCCGTGTGCTCGATGGACATGTTCGTCCACGCGCCCGTGATGATGATCGTGTCGCGGCCGGTGCCCGCCAGGATGTTCTCCAGCCTCGTGCCCTGCCAGGCGCTCATGCGCATCTTCTCGACGACGAAGTCGCCCTCTTGCGCCTCGAGCCCGTCCGCCGGCGCCGCACCCCAGGTGCCGCGCACGAGCGCGCCCGTGTCCTTGACGCCGTTGAAGAGGGGTGCGTTCAGCTTCAGCCCGGGCGCACCCTCCTCGACGATGTACCAGACGTGGATCACGGGGATCCCCTTCGAGCGGCAGAAGGCGGCGAGGTCCTTGACGTTCTCGACGACGTTCTGCTCCTTCGCGTGCCCGGGCGAGCCCGAGTCGGCGAAGGCACCGCCGTCGATGATGACGTCGTTCTGCAGGTCCTGGACGATGAGTGCGCAGCGACCGGCATCGAGCGTGTAGTCAGGCATGTCGCCTCCTCCCTATCCCATGTAGGGCTCGCGGTGCGGGCCCACCTTCGTGCGGATCGAGTACAGGGACGAGGACGACGGGATGTAGAGCGTGTGCCAGTCGTCGCCGCCCCAGGTGAGGTTGCCGGTGTTCTCGGGCACCTCGATCACGCCGAGGTGCTCGCTCGCGGCGCTGATCACCCAGATGCCACCGGGCCCGGTGACCCAGATGTTCCCCCGCTCGTCGCACTTCATGCCGTCGGGGATGCCCTCCTCGATCACGCCCGTCCCGACCCCTTCGAAGAACATGCGGCCGTTCGAGAGCGACCCGTCGGCGTTCACGTCGTAGACCTTGATGTGGGCGCGCGGCGTGTCGTTGATGTAGAGCTGCGAATTGTCCGGCGAGAAGCAGAGGCCGTTCGGCATGTCGTACTCGTCGCGGTCGACGACGAGCTCCAGCTCCCCGCCCCCGGGCGGGATGCGGAAGACGCCCTGCCAGCCGAGCCGGCGCTTCCGCGGGTGGCCGAACCCGGGGAACCGCCCGTACCACGGGTCGGAGAAGTAGATGGAGCCGTCGAACGCGACGATCACGTCGTTCGGCGAGTTGAGCTCCTCGCCCTCGAACTCCTGGGCGATGATCTCGCGCGACCCGTCGGGGGCCTCGCGCACGACGGAGCTGGTGACGTGCTCGCAGACGATCAGGTTGAGGTCGGCGTCGTAGGTCATCCCGTTGCACTTGTTCGAGAAGTTGCGGACCTCCACCACGGTTCCGTCCGGCGTGTACCTGCGCCTGACGTCCCCGGGCATGTCGGAGAAGAGGAGGTGCCGCTCGCGCGGGTGCCAGATCGGCCCCTCGGTGAAGGTGAACCCGCTCGCGAGCTTCTCGACCTCCGAGCCCTCGTCGACGAGGTCGTAGATCGCGGGCGACTTCGCGTCGATGCCCACAGCTGTCCCCTTTCGTGACGGACGTGTGGGGCGACTCTACAACGGTCGTTGCGGCGCTTCGTCGATCATCGACGACGGCGGGAGCGGGTCGTGAGTGCGGGGACGGGGGCGCCGACGGTGGGCAGGGGCCGGGCCGGCGTGCGGTGTCCCCGAGGCGGCGTCGGCGGTAGGCTCGCCGCATGACGTCACGGGACACCCTCGTCTTCATCCCCGCGTGGAACGAGGAGGCCAACCTGCCTGCCGTGCTGGACGAGCTCGCGCTCGAGCTGCCCGAGGCCGACGTCCTCGTCGTCGACGACGGGTCGACCGACCGTACCGCCGAGGTCGCGCGCGGCCACGGCGCGGACGTCCTCTCCTTCGGCGAGAACCGCGGCCTGCGGGCCGGCATCGCCGCCGGCTACCGCGAGGCGCACGAGCGCGGCTACGCGTACTGCGGCCGGGTCGACGCCGACGGCCAGCATCCCGTGGCCGAGCTGCGACGCCTGCTCGACCTCGTTCGCAGCGGGACGTGCGACGTGGCCGTCGGCTCGCGCTTCGCCCACGGCGAGGGCTACGCCGCCGGCCGCTACGAGCCCACAGCGGCCCGGCGGCTCGGCATCGGGCTGCTGCAGAAGGCGATGCACGTCCGGCTGGGCCGGCCCTTCCAGGACCCGACGAGCGGCATGGCCGCCGTGAGCTCCGTCGCGATGCCGGTGATGGCCGAGCCGTACGCGTCGGGCGCCCCGGAGGTGGAGGCGCTCCTGCGCCTGCAGGAGGCGGGCCTGCGCGTGGAGGAGGTCGCGGTGCACATGCGCGAGCGGGCCGGCGGCACGTCGAAGCTCCGCGGCAAGAAGGCGGTGAAGCTCGTCCTCACCGTCGTCGCGACGCTGCTCTTCTTCCGCTGGCTGCGCCGCCGGCGCGCGTGAGGGCCCGAGGGGCCATGTCCCTCTGCACCGCTGCGACGGACACGTCCGGTGTCAGAGTCGGCTCCGTCCGCCGAGCGGCCGGAACCGGCCCACGTCCGGCGGGATTCCAGAGCACCGGTGTCCGCGCGGGCGACGTCTTCACTCTGACACCGGACGCGTCCCTCGGGGCGACGTCCTCACTCTGACACCGGTCGTGTCCGGCGAGGACGAGACCGGGCGCCGCATGATCGTCGTGCTCGGGTACTCGGACGGCGGGCGGGACCGTCTGCACCCGATCTGCGCGGAGCGGCTCGAGCGCGCCGCCGAGATCGCGACCGCCCGCGACGTCGTCGTGCTCTCGGGCTGGGCGCGCGCGCCGGGATCGATTCCCGAGGCCGAGCTCATGCGGCGTGCCTGGAGAGGCACGGCCGCCCAGCTCGTCGTCGACCCGGATGCCCGCACGACGGCCGAGAACGCCTGGAACGCCCTCGACGACGTCGTCCGCACCGGCGCCCGGGAGGTGGTCGTGGTCACGTCACGCTGGCATGCGGCGCGTGCCCGCGCGGCGTTCCGCGCCGTCCTCCGCGGCCGCGGCGTGCGCGTCACCGTCGCCTCCACGGCCGGGACGCGGCCGCGGGCGTGGCTGCGGGAGCTCCCGCTCTGGCCGCTGCTGCCGCTCCAGCTCGCCGTCGCGCGACGACGACGCCGCACGACTCGCTAGGGTCCGCGCCATGTGGCTGTGGATCGTGCTCGGCGTCCTGGTCGTCCTCGCTGCGCTCTTCGTCTTCGGCTTCAACCGGCTCGTACGCCTGCGCCAGGAGGTGAACACCGGCTGGTCGAACATCGACGTCCAGCTCAAGCGCCGTGCCGACCTCATCCCGAACCTCGTCGAGACGGTCAAGGGCTACGCCACGCACGAGCGCGGCGTGTTCCAGAACGTGACCGAGGCGCGAGCCGCGGTGCTGCGCGCCGAGACGCCGGCGCAGGCGGCGGAGGCGGACGCCGGGCTGACGGTCGCGCTCGGCAGGCTGTTCGCCGTCGCCGAGGCGTACCCGGACCTGCAGGCGTCGGAGAACTTCCTGCGACTGCAGGACGACCTGACCGACACCGAGGACAAGATCAGCGCCGCGCGCCGCTACTACAACGCGACCGTGATGCGCTACAACACCGCGATCCAGAGCTTCCCGGGGCTCTTGTACGCGGGACCGCTCGGCTTCCACGCACGGGAGTTCTTCTCCGCGGACGAGGACGACAGAGCACTGCCGCGCGTCGCGCTGACGCCCGGCTAGACCCTCGGAGCGCGGCGCGTGACGCTTCAGGAACAGATCCGCGCCAACCGCCTGCGCAGCGTGCTCGTGATCCTCGGCTTCGTCGTCGTCGTCGTGCTGCTCGCCGCTCTCGTGGCGGCCGCGCTCGACGTCTGGCTCGGTGCGTTCGCGCTCGCGGGAGCGCTCGTCTACGCGTTCGTCGCGCTGATGAGCTCGCGCAGCATGGTCGCCTCGATGACCGGAGCGCAGTCGCTTCCTCCGGAGCAGCTCCGTCCGCTGCGCCGCCTCGTGGAGAACGTCTCGATCGCCGCGGGACTGCCGGTCACGCCCGAGCTGCGCGTCGTCGACGATCCCGCGCCGAACGCGTTCGCCACCGGGTTACGCCCGGAGAAGAGCTTCGTGGGCGTCACCACCGGGCTGCTGACGACGATGCCGCAGCGCGAGCTCGAGGCGGTGATCGCCCACGAGATCGCACACGTGCGAAACCGCGACACGCGCCTGATGACGCTCGCGGTGATCTTCGCGGGCGTGATCGCGTTCATCGCCGACATCGCCTTCCGCTCCCTCGCCTTCGGCGGCGGCCGCCGCGGTCGCGGCGGCATCCTCGTCCTGGTGCTGGCGGTCGTCGGCTTCGTCCTCGCCCCGATCGCAGCCGTGCTCCTGCGCATGGCGCTCTCGCGCCGCCGGGAGTTCCTCGCCGACGCCACGGCGGCCGAGATCCTCAACGACCCCGAGGCGATGGCGCTCGCGCTGCGCCGGCTGCAGCTCGACCCGACGACCGTGCGTCACGCCGATGCCTCGGTCGCGCACCTGTGGATCGAGAGCCCGACCGACCGGCTCGAGACCGACCGCCGCGGCGAGAGCGCCCTCGCCGGGCTCTTCAACACCCACCCGCCGCTCGACGCACGCATCGCTGCGCTGGAGCAGGCGGGCGGCTTCCGCCTCGGAGACGGTCTCCCCGCCGACGAGTCGTTCCTCGCCGAGCACGCCGGCAGCTGACGCGCTCTCGCCGGCCGACGGCCTCGACGGCCGCCGGCTGCGGGTCAGCCCTCGACCTCGACGTGGATGCGCTGCTTGGCGGTGCGCAGCGGCCCGCCGTCGCGGCCCGCGCGCACGGCGAGGATCTCCGCGAGGATCGAGAGCGCCGTCTCCTCCTGCGTGTCCGCTCCGATGTCGAGCCCGCACGGCCCC
Organism: Gaiella sp.; assembly: GCA_036556925.1. GTDB lineage: Bacteria > Actinomycetota > Thermoleophilia > Gaiellales > Gaiellaceae > Gaiella. Next base: position 31,299 of record DATBIN010000071.1, read on the forward strand.
TGGATGCGCTCCAGATCCTCCTCCGAGACGCCGGCCTCGAGCAGGCGCTCGCGCCGGCGCTCCTGGTTGCGCCGCGAGCCGAGGGCGCCGATGTAGAACGCCTCCGTCCGCAGCGCGCCGAGCAGCGCCGGCTCGTCGAACTTGTCGTCGTGCGTGAGCACGACCAGGGCCGTCTGGTGGTCGGGCTCGATCTCGTCGAGGGCCTCCTGCGGCCACTTGGCGATCAGCTGATCCGCCGACGGCATCCGCTCCTTCGTGAGGAACGCACCGCGGGCGTCCGCCACGATCGCCGTCCACCCGAGCAGCTTCGCCCCGCGGCAGAGGGACTCGGCGGTGTCCACGGCGCCGTACACGAAGAGGCGCGGCGGCGGCCCGTACCACTCGGCGAAGACCTTCGTCCCGTCACCGAGCTCGAGCAGCCGGTTGCGGCCGCGGCGGACGATCTCGTCGAACTGCGCGGCCGCCTCCTCGGGCCCTTCGCCCAGGCGCTCACCCGACTCGAGCACGAGCAGCTTCTGCCCGACGCCGTCTCCCTCCACCACCGTGAAGAGGACGCCGCGCTCGCCGCGCTCGCGCAGCTCGTGCAGCCGGTGGACGAGGTTCATTCGACCTTCTCGACGAAGACGTCGATCTCGCCGCCGCAGGGCAGGCCGACCGACCACGCGAGGTCGTCGGAGATGCCGTACGAGAGGAGCTTGGGCTCGCCGGAGGCCATCACCTCCATGGCGTTCTCGTAGACGTCGCTCTCCACGCAGCCGCCGGAGACGGAGCCGCACATCTTCCCGCTCTCCGAGATGGCCAGGCTGGTGCCGACCGGGCGCGGAGCCGAGCGCCGCGTGGCGACGACGGTCGCCACGACGACCTGCTCGCCGTCCTCGCGCCACTGCTCGACCTCCGACAGGATCTCCTTCACGCTGCGTGCCTCCTTTCGATGCCGGCGAGCACGGCTGCCAGCTCCTCGAGACTCCTCAGATTATGTCCGGCCAGGAAGCGGTCGACGTGCGGCAGCGCCGCGCGCATCCCGCCGGCCAGCGGCTGGTACTCCGGATTGCCCTTGAGGGGGTTGACCCAGACGATGGCGTAGGCGGCGCGCGCGAGGCGCGCCATCTCGCGGGCCACGAGATCGGGGTCGTCGCGCTCCCAGCCGTCCGAGACGATCACGACCACGGCCCCGCGGGAGAGGGCCCGGCGGCCGTACACGTCGTTGAACTCCTTCAGCGAGGCGCCGATGCGCGTGCCGGCCCCCCAGTCGACGACGGCGGCCGTACAGCGGTCGATGGCGGCCTCGGGGTCGCGCGTGGCGAGGTCGGGCGTCAGCCGCGAGAGGCGGGTGCCGAACGCGAAGGCCTCCACCCCGCTGCCCGACCCCACGACCGCGTGCAGGAAGAGCAGGAGCGCGCGCGAGTAGGCGTCCATGGACCCCGACACGTCGCAGAGCACCACGAGCTTGCGCGGCACCTGCTTGCGCGAGCGATAGGCACGGTCGACGGGGTCGCCTCCGGTGCGGAGCGACCGCCGCACGAGCCGGCGCATGTCGAGCAGGTCGCCGCCCGGGTCCGGCTGGCGGCGCCGCGACGACCGGCGCGGCCGCATGCGCGCGATCGCCTGGATCAGCCTGCGCAGGCGGCGGAACTCGTCCGGGCTCATCTCGGCGAAGTCCTTCTCGCGCAGCAGCTCGTGCACGGAGGCGCCGACCTCGAGCGGCTCGCCGCCGGGCTCCTCCTCCCCGCCCTCGCTCAGCCGCTCGACGGGGACGGCGACGGAGCGTGCAGGCTGCAGCGCCTCCTTCCCGCGGACGGGCGGGAGCACCGGGGCGCGCAGGAACCAGGCGAGGAAGGCGCGGTCGAAGAGGTCGAGCTCGTCCTGGCGCGAGACGAGCGTCTGTCGCAGGGCGAAGTACACGTCCTCCTGCCGGGTGAGGTCGACCGCGTCGAGCCCGCGCAACGCGTCGCCGATGCGGCCCGGCCCGACCTCGAGGCCGACCTCGCGCAGCACGCGGCCGAAGGTCACCACGTGGCGAGCGATCGCGTCACCCGGCGCCGGCATGACCTACCGCGCCGCCGTGCGCGCCTCGTCGACGAGCCGTGCGAGCGTCTCGTCGCGTACCGCCTCGATGTCCTCGCGGTACTTCAGCACCGAGCCGAGGGTCTGCTCCACCACCTCGGCGTCGATCTCCTGCCTCCCGAGCGCGTTCAGCGCCATCGCCCAGTCGATCGTCTCCGCCACGCCGGGCGGCTTCGCGAGGTCGAGGCCGCGCAGCTCGCGGACGAACCCCGCCGCCTCCGCCGCCAGGCGGGCGGGGATCCCGGGCACACGGAGCTTGACGATGTCGATCTCGCGCTCGATCGAGGGATGGCCGATCCAGTGAAACAGCGCCCGCCGCTTGAGCGCGTCGTGCAGCTCGCGTGTGCGGTTCGAGGTGAGCACGACCGCCGGCTTGCGACGCGCGCGGATCGTGCCGAGCTCGGGGATCGTGATCTGGAAGTCGGAGAGCACCTCGAGGAGGAAGGCCTCGAACTCCTCGTCGGCGCGATCGATCTCGTCGATCAGCAGCACGACGGGCTCGTCGCTGTCGATCGCCTCGAGCAGCGGCCGCCGGATGAGGAACTCCGGCCCGAAGAGCTCGTCCTCCGAGACCGTGCCCTCCTGCGCGGCGCGGATGTGGAGGAGCTGCCTCGGGTAGTTCCACTCGTAGACCGCGTGGGCGACATCGAGGCCCTCGTAGCACTGCAGCCGGATCAGCCTCGCGTCGAGCGCCGTGGCGAGCGACTTGGCGGCCTCGGTCTTGCCCACGCCGGCCTCGCCCTCGAGCAGCAGCGGCTTCTCGAGCGCGAGCCCGAGGAAGAGCGCCGTCGAGAGGCCGCGGTCGGGCAGGTAGTCCGCGGCGCGCAGCGCCGCCTCGAGCTCGTCGATGGTGCGGAAGCTCACACTGCGGAGCGTAGCTTGCGCGCCCCCACGGCCAGAGGGCTCGTCTCGGAGACGAAGCCCTCGGGCCGCGTGCTGGGGGAGAGGGACACGCGCGGTACGGGGAGGCCTCGCGTGTCCGGAACGAGGGTACGGACGGTGTTTGAGGCGCTCGTAAGCCGACGTTAACGCCGCGTTGCCGTGGCGTTGCAGGCCCGCAAAGGAGGACGTCGGCGCACCCCGGCCGGTCGACGCGCGGTGTCCCGGCACCGGACGGGCCCGACCTGCCTCGTCCCGTCCAAGCCACCGATAATCGATTCTTCGTCTCCCCGGCGGTGGCGTCGCGGGTTTAGACTCGGCGCCGCAGACCGCGTTCGCGAAACCGAGCGAAGGACGATTCATGACACAAGCTCGAGAGGTCCTCATCCCGACGTCCCCGGAGGAGGCCGTGGCGGCCTTCGGCGACGGCTCGGAGGTGACGGTGATCGGCGGAGGCACGATCGTCGTGCCCGCGATCACGCACGGTCGCCTCAAGCCGGCGCGCGCGATGCTCCTCGGACGAGCCGGCCTGTCCGGCGTCACGGAGGCCGGGTCGACGATCACCGTCGGCGCGGGAACGCCGCTCGGCGAGCTCGTCGCGCTCCCCGCGCCCCTCGGCCCGTGCGCCGCCAACGTCGCCGACCGCGAGATCCGCGCGCAGGCCACGCTCGGCGGCAACCTCTGCGCCGGACCGGGGCCCGACACGCCGCGCGGCGACCTCCAGGGCGCGCTGCTCGCGCTCGACGCGGTCGCGCGCTCGGCCGGCTCCGGCGGCGAGAGGACGGAGGCCCTGGCCGACTTCCTGGGCAGCTCCGGCGACCGGTTGCTGCTCGACGTCTCGTTCGAGCGACCCGCGGCGGGCGCCTTCGCCGCGATCGACTACCCCCACACCCACGAGTACACGGTGCTGGCGGTCTCGGGGGCACGCGCCGCCGACGGATCGGTGCGCCTCGCCGTGACCGGCATCGCCGGCCACGGCGTCCGCCTTCCCTCCGCCGAGGCCGCCGCCGGCGACCCGCAGGCTGCCGGTGAGGCGGCGCTCGCCGACGCCCGCCTTGGCGACGACGCGCTCGCGTCGGCCTGGTACCGGGCGAAGACGCTCCCCGTGCTGGTCCGTCGTGTCCTCGCCGAGCTCCAGGAGGCGGCATGAGCCATCCCGCGCCCGGCCGCGCAGCGGCCGCTTCAGGGGTTTGCCGCCGCAGGCGGATCCCCGCGGCAGGGATCCGCTCCTGCGGATTCCTGCCTTGCGGACAGGGAAAGGAGGCGGCATGAACCTCACCGTCAACGGCGTCACGCGCGAGCTCGAGAGCGGACCGCTGACGACGCTGCTCGACGTCCTCCGCGAGGAGCTCGAGACCACGAGCCCCAAGGCCGGCTGCGAGCAGGGCGGCTGCGGCGCGTGCACGGTGCTCGTCGACGGCGAGCCCCGCCGCGCCTGCCTGACCGTCGCCGCGGCGGTCGACGGGTCGTCCGTGACGACGGCCGAGGGCCTCGGCTCGCCGGATGGCCTCGCGCCGGTGCAGGCCGCGTTCACGCACCACTACGCAGCCCAGTGCGGCTTCTGCACGTCGGGGATGATGATGGCGGCGCAGGCGTACCTCGACGCCGGCGGCACGGACGACCGCGAGGCGATCCAGGAGGCGCTCGCGGGACACGTGTGCCGCTGTACGGGGTACGTGAAGATCATTGACGCGGTCGCCGCGGCAGCGCGCGGCGACTCGTTCGACCTCTCCGTGACGGCGCCGAGCGCCGGCATGGTCAATCTCGGAGGTGTGAAGTGAAAGCCGTAGGAGCACGCCTCCCGCGCTACGACGGCATCGCCCACGTCACCGGGCGCACGGTGTTCGTCGACGACGTCCGCGTCCCCGGCTCGCTCTGGGTGAAGGCGCTTCGCTCGCCCGTGCACCGCGCCACCATCACGGGGCTGGACACGTCCAAGGCGGAGGCGATGAGCGGCGTCCACGCGGTCATCACCTGGAAGGACGTGCCGCTGCTCGAGTACGGCCACCTGTCGGCCCTGGGCATCCCGGCCGACGAGCCGCTGCTCGCGAAGGACGACGTCCGCTACAAGGGCCAGCCGATCGCGCTCGTCGCGGCCGCGGACGAGGAGACGGCGATGGCCGCCGTCGAGGCGATCGCGCTCGACCTGGACGAGCAGCCCGCGCTGTTCGACATCCGCAAGGCGTTCGACCCCGACGCGCCGGTGATCCACCAGTGGGGCAACTGGTACCCCCACTTCGAGGCGGAGATGGACAAGCGCCAGATCCGCAAGGGCGACATCGAGCGCGCCTTCGACGCGGCCGACGTCGTGGTGCAGGGCGTCTACCGACCCGCCGCGATCGAGCACGTCCCCATCGAGACGCAGTCGTGCCAGGTCGTGCCGGAGGCGAACGGCCGCCTCACGATCTACTCGTGCACGCAGGCGCTCTACTTCTCGCTGGGCGTCGTGGCGGCGCATCTCCAGCTCCCGCTCAACAAGCTCAAGCTCGTCGGCGGCACGGTCGGCGGCGGCTTCGGCGGCAAGGTGGACACGGCCACCGAGACGATGTGCTGCCTGCTCGCGCTGAAGTCGGGGAGGCCGGTGCGGTGGCGCTGGACACGGGAGGAGGAGTTCCTCTGCTCGTCGACCCGGGCACCGTGGCACATGGAGATCGCGGACGCCGTGACGAAGGACGGCTGGATCCTCGGCCGCAAGATGCTGACCCTGCACGACTCGGGCGCGTACGCACGCTTCTCGCCCTACGGGCTGACGAAGCACTCGTTCCACCACACAGGCGCCTACACGATCCCGAACCTGCACTTCGACGGCTACGTCGTCTTCACCAACCGCGTGCCGACGACGGCGATGCGCGGATTCGGCGTCACGTCGATCTCGTTCGCCACGGAGACGCACACGAGCCGCGTGGCCGAGACGCTCGGCATCGACCCGTGGGAGCTGCGCCTGAAGAACGCGAACAGGGTGGGCGACACCTCCCCCAACGGCGTCGCGTACACCGATCCCTCGACCGTGCCCGTCGTCAAGGCGCTGGCCGAGGGGATGGGCGTCGAGCTCCCGGCCGGCCTGAAGGCCATGACCCGCGACCCGCGCGAGGGCGACCTGCTCCCGGAGCACCTCGTCGCCCAAGTCGGCAATCCGGAGGACCACTGATGGCAGTCCACAAGGGCCGCGGCGTCGCGGCGATCGAGTACCCGACGGGGATGAACCAGAACGGCGACCCGTCGCAGGCGTGGATCAAGGTGAAGCCCGACGGCCGCATCGACGTCTTCGCAGGCACCTCGGACATCGGCAACGGATCGAAGACGATCCAGTCGCAGATCGTGGCGGAGACCATCGGCGTCCCCTACGACTGGATCACGTACGACAACTCGAACACGGACTCGTCGCCCGTCTGCACGGGCACGTTCGCGTCGCGCGCCACGTTCGTGGCGGGCAAGGCGGTCGAGAAGGCCGCCGCGAACGTCCGCAGCAAGATCCTCGAGATCGCGGGGAAGGAGCTCGAGATCGACCCCTCCGACCTCGACATCGTCGACGGCGAGGTGGTGGCCAAGGGCGCACCGCAGAAGAAGATCTCCGTGCCCGACGTGGCCGGTGCGGCGACGTGGGGATACGGCGAGCTCATCACCGGCGTCGGAGCCCAGCTCAAGCCCTACGCCACCATCGTCGACCCCGAGACCGGCCGCGTCGACCTGCCCCCCCACTCCGCCATCTCGTACGCAGCGTGCGCCGCGGAGGTCGAGGTGGACGACGAGACCGGCGTCGTCACCGTGACGCGGCTGTGGCAGTGCTACGACGTCGGGCTCGCGATCAACCCCACGCTCGTCGAGGGCCAGATCGAGGGCGGCGCCATGCAGGGCCTCGGCCTGGGCGTGCTCGAGAACTGCTACCCGTACTACCCCTCGGTCGAGCACCGCGGCAGCCAGTTCGGCGCGTACCTGGCGCCGAGCACCGAGGACATGCCGCAGATCGACACGATCATCATCGAGAACCCCTCCGCCGACGGGCCCTACGGCGCCAAGGGCATCGGCGAGATGGCGAACAACGCGCAGCCGCCGGCCATCGCCGCGGCGGTGCACGACGCGATCGGCGTCTGGGTCACGGAGCTCCCGATCACGCCGGAGAAGGTGCTGCGCGCCCTCGAGGCGAAGGAGGCCGGCGCCGCCGGCCCGCGCCGGGAGGGCAAGAAGGTCGTCTTCGACGAGGAGCTCTCGGTGAACACCGTCTCGAGCGGCGGCATGCGCTTCGAGGTACCGGCCTGATGGCACGCCGCACAGCGGCGCGCCATCAGGCTACGTCCGGAATGCGCTCGGCATGAGCGCATTCCGGACGTGGAACGGCGTCGAGCCCTGGGGCATCTTCCCCACCGTCACGCTGCACGCCATCGGCGGCGACCAGGTGCTCCTCTGCAAGGTGACGTACGCGCCGGGGACGACGGTCGCCCGGCACAACCACGAGCACACCGAGCAGGTGATGTGGATCGTCGACGGCGCGCTGACGATGACGGTGGGCGACGAGACCCGCGAGCTCGGCCCCGGCGACGTGGTCGTCGTGAACCGCGGTGTCGAGCACTCGCTCGACTCCCCGGAGGGCGTCACGTTCATGGAGGCGCTCGCCCCGGTGCCGCTCGACCACGTGCCGGACGCAGAGCGGGACCTCGTGCTGGGCGACCTCGGCGGCTCGCTCCACGTCGAGCGCTAGGTGCCCGCTCGTGTCGGCTGAGGGCGAGGCCGGCGACCTCGTGTCCGATGAGCACAAGGTCGCGCTCGTCACCGGCGCGAGCCGCGGTATCGGAGCCGCCACGGCGGCGCGGCTGCGCCGGGACGGCTGGCACGTCGAGACGGCGGAGCGCGCCACCGGCGTCAACCTGGCCGACGCGGACGCGGCGCGCGACGCCGTCGAGCGCCTCGAGCGCATCGATGCGCTCGTCGCGAACGCCGCCGCGCACGTCCGCAAGCCCGCGCTCGAGACATCGCTCGACGAGTGGCAGCACCTCGTCGACCTGAACCTCACCTCCGTGTTCGTGCTCGCGCAGGCGGCCGCGCGCAAGATGGTCGAGCAGGGCTCCGGCTCGATCGTCCTGCTCGCCTCGATGATGTCCTTCACGGGCGGCGTCAACGTCGCCGCGTATGCGGCGACCAAGGGCGGCGTGGCGCAGCTGACGAAGGCGCTCTCCAACGAGCTCGCCGGGCAGGGCGTGCGCGTCAACGCGGTCGCGCCCGGCTACGTGGAGACGGAGATGACGTCGACGATCGCAGGCGAGCGCCGCCGCGAGATCGACGCGCGCATCCCGATCGGGCGCTGGGCCGCGCCGGAGGAGATCGCGGACGCGATCGCCTTCCTCCTCTCGGACGACGCGCGCTACGTCACCGGCGCGGTGCTGCCCGTGGACGGCGGCTTCAGCTCGCGCTGACCGCAGGCCGGTCGAGCAGCCCGAGCAAGGCCTCGGCGATCGCCTGCGGCGTGGGCGGGCAGCCGGGGATGCGGAGGTCGACGGGCAGCACGGCCTCGACCGATCCCACCATCTCGCGCGGCGAGCCGAGGAGCCCGCAACCGAGCGCGCAGTCGCCGAGCGCGGCCACCCGCCGCGGCTCGGGCATGGCCGCGTAGGCGATCCGCAGCGGCTCGAGCATCCGCGTCGTCACGGGGCCGGTGACGAGCAGCACGTCGGCGTGCCGCGGCGAGGCGACGACGCCGAGACCGAACCGCTGGAGATCGACGTAGGGGCTCGACGCGAGCGTGAGCTCGTGCTCGCAGCCGTTGCACGATCCGGCGTCGACGTGCCGCAGCGCGAGGCTCGCCGGCCGGCCACGAGCCAGGCCGATGTCGCGGCGGAGGCGGCGGAGGTCGCGGAGGAGCGTCAGCATCAGCGATCGGCGCAGGCGTAGCAGAGCTCGAAGCTCTTGTTGACGAGAGGGAAGTCGGGCAGCAGGTTGTCGGCCGCCGCGAAGGCGACCACGGGCCAGTTCGCGTACGAGCCCGTCCGCAGGCGCAGCCGCGCCACGCGGTCGCCGTCGCGCTCGACGACGCACACCGTGCGGCCGCGCGGGCTCTCGACGACGCCCACGCCCAGCTGCGATCCTTCGCCGCTCGGCCCTGCGGCCACGGGCTCGAGCGGGGCCTGGAGCAGGTCGTCGAGGATGCCGAACGACTGCGCGAGCTCGAGCTCGCGCTGCTCGAGGCGCGCCTGCACGTCTCCGGCGGCACGCTCGGGCACGACCGGCTGGAAGCGGCGATAGGCCAGGCGCGAGGCCGCGGCCCGCGCGTCGACCGCCACGCCCGCGGCCCGGGCGGCCGGGCCGACGGCGCCGAGACGGAGCGCGTCGGCGGCCGCCACCACGCCGACGTCCGGAAGCCGGTCCATGAACGAGGTGTTGAAGATCAGCTCGCGCCAGCCACGGCCCGCGCCGCGGCGGAGGGCGGCGAGCTCGTCGCGCGCCTCGGCGACGGCCTGCTCGTCCAGGGCGAGGTCGCTGCCCGCGACGCGCACGGCGCCGAACAGGAAACGGTGCCCGGTCAGCCGGGCGTTCAGCCGCCGCGCCTGCTCGGTGAGGGCGGCGAAGTGGCTCGTGCCGGCGGCGAGCCCGACCCCCGCGCACACTGCGGCGATGTCGTTGAGATGGCTCCAGACACGCTCCAGCTCGAGGAGGATCGTGCGCGCGCGGGCCAGCTCGGACGGCACGGCCGTCCCGAGCGCCTCCTCGCAGGCCTGCGCGTAGGCGACCCCGTTGGAGACCGCACACGCTGCGCACGCGCGCTGGGCGTACGCCATCCCGTCGGCGAGAAGCGCGCCTTCGGCCGCTCGCTCCAGCCCTCGATGCTTGTAGAAGAGACGCGCGTCCAGGTGCAGGATGCGATCGCCGACGAGGTGGAAGCGGAAGTGCCCGGACTCGATCACGCCGGCGTGAATCGGGCCGACCGCGACCTGGTACGGGTCGTGGCCGCGTACCGGGACCGTCCACCGGCCGAGATCGAGATCGTGGTCGACGAGTGGCCGCAGCGGCTCGTGCCCCGTGAAGCGCACGCCGTAGAGGTCGTGCGCCTCGCGCTCGTCCCACTGGGCCGCGGGCGCGAGATCGACGATGGACGGCACCGAGCCCTCCGCCACGGCCGCCGACTCGACGCGCGCCGACCCGTCGAGAGCGAGGAAGAGCGCGCGGACGACCCCGCCCTCGGACGTCGCGTGCAGCCCCCCGAACGACCACCCGCCGCGGAGCAGCGACGCCACCCCCGACCGGTACGACGTCCCGTCGTGCATCAGCCGATCCCCCGGCGGAGCGCGGTGACGAGGTCGGAATCCGGCAGGAACGGCGCCAGCCCGGCGAGGACGAGCAACGCGCCCGTCGCGACGGCGACCATGACGCCCAGCGGTGCGAGACGGGCGACGGCGCGCCGGCCCCGTCGCGGCGCATTGCCGACCGTCGTCTCGACCAGGGCGTGCGCCAGCCCGAGGAAGCCGAGGGCGAGCAGCACCGCCGCGACCGCCGCCTCCCAGGGCCGGCCCGCCTGGAAGCCGCCCGCGACGATGAGCACCTCGCTCGCGAAGAGGGGCGAGGGCGGCAGGCCGGCGAGCGCGCCGAGCGAGATCCCGAGCGTGGCGCCGAGGCGCGAGTCGGTGCGCGCCACCCCGGTCACCTGGTGCCGCGCGGCTCGTGGGTCGTGCGCGAGCAGGGGCGCGGCGGCATAGAAGCCGATCGCCTTGGCGATGGCATGGCCGACGACGTGCACCGCGACGCCGGCGAGCGCGAGCGGTGTCGCAAAGGCGACCCCGACGGCGATGACGCCCATGTGCTCGAGGCTCGAGTACGCGAGCAGACGCTTCCAGGCGAGCGCCCGCCACAGGAAGGGGATCGCGACCGCCAGCGAGAGAAGCCCGAACGCGACCAGCGCGGATTGCGCCGTCGCCTCCCCGACGACCGGCGCGAGTGCCTGCTCCGAGCGCCAGGCGACGAGGAGCACGCAGGGCAGGAGGGCGGCCGAGAGCAGCGCGGAGACCGGGGGTGGCGCCTCGGAATGCGCATCGGGCAGCCAGTTGTGGACCGGGGCCCAGCCGATCTTCGCGGCCAGGCCCGCGAGGACGAGCAGGTAGGCGACGAGCGCGGTATCCGCGCCGGACGAGAACGAGGGCAATGCCTCCCAGGAGAGCCCGCCCAGGCCGCCGCCGGGCACGCCCGCCGCGAGCAGGACGATGCCGAGGAGCGCGACCCCGAGCCCGAGCGAGGTGAGGATGAGGTACTTCCAGCCCGCCTCGAGCGCCCGCGGCGAGCCCGTGAACCCGACCAGCAGCGCCGAGGCCGCCGTCGTCGCCTCCACCGCGAGCCAGGCCCCCGGGAGATTGCCCGCGAGCGGTACCGCGGCGAGCGCGGCCCAGAACAGGAGCAGCACGGCGTAGTACGTCCGGGGTCGCCGGTGCTCGCGCACCACGGACGAGCCGATCGAGCGGAGGTAAGCGGGCGACACGACGACGCTGCCGAGGCCCACGAGGGCGACCACCGCCAGGAACAGCCCGCTCGCCGCGTCGACCACGACCCACTTGCCGACGAACGGCTCGTCGGGGCGTGCGAGCGCGACGACCGTGAGCGCGAGCGCCACGGTCGCGCCTGCCACGCCGCCGGTGACCGCCGCGGCGCCCACGGCGCGTCTCGGCACGAGCCCGACCACGGCCGCCGCGACCGCAGGGACCGCGACGGCGAGGAGGGCGAGCAGCTCCCGGCTAGTCACGGAGGCTCCTCAGAGCCGCGGTGTCACCCGCGCCGAACTCGGCGAAGATCCGCTCGTGGAACACCGCTGCGACGAGCGTCACGAGCAGCAGGTCGACGGCCACGCCGATCTCGATCAGCAGCGAGGCCGACCCCGGCAGCTCCAGCGCGGCCAGCGCGAGGGCGTTCTCGACGAGGACGATGCCGAGCACCTGATGCAGCGTCGTTCGCCTCGTGGCGGAGACGACGAGGCCGAAGCCGACGAGGGTCAGGACGGCGCGGTCCGCGTTGCGCGAGTCGAGACCGACGACCGGCACCAGCCAGGTCAGCACGAGGGCGACCAGGACGGCGAGCCCTGCCCGGACGAGCGGAGCGACGCCCGCTCGCACGGGACGCGGCTCGCGCGTGCGCTCGACGAGGAAGAGAAACAGCGCGGCGAGCAGCACCCCGCGCAGGGCGAGCGCGACGGCCGCTCCGGGAGACTCGTCCACCACGACTGCCGCGCCGGCGAGCAGCAGCGCCTGCGCCGTCACGAGCGCGACGGCCAGCGTCCGCCGCCGCACGACGACGACGGCCAGCCCGGTCGCCACCAGCACCCAGAGCAGCGCTCCGCTCATGACCCCTCCACCAGCCAGGCGACGACCCCGAGCAGCGCCACGGCCGCCCCGACGGCGACGAACCGCGGCGCGAGGAGGATCCGCATCTTCGCCACGAGGGTCTCCGTGAGCGCGAGGGCACCGCACAGGGCGACGAGCGCGAGCGGCAGGGAGACCAGCTGCCACCACGGGTCGGCCGGATGGGGCAGGAACACCTGGGCCGCGAGCACGAGCACCAGCCAGTGCCGCGCCGCGGCCGCCCACTGGAGCAGCGCGAGGTCGCGACCGCCGTACTCGAGCACGGGTCCCTCGTGGATCATCGTCAGCTCGAGGTGGGTGTCGGGGTTGTCGACAGGCTGACGGCCGGTCTCCGCCACCACGACGAGGGCGAAGCCGACCGCAGCCAGCGCCAGCGCCGGGCTCGACCACACGTCTGCGCCGGCCGAGCCGGCGACCATCCCCACGAGATCCGTCGTCCCGGCCACCAGCGAGGCCACGGCGAGGGCCAGCACGAGCGTCGCCTCGACGAAGACGGCGATCGTGAGCTCGCGGCTCGCGCCCATGAGCGAGAAGCCGTTGGCGACGTCCCAGGAGGCTGCCGCCACTGCGAACCGCGCCAGCGCCAGCAGCCCGACGAGCGCGAGCGCATCGCGGCCGACGCCGAGATCCGGCGCTGCGCTGGAGACGGGCACGAGCAGGACCGCGACGCCGAGCGAGGCGGCCACGAGCAGCGGCGCCAGCCGGTAGACGAGCGTGGTCTCCGCGACCGAGACGGCGCTCTTCCCCCAGAGACGGCGCAGCTCACGGTAGGGCTGCAGAGGCGTGGGGCCGGGCCGCCCCTGGAGCAGCGCCTTCCAGTGCTGCACCAGCCCGACGAGGAGCGGTGCGGCGAGCACGCCTCCGCCCACCTCCACCGCCGCCGAGACGCCCTCGGCCGCGCTCATGCCGCCCCCGCAGATGCCGGCGGCGAGGTTGCCACAGGGCGTCTCACCCGATCACCCCGAGACGCGCGGCGGCCAGGACGACGACGACGGTCAGGATCAGGTAGGCGACGTACGTCGACAGACGCCCGGTCTGCAGGCGCCGCGCCTGCGCCGCCGCGCTGAGCCCGGCGCGTGTGATCGGCCCGTAGATGCGCTCCTCGATGAGGTGCGGAACGCGCCCGGTGTAGGAGACCTCCTGCACGACGCCGCCGGACGAGCGGACGGCGATCTCCCGCTCCGGGCGGAGCACCACCTCGAGCACGAGGCGCAGCGGCTTGGTGAAGCCCGCGCTCGTCCACTGGAGCTCCGGCTCGACCGGCTGCCCGCAGGCCCAGCTCGGCGCGGGCGCGGCAGACCGTGAGCCTCGCGCGAGCGCGAGCGCGCCGACGAGCCCGGCGAGGACCAGGGCGATGGCCGCCGTCGGCAGCGCGCCCGTGCCGGGCACGTCGAGTCCGATGCCCGAGGGCGCTGCAGGCGCCCACGGCTCGATCTCGGCGAGCGGCTCGAAGAGGACGCCCGGCACGAGCCCGAGCACGACGCAGGCGAGGCCGAGGAAGACGACGGCGGCACGCATCGCGAGAGGCGCGTCCTGTGCCTCGGCCACGGCGCGGCGGCGCGGCGCGCCGAGCAGCACCAGGCCGACGACCTTGACGAAGCAGAAGACGGCGAGCGCCGCGGTTGCGGCGAGCGCGGCCAGGGCCGCCGCGCCCGCCACGCCGTCCCCGACGTCGCCGAAGGCCGACACGTGGAGCAGCGCCTGCAGCGTGAGCCACTCGGACGCGAAGCCGTTCAGCGGCGGCAGTCCGGCAATCGCCATGGCACCCACGAGGAAGGCCCCGGCCGTCCACGGCATGCGGCGCAGCAGCCCTCCCAGGCCGTCGAGCTCGAGCCCGCCGACGGCGCGCTCGAAGGCGCCGGCCCCGAGAAAGAGGAGCGCCTTGAAGACGGCGTGGTTGAGCGTGTGCAGCAGCGCCGCCGCGAGCGCGAAGGCGGCCCACGACTCCTCGCCACGTCCCCGCAGCACGAGGCACGCACCGAGCCCCAGCACGATGATCCCGACGTTCTCGATCGAGTGGAGCGCGAGCAGCCGCTTGAGGTCGTGCTGGAACAGCGCGTACAGGACGCCGCCGACCGCCGACAGCGCGCCGAGAGCGAGGACGACGACGCCGAGCCAGACGGGTGGCTCGCCCAGCCACTCCACGAGCACGCGAACGAGCCCGTAGAGAGCGACCTTGATCATCACGCCGCTCATGAGCGCTGAGACCGGGGCCGGCGCGATCGGGTGGGCACGTGGAAGCCAGACGTGCATCGGGATGACGCCGGCCTTGGTGCCCATGCCGACGAGGGCGGCCAGCGCGATCGCCGCCTGCAAGCCCGATCCCGAGACGATCGCGGTCGGGTCCCCGAAGCCGCCGTTCGCTGCGAGGAGGAGCACCGCCACCCACGTCCCCGCCCCACCCACATGCGTGATCGCGAGGTAGGTGAACACGATGCGGCGCGAGCTGCGATCGGCGCCCCGGGCGACGAGGATGAGGACGGCCGGGAGCAGCGTCATCAACTCCCAGCCGAGGAGGAACGTGAGCGGATCCCGCGCACAGACGACGAGCGCGAGCATCAGGAGGAAGGGAGCGGTCAGCGCCGCCACCGCTCGTCCTGCTGCTGTCGGCTCCAGGTAGCGCATCGAGAACACGAGCGCCGGCGCCGCGACGATGCCGAGGGTGCCGAGGAAGAAGCCCGTCAGCCGGTCGACGCCCAGACGGGGCTCCAGCTCGCTCGTGAACGCCGCGCCGAGCTCCTCCGCGCTGCCGAGCGCGGCGAGCCCGCCGAGCGCGAGCAGCGCGGCTCCCGCGGCCTGCACCGCCAGGCCGAGGCGCAGGGTCCCTCGCCCTGCGCACAGCGCTCCGCCTCCGGCCACGAGCACGAGGCCGGCGATCAACGTGGCCGCGATCACGAGCTCTCGAGCTCCCGCAGCAGGGACTGCTCCGCCTCGAGCCGTCTGGCGATCAGGTCGCGGCCGGCCGCGAGGAGGTCGAACACGCGCTCGTCCTCGACGCGGTAGTGCACGCTCGTGCCCTCGCGGCGAGACTCCACGACGCCGATCCTGCGAAGCGCGCTCAGGTGCTGGGAAGTGCTGCCCGAGTCGAGCTCGAGCTCGGCCTGGAGCTGCCCCACGGAGCGCTCCCCGTCACGAAGCAGCTCCAGGATGCGAACCCGTGCCGGGTGGCCGAGCACGCGAAACAGCGTTGCCTTGACCTCGTGGACGGGACGGGCCGCGGACGTCATTCATCGAAACTATCGTAATTCTGCCAATCTTGCAAAACTTCAAGAATAGGTAGGCAGCAGGTGCTTTCCGAGCGCCGGGCGGGCGTCTAGCCTGACCGCGTGAGCCTACTGCTGGCGGACGCGAGCCCCTGGACGACGTGGTCGTTCTCCCCCCTCGTCCTCGCCGGCGGTGCGGTCGCGCTCGCGTTCTTCTTCCAGGGCTTCCACCGGCTGCGCGCCCGCGGGCGGGCCGACCGCGCACCGTGGAGCCGCGCGGTGCTCTTCGTCTGCGGCGTGGCCGTCACCCTCTTCGCTCTCGTCGGGCCGCTCGACACCGTGGGCGAGGAATACCTCCAGTCCGCGCACATGCTCCAGCACGTGCTCGTGGCCGACCTCGGAGTCGCGCTCACGCTCGTCGCCGTGCGCGGGCCGCTCGCGGTCTTCTTCCTCCCGCGCGGCCTGCTCGTGCCCCTCGCGCACTCGCGCCCGCTGCGGCGCGGGCTCGCCCTCCTGCTGAAGCCGTGGGTGAGCTACGTCGTCTGGCTGGCCGTGCTCGTCACCTGGCACGTCCCCGCCGTTTACGAGACCGCGCTCGCCAACCCCCTCGTGCACACGCTCGAGCACCTGAGCTTCGTCGTGGCCGGGCTCCTCGTGTGGACGCAGATCGTCGATCCGACGGGCCACCACCGGCTCTCCGTCGGCGAGCGCGTCGGGTACGTCGCGCTGCTCTTCTGGACGGGGCAGATCCTCGCGTACGTGATGGCGTTCAGCCCCGAGGTGCTCTACGAGCCGTACGCGGACCAGCCCGAGCGGCTGCTGGGCATCTCGGCGCTCACCGACCAGCGGCTGGCTGCGGCGGTGATGATGCTGGAGCAGGCCCTGACGCTCGGCGTGGCGTTCGTCCTCCTCTACCGGCAAGCGAGCGCGGGACGGGCAGGCCGTCCGGCTGAGCAGACGGTCTGAGGCGGCCGCGTGCCGTCGCCCTGGTCCTTCACGTTCGAGCCGGCGTTCGCGGGGCTGGGGGCGCTCGCGACGTGGCTCTACGTCCGCGCCTGGCGGCGCAGCCGGCCGCGGCCCGAGCGCTGGCGTGCGATCTGCTTCGGCCTCGGCGTGGGGCTCGTCGTCCTGGCGCTCAACTCGCCGCTCGAGACGATCGCCGTCGAGTACCTGGTGCTCTTCCATCTGCTGCAGAACGTCGTCATCTCGGACTGGGCGCCGCCGCTCCTGCTCATCGGCTTGAGCCCCGCCATGCGAGCCGGGATCGCCGCCCGTCTGGGGCCGCCGTTCGCGTCTCTCACTCGCCCCGCCGTCGCCCTCGCGGTCTGGCTCGTCGGCTGGTACGTGGTGCACCTCGCCGCCGTGTACGACCAGGCGCTCGAGCAGCCGCTGCTGCTGAACCTCGAGCACGCGTTCCTGATCGCCATCGGGCTCCTCTTCTGGTGGCCGGTGCTCTGCGACGCGCCCCGCAGCGTGCCCACGCTCGGCCGGATCGCTTACGTGCTCGCCGCCTTTCTCGGCTCGGCCTTCCTCGGGCTCGCGCTGACGTTCAGCCGGCCGGTCTACAGCTACTACGAGGAGCTGCCGGAGCGGCTCTGGGGCATCTCCGCGGCGAAGGACCAGAACCTCGGCGGCGTGCTCATGTCGAGCGAGCAGCTGATCGTCTTCTTCGCCGCCGTCGTGTGGCTGCTCGTCAAGCTGTTCCGCGAGGAGGAGGAGGCCGAGCGCCAGCTCGCCGCCGAGCAGCGCGCCGCCGGGCTGCGCGAGCACTGAACTACCCCGCGCAGTCCGGACTCCGCTAGCGCGGACTCCGAACGCGCAACACCCCTGAAGCGCGCCCGCTCACGCGGGCGCGACCGCCCGCAGACAGCAACGTGCGCCCTGACCGCACGGTCAGGCGCTGTGAGAGGATCGCAGCGTGAGCGCGACCGAGATCGAGGCGGACGTCGCCGTCGTCGGCGCCGGCATCGCGGGCCTGACCGCGGCGGACGCCCTGTGCCGCGCCGGGCGCGAGGTCGTCGTGCTCGAGGCGCGCGAGCGCGTGGGCGGACGTGTCTGGAACACCGAGATCGGCGGACAGGCAAACGAGCTCGGGGGACAGTGGGTGGCGCCGTACCAGAGCGCCGTCCACGCACTGCTCCGCGACCTCGGCCTCGAGCTCTTCCACGCCCACCGAGAGGGAGATCGCGTCTACGTCGGCCGCGACGGCCATCCCCGCCGCTACGCCGGCCATGACGCGCCGCTCGGCGAGGCCTCGGAGCGCGCCTATGCGGCGGCGGTCGCCGAGCTCGACGCGCTGGCCGCCTCCCTCGACCCCGAGGCTCCCTGGGACCACCCGCGCGCGGCCGAGCTCGACGCGATCACGTACGAGGCCTGGCTCGAGGCCACCGTGGCGGACGACCATGCGCGCGACCTGCTGCGCGCCTTCCTCGCAGGCGGCTTCCTGACGAAGCCCTCCCACACGTTCTCGCTCCTCGCCGGGCTCTGGGTGATCGCCGGCGCGGGCAGCGTCGACAACCTGTTCGAGCCCGACCTCTGCCTCCACTCACGCGTCGTCGGCGGCTCGCAGCTCATTCCCATCCGGCTCGCCGAGCGTCTCGGCGACCGCGTCGTGCTGCGCGCGCCCGTGCGCACGTGCCGCTGGGACGAGGACGCCGTGGAGCTCGGCGCGGACGGCCACCGCGTCACCGCCCGGCGGGCGATCGTGGCCATCCCGCCGAACCTCACGGGCGCCATCCGCTTCGAGCCGGCCCTCCCCGCAGCGCGGATGCGTGCGGAGCAGAACGTCTCGCAGGGCAGCGTGATCAAGGTGCTCGCCGTCTACGACCACCCCTTCTGGCGGGAGGACGGCCTCGCGGGCGAGGCCTTCGCCGCCTACGAGTTCGTCCGCGAGGCGTACGACAACTCGCCGCCGAGCGGCGAGCCGGGCGTGCTCGTGAGCTTCCTGCCGGGCGAGCGCTGCGAGGAGGCGGAGCGCATGGGCGCGGCGGCGCGCCGGACCGCGGTGCTGGACGGCTTCGCCACGTTCTTCGGCGACGAAGCGCGGAACGCCGTCGACTACCTGGAGCTCGACTGGTCGGCGGAGGAGTGGACCCGCGGTGCGTACTCGGCCACCTTCGGCGTGGGCGGCCTGTCGCGCCTCGGCAGCGAGCTGCGCCGGCCGATCGGCCCGATCCACTGGGCCTGCACCGACATCGCCGGGGTCGGGAACATGCACATGGAGGGCGCCGTCCGCTCCGGCGCTGCCGCCGCAGATGCGATCCTGGCAACCCTGTAGGCGAGACACGGCCTCGCCCCCACCGAGCGAAGGAGATCGACCATGCCCGTCATCGAGGTCAAGCTCTACGAGCACCGCGTCACCGAGGAGTCGGTGCCGAAGATGATCGAGGCCCTGACCGCGGCGCTCGCCGAGTCGAGCGGCGCGTCACCGGAGCACATCCAGGTGATCATCCAGGGCGTCTCGCCGAAGCACTGGGGCATGGCGGGGAAGCCGGCGGCCTGACCTCCTCAGGCGACGGGCGCCGCGACCAGCCCGAGCTCCACCGCGGGGGCGCCCGGCACGACCGCGGCGGTCTCGCGCGCGTGGAGCAGGGTCGTGCGCACGATCAGCTTCGCCCGCGCGAAGTTGTCGAGCTCCGTCGGCACGGGCCCGACGCGCCGGCCGAGCGCGTACCCGGCGGCGTTTCGCCCCATCGCCCGGTAGCTCTCGAGCGAGTACAGCGGGGACATGCCGAAGAGCTCGAGGTTGTCCAGCGGCTCCAGGTCCGCCCGGTGGATGACCGCCGTCCCCTTCGACTGCAGCCCGAGCGCGACGCCCGAGCCCGAGAGGCGCGCGCCGTCGTGCGCGATGAAGGCGACGTCGGCGACGCGGCGGACGCGCACGAGCCGGGGCTCCGCGCCCGCCTCGAGCAGGCCCTCGCGCACCGCCTGCAGCACGTCGGCATGCGCGAGGCCGTTGATCGTCTCCCGCAGCGTGTCCGCGAAGGCGGGCCCGACGGCGACCACCACCTCGGTGCGGTCGTCTCCGCGCAGGGCTTCCCCGCGCTCCTCCACGATCGCGCCGAGCGCGCCGGGGTCACGCGGCCAGCGGCCGGCGTCGGAGGCGTCGAGCACGTGCGGGAGCGCCTGCAGCAGCTCCCAGCGCGCGCCCTCGAGCCGGTAGCCGGTGCCCGGGCCGCTGTAGAGGTTCGGGTCGTTCACGGCCGAGTGCACGAGGCCGTCGGCGTCGATCACGGCGGCCGTCTGCAGGTAGTCGGCAGCGATGCGCTGGCGCTGCATGCCGAGCACGGCCTCGGCGACGTCCGGGAAGCCGTGCCGGTCGAGGGCGAGCGCGACGTCGACGCCGCCGACACGCCGGTCGAGGAGAGCGTCCGCCGCCTCGACGTCCGCGGCGCGGTCCCGGTCGGGCAGGTCGCTCGAGTCGTAGCCGTGCGTCGCCGCGTCGACCTCCTCGTCGGAGATCGGCGGCAGGCCCAGCTCGCCGAAGACCGCCTGCACCGCCCGCGCGGCCCGCTCGCGCACCGCGAGGACCTCGGCCTCGCCGACGGGCTCGATGCCTGCATCCACCTGCCAGTCGCGCTGCACCGTCAGCCACTCGTCGATGTCGTCGGCGTCGTAGTTCCCTCCGCCGAACGTGTTGTCGTGCCGCGGCATCACCGAGTACCCGGAGGTGACGAAGTCGGTGCCCGGCAGGAACTGCCCCATCAGCTTCGCGGTCTTGCGGATGGCGGAGTGCGAGGCGATCGCGTCGTTCCCCGATGCGACCTCGAGGTCGAGCCAGGCGGCGAGGACGTTCTCCGCCAGGATCGCGCGCGTGCCGCCGGGGACGGCGAGCACCAGCGCGACGCAGGAGATGGAGCCGTTCTGCACGCCCTGGGAGCCGGCGGCGCGGACCAGCGAGACGCAGCGGGCCTCGAGGTAGAGCATGGAGAGTCCCTCCGCAGAGCCCATCAGGGCCTCGGAGCCGGTCCCCGACGTGAAGCGCACCTTCACCCCGCGAGAGGCATAGGCGGCGCCGAGGAACGACTTCGACCAGGGCGTGTCGTCGCCGTCCACGAACACCGGCTCGGTGCCGTAGACGGAGAGCGTCTCCGCGTAGGTGACGAGGCCGCGGATGGCGAGCTCGAGATTGCGGCGCTCCTCCACCGCGCACTGCGTCATCACGCCCGGCCGGCCGGTCTGCGAGCCGACGAGCAGCGCGATGGCGTTCAGCGGCGCGTAGCGCGCCACCCCGACCGTCGTCTCCACCTCGGCGAAGCCGCGCCGCGCGGCCTCGGCCGCATCCGCCGCGAGCAGCGCGGGGCTCTCCTTGAGGTTGGTCACGTGCGACTGGTTGCCGGGAGCCCGCCGCGCGCGAAGCTTCCGCAGCGCGAACATCAGCTCGACGGGATCGAGCAGGCCGAGCGTGCGCGCGAGCTTCGCCGGCGTCATGCCGCGCGCCAGGCGAACCAGCTCCGCGCGCGGCACGTCGACGTCGACGAGCCGCCGCGCGATCTCCTCCTCGGGCAGCGCCATCGCCTCGGCGGCCACCTCGAGGTCAAGCCCGTGGGCCACGAGGAAGCGGTCGATCACGTCGAAGTGCTCCGCGTCGCGCCCGTCCAGGCGCACCACGCGGCCGCCCTCGACGACGAGCTCGGGCGCGGGGTCGTTCGGCCCGTCGGCCGCGACGAGGCCGAGCTCCGGCAGCGGCGAGACGAGCAGCTCGCGACGGAGCTCCCTCTCGGCGCGTGACGCGAAGCGGGCCGAGCCGGAGCTCAGCTCGGCCTCCTACGCACGAAGGAGACCCCGCTCGGCGTACGCGGCCGCGGCCTCGCGCACGAACGACGCCGTGCGCGGCGCCCCGAAGCCCTGGAGCCGCGCGGCCCAGTCCTCGAGCTCGGCGGCGCTCGAGCGTCGTGGGCGGAGCGCCGTGTAGACCGCGAGCAGCTCCTCCTCCGGCACGGCGGTGAGCTCGGCCGCGCGCTCGAGGTTGTCGGCGAGCTGGGTGCGTCCGGCGGAGCGCGCCACGTCGGCCTGCAGCCGCAGCGTCCGGGGCGTGGCGCGCAGGTCGTCGGGGCCGAGGCGCCCGGCCCTCGCGCCGTCGAGCGTGACCTCGGAGAGGGCGACGCCCGATGGTGTGGAGACGAGATCGGGACGCCGCGTCCCGAGCGGGTAGTCACGCTCCGGGTCGAAGTCCATGCCGCCGAGACTATAGGGTTGGCCCCGCCCGATGATCAACGATGATCGATTCTTTGGCCGGGTGGCTCTGGTCACCGGAGGGTCGAGCGGCATCGGCGCCGCCACCGCCGCGCGCCTGCTCGCGGAGGGCGCGAAGGTGGCCTCGCTCGACCTCCAGGGAGAGCCTCCGGAAGGGGTCGTCCGGATCTCCGGCGACGTCTCCTCGTCCGAGGAGGTCGAGGCCGCCGTGGCCGAGGCCGAAGGCGCTCTCGGCCCGATCGACGTGCTGGTGTGCGCGGCGGGCGTGCCGGGCCTCTCGCTCCACACGGTCGACGTGGAGGACGCCGAATGGCAGCGCGTGATGGCGATCAACGCCGACGGCGTCTTCTTCTGCAACCGCGCCGTCGTGCCCGGCATGGTCGAGCGCGGCTACGGACGCATCGTCAACGTGGCGTCGATCGCCGGCAAGGAGGGCAACCCGATGGCTGCCGCCTACTCGGCCTCCAAGGCGGCCGTGATCGCGCTGACGAAGTCGGTCGGCAAGGACCTCGCGCGCACAGGGGTGATCGTCAACTGCGTCGCGCCCGCCGTGATCGAGACGCCCATCCTCGAGGGCCTTTCCGACGAGCACATCTCCTACATGGTGGAGCGCATCCCCATGGGGCGCATGGGCACTGCCGCCGAGGTGGCCGCGCTCGTCTGCTGGCTGGCGAGCGAAGAGTGCTCCTTCTCGACGGGCGCCGCGTACGACATCTCGGGCGGCCGGGCCGTCTACTGACGGTGCGCGCGATCCGCTACCGGACGCCCGGCGGCGCCGTCCGGCTGGCCGCCGAGGAGAGCGCGAGCCGCGGCGCGGGAGGCGCGCGCTTCGCCGAGCTCGACGCCACGGACGTCCTCGCTGCGCTCGCCGGCGACCCGCGGCCGAGCGGGGGCACGGTCGCTGCGGATGCAGAGCTGAGGTCGCTCGAAGCGGGCTTCGACCTCCTGCGGCCGCTCGACCCACCCGAGGTGTGGTGCGCGGGCGTCACCTACGAGCGCAGCCGGGATGCCCGCATCGACGAGGCCGCCGTGAAGGACGTCTACACCATGGTCTACGAGGCCGAGCGGCCCGAGCTGTTCCTCAAGGACGCAGCCTGCCGGCGCACCGTCGGCCCGGGGGAGCCGATCGGCCTCCGCGAGGACGCCTCCTGGAGCGTGCCGGAGCCGGAGATCGGGCTCGTCCTCGGCGCACGCGGCGCGATCGTCGGCTACACGATCGGCAACGACGTCTCCTCGCGCGACATCGAGGGGGCCAACCCGCTCTACCTGCCGCAGGCCAAGGTGTACGCTGGCGCCTGTGCGATCGGCCCGGCGGTCGTCGCGCCCCGGGACGCCGACGAGCCCTTCGAGCTCACCATGCGCATCCTCGACTCACGCGGCGACGAGCT
The DNA here is from genome assembly GCA_036556925.1 of Gaiella sp. Taxonomy (GTDB): domain Bacteria; phylum Actinomycetota; class Thermoleophilia; order Gaiellales; family Gaiellaceae; genus Gaiella. Next base: position 54,357 of record DATBIN010000071.1, read on the forward strand.
GTACTCCGGCACCACCTCCACCGCGCGCATGCGCCGGTCGTTCGCCGAGCTGGCCGGCTGGCTGGTGCGCGACAACCCCGTGCCCGCGGGCAGCGTGCTGCTCACGGGAACCGGCCTCGTCCCCCCCGACGACTTCACCCTGCGTCCCGGCCATCTCGTCGAGATCCGCGTACCGGGCATCGGCACGCTCTCGAACCCCGTCGTCCCCGCCGGGACACTCCTGGAAGGAGCAGCGACATGACCGAGACGCTCACGGGCGCGCCCGCACGGAACTACGTCGGCGGGGAGTGGCGCGACAGCCTGTCGGGGGAGACGTACGAGAAGCGCAACCCGTGGCGTCCGTCCGAGGTGACGGGCGTCTACCAGGCCTCGGGCCCCGACGACGCGAAGGTCGCGGTCGACGCCGCGCTCGCGGCGTTCCCCGCGTGGGGCCGGCTGCCGGCGCCGCAGCGCGCAGCGTTCTTCTTCCGGGCGGCGGACGCGATCGAGGCCCGCGCGGAGCGCATCGCGCAGGACATGACCGCGGAGATGGGCAAGCCGCTGCGCGAGTCGCGCCTCGAGGCGCTGCGCGCGGCGACGATCCTCCGCTTCTCGGCGGGCGAGGTGTGGCGGCCGGTCGGGGACGTGTACGAGGCCTCCGTCGCCGAGCAGCGCCTGTACACGGTGCGACGGCCGCTCGGTGTCGCGGCGCTGATCACGCCCTGGAACTTCCCCGTCGCGATCCCGGTCTGGAAGCTCGCCCCCGCGCTCGTCTACGGCAACACGGTCGTGCTCAAGCTCGGCTACGAGGCGCCGCGGACGGGTCTGCACGTGGCCGAGTGCTTCGCCGAGGCGGGGCTGCCCGCAGGCGTGCTCAACGTGCTCACCGGGGCCGGCTCCTCCGTGGGCGCCGAGCTCGTCTCCAACCGCGCCGTGCGCGCCATCTCGTTCACCGGCTCGGTGCCCGTCGGACATGCCGTGCGGAACGAGGCGACGATGCGCGACTGCCGCGTGCAGCTCGAGCTCGGCGGCCACAACCCGCTGATCGTGGCGGCGGACGCGGAGCTCGACCGCGCCGTCGAGGGGGCGTACGCGGGCGCCTTCTGGTCGGCAGGGCAGAAGTGCACCGCCACGCGGCGCATCTACGTGCAGGACGAGGTCTACGACGACTTCCGCGACCGCTTCCTCGCCCGCATCGAGGCGGGCCGGGTCGGCGACCCGGCCGATCCCGAGACCGAGGTCGGACCGCTCGTGAACGAGGGGGCGATGGAGGACGTCCTCGCCGCGATCGAGCGGGGCCGGGCGGAGGGCGGATCGGTCCTGGCCGGTGGCGAGCGCGCACCGGAGGAAGGCTTCCTGGTGGCGCCGACCGTCTTCGAGGACGTCGGTGACGCGCACTACCTGAGCTGCGAGGAGGTCTTCGGCCCCGTGACGACGCTCTACCGCTTCGCCATCCTCGACGAGGCGATCGAACGGGCCAACGCCGTCCCGTTCGGCCTCTCGGCGTCGATCTTCACGCGCGACCTGCGGGCCGTGCACCGGTTCTCGCAGGAGCTCCAGGCGGGGATCCTGCACGTCAACTCGCAGACCGCCGGGGCCGACGTGCACGTCCCCTTCGGCGGCATCAAGTCCTCGGGCTTCGGCCCGCACGAGCAGGGCCGCGCGGCGATCGAGTTCTACACGGAGCTCGTCACGGTCTACCAGGACGCCCCGCTCGGCTAGGCCGATGGCGGAGCGGGTCCTCGTCACCGGCGTGCTCGGCTGCCTGGGCGCGTGGACGGCCGCAGCGATCCTCGAGGACGGCGACGTGCCAGTCGGCTACGACCTCGGCGAGAACCGCGGGCGACTCGACCTCGTGCTCGGAGAGCACGCGTCGGCGGTCGAGCTCGTCGCCGGCGACGTCGCCGATCGCGACCAGCTCGAGCGCGCCCTCGACGAGCACGAGATCACGCGCGTCGTGCACCTGGCCGCGCTGCAGGTTCCGTTCTGCCGGGACGACCCGGTGCGCGGCGCGACGGTCAACGTGGTCGGCACCGTCAACGTGCTGGAGGCGGTCAAGCGGCGCCTCGACCGCATCCCCGGTGTCGCATACGCGTCGTCGGCGGCCGTCTACGGGCCGGGCGACCCGTCCCCCGCGCCCGAGTCGGGGGGCAGGGAGCCGGGTACCCACTACGGCGTCTTCAAGCTCGCCAACGAAGGGACGGCACGGGTGGCCTGGCAGGACGACCGCGTGCCGTCCATCGGCATCCGGCCCTACGTCGTGTACGGGCCGGGACGCGACCAGGGCCTGACCTCCGGTCCGACGCTCGCGATGGCCGCGGCCGCACGCGGCGAGGGCTGCACGATCGGCTACGGGGGCACGGCGCAATACGACTACGCACCGGACGTGGGCCGCGCCTTCGTGCGCGCCGCGCACGTCGTGCGGGAGGGCGCGTCGGTGGCCAACTACCCGGGCGAGGCGGCGAGCATGGCGCAGGTCGTCGCCGCGATCGAGGCTGCGGCTCCCGAGGCTCGCGGCCTCGTCTTGTGGGACGACACGCCGCTCCCCTTCCCCGCCGAGCTCGAGGCGACGGCGCTCGAGCGCGCGCTCGGCCCTCTGCCCGCGACGCCCTTGGCGGACGGCGTCGCGGCCACGATCGCCCATTTCCGCGCTGCCGCACGGTAGGCGCGCCTATGCGGCCGGGCCCGGCCGCCAGAGCCAGCGCGTGATGCCCGAGCCCGTGTCGCGGAAGCCGATGCGCCTGTACACGCGGGCGCCGCTCTCCGTCGCGAAGAGCACGGCGTAGCGATACCCGGCGGTGCGCGCGTCGGCGAGCCCAGCGAGGGTGATCGCAGCGCCGATCCCCTGCCCGCGGGCCTCCACGACCGTCCCGATCCCGAGCACCGTGGCAACGCCCGCGCCGCAGAAGAGGATGTTCGTGGCCACCGGCGCGCCGCCGAGCCGGCCCAGGTAGAGCGCCCACGGCGCATCGCCGATGCCGAACGCCTTCGTGGCGTCGACCCACGCCTCGCCCGCCCACGCGGGCACCTCGAAGCCGGCGGTGAAGGTGGCGGCCCACTCCGCAAGGCCGTCGTCGTCGCGCACACGCTCGGCCGCGAACCCGTCGGGAACCCGGTGCAGCGCATCCCAGTCGAGCGCGTCGAGCTCGGCCGCCTGCCCCGGTGCGTCCTGCTCCCAGAGCTCGAGCCCGCGGGCGGAGAGCCGCGCCCCCAGGTCGGGTGCCTCCGTCCCCGGGCCCGCCCACACGAAGGCGAACGGAGCGTCGCGAGCCTGCAGCCAGGCGAGCGCTGCGTCGAGCGCCTGGTCGAGCTCGTGCGGAGCGAGCCGCAGCCCCCAGACGCCCTTGAACATCGGGCTCGTGGGGAAGGCGTGGTGCACGGAGTACCCCCAGCGGTCCTCGCGCTCGGCACGTGGCAGGCGGGCGAAGGAGCGGAACAGGTCGTACAGGCTCTCCTCGACCGCGAGACCCAGCTCGAGCTCGGTGAGGCTGCTCGCCGGTGTGTCGTGCGTCCGCACCCCGCTGAGTGTTGCACCCGCGGCGGCGCCCGGCCGCAAAGCGGACGGCTTCAGGGGTCTGCGCGCCCGGAATCCGCGCGAGCGGATTCGGGCTGCGCCGGCAAGCTCAGTCCGCCAGCGGCCGCAGGAGCCACCAGCCCCCGAGCGACGACACGGCGACCAGCCCGAAGGCGACGCCCCACGAGGTGGCGGCCACCGCCATCGCGAACACGATCGGGGTCGCCGTCGCCCCGATGCCGAGAAACGTCTGCTGCACGCCGATCGCGGCGCCGCTGCGGTGGCGGCCGCCGAGCTCCGCCGCCGCCGTCAGCGAGAGCCCGTTCCACGCCATGGAGGACGCGCTCGCGACGATGACGAGCGGCACGAGGACGGCGGTCGGCATGTCCACGAGCGCGGCGAGCGCGACGATCGCCAGCCCGAGGGACGTGGACAGGCCGAACCAGCGAAGCGGCGTGACGCGCCGGCCGAGGCTGTCCGACCAGCGGCCGGCGCCGATGCGGCCCACGGTCGCGGCGAAGTAGGCGCAGCCGAGCACCGCGGCCGCGATCCCCGTCGACATGCCCCGCTCCTCGGTGAGAAAGAGGACGACGAAGCCCATCACCGCGGCCTGAGGAACGACGTAGAGACAGCTCGACAGGCTGAGGCGCAGCAGGCCCGCGTCCCGCAGGCGGGGGCGTTCCCGGTGCGCAGGCGACGCGGCATGCTCTCCACCTCTGGCCCTGCCTCTGCCGATCACGGCGGCGGCGCCCACCGCCCCGGCGAGGCAGAAGCCGCCGAGCGTGAGGAACGCGCCGCGCAATCCACCTGCGTGCACCACGCTCGGAAGCACGAACGCAGCCAGGACGCCCCCGATGGTGATCGACGTCTGCCGGATGCCGAGCGCGAAGCCGAGCTCGTGCATCGGGAACCAGCGCATCACGACGCTCCCGCTGGCCGAGTTGACCGCCACGCCGAGCCCGGCTGCGCACGTGACGACCGCGACGAGAGCGGGGTACCAGGACACCCATGCCGCCACGAGGAGCGCGCAGCCGCACGTCCCCAGCCCGGCGAGCAGCACCGCCCGCTCGCCGAACCGGTCCGCCGCGAGCCCCCAGGCCAGCACGGTGACGAGGATGCCGAGCGAGACGAGGGTGAGGAACGCCCCGATCTGCTCCAGCGTGACGTCGTACTCGTCCTGCAGCGCGGGGGCGAGCACCGGCAGGCCGACGACGAACGCGGCGAAGCCCGTCTGTGCGACGCAGCCGGCCGCCAGGATCGTCCATCGGTACTGCGAGCGTGGTGCGGCTGTCACGGGTGGCGCTCCTGCGGGGAGCGCCGCTGCGCCCGGACGACGTCCCGCGGCGGCTCGAGACGGTCGTGTCGGGCGCGAACCGCGGCGCTCCCGCGTCTCACTCGATCACGATTGCGGCTCGAGCCCCGCGGGAGGCACGGGGTCTCTGATCTCGTTCGCGCCGTGGGCGAACGCGTGGCCGTTCCAGTACCGCGTGCCCGTGACCAGCAGCTCCTGTGCGGGGAACTTGGTCAGCAGGCGCGCACCGTCGGCGGTGACGAGAACCTCCTCCTCGATACGGGCCGCGGACGCGCCGTCGGTGGAGGGCCAGTAGGTCTCGATCGCGAAGACCATGCCCTCCTCGATCTCCGTCGGGTGCTCGAAGGAGTGGTAGCGGCTCATCAGGGGCTGCTCCCACACCGAGAGGCCGATGCCGTGGCAGTACTGGAGGCCGAAGGCCTCCTCCTCGTCCGCGAAGCCGAAGTCCTGGGCGGCCGGGAAGTGCCGCACGACGTCCTCGGAGCTCGCTCCCGGCCTGATCTCCGCGATGGCCGCATCCATGTGGTAGCGGGCCCGCTGATAGGCGTCTCGCTGCCGCTCCGACGCGCCGCCCACGTTGAGCGTCCGGTAGTAGCAGGTGCGATACCCCATGAAGGAGTGGATGATGTCGTAGTACGCCATGTCCCCAGGCCGGATCACGCGGTCCGAGAAGACGTGCGGATGCGGGCTGCAGCGCTCGCCCGAGATGGCGTTCACGCACTCCACCTCCTCGGAGCCGAGCGTGTAGAGGACGTGGTTGACGATGGCGACCATCTCGCTCTCCTTGACGCCGACGTTCATCGCCCGGTAGAGCTCGTCGTAGGCGGCGTCCACCATCGCCGCGGCCGCCTCGAGCAGCGCCACCTCGTCGACCGACTTGATGCGGCGCGCCTTCTGCATCAGCGCCTGCCCGTTGGCGACCTCGAGGCCCTCGGCCTCGAGCGCCTTGAGGACGGGGATCTCGATGAAGTCGACGCCCACCGGGTCGCCGTCGAGGCCCCGCTCCCGCAGGATCTCCGCGATGCGCGCGGCATTGCCCTTCTCCACCCCGACCTCCTCGGGGATGGCGCCGCGCCAGCTCGAGAGCCCGGCCTGCCAGCTCTCCACCGGCAGCCACGGGTTGTACAGCTGGTGCTGCTTCGCGGACGACCCGATGTCCCACAGGATCGGGGGGGTGTCACGCGTGACGAGCACGCAGCGGAAGAGCTTGTCCCGCGCCCAGTTCCCGATGTGGCCGGACGTCGTGTAGCGGATGTTGTTCATGTCGAACAGCAGGAGCGACCCCAGCGACGACTCGCGCAGCATCTCCTGGACGCGGTTCATGCGGTACGCGCGCAGGCGGGCGAAGTCGACCCGGCTCTCCCAGTCCACGCCCATGAACGCCCCGGGAGAGGCCACCGGTGCGAAGCGCGGGGGAAGCGCCTCCGGTCCTGGTCCGCCGTGGTGGTGCTGTGCCATGTGAGCCTCCTCCGAGGTCGACGATCGCTCTAGACGAGTGAATAGCTCCCGGCCGCCGCCTCGGCGTCGCTCGTGGTCGGCGGCGTGCCGGCGAGAGCCGCGGCCTCCCACGCGCTGTCGACGATGGCCTGGGCGGTGAGCCCGTACTTCGCGAAGAGAAACGCGCGCGATCCGGTCTCGGCGAAGGTGTCCGGGACACCCACGCGTCGCAGCGTGCACGAGACGCCCGCCTCGGCCAGCGCCTCGGCGACCGCGGAGCCCAGGCCGCCGACGACGGAGTGGTTCTCGGCGGTGACCACCCCCTTGGCCCCGCTGCAGGCTGCCGCGATCGTCGCGGCGTCCAGCGGCTTGACGACGGGCACGTGGACGACGGCGGCGCTCACACCCGCGCGGCGCAGCGTCCGGGCGGCGGCCAGCGCGGCGGGAAGCATCATCCCCGCGGCGACGAGGACGACCTCGTCCCCGTCGAGCAGGACCTGGGCACGTTCGAGCGAGAGCTGGTGATCCTCGTCGAAGATGACGGGGATCTCCCCCCGCTTGAGGCGCAGATAGGCCGGGCCCGGCAGGTCCGCCAGCGCCCGTACCGCCTGCGCCGTCTCGACGGCGTCGGCGACGTCGATCACCGTCATGTTCGGCAGCGCCCGCATGAGCGCGACGTCGTCGATCGCCTGATGGCTCGGCCCGCCGGGACTCGACAGGCCGGGCATGAAGCCGACGATCCTGACGTTGAGGCGCGGGTACGCGATCGCCATCGCCACTTGGTCGTATGCGCGCCGGGTGAGGAAGACGCCGAACGAGTGGACGAACACGAGATGGCCTTGCCGCGCCAACCCGCCCGCGACGCCGACGATGTTCGCCTCGGCCATGCCGCCGTTGAAGAAGCGGCTGCCGAGCTCGGGGTCGTCGCGGAAGAGGTCCGTCTCCGTCTGCCGCGTGAGATCGGCTCCCAGGCAGACGACGTCCTGCCGTTCCCGCGCCAGCTCGACCAGCGCCCGGCCGTAGGGCTTCAGCTCGGTCGCATACGGAGGCTCACGCACGCGCGACCGCCTCCTCCAGCTCGGCCGTGACGCTGTCCTCGAGCGTGTCGGAGAGCTTGACGAAGTGGCCGTCCGCGGCGTCGGGGAGCGACGTCAGCCGCCCGAAGATCTCCGTGCGGGCGACCACCACGGCCGGCCCCGGCGCGCGCGCGCCGTCGTCGAGCGCGCCGGCGAGGGCACCGACGTCATGGCCGTCGACCTCGAAGCACGTCCAGTTGAAGGCCGACCACCTCGCCGCGACCGGCTCGATCGTCGTCACCGACCGGACCGGGCCGTCGCACTGGGATCCATTGGCGTCGACGACCACGGTCAGCGCGTCGAGGTGGTGGTGGGCGGCGAACATGGCGGCCTCCCAGACCTGCCCCTCCTGCAGCTCGCCGTCGCTCAGGAAGGCGACCGTCCGGCGCTCGCGGCCCGCCAGACGATCCGCCAGCGCCAGGCCGGCGGCCCCCGAGAGGCCCTGCCCGAGCGAGCCGCAGGTCAGGTCGACGAGCGGCGTGCGCTCCGTCGCGATCGCCTCCAGCAGTGCGCCGTCCGCACCGTACGAGCCGAGCTCGTCCTCGGGGACGAGCCCCAGCTCGGCGGCGACCGCGTAGAGGGCGATCGCGTAGTGCCCGGGAGAGAGGACGAACCTGTCGTGGCCGGGTCGCACATGACCGCGCCCGAAGAGCACGGCGAAGATCTCCGCCGACGAGAGCGCCTGACCGAGGTAGCCGAACCCGTGCGGGGAGACCATGCGCACGGCGGCCAGGCGGATGCGAGCGGCCAGGCGCTCGAGCTCTCGGTGCTCGAGCGTCGCCGTGCCGTCGACCGCCATCACCGCACCCGAGGCGTCAGGACGTCTCGGCGGCTCCGGCCAGTGGCTCGACGAGCTCCTGGAGCCTGGTGACGACCTCGACGTCCTCCGGCACGAGCTCCAGTCCGGCCGCCTTGGCGGCGACCTCGACCAGGACGGCGAAGTCCTCCGCCGCGAACCCCTCGGCCAGCCCCGACTCCACCACCTGCTTGACGACGGACCCGAGCGGCAGCGGCACGCCGAGCTCGGTCGCCGCATCGACGGCGAGCGACACGTCCTTGTGGAGCAGCTCGAGCGTGAACGTGGGCGCGAAGTCGAGGTTCACCAGCGCCGGCGTCTTGTAGCTCGAGAAGACGGAGCCCATGACGCTCGTGTTGATGAACTCGAGCAGGTCGTGCCTGGCGATGCCGGCCTTCTCGGCGAGCACGGTGACCTCGATGAGGCCCTGGATGACCATGCCGAGGTAGAGGTTGTGGCAGATCTTGACGAGCCTCGCCTTCTCGCCCTCGCCGACGTAGACCGTCCGTCGCGCCAGGACGTCGAGGTAGGGCGCCGCCTCCGTGAACGCGTCCTCGGGCCCGGAGACCACGACCGACATCAACCCGGCATCGATCACCTTGGCGTTGCCGCTCACGGGTGCCGCGAGGAGCGCGGTGCCCCTCGCCGCGAGGCGCTCGCGCGCACGCGCGGACGCGCCCGCCGAGACCGTGGTCAGATCGACGACGATCGCGGGCGCGCTGTCTCCCGAGAGGATCCCGCTCGCGCCGTCGACGACCTCGTCGAGATCCTTGTCACCGCCGACCGTGACGAAGACGATGGTGCGGTCGCCGAGCTCGGACGGCGTGTCCACGGGCACGGCGCCGAGATCGACGAGAGGCTCGAGCTTCGACCGCGTGCGGTTGAAGACGTGCACCTCGTGGCCCGAACGGAGCAGGCGGGAGACCATGGCAGCGCCCATGCGCCCTCCGGCCCCGATCCAGCCGAGCGTGGTGCCGTTCGCCGGACCGGGCGAGCTGAGATCGTGTCCTGCGTTGCTGTCCATCGTCGGCGACTCCCGGTAGCGCTGCCCTCCGCACGTGCAAACGTTTGCAACTCTACGTCGGCCCGCCGCCGCTTGTCAACGGTCAGCGGCCGCCGTGCCTGCCTCGCCCAGGAGGTAGTCCCGGGATGCCTCGCCTCGGGCGACGAGCGCCGGGACGTCGTGCGCCACCAGCTCGCCGGCGCGCTTGACGAGCCGTCCGCGCACCAGCACCGAGTCGACGTTCGACGTGTCCGCGTGGACCACGATCGCCGCCGTCGCGGACGTGACGGGCGCGATATTCAGCCTGTCCGTGCGGAGCAGGACGATGTCGGCGTCCTTTCCGGGCCGCAGCGAGCCCGTGCGCTGCTCGAGCCCGCATGCGCGCGCGCCCTCGATCGTCGCGAAGGCGAGGACGTCCCGATGGCCGATGGCCGGCTCGAACGGGACGTCGACGTCGTCGGAGACGGCCCGGGCCCTCTCCGCGGCGAACGCCGTCCGCATCTGGCTGAACATGTCACACGGAGCCGTGGTCGCGACGTCGGCGCTGAGCGAGGGCCGGATGCCGTGCGCCAGCAGGCGGCCGGTGGCCGGATAGCCGTGTCCCATCACCATCTCGACGTAGGGCGAGACGGAGACCGACCCGCCGGAGGCGGCGATCAGGTCGAGCTGCGCGTCGGAGCAGTCGTTGCAGTGCACGAAGGTGACATCCGGCCCCAGCAGGCCGGCCGCGTGCAGGTCGTCGACCTGGCGCGACACGACACCCGTCGTCCTGCCGCCGACGTGCACCGAGATCCTCGCGTCGAGCTCTCGCGCGAGAGCCCAGTCGGCCTTCGCCACCTCGACGGTGACGCCCCCCGGCGCCCGGAGCGCGAGGGCGAACGTGAGCAGCTGGTCGTCGCTCGAGAAGAACGTGGAGCGCAGCCTCCGCGCGTCGTCGGGATGCGGCCGGGCGCTTCCGCCCCACCACTCCCTGCCCGGCGGCGTGCCGTGGGCGTACACCCCGCGGATCCCCGAGTCGCGCAGGCCCTCGACCGCCGCGTCGGAGTGCTCGGGCGTATGGGAGATGTGCGACCAGTCCAGCATCGTGGTGATGCCGGCATCGAGCGCCTCGAGGGCGCCGATCAGGTTTCCCAGATAGACGTCCTCGGAGCGAAAGCGCAGGCCGAGATCCTGCTTGACGAAGCGCACGTACTCCGGGAGCGTGCAGTCGGGCAGGAGCCCACGGGCGTTCGTCTCCCACGTGTGCCGGTGCGTGTCGACGAACCCCGGCAGCGCGATCATCCGCGTGGCGTCGATCTGGTCCGCCGAGCCCGCTGCCAGCTCCGGCCCGATCGCCGCGATGACGCCGTCCTCGACGAGGATGTCGCAGCCCTGGACGTCCCCGATCTCGTCGTCCATGGAGACGACGAACGCGTTCCTGATCACGGTGCGGGACATTCCGCCTCAGACAGCCGCCGGGCCGGCGGGCGCCGCGGGCCCGCGCGCCTCCGCGCCGGCGGGACGACGCCACGGCGGCCGGATTGGCCCCCGGCTGCCGCCCATGTTCGCTGCCGAACGGACTGCAATCGTTTGCACAGCACCATCCTCGTGCACCCGGCACGGTCCGTCAACCGGCCGCGGCCGCCGCGGCGGGCCCGGTGCGGGCCGGCACCCGGTGGGCGGCGCGGCCGGCTGTACGATTGGGCGGCGGATGATCGAGCCGGTGCGAGGGCAGCCGCTGTGGGAGTCCGTGCTCGAGCGTCTGCGCGCGGCGATCCTGGCCGGCGAGCTGCGGCCGGGGGAAAAGCTCGTCGAGGCGGACCTGGCGGAGCGGCTCGGCACGAGCCGGGGGCCGATCCGCGAGGCGGTGCGGGAGCTGGTGCGGGAGGGGCTGGTGGTGGAGTTCCCGCGCCGCGGAAACGTCGTCTCGACGCTGACGGCCCGCGATCTCGCCGAGGTCTACGCGGTCCGCGAGGCGCTCGAGGTCGCGGTCGCGAGGCTGGTGGGCGACAAGGTCGGCGAGGACGCGCTGGCGGAGCTCGAAAGCCTGCTCGACGAGTTCGAGCTCGGGGCCGGCGACTACCTCGCCAACAGCGTCCACGACCTGGCCTTCCACCGGGCGCTCGTCGCGCTCGCCGGCAACAGCAGGATGACGGCGATCAACGAGCAGATGCTGCGTCAGACGGCGCACCTGCTCCGGAGCGCCGCCGAGGCGACCCCGGCGCTGCAGACCCCGATCCGCCCCGCCGCCCATCGCGACATCGTGGCCGCCTTGCGGGCGCGGGATCCCGACGCCGCGCGGGCGGCGATCGCGGCGCACTACCGCTACGCCGAGGAACGGCTCTTTCCCGGGCTGGCGTAGTCCGTCCGCGAGCCGTAGCTCCGGTAGGCACTGGGAAGCACATGTTGTAAACTGTTAACAGTGCAGATACGCACCGACCTCGGAACCCGCGTCGAGCTCGTGTCGATGGATCCCCACTGCCACGACGCCACGATCGGCCTCTACCGCCGCGAGACCGCCGACGGTCCCGTCGGCATCGTGCACAGCTACAGCTCGGTCGCCGGCATCGCGAAGCGCCTCGGCTTCCTGGCGGAGGCGATGTGCGTGCTCGGCGGGCTCGAGCGCGTCGAGGGGGACGATGCCACCGTCCGGCTCCCGTGCCGCACGTGGCACAACGCCGCGCTCAAGCGCCTCTTCCTCGACTGCTTCCGCGTCGACCCGAGCACGGCCCCCGAGGTGAAGCCGCTCGAGGCACCGGACACCCGCAGCGAGCAGCTCATCCGCGTCGAGCCCGTCGGCGGCGGCCGGTACCGCGTCGGCGCCACGGACGTCCCCGAAGGCGACGACAGCCGGGCACCGGCGATCGCCCGCGCGCTCGTGCGACTCGCACAGCTGGAGGAGGTCGACGAGACGACCGTGGGCTTCCCCTGCGGCGAGCGCCACGACGCGCTCATCGGAGCGCTGCTCGTCCGCGCCCAGAACCTCCGCGCCGCGCTGCGCGAGGAGGAGCTGACCGCGAGCCGCGGCGTCCTCACCGCCCCCTCGGCCCAGGAGTAGCCCGATGACCGCAGCCATGACCTCACGCGAACGGGTGCTCGCCGCCCTGCACGGCGAGCCGGTCGACCGCACGCCGCTCGTCAACCCCACCTCCGTGGCCACCGTGGAGCTGATGGACCTCGTCGAGGCGCCGTTCCCCGACGCCAACCGGGAGCCCGAGCTGATGGCACGCCTGGCCGCGACGGGCCACACGGAGCTCGGCTTCGACTCGATCATGCCGGTGTTCTCGATCATCCAGGAGTCGTCGGCGATCGGGTGCAGGATCCAGTGGGAGCAGAAGGACAACTGGCCGACGGTGAAGATGACCGAGCCGATCTTCGAGCGTTCCGAGGACATCAGGATCCAGGACGACTGGATGGACCACCCGGACGCGCAGTGCGTGCTCGAGGCGATCCGGATCCTTCGTCGCGAGTACCCGGACGTGGCCGTCATCGGCAAGACGATGGGGCCGTGGTCCCAGGCCTACCACTCGTTCGGCGTCGAGAAGTTCCTCCTCATGTCGCTCGACGACGAGAGCGCGACGAAGGACGTGCTCGACAGGCTCAAGCGACTCACCGTCGAGTACGGCATCGCCCAGGCCGAGGCGGGCGCCGACGCCGTCACGCTCCCCGACCACGCCACCGGCGACCTCGTCTCGGGCGAGTACTACAAGCGCTACCTCCAGGAGATGCACGCGGAGTTCGCCGAGCAGATTCCCATCCCGATCATCCTCCACATCTGCGGGCGCACGGTCGACCGGATGGGCTACATCGCGGAGACCGGCATGGCCGCGTTCCACTACGACTCGAAGAACGAGCCCGGCGAGTCGATGGAGGCGGTCGGCGGCAAGATCCGCCTGGTCGGCAACGTCAACAACCCCCAGACGCTCTACGCCAAGGGCGCCGAGGACGTGAAGGACGAGGTCAGGAAGAACCTCGAGGCCGGCGTCCAGATGATCGGCCCCGAGTGCGCCATCCCGCTGCAGACGCCGATCGAGAGCCTGCGGGCGATCCGGGAAGCCGTCGTCGAGTTCCACGGCCTCAACTGAAGGAGCCCCATGCCCGAGCTGAGCGACGTCCAGAACGAGTTCATCCGCGGCGAGATCGAGGAGTTCGTCGAGCGCCCCGACGAGATCGTGCGGATGACCGCGCTCTTCTCGGGGGCCGCGCCGGCGCTGCAGGACATCTCCGCAGCGCTGATCGACGGCGACGACGAGGCGGTGGACCGGCTGACGAAGGCCCAGCTCGACGCAGGGGTCACAGCGCTCGAGATCATGGACAACGGCCTGATCGCGGGCATGGCGCTCGTCGGCATCAAGTTCCGCGACAACTTCATCTTCGTGCCGGAGGTGCTCGCCTGCGCGCGCGCCATGAAGGCCGGGATGGCGCACATCGAGCCCATCCTCTCCGCCTCGGGCGTCGAGCCGGTCGGAAAGGTGGTCATGGGAACGGTGAAGGGCGACCTCCACGACATCGGCAAGAACCTCGTGATCATGATGCTGCGCGGCGCGGGCTTCGAGGTGATCGACCTCGGCGTCGACGTCTCGCCGGACGACTTCATCGAGGCGATCGAGCAGCACAAGCCGAGCGTCGTCGGCATGTCGGCGCTCCTGACGACGACGATGCCGAACATGGGCAAGACGATCGACGCCTTCGTCGACGAGGGCCTCCGCGACAAGGTGAAGGTGATGCTCGGCGGCGCCCCGGTCAACCAGGAGTTCGCCGACGACATGGGTGCCGACGGCTACGGCAAGGACGCGATGTCGGCAGTGACGCTCGCCAAGGATCTGGTCGGTGTCGGCGCCTCGGCCTGAGAGCCTTCCCCGCGAAGCAGGAATCCGCAGCAGCGGATTCCTGCCGCGGATCCCGCCTACGGCGGGCAGACCCCTGAAGCACGGGGAACCGGCAGGTTCCCCGTGACCCCTCCCGAGCAACGAATCCTGCCGCTGGTGGGCTCACGTGATCACATCCGCCCCGAGGAGTGGCAGGAGCGGGTCGACCGGATGACCGAGCTCTTCGGCTCGATGATCGCCGTCGCCGACGAGCTCTCGACACGGCGGTGCCCGTACAAGAACCGCTTCGACCAGTGCACGGCCCACTTCGGCTGCCGCAACCAGCGCCGTCCGACGGCCCCACCGGACGGTCCGGTGCGAGGTCGGAACGACAGCCTGAAGCTCTGTGCGGGCGACGACAAGCTCGACTACCGGAATGCGTGGGAAGTCGACGCCGCCGACTAGCCGGCGCACCCTCTTCGACGACGCGGACGAGCTCGCCCTGCGCGTCCCGACCTCGTGCCGGCGCACGGGACGATGCCGCGAGTGCGTCGTCGAGGTGCGGTCCGGCGAGGAGCACCTCGGCGGGCGCACGGAGGCCGAGCGCTTCCTGCGGCCGCCGTTTCGCCTCGCCTGCCAGGCGGTCGTGGAGGAGGACGGCGCGCCGGTGGACTTCGACGTCGTCCGGCGCCGGCTGCGCATCGTCGTGCCCGAGCGCGCCGAGCGGACGACGCCGATCGACCCCGCGGTGACCGTGGCAGACGGCGTGGTGCACTGGCAGGACGATCCGATCGAGCCGGTCCACGGCGGCGCCTACGGCCTCGCCGTCGACATCGGCACGACGACGATCGCCCTCGAGCTCGTCGACCTGATCTCCGGTCAGGTGATCGCGGCAGCGGCCGTCGAGAACCCGCAGCGCTTCGGGGGCAGCGACGTGATGAACCGGATCAGCTACGACGGAGCCCATCCGGACGAGCTCCGGCAGGCCGCGCGGAGGGCGGTCAACGCCGAGCTCCGCGACCTGTACGCGCGTCTCGGCATCTCACGTCGCGAGATCTACGAGGTCGTCGTCGTGGGCAACTCCACGATGCGCGACATCTTCTTCGGCGTCGACGTCGCGTCCATC
The DNA here is from genome assembly GCA_036556925.1 of Gaiella sp. Classification (GTDB taxonomy): domain Bacteria; phylum Actinomycetota; class Thermoleophilia; order Gaiellales; family Gaiellaceae; genus Gaiella. The sequence continues at coordinate 69,387 of DATBIN010000071.1, forward strand.
GGCGAGCGGCCGTACAAATCGGTGACGGAGCTGGAGCAGGCCGCCGGCGAGCGGGAGTCGACCGAGCTGCTCGTGCTCGCCTGGCAGCTCGGTCTGAAGGTGCACCCGAAGGCGCGCGTCTGGGGCGCGCCTCTGATCGCGAGCCACGTCGGGGCCGACGTCGCGGCCGACCTCGTGGCGACGGGTCTCGGCACGCGCGAGGGGATCGAGATGCTCGTCGACGTCGGCACGAACACGGAGGTCGTCATCAGCGCCCGTGGCCGCGTCGTCGCGGCGAGCTGCCCCGCCGGTCCGGCGTTCGAGGGCGGTGAGGTCACGTACGGGATGCAGGCCTCGGACGGCGCCATCGAGTCGGTGCGGCTCAACGGGCACAGCTTCCACCTCGAGACGATCGGCGGCATGCGGCCGCAGGGGATCTGCGGCTCGGGGCTCATCGACCTGATCGCCGAGCTCCGCCGGGCGGGCCGGATGAGCCCCAAGGGCGTGTTCGCCGACCGCTCCTACTCCCTCGACGTCGCGCCCGACGAGGGCATCACGTTCACCCGCGCGGACGCATCCGCGCTCGCCCAGGCGAAGGCGGCCAACACCGTCGGGCAGTGGATCCTGCTGCGCGAGCTCGGCGTCGAGCCGACCGAGGTCGACCGCCTCTACCTCGCCGGAGGCTTCGCCACGTACGTCGACGTCCGCAACGCGATCGACATCGGCTTCCTCGCACCGGTTGCCGAGGACCGGGTCGTCAAGGTCGGCAACTCGGCGCTGCGCGGAGCGCGCGAGCTGCTCCTGTCGGTCTCCGCGCGCAGGGGGCTCGGGGAGCTGATCGGAAGGATCGGGCATGTCGAGCTCGAGACGACGCCCGATTTCTTCGAGCTCTTCGTCGACGGGTGCCAGTTCAAGCCGTTGCCCGCACGGGTCGCGGTCTGATGGCGGACGCCTCGGCCGCCGTGGGCCGGCCCGCAACCACGCAGGGCATGCGGCTGCGGACGCAGCTGGCGGACCCGGAGCGGTTCGTGATCGCGTCGGAGCTGGTCACGAGCCGCGGGCTCATCAGCCAGCAGCGTGGCGCTCGCGTGCTGTCGCTGGCCCGGGAGCTCGCGGCGCACCCGAGGATCGACGTGCTGTCGATCACGGACAACCCCGGCGGCCACGCGATGCTGTCTCCGGACACGCTCGGGACCGACCTGATCTCGCGCGGCCAGGAGGTGATCGTGCACCTCTCCTGCAAGGACTGGAACCGCAACGCCCTCGAGAGCCGCGCCTGGAAGCTCGGCAGCGAGGGCTTCGAGAACGTGCTCGCGCTGTCCGGCGACTATCCCGTGTCCGGGTACAAGGGCACGGCCGCACCGGTGTTCGACGTCGACTCGGTCGGGCTGCTGCGAATGCTCTCCGACCTGAACGAGGGCGTCGGCATCGATCCCTCGCTCGGCCGGACGAGCTTCCTCCTCGGCTGCGTCGTGACGAACCACAAGCGGTACGAGCGCGAGGTGGTGCCGCAGCTCCTCAAGCTCCGCAAGAAGGTGGAGAACGGCGCGCGCTTCGTCATCAACCAGATCGGCTACGACGCGCGCAAGGACGACGAGCTGCTGCGATGGATGCGGCTGAACGGGCTCGGGGAGATACCGGTGCTCGCGAACGTCTACCTCCTGACGCCCCGCGTCGCCGAGGTCTTCAACGCGCAGCGCATCCCCGGTGTGGTCGTGACCGACGAGCTGCTGGAGCTCGCGCGGACCAAGGAGCGCCGCTTCTTCCTCGAGCTGGCGGCGAAGCAGGTCGCGATCGCGCGCGGGCTCGGCTACCGCGGCGCCTACCTCGGCGGGCACATGTCCGTCGCCGAGTACGACGAGATCCTCGAGCTCGCGGACTCCTTCGCCGACGGGGACTGGCGAGCCTTCGCGCGCGAGATCCAGTTCGCCTTTCCGGACGAGTGGTACTTCTTCGAGCAGGATCCCGAGACCGGCCTCGCGACGGACACGCCGGCCGGCCTGGGGAAGGGGCGAGCGCCGCTTCGCTATCGCTTCAGCCGGCGCCTGCACACGCTCGCGTTCGAGCCGGACGCGCCGCTCCACGGCGCCGGCTGCGCCCTCTACGGCGCCGTCGACGGGAAGCCCCGGATCGGCAAGGCGCTCCATCTGCTGGAGCAGGCCGTGAAGGTGCCGACGTTCGGCTGCAAGGACTGCGGCGACTGCTCGCTTCCGGACATCGCCTACCTCTGTCCCGAGTCGCAGTGCGTGAAGAACCAGCGCAACGGCCCCTGCGGCGGCACTCGGCAGGGCAAGTGCGAGATCGGCGAGAAGGACTGCATCTGGGCGCTCGCGTACGACCGGCTGAAGGTCTACGGCGAGCAGGAGCGCATGCTCGACGGCCCGGTCGTCGTCAAGGACAACCAGCTTCGCGGTACGAGCGCCTGGGCGAACACGTTCCTCGGCCGCGACCACAACGCGACGAGGGAGGACGGGTGAGCAGCGACTTCATCATTATCGGCGAGAACATCCACACGACGCGGATCATCCGCCGGCCGTCGCCGCGCCTCGTCGACGACGAGCAGGGAAAGCCGGCCGTCGCGTTCGCCGACGAGCACGGCGAGCAGCGTCTCCTCTCGATCCCCGAGGAGGAGCTCCGGACGCAGGAGTACGAGGAGGGACGCGTCAAGCACGTGCGCGCAGCCGTCAGGCGCGCGCGGGAAGACGATGAGACCGGCATCGCCTACCTGCGCAAGATGGCCCTCGAGCAAATCGACGCCGGCGCCGGCTTCCTCGACGTCAACGTGGACGAGTACTCCCACCGCCTGGAGGAGCAGATCGCCACGATGCGGTTCCTCGTGGGCCTGCTCGCTCCGCTCTCGGCGGTGCCGCTCTCGATCGACTCCTCGAACGAGGCGATCATCGCCGCCGGGATGGACGCCGCCGATCGCGGGGCCGGCCGGCCCATGCTCAACTCGGCGTCGCTCGAGAGGCTCGACTCCCTCGACCTCGCGGTGGCGGCCGGCGGGCCCGTGATCGTCACGGCAGCCGGCGCCGCCGGCATGCCGTCGAACGCAGCCGAGCGCATCGAGAACGCGAGCGCGATGGTGGAGGCCGCGACGGGGAAGGGAATCCCGCTCGACCGCATCTACGTCGATCCGCTGATGTTCCCGATCTCGGTCGACGGCGACTTCGGCCGTCACGTGCTCGACGCCATCGTGGAGCTCCGCGCACGCTACGGCCCGGCGATCCACATCACGGGCGGGATGAGCAACGTCAGCTTCGGGCTCCCCAGCCGGCGGCTGATGAACGACGCCTTCCTCGTCCTCGCCATCGAGGCGGGCGCCGACAGCGGCATCGTCGACCCCATCGCCAACGACATCCGGCGCCTCAAGGACATCGACCGCGCCTCACGCCCGTTCCAGCTCGCGCTCGACGTCCTGACCGGCGCCGATCGTCACTGCCGGGCCTACCTCAAGGCATCGCGCGCCGGCGAGCTCGAGGAGGTGGCGGCATAGCCCGGTACCGCGTGCTCAGCTGGGACGGCATCCCGGCGCAGCTCAAGATCCGGGAGGACGAGGGCGGCCGGCCCCTGTCCGTCCCACTCTCGGAGCGGTGGGGGCAGGAGATCGACCGGGTGGCGATGGCGGAGGGCGTCGTCGGCACGGACGAGTACCTCGCCCGGTGGCAGTGGGGTCCCGAGCAGGAGCGCCAGGGGTCGGCGGAGCAGGTCGCGGCCGCCGTCGTGGCCGAGCTCGAGGCGCAGTGGGAGACGCTCCGTCGACGATGACGCGCGTCCTCGTCACCGACATCGCGTGGCCCTCGCTCGACATCGAGCGCGAGATCCTCGGCGAGCTCGGCGCGGAGCTCGTGCTGGCGGAGACGGGCGAGGAGGGCGAGCTGCTCGAGCTCGCGGCGACCGGCATCGACGCCATCCTCACCAACTGGCGGCGGGTGCCGCCGGCGGCGCTCGACGCGGCGCCCGGCTGTCTCGTCGTCGCCCGCTACGGCGTCGGAGTCGACAACATCCCGGTCAAGCACGCGACGAAGCTCGGGATCGTCGTCGTGAACGTGCCCGACTTCTGCATCGAAGAGGTGTCCGATCACGCGCTCGCTCTGCTGCTCGCCTGCGCGCGCCGGATCGTCACCTTCACACGGGGCGGCTGGAACCTGGAGGCCGCTCGCGGGATGCGGCGGCTGCGCGGGCAGACGCTCGGCCTGGTCGGCTTCGGCAGCATCGCCCAGCAGCTCGTCCCGAAGGCCCAAGGCCTCGGTCTCCGCCTCCTCGCCCACTCGCGCAGCATCCCCGACGAGCCGCTGCCGGGCGTCGAGGGGACGCGCGACCTCGTGCGGCTGCTCCGCGAGTCGGACTTCGTCTCTCTGCACGCGCCGGCGACGCCGGAGACGGTCGGCCTGATCGGCGAGGCGGAGCTCAGGGCGATGAAGCGGACCGCCTACCTCGTGAACACCTCCCGCGGCGCGCTGGTCGACGAGACCGCGCTCGCGCGTGCGCTGCGGGAGGGCTGGATCGCGGGCGCGGCGCTCGACGTCCTCGCGGAGGAGCCGCCCCCACCGAGCCATCCCCTTTTCGGCCTCGACACCTGCTTCCTCACCCCGCACGCCGCGTTCTACTCCGACGACGCCGTCGCCGAGCTCGAGACGAAGGCTGCCACCAACGTCGCGACGGTCCTCCGCGGCGGCGTGCCGGCCACGGTCGTCAATCCCGAGGTCCTGGCCGCGCCGAACCTCCGCCTGCGCGTAGTCGGCCGCTAGCGCTGCGCGAGCGGATTCCGGGCTGCGCCGGCTACGAGGCGCTTGCTGTAAGCCGTGGCGCCCGGCCGCGCAGCGGACGGCTTCAGGGGTTTGCGCGCCCGGAATCCGCGCGAGCGGATTCCGGGCTGCGCCGGCTAGTACAGCGGCACGTCCACGGCGCGCGCCACCGCCTGGAGCTCGGCGACGATCGAGGCCGGGAGCGGGATGCCGTGCTCGCGTCGCTCCGCCGCCCGCTCGGCCTCCAGCTGACCCGGCCAGAGCACCCGGCCGGCCTCCTCGGTCGCGGGCAGCGCGTTGAGCTCGGACTGCACCGCCTGCACGGCATCTGCGAGCCGCTCTCCCTCGGCGCCGAGCGCGCGGGGATCGACGGCGAGGAAGAAGAACCCGAGCGCGTTGGGACGCTCCGGGCTCGCGTACATGTCCGGGACGCTGGAGAGCCACGACGCGCCCGCGAGCGCCCCGGTGAGCAGCTCGACGGCGACCGCCAGGGCCGACCCCTTGTGGCGGCCGAACGGCACCAGGCGCCGCGCCGCGATCGCGGCAGCGGCGTCGGTCGTCGGGACGCCGTCGGCGTCGAGCGCCCATGAGACGGGGATGGAGTGGCCGGCGGCCTGCGCATTGACGAGCGCCCCCCACGTCGCCTCGCTCGTCGCGAAGTCGACCACGACCGGAGCCGGGCCCGAGGAGGGGAAGGCGAACGAGATCGGGTTGGTTCCCATCGCCGACGCCGCGCTGCCCCAGGGGACCATGATCGGCGTCCCGTTCGTGCTCGCGGCGCCGAGGCTCCCGGCCTCGGCGATGAGGCGGGCCCAGTAGCCCGCGGCGCCGAAATGCGACCCGGACCGGACGGAGACCACCGCACAGCCCACCGCGCGGGCCTGCTCCAGCGCGATCTCGACCGCCCGGGCGCTCGCGATCTGCCCGAGCGCGTCCCCGGCATCGAGCAGCGTGATCGCCGGAGCCTGCGCGAGGATCGTGACGGTGCCGGTCGGGTCGTTCCCGCCCTGTCGCAGCCGCTCGACGTAGATGCCGAGCCTGGTCACTCCGTGGGAGTGGATGCCGCGCAGGTCGGCGTCGACGAGGCTGGCCGCGACCACGGCCGCCCCGTCCGCGGGGACACCCGCTGCGGCGAGCACGTCGCCGGCGAACGTCTGCAGCTCCTGCGCGTCGAAGGTGATCTGCGCGCTCTCTTGGCTCGTGCTCACGTGCGGCCTCTCTCTGGACGGCGTGGGACGTGCGGAGCGCCGCTACGCATCGGCGAACTTCGGCGGCTCGCCTTCGACCGGCGGCGGCGACAGGGCGGTGAGGATGCGTAGCTCCCCGGATCCGTCGTTGCGGATCCCGTGAACCCGGTTCGGAGGCGCGTACACGGCCAGGCCGGGCTCGAGACGGACGTCGCCCACGCCCTCGAGATACATCGTGCCCTCGCCCTCGAGGACGAAGAACGCCTCCTCGTTGTCGTGATGGTGGCGGCGTGCCTCGTCTCCCGGCTGCATCACGCAATACGCGACGCAGAGCTGCTCCGAGCCGACGGTGAGCGGGTGGATGAGACGTGTGACCCGCACGCCGAGCGCGTCGAACCGCCGGCCCTCCTCCATCCGTACCGTCAGCTTCTCACCGCTCGTCATCCGCCGTTCACCCTCTCTCCTGTCGCTCGTGTGTCGAAGGGCGCCTCGTACCCTCGCTCGAACTCGAGTATCGAGTGCTCGGCAGTGAGCGTGAGCGCGATCTCGTCGAGCCCCTCGAGGATCGCGTGCTGCTCGAAGGCATCGAAGGCGAACGGCACGGTGACGTCGCCCGCCCGGATCTCCAGCCGCTCCATGTCGATCGTCATGGCACGACCGCCGCTGCACCGGGCCTGCAGCTCGAGGAGCTCATCGCTGGGGAGCGCGACGGGGACCAGCCCGTTCTTGACCGCGTTGGCCCGGAAGATGTCGCCGAAGGAGGACGCCACCACGGCCTGGAACCCCGCGCCGAGCAAGGCCCAGACGGCGTGCTCGCGCGAGGAGCCGCACCCGAAGTTGCGCCCGCTGACGAGGATCGTCGCGCCCGCGACCTCCGGCCGGTTGAGCTCGAAGTCCGGCTGCTTCGCCCAGTCGAGGAAGAGGTGCTCTCCGTAGCCCGTGCGGGTGATCCCCTTGAGGAACTGCTTGGGCAGGATCTGGTCGGTGTCGACGTCGTCCCGTGGCAGGACCGCCGCGACGCCGTCGATGATGCGGAGAGGCGTCCTCATGCGACGTGCGCGGGCGCTGCGAAGCGTCCCGCGATCGCCGTCGCTGCGGCGACCGCGGGGCTGACGAGATGGGTTCGCCCTCGTGCGCCCTGACGGCCCTCGAAGTTGCGATTGGAGGTGGAGGCGCAGCGCTCGCCCGCGCTCAGGATGTCGCCGTTCATGGCAAGGCACATCGAGCACCCCGGCAGCCGCCACTCCATGCCCGCCGAGGTGAAGATGCGATCCAGCCCTTCCTCCTCCGCGAGGTGCCGGACCCGCGCCGACCCGGGGACGACGATGGCCGTGACGGCCGGATGGACGCGGCGGCCGGCGAGGACCGCGGCCGCGGCGCGAAGATCCTCGATGCGCGAGTTGGTGCACGAGCCGATGAAGACGCGGTCGACGGGGACGTCCCTCATGCGCGTGCCCGGAGCGAGGCCCATGTACTCGAGCGCGCGTTCCGCGGCGGCGCGCTCGGGCTCGCCGGCGAGCGAGGACGGATCGGGGACGAGGCCGTCGATGGGCACGACCATGCCGGGATTCGTCCCCCACGTGACCTGAGGCTCCACGCGCGCGAGGTCGAGCTCGACGACCTTGTCGAAGCGGGCGTCCGGGTCCGACCGCAGCGCCCGCCAGCGGTCGAGCGCCCGCTCCCACGCCGCGCCCCTCGGCGCGTACTCCCGCCCTTCCAGGTACGCGAACGTCACGTCGTCCGGCGCGATCAGCGCCGCGCGGCCACCGGCTTCGATCGACATGTTGCAGAGCGTCATCCGGCTCTCCAGCGACAGCCGCGCGACGGCCGCACCGGCGTACTCGATCACGTGCCCCGTGCCGCAGTCGACGCCGAGCTCCCCGATCAGGTAGAGGGCGACGTCCTTGGCGGTGACGCCCGGCGCCAGCTCGCCCTGCAGCCGGACCTGCATCGAGCGCGGCTTCCGCAGCCAGAGCGCCTGCGTGGCGAGCACGTGCTCCACGTCCGAGGTCCCGATCCCCAGCGCGAGCGCACCGAAGGCGCCGTGCGTGGTCGTGTGACTGTCGCCGCAGGCGATCACCATCCCGGGCTGCGTCAGGCCGAGCTCGGGACCCATGACGTGCACGATCCCTTCGCGCCCGCTACCGGTGGCGTTGAGGGGGACTCCGAACTCCGCGCAGTTGCGCCGCAGCAGGTCGAGCATCGTGTCGGCGAGGGGGTCGCGGTGGGGCGCACGCGAGTCGGTCGCGACGACGTGGTCCATCGTGGCGATCGTCAGGTCGGGCCGGCGCACACGCCGGCCGGCGAGACGAAGCCCCTCGAAGGCCTGCGGCGAGCTGATCTCGAAGACGAGATGGAGGTCGACGTAGAGGAGCGTCCGGCCGTCCTCGACGCAGACGGCGCGCTCCTTCCAGATCCGGTCGAGGAGCGTCGCGGTCATGAGCCGGGCAGCTCGCCACGGTCGCCCGCGGAGCCGGAGTCGGGACGGCTCACCGGGGCCGGTGGCGAACGACGGGGACCAGGGCCGGCCTGGTGCCGCTCCGCCGACCGCTCACCGGATCACGCTCCCTGTCTCGAGGTCGAAGAAGTGGAGCTTCTGCGGCTTGATGCCCAGGCTCACCTTGGCACCCGGGGTCGGGCCGAACGAGGCGTCGACCCGCGCGACGAGCGTGACGTGGTGGCTCTCGTGCTCGAGATCGGAGGCGACGGTGGCGTCGATGTCCTTCGCGATCTCGAGCACGTCGTCGGTGACGACCGGCTCGGCCTGCAGGCCGACGTGGAGGAGGCGCTCGGCGCCGAGCGTCTCCGTGAGGACGACCGTCGTCTCGAGCGCCGGCTGGCCCTCCTCGACCTGGGCGGACAGATCCTCCGGACGAATGCCCACGGCGATCTCGCGTCCCCTGCAGGCGTCGAGCGACCGGCCGGCGACGTCGAGCTGCTGGTCTCCGACCGCGCAATGCAGCGCACCGTTGGACTCCACGATCCGTGCGCGGAAGAGGTTCATGCCGGGCGACCCCATGAACGTGGCGACGAAGAGGTTCGCGGGCTGGTCGTAGAGCTCTTGCGGAGGCCCCTCCTGCTGGAGGACGCCCTTGCGCATGACCGCGATGCGCGTCCCCATGGTCATCGCCTCGACCTGGTCGTGCGTGACGTAGATCGTCGTCACGCCCAGCTCCCGCTGCAGGCTCGAGATCTCGGCCCGCATCTGGACGCGGAGCTTGGCGTCCAGGTTCGACAGCGGCTCGTCCATCAGGAACGCCTGCGGCTCGCGCACGATGGCGCGTCCCATCGCGACGCGCTGACGCTGGCCTCCGGAGAGGGCGCCCGGCTTGCGCCGGAGGTACTCGCTCAGGCCGAGCACGCCGGCCGTCTTCTCGACGCGCTCGCGAATCTCCGTGCGCGCGAGCCTGCGGCACCGCAGCGGGAAGGCGATGTTGTCGAAGACCGACATGTGCGGGTAGAGCGCGTAGTTCTGGAACACCATGGCGACGTCGCGCCGGCTCGGATCGAGGGCGTTCGCCACGGTCTCGCCGATGCGCACCTCGCCCTCGGTGATGTCCTCGAGCCCCGCGACCATGCGGAGCGCCGTCGTCTTGCCGCAGCCGGACGGCCCCACCAGGACCATGAACTCGCCGTCCCCGACTTCGAGGTCGAGGCTGTCGACGGCACGCGTGCCGTCCGGATAGACCTTCCCGACGCTTTCGAACGTGATCGATGCCACGCGCTAACCCCTGACCCCGCTCGTGAATCCGCGGATGAGCTGACGCTGTGCGAAGACGAAGAAGATCATGATCGGCAGCAGGGCTATCGTCACCGCTGCGAACACGAGGTTGTACTGGGTGAAGTACTCGCCGACGAACGCGTAGACAGCCACCGGCAGCGTCACCCGGTCGCTGCCGCTGACGAAGATCAGCGAGATGAAGAAGTCGTTCCAGACGAAGAGCCCGGTCAGGATGGCGACGGTTCCCGTGACCGGACGCAGCAGCGGGAACACCACGCGCAGATAGGTGCGCAGCACGCCCGCGCCGTCCACCTGCGCAGCCTCCTCGTAGTCTCGCGGCAGGGCCCGGATGAAGCCCGTGTAGAGGAAGACCGTCACCGGGAGCGACACCCCGACCCACAGCGTGATCATCCCCAGGTAGCTCCCGATCAGGTCGATCTTCCGGAAGAGGACGTACAGCGGCACGATCCCGAGCTGGAACGGGATGATGATGCCGAGGACGAACATGAAGTAGAGCGCGTTGCTGAGGCGTGAGGGACGCCGAGCCAGCGCGTACGCGCACAGCGATCCGATCAGGATCAGGATCGCGACGGTGAACACCGTGATGACGAGGCTGTTGAACATCGCACGGCCGAGCCCGACGCCGGCCTGACCCTTCCACGCCTCCGAGAAGTTGCCGAGATCGGGACTCGTGGGAAACGACAACGGGCTCGTGAAGAGCTCGGAGTTCGGCTTCAGAGCGATGGAGAACAGCAGGTAGAAGGGGATGCAGAAGAACGCCGCGAGCGCCAGGAAGATCAGCTCGCGCGAGAAGGCCCGCCAGGTGTAGCGCGCCCTCATCTAGACGCGGTACTCCCGAGAGCGCAGGGCGGCGGCCTGGACCAGGGTGATCGCCGCGACCAGGACCGTGAGGAAGAGGGCGACCGCTGCCCCGTAGCCGAAGCGCGTGAAGACGAAGGTCTGCTTGTACACCTGGGTCGCGAGCGTCTCGGTCGACGACACGGGACCTCCACCCGTGAGGGCGATCACCTGGTCGAAGACCCGGAGCCCGAAGATCATCGTGAGCGTCACGGACACGGTGATCGCGGGAGCGAGCAGCGGCAGGGTGATGCGCCTGAAGCGCATCCACGCCGACGCGCCGTCCACGGCCGCGGCCTGCTCGAGCTCCTCGGGAATGCTCTGCAGCCCGGCGAGGTAGATGATCATCGTCAACCCCGACAGCTGCCAGATCAGGACGAAGAGGATCGTGTACAGGGCCCACGTCGGGTCGGCGGTCCACGCCCGCTTCCACTCGTCGAGCCCGACGAACCCGAGGAAGAGGTTCAGCGGACCGTCGTAGAGGAAGATGTACTGCCAGATGTACGCGGTGGCGAGCTCGCTGAGGACGACGGGCAGGAAGAAGATCGCCCGGAGCAGGTTGCGCGTCTTGAGCGTGCTCCGCAGGCCGAGCGCGAGCGCCAGCCCGGTGAGGTTCACGAGGACGACGAACATGGTCGCGAGCTGGAGCGTGTGCCACAGCGCGCCGCTCGTGGCCTCGTCCTTGAACATCGCACGGAAGTTGTCGAACCCGATCCAGTTCGGGTAGAGGCCGAGACCGTTCCAGTCGGTGAAGGCATACAGGCCGCCGAGCACGGTCGCGCCGTAGCGGAGCAGGAGCACCGCGACCACGGCCGGCACCACGAGCAGCCACGGCACCTGGCGGACGCCGCGGCGGCGCACTCTCGAGCGCGAGAAGAGGCGGCGCCGCCCCTCGGGTCGCGGCAGCGGAGCCTTCTCCGATGTGAGGCTTCCACTCATCGAGCGTCGCTCTGGGAGAGGGCCAACACTACGCCCGACCCGCTCGTCTCACGACAGGCATCTCGCACTGGTCGGCCTCGGCGCTGTTCGCTGGACACGGGAGAGCACCTGGCACGCGGGACGGGACGACGCTGTCGGTGTCCCGTCCCGCGTGGAGCTGCATTACGTCACCGTTCGACTCTGAATGGCAGTCGTGTCGCTGGAGATCAAGTGAGGGCGAAGAACTTGTCCATGTCCTGGAGGACGTCGTCCACGCTCTTCTGCCCGGTGAACAACCCCTGGACGGATGCGCCGAAGCTGTTCGAGAACTGCGTGTTCGGATACTTCGAGGTGATCGTGCTGAGGACCTTGTTCTCCGCCTTGAAGAACGGCGTCAGGTCCGCGTACGAGGTCGGCAGGTTGCCCTTGAGCGCGTCGAACGAGGAGATGAGGAAGTTGATCCTGCTGAAGAGCCTCGCCTGCTTCTCCCGTGCGACGAAGTCGATGAACGCCAGCGCCGCCCTCTTGTTCTCCGGCGCCGCCTTGCTGAGCAAGGCCAGTCCGCCCTGCGGCTGCACGGTCACGCGCGTCTGCGCGGCCGTCACGCCGGGCGGAGGGAACATGCCGAAGTTGATGTTCGGATTCAGCCTGCTCACGTCACCGAGCAGGATGGGAACCGTCCACATCATCACGGCCTGACCGCTCGCGAACTCGTTCGCCATGTTCGCGAACGAGACACCTTCGAATCCCTTCCTGAAGCAGCCTGCGTTCTTGAGGTCGAGCGCCTGCTGCACCGAGCGACGCCAGCCCGGGCTGCCCGCGAACGTGACCTGCTTGTTCAGCCGCTTGGCATACCACCGGGGATCGCCGCTGAAGACGTTGTTGCCGGCCAGCGTGACGACGTTGTTGGCGTTCACCGCCGGTGTCTGGCCGCCCCACGAGATCGGGATCTTCCCCTGAGAGGCGATCGTCCGGCAGAGCGACAGCAGCTGGGAGAACGTCCTCGGGACCTGCAGGTTGTTCTGCCGGAAGTAGTCCTTGTTGTACATGATCAGCGAGAGGACCGAGATCCCGAGCTCGGACGCGTAGAGCTTGCCCCTCGTCTGGTAGTCAGGCTTCGTGGCCGGAAGCAGGCGCTTCGTCCATTTCCGTCCGTCCAGAGGATCGAGATACCGGGCCTCGGCGAGGATCTGGGTGTACGTGGGGCCGCCGCGTCCGCCCACTGTCCACACGACGTCCGGCGCGCTCCCCGCCGCGAGCTGTGTGGCGACCACCGTCGCGTACGGGCTGGTGCCGCCGACGGAGTAGTACGTCGGCGTGACCTTGATGTTCGGGTACACGCGGTTGAAGTTCGCGATCAGGATGTCGAAGCCCGGCTTGAACGCGAGATTCATCACCATGCTGAAGGAACCACGCTGCTGGTTCGGTGGCGTGGCTGCCGACGCCACCGACGTGGCGATCACCAGCACGACCCCGGCGGCGACCGCGGCAATCCGCGCCGAACGCGATCCACCGACTCGCTGCTTCCACCTGCTCACCGCTACGCACCTCCTGTCCAGCATCGGACCGTTGTCCAGCATTGGACGACTACGCCGGCAACGAACGCCTCCCCGGGCTCCGAGACGGCATCGCCGCCCTCCATGAGGCGGCGGCGGGCACCTCCTCGGCCTTCTGTCCGGAAAGAGCGGACCGACCGAGCGCATCCCCGTGAGTACGTCGATCCCAGGCCCGCTGCAATCGTTTGTGGGCCAGCACGGCACCAACTGTCCCACGTTGGCCCGGCGGTGTCAAGATCTGGTCAATGCGCGGCGCGGCGAAGACCAAACGTTTGCGAGACCGCAGGCGAGGCCGGGCATCGGCGACCTGCGACGCGACTCGTACGTCGCGTCGAGCTCCGTCGCGAGCGGTGTCGCACGGGACAACAGCCGACGGCGGCAGCGCCGGCCGCGGTGAGCCGGCAGTGCGCGTGGAGACCGCCGCGCGGGGCGCGACGGGTCGGCCCCGGCCCCTGCGGGGCCGGCTCTCTCCTGCGAGACGGCTCCGTCGCGACCGCCCGCGTCCGACCGGCCTGCGAGCCCCCGGACGGAGATCGCGGCAGGCCGCGCCGAGCGTGGCCTGCCGCCCGGTGCGACGGGGCGAGCCCGAGGCCGTCGATTCGCACGTCGCTTACGGCACGCCGTCGAGCACCGCCTGCGGATGCCCGCGCTGCGCCGGTCGACGCCTGCGTCGCGCCCGGATGGGGCGACGGCAAGGACGAGCGGGGGAGCCTGCTCGTCCGACTCCCACTATCTCGTGCCCGCGTTGACAGCGCCGCCGGCAGCCCACTACAGTGGTGCGCAAACGTTTGCAGTGGAAAGGTCGAAACACGTGCGGGAGATGCCGTTCCAGCACGGGCCCGGCTGGGCCCGGAGGCGAGTTGTAGGGTACGGCTGGGAGGCCGGATCCAGGGATCCGTTCCTGGCGACATGGAGTACCGCGTCATCATCCACTCGTGTCTCGCGTGGTGGGTCGGCGACGACCTCGTCGACGGCGCATGCGGACGTGGACGTACGGGCATCGCGCGGACGAGGGGGAAGTCGCAGCGTTGGCTGACATCCAGGTCGTTCCCGCTCCTCCTGTCCCGTGGCGCCCCGGCGCCGGCACGGGCGTCCATCTCGAGCCGAGCCTGACGATGTCCGAGCAGACGACAGCGAGGCCTCCGCGGAAGCAGCGCGCGACGTTGCGAGAGGTTGCGCAGCTCGCGAACGTCCACACGAGCACCGTCTCTCGCGCCCTCAGCGTGAAGACCCGGTCGATGGTCAACCCGAACACCGTCGAGCGGGTGATGGCCGCCGCCGCGTACCTCGGCTACCGGCCGAACGCGATCGCGCGCGGGCTCCGGACCAGCCGGTCGCACTCGATCGGCGTGCTCGTGCCGGATCTCCTGAACCCGGTGGTCCCGCCGATCGTCCAGGGGCTCGAGGCCCGACTCGTCGAGGCCGGGTACCTGGTGCTGCTCGGCAACGCCGACCACTCACCGGCCCGGGAGCAGGCCCTCGCGGACGCGATGCAGATCCAGCAGGTCGAGGGCCTGATCGCGTTCACCGCGACGGAGGACGACCAGGCGCTCGACTCCCTGATCGAGGCGGGTGTCCCCGTCGTGCTCGTCAACCGCACCGTCCCGGACGGCAGCATCTCCGCGGCGGTGCCGGACGACCACATGTGCGCGTCGCTCGCGGTCGAGCACCTGGTCGGCCTCGGTCACACGAGCATCGCCCACGTCGCCGGCCCGCAAGCGACGTCGACCGGCTTCCGGCGGCGCGAAGGCTTCGAGGCGGCGATCCAGGAGGCCGGCCTGCCCCGCAGCCTCGAGCTGATCGTGCCGGCGGATCGCTACACCGAGGAGGAGGGCGCGCGCTGCTGTCGCGAGCTCCTGTCCTCCGGCATCCCCTTCACGGCGATCGTCGCCGCGAACGACATGCTCGCGGTGGGGTGCTACGACGCACTGGCGGAGAGTGGACAGGCCTGCCCCGACGACATCTCGGTCGTCGGCTGCAACGACATGCCGTTCACCGACCGCTTCGACCCGCCGCTCACGACCGTCAACATCGCGCACCGCGATCTCGGCTCGGCGGCGGCCGAGCTCCTGCTCGAGCTGATCCACGACCCGGAGCTGCCACCGCGCCAGATCATCGTCACGCCCGCGCTCGTCGTGCGCGGGTCGACCGCGCCGCCGCGCCGCTCGCGGAGACGCTGGTGAGCGAGTCCGAGCAGGCGCTCCACGCCTGAGCCCCCGCCGACGAAGAGGTTCGACCCGTGCTCACCGCCACCCGCGACGTCATCCTCCCCACCACCGTCACCGGCTCGTGGCCGCGACCGACCTGGTACCGCGGCAACCTCGAGCGCAGGCCGTTCTCGACCGGGATGGCCGACGTCGCGTACCGCGAGCAGTTCGTCGACGCGGTCGCGACGGTCGTCTCCGACCAGGAGCTGGCGGGGCTCGACATCCTCACCAACGGCGACTACCACCTCGACGACGACCTCGCCGGGCGCTCGTGGTTCTCGTATCCCATCGAGCGCTTCGAGGGCATGGGGGAGTTCGACCTCGAGCCGGCGGCCGGCAGGTCGGCACCCGTGGGAACCTGGCTGAACGAGATCCTCCGCGGCTGGAAGTACCCCGCCGTCGTCGGCCGGCTCGCACCCCGGATCCCGCTCGAGTTCGCGAAGATCTGGCGCATCGCCCAGTCGCGGGCCACGCGCCCCGTGAAGTTCGGCACCGTCTCGGCGGATCTCGCCGCCTCTGTCCTGACGCTTCGCACCGACGAGTACGCCGACGACAAGCGCGAGCTGATGTGGGACATCGCGACCATCCTCAACCGCGAGCTGCGCGAGCTCGCCGCCGCAGGGTGCACGGTGATCCAGATCGAGGAACCGGGGATCCACGGCTCGGCGGCGCTCGGCCGCGGCGACGACGTGATCGACTTCCAGGTCGACCTCTTCAACTACACCGTCGAGGGACTCGACGACGTG
This sequence comes from Gaiella sp., assembly GCA_036556925.1. Lineage (GTDB taxonomy): Bacteria > Actinomycetota > Thermoleophilia > Gaiellales > Gaiellaceae > Gaiella. The sequence continues at coordinate 85,307 of DATBIN010000071.1, forward strand.
GAGATCTGGATCCACACCTGCTGGGGGAACCCGGGCGCCCAGAAGGTCTTCTCGGACACGGCGTCCTACGAGAAGTCCGTGGACATCTACCTCAACAGGCTCCGGGGCGACGTCTGGACGATCGAGTCCAAGGACAACGGTCACCGCGAGCTCCCGCTCCTCGCGCCGTACAAGGGGAAGCTCACGAAGAAGATCGCCGTCGGGTTCGTCAGCCACCGGAACCTGCAGGTGGAGACGCCCGGCGAGGTCGCCGCCGACGTCCGGCTCGCGCTCGAGCACATCGACGCCGACAAGCTGGCCCTGTCGTCCGACTGTGGTTTCGGCCGGCAGGGGGTGCCGCGGCCGGTCGCTCTCTACAAGGCCGCCGCCCTGGCCCAGGGGGCGAACATCGTCCGCGCCGAGCTCGGCGTCGAGCCGGCAGTCGTCCGCGCGGCCGATCCGGCGCTGCAGGTCGACGCGCAGCCGGAGCCGGCTGCCGTCTAGTTCCCCGAGACGGAGTCGACCTCGCCGAACATCTCCTCCAGCCGGGCGAGGACGTCCGGCGGCAGGGGCGGCGCCTGGATCGAGCGGACGTTCTCCTCGAGATGCGCGGGGTCGCCCGTCCCGGTGAGCACGACGTGGGCGCCCGGCTCGTGCCGTGCGAACCGGTACGCCGCCTCGACGACCGAGCCCACGCCGGGCGCCTCGCGCAGGAATGCGAGTGGATCGTCCGCATCGAGGGCGTCCGTGCCGACGCCGCTCCGAGCCGCCAGCTCGCCGACGACCTCCCGTGCCCGTTCGGGGATGCTGAGCGCGCGGCGCACCGCGAACATGATCAGCGTGCCGACGTCCCGCGCCATGGTCAGCGGGAAGACGGTCTTGCGCGCCGACGGGTTGAGGACGTTGAAGCCGATCATGACGACGTCGAAGTGGTCTGCGGGCAGGACGCGGCGGAGCATCTCGTGACCGGTGTCCTCTCCGAACATCTCGGTCACGCCGAGGAAGCGGACCTTGCCCAGCTCCCGCTGGCGCTCGAGCTCCGGCAGGAGGACGTCGACCGCATGGTCGATCTGCGCGGTCGTGAGGGCGTGCAGGTGGTAGAGGTCGACGTAGTCGGTGCCGAGCCGCCTCAGGCTTCCGTCGAGGTTCTCGACGAGCTCGTCCGCCGAGATCAGGTCGTCCGGCCGATCGAGGCTGCGCTGGAGGAGCGTCTTGGTCGAGAGGACGAGCCCGTCGCGGCTTCCCTCGATGCCGAGACCGACGGCCTCCTCGGTCTCGTAGACCATCGCGGTGTCGATGAGCGTGATGCCGAGCTCCACCGCACGTCGCACGACGCGGGCGGCCTCCCGGGCCGAGGCACCTCCGGCCATGCCCAGCCGGCTGTGCCCCCCACAGCCGAGCCCCACCACGCTCACCTGGACGTTCGTGCGGCCTAGACGGATCTGCTCCATGGCGTCCTTTCGGTCAGAGACACCGAGGCCCGGTGTCCACCGGCTCTCGCGCTAGCTCCGGCACGCCGGGCGGGGAAGAGGGGTCGTATGGGTGAGTCCAAGGGCTCCAGCAGTCTGCGCCGCACCCTCGGGCTCTGCCTGTCCTGCCGGCGCGGGCCGGGTGAGGATCCGGAAGGCGCAGAACGAGAGGAACTGGAAGGCGGCGATCAGCACGGCCATCGGCACGGCCGTGTCGGTGCCGGCGATGCCGACCAGCGGGGCGGCGAGGCTGCCCATCGTGAACCCCACGACCCCGACGAGGGCGGACGCGGTGCCCGCCACCTGCGGGTAGTCGGCCATGGCGAGCGCCATGGAGTTGGCTCCGATGAGCCCCATCGGCGTGAAGACGAGGGCCATGCACGGGAGGATCGCGACGAGCCCCAGCCCGCCGTGGAGCACGACCACGAGCAGCGCGAGCCCGCCGGCGAGCGCGACCGCGTTGCCGATTCCCACCATCCTGCGCAGCGGTACCCGGCCGATGAGGATGCCGTTGGTCTGGGCGACGATCACCTGGCAGAGGGCGTTGGCGGCGAAGGCGACGCTGAACGCCTGCGCCGACAGGCCGTAGACCTCCTGCAGGACGAACGTCGAGCCGGCGACGTAGGAGAAGACGGCCGCCTGGTTGCAGCCGAGCGCGAGGGCGTAGCCCACGAAGACCCTGTCGTGCACGAGCAGCCCGACGGCAGGACGCAGCCCCCGGAACCCGCCGCCGTGGCGCCGCTCCGGCGGCAGGCTCTCCCGCAGGCTCACGGCGGTCTTCACGAACATGAGGCCGGTGATGATCGCCAGCGCCACGAAGATCCCCCGCCACGAGGTGAAGCGCAGGATCTGGCCTCCGAGGAGCGGCGCCAGGATCGGCGTCAGGCCGCCGATGATCATCAGGAAGGAGAGCAGCTTCGCGGCCTTGACGCCCGAGTAGTAGTCGCGGATGACCGCGCGCGCGAGGACGATGCCCGCCGCGCCGAAGAGGCCCTGCAGGAACCGGAACCCGACGAGCGCCTGCACCGACGGCGCCAGGGCGCAGCCGAGAGAGGCCAGCGCGTAGAGGGTGATGCCGACGAGCAGCGGACGCCGCCGGCCGAGGATGTCGCTGATCGGTCCGATGACGAGGTGGCCGACCGCGAAGCCGACGAAGAACGCCGTCAGCGTCAGCTGCACCTGTGAGGCGCTCGCTCCGAAGTCCTCGGTCAGCTCCGGCCACGCCGGCAGGTAGGCGTCGATCGAGAGGGAGCCGAACACCGTCAGGCCGGCGACCATCACGAACACCTGGCGCAGAGAGGGCGGCGGCTTCGAGGCCGGGGCTCGGGCGTCCGGGCCGCCGGCGTCGCGTACGACGGCCGGGCTCACCGCTCAGTGCGGCGTCGTGGAGACGGGCGGCCGACGCAGAGGCTTGATCTGAGATCCGTGGCGCCCGGCCGCGCAGCGGACGGCTTCAGGGGTCTGCGCGTCCGGAATCCGCGCGAGCGGATTCCGGGCTGCGCCGGCTAGTAGACCCGTATCACTCACCACGACGCTTGAAGGACGTCCCGAGATCCGCGGCGATCTTGTGCAGGCGGGCGAAGTTGATCGCGAACTCGCCTTCCTCCTGCAGGTGCTCGCAGAAGCACGCGATGTCGCCGTCCAGCTCGGAGACCCGCCGCACGTACGTGGGGTAGTCGATGACGCCGTCCCCGATCAGGACCTCGTCGAGCTTGAGGAACATGTGGTGCCAGTCCCACGCGAGGTCCTTGAAGTGCACACCGCCCACGTAGGGCCCCAGGAGGTCGAACGCCTCGTCGATGAGCTCCGTCGTCCGGAAGATGTGATCCTGGTCGATCATGTTCATGAGATCGAGGTGGACCGCCACGCGGGGGTCGTCGACGCTCTGCATGAACTCGAGCACGGGCTGCGTGCGGTAGAAGAAGCTGTGGTTCCACGGCTCGATCAGCACGCGGGCGTGCTCGAGGTCGAGACCGTCGACGATCCGGAGCACGACCTCGCGCCACTCGGCCTTGCACTCGTCGGTGAAGAGGTACGGGTCGGGCGCGGCGTGGTAGTCCTCGGGGACAGGGCTCCCGACGAGGATGACGATGCCGTGACAGTGCATCAGCTCGCACTTTCGGAGCATCGTCCGGCACGTCTCGATGCGCTGGGTCCGAGCGTCGAGGTCCCGGGTGAGCAGGTTCACGCCCGGAATCGCCTCGCCGACGACGATGCCGAGCTCACGCGCACGCTCGCCGTACGCCGCCGCCTCGTCGTCCGTCATCTCGTTGATCCCCCGCGGAGCGACGACCGTCGACAGCCCGTACGTGTCGAGCGTCTCGACCGACGCCTCGAGCTCGGCGAGGCTCTGGGGGCGGACGAAGCCGCCGAGCCTCACGACCCGTCCTCGCGCTCGGCCGTCATGGGAGGGCGGCGCAGGAGGTGCACGCGGCCGTGGGGCCGGCTCCTGCGCTCGAACGCCGTCCACCTCGCTCGCATCGGCGCCAACACTATGCCAAACGATTGCGGTAGTCAAAGGCGCACCGGCAAGACGCCCTTGCCGGACAGCCTGCGCTCCGATCTGCAATCGTTTGCTCATGACGTACGAGATCGCGGTGCTTCCCGGCGACGGCATCGGCCCCGAGGTCGTCGCCGAGGCCGTACGGGTGCTCGACGAGCTCGAACGGCTCACGGGAGGAGACCTGTCCTTCGCGCTGGAGCCGTACGACGTCGGCGCCGTCGTCTGGCAGCGCACGGGCGAGGCGATCTCGACGGACGCCTACCGGGCGTGCGAGGACGCGCACGCGATCCTCTTCGGTGCCGCCGGCGTGCCCGGCGTCCGGCATCCCGACGGCCGGGAGGTCGGGGGCGACCTGATGTTCCGCCTCCGGCATGGCCTCGAGCTCTACGCCGGGATCCGGCCCATCCGGTCCTTCCGTGGCGTGCCGAGCGCGCTCCGGCCCGACGCCGGCGAGATCGACTACGTGATCGTCCGCGAGAACACGGAGGGCCTGTACGCCGGCCGGCCCGGCGGCAGCCGCGTCGGTCGCGAGGTCGTGGCAGACACGAGCCTGGTGACCCGCGCCGGGACGAGCCGCATCGCGCGGCGCGCCTTCGAGCTCGCGCGCACGAGGTCCGGCCGGCCGTCCGACGGCGTGTCGACCGTCGCCTGCATCGACAAGTCGAACGTCCTCGCCTCGTACGCGTTCTTCCGCGAGGTCGTGGAGGAGGTCGCCCGCGACTACGACGACGTCGCGCTCGAGAGCTTCTACGTCGACGCAGCGGCGGCGTATCTCGTGCAGCGGCCGACCACGTTCGACGTGATCGTGGTCGAGAACATGTTCGGCGACATCCTCTCCGACCTCGGCGCCGCCACCGTCGGCGGTCTCGGCATGTCTCCGTCCGGCGACATCGGCGACGAGCGCGGGCTCTTCCAGGCGGCGCACGGCTCGGCGCCGGACATCGCCGGACAGGGCATCGCGAACCCTCTCGCCACCGTCCTCTCGGCGGCGATGATGCTCGACTGGCTCGGCCACCGTCACGGCGACGCGCTGGCCCTCGTCGCCTCGGACTGGGTCGAGCTGGCGGTCCGTTCGGCGGTGACGAGCGCAGAGGGCAGGCCGCCGGACCTGGGCGGGCGCTCCACGAGCCGCGACGTGTGCGACGTCGTGCTGCGCAACCTGCGCGAGATCGTCGAGGCCACCTAGAGGCCTGCTGTGAAAGCCGGCACCCGGCCGCGAAGCGGACGGCTTCAGGGGTCTGCGCGTCCGGGATCCGCGCCAGCGGATTCCGGGCTGCGCCGGCTCGCGAGTTGCGGTCGCGCCCTCCGCGCGTCGGGGCGGAGCGCTCAGCGACGTGTCTTCATCGCCAGGCGGGCGAAGTACTCGACGTGCTTTCGAGCCTCGCGTCCCGAGGCGGCCGCGTCACCGGAGCGCAGCGCCTCCAGGAGCGGGACGTGCAGCTCGGGCGCCTGCTGCGGCTCGACCGCGGTGCCGTAGATGCTCAGCGTGATCCTCCCCTCGACGCCGAGCGTCTTCCACACGCGGACGAGCACGTCGTTGCCGGTCGCCTCCACCATCGCCCGGTGGAAGGCGAAGTCGTGGACGACCAGCTGGTGGAGGTCTCCCTTGCGCGCCGCCTTGCGCATGGCGTCGATCTCCGCCTCGAGCTGGGAGACGTCGCCGGCCAGGCCGACGGCGGCGAGCCTCGCCGCGAGCTCCTCGAGCACGGCGCGCACGGGGTAGATCTCGATCAGCTCGTCGTCGCCGAAGGCACGCACCCGCGCGCCGCGAAAGGCGGCCGACTCGACGAGCCGCAGCTGCTCGAGATCGCGCAGGGCTTCGCGCACCGGAGCCTGGCTGGTGCCGAGCTCCTGCGCGATGCGCGTCTCCACGAGCCGCTCGCCCGGCTGGATCTCCCCGCCGATGATCCGCTGCAGGAGGATGTCCTTGACCTGCTCGCGCAGGACGGTGCGCTCGACCGACGTCACCCGCGCGCTTCCCGCTTCGCCCGCTCGCTGCGCCGGCGCTTCACGACGCGCTCGGTGCGCCGCACGTGCTTGCGGGCCTCCGCGCCGGCGGCGCTCGCGTCGCCGGCGCGGATCGCCTCCACGATGGGGACGTGGAACGCGACGAGCTCGTTCTTGTCGAAGGTCGTCCAGTAGACGCCGAACGCGGTCGGCACCTCGATCCCGAGCGCGAGCCAGGCCGAGAGGAGCACGGCGTTGTCGGCGGCCTCGACCACGGCGCGATGGAAGCCGATGTCGTGCGCGAGGAGCGCGCTGAGGTCGTCCGCCGCCGCCGCACGGCGCATGCCGTCGACCTCGGCCTCGATCGCGGCGACGTCGCCGGCGAGGCGCTTCGCCGCCTCGCGCGCGGCCAGCTCCTCGAGCACCGCTCGCACGGGGAAGACGTCGAGCAGGTCGTCGTCGGTGACCGCGCGCACGCGAGCGCTGCGAAACGGCTCGGACTCCACGAGGCGCAGCAGCTCCAGGTCGCGGAGCGCCTCCCGCACCGGTGCCTGGCTCGTGCCCAGGTCCGAGGCGATGCGGGTCTCGACGAGCACGTCGCCGGGGCCGAGCTCGCCGCGGATGATGCGCGCGAGCAGGATCTCCTTGACCTGGTCGCGGAGCACCGTGCGCGAGATCGTGCTCACGCGAAGCCCCCGTCGACCCGTCCGTCACCTCGCGGTGCGCTCATGCCATCCTCGTTGTGAACGACGAGGGCGATGATCGATCATCGATTCGGGGCCGTCAAGCGCAACTGAACAGTCGGCGCCCCCGACCGGCGGCGCGCCGGCGACTCCTGCTAGCCGGCCGCGACGACGGGGTTGGTCAGCGTCCCGAGCCCGTCGATCTCGATCGTGATCGTGTCGCCCGGCTGCATCAGCCGCGGCGGGTCCCGGAAGATGCCGACTCCCGCCGGCGTCCCCGTGAGGATGAGGTCGCCGGCCTCGAGCGTCGAGGTCTGCGAGGCGTAGCTGATCACCTCGTCGAGGCCGAAGATGAGGTTGCCCGTGGTGGACTCCTGCACGACCTCCCCGTTCAGGACCGCGCGGATGGGCAGGCTGTGCGGGTCCGGGACGTCCGCGGCGGGGACCAGCGGGCCCACCGGGCAGAAGGTGTCGGGCGACTTGCCGCGAGTCCACTGCCCGTCGGCGAACTGCAGATCGCGGGCCGTGACGTCGTTCGCGACGACGTAGCCGGCGACGGCCTCGAGGGCGTTCTCCTTGGAGACGCCCTTCACCGTGCGGCCGATGACGACACCGAGCTCGGCCTCGTAGTCGCACTTCGTCACGAGGGCGGGGATCACGATCGGGTCGCCTGGGCCGATCAGCGAGGTCGTGTACTTGGCGAAGAAGAGCGGCGCCTGCGGCAGCTCCACACCCTGCTCCTCCGCGTGGTCGCGGTAGTTGAGCCCGACACAGACGATCTTCCCGGGACGTTCGATGGGCACCATGGGACGACCCTAACCGGCCCGTGGCGGCCCGCGCACGGCGAACGCGCTGCAGGGCGCGGCGTCCGATCCCTAGACTCGTCCCATGGGCCTGCCGGCGACGTTCGTGGCGGAGCTCGAGGCGCGGCTCGGCCCGGAGCACGTCCTCACGCGGGCGGAGCAGCTCCGCGTGTACGACTGCGACGGCCTCACCGGCTGGCGCGCGACGCCCACGTGCGTGGTGCTGCCGGGCTCGACGGAGGACGTGCAGGCCGTCGTCCGGGCCTGCCACCGCGAGCGCGTGCCGTGGGTCGTGCGGGGCGCGGGCACGGGGCTCTCGGGCGGCGCGTTGCCCGTCGCCGACGGGCTCGTCATCGCGCTCACCCGCATGGACCGGATCCTCGAGATCGACCTCGACAGCCGCCGCGTCGTCGTGCAGCCGGGCGTGGCCAACCTGGACGTGACGAGGGCGGTGGCGGCGGACGGCTACTTCTACGCGCCCGACCCGTCGAGCCAGCAGGTCTGCACCATCGGGGGCAACGTCGCCGAGAACGCCGGCGGCGCCCACTGCCTGAAGCACGGCTTCACCGTCAACCACGTCACCGGGCTCGCGATCGTCCTGCCGGACGGGGAGCTCGCCGAGCTCGGGGGGAAGGCGCTCGACCAGGACGGCCTCGACCTGATGGGCGTGTTCGTCGGCTCGGAAGGCACGCTGGGGATCGCCGTCGAGATCACGCTCCGCATCGTGCGGGCTCCCGAAGCCGTGACGACGTTGCTGGCCGCGTTCCGCTCCATCGACGCAGCCGGCGAGGCGGTCTCCGCGATCGTGGCCGCCGGCATCGCGCCGGCCGCGATCGAGATGATGGACCGGCTGGCGCTCGAGGCGGTCGAGGAGGCCTTCCACCCCGGCTACCCGGAGGGCGCGGAGGCGGTGCTGCTCGTGGAGCTGGACGGTGTCGCCGTGCAGGTGGACGAGGACGCCGCCCACGTCGAGGTGATCTGCAACGGCCTGGGCTCGTTCGAGATCCGCGTCGCCTCGGACGCCGCGGAGCGCGCGCTCCTCTGGCTCGGACGGAAGGCGGCGTTCCCCGCCATGGGCCGGGTCTCGCCGGACTACTACGTGCAGGACGGCGTGGTCCCGCGGACCAGGATCCCGGAGGTGTTGCGGCACATCGCCGCCCTGTCGCGCGAGCACGGCCTGCGGGTGGCCAACGTCTTCCACGCCGGTGACGGGAACCTGCACCCGCTCGTCCTCTACGACGCCTCGCAGGGCGAGGCGGACCGCGCCAAGGCGCTGGCGGAGGAGATCCTCGCCGCGTGCCTCGACGCGGACGGCGCCCTCACCGGCGAGCACGGCATCGGCGTGGACAAGGCGTGCGCCATGCCGCGCATGTTCTCGGAGCGGGACCTGGCCGTCTTCTCACGCCTGCGGTCGGCCTTCGACCCGGCGCAGCTCGCGAACCCGGGCAAGGTGCTCCCCACCCCGCGGCTCTGCGGCGAGGTCCCCGGCCCGTACCGCATGCATCCGCTGGAGAGGCTCGGGGTTGCCGAGCGCCTCTAGACCATCGAGCCTCGAGGAGGCGGCCGCGCACCTCCGGGCCGCCGCTGCCGAAGGACGGCGCATCCGCATCGGCGAGGACCTCGACACGGGCGGACTCGACCGCATCCTCGAGCACGAGGCCGGCGACCTGACGTGCACGGTGGAGGCGGGTCTCCCCCTCTCCGCCCTGCGCGCCGCGCTCGCGCCACACGGCCAGCGTCTGTCGCTCGACCCGCCCGGTGACCCCTCCGTCGGCGCGTGCCTGGCGGCCAACCTGTCCGGGCCGCTGCGCCATCGCTTCGGGGCGCCCCGCGACCTCGTGCTCGGCGTCACGCTCGTCCTCGGCGACGGCACGATCGCGAGCGCCGGCGGCAAGGTCGTGAAGAACGTGGCCGGCTACGACCTCGGCAAGCTCGTCTGCGGCTCTCAGGGGAAGCTCGCCCTGATCGGGCGCGTGTCGCTCAGGCTGCATCCGCTCCCAGCAGCCAGCGAGACGCTCGTGGTCGAGACCCCCGACACCGCGGTCGTCGCACAGGCGCTGCTTCGCTCGCAGCTGCAGCCGAGCGCGCTCGACGTCCTTCATCCCGGCCGCGTGGCCGTCCTCTTCGAGGGCTCCGCGCGCGCGGTGGCGGCGCAGCTCGACACGGCGCGGGCGCTCGTGGGCGGGAGCGGGGCCGGCTCCGAGCTGTGGGAGGAGGTGCGGGAGCGCCAGGGCGAGGCACAGGGCCGGCTGCGCTTCGCTCCCCGCGACCTCCGCAACACGCTCTCGACGCTGCGCGAGGCGGTCGTGCGACCCGCCGCGGGCGTGGCCTACGTCCCCCATCCCGTCGGCGGCGTCCTCCCGCCGGCGGTCCGCAGGCTCGAGCGCGCGGTCAAGGACGCTCTCGACCCGCAGGGCGTGCTCGCGTGAGCCCGGCCGCGCCGCGGGCAGCATCCCGCCGGGCGCCGCCATGCGGGCCGGCGCCGTTCGCCCGGGAGGTCGTGCGCACGTGCTGAGGGAGCACACCAAGGACTGCGTGCACTGCGGCTTCTGCCTGCCCAGCTGTCCCACGTACGTCCTGTGGCACGAGGAGATGGACTCGCCCCGCGGGCGCATCCAGCTCATGGACGCGCACCTCGACGGAGCCGCGCTCACCGACACCGTCGTCGAGCACTTCGACCGCTGCCTCGGGTGCATGGCGTGCCTGTCCTCCTGCCCGTCCGGCGTCCGCTACGACCGCCTTATCGAGGAGACCCGGCACGTCGTCGAGGACGGGCACCGCCGGACGCGCGCCGAGCGGCGCCAGCGGCGCCTGCTCTTCGCCACCCTCCCCTACCCGCGACGGATGCGCTGGGCGCTCCGCCTCGCCCCGCTCGGACGCGTCCTGCCCTCACCGGCGTGGACGAGGCCCATGCTCGAGCTCGCGCCCCCCTGGCGCTCGGCGCAGGCGGTGCCGGCGCTCACACCCGCCACGGGTGAGCGGCGGGGGACCGTCGGGCTGCTCGCGGGCTGTGTCCAGCGCGTCCTCTTCGGCGACGTCAACGCCGCGACGGCCCGGGTGCTCGCCGCCGAGGGCCTCGACGTGGTCGCGCCACCCCAGGGCTGCTGCGGGGCTCTCTCCGCGCACGCAGGTCGCGCGCGCGAGGCGGAGCGGTTCACGGAGCGCCTGCGGGACGCCTTCGACGGCGTGGAGACGATGGTGGTCAACGCGTCCGGCTGCGGCTCGCACGTGAAGGAGCGCGGCCTGCCGGCACTCGACCTGACCGAGACGCTCGGCTCGCTCGAGCCCCGTGCGCCGCTCCATCCGCTGGAGCTGACCGTCGCCTACCAGGACTCGTGCCACCTGCGCCACGCGCAGCGCCTGCCCGCGGCCTGGCGGCCGCTGCTCGCACGTATCCCGGGCCTCGAGGTCGTCGAGCCTCCGGAGCAGGACCTCTGCTGCGGGTCGGCGGGGATCTACAACGTGGTCCAGCCCGAGGCGGCGCGCGAGCTCGGCGATCGCAAGGCCGCGCACGTGCTCGCCACCGGGGCCGACGCCTACGCGAGCGCCAACCCCGGCTGCCTCGTCCAGGTCTCGCAGGCGCTCCATCGCGCCGGGACGCCGTTGCCCGCGTTCCACCCCGTGGAGCTGCTCGACGCCTCCATGCAGGCGGTGGACGCGGCGAGCCTGCTGTCGCAGGCCCGCCGCTGACGCGACGCGCTCGCTGCTCGCACGGTCGGTGCGGGCGGTGGTCAGGTCGGCGCCTCGGCGGGCCTGAGCTCGTCGAGGCGGTCGACTCCTGCCAGGGCAGGGAAGAGCCAGATCCAGCCCACCGCGATCGCAACCGTCGCCACGCCGCCGATCACCACCGCCGGGACCGCCCCGACGAGCGCTGCCGCCACGCCCGACTCGAAGGCGCCGAGCTCGTTCGAGGCGCTGATGAAGACCATCTCGACGGCGTTGACGCGGCCGCGCAGCTCGTCGGGGGTGACGAGCGGCAGGATCGTCTGCCGCAGGACGACGCTCACCATGTCCACGCCGCCCGCCACGGCGAGCGCGACGAGCGAGAGCCACATCTCCCGGGAGAGGCCGAAGACGATCATGCTGACGCCGAAGACGGCCACTGCGACGACCAGGGTGGGGCCGGCGCGCCGGCTCAGCGGCCGCCGGGCGAGGAGCACCGCCGTGAGGAGGGCGCCCGCGGCCGGCGCCGCGCGCAGCAGCCCGAGGCCGACCGGCCCGACGTCGAGCACGTCCTTGGCGAACACCGGCAGCAGGGCCACGGCCCCGCCGAGGAGGACGGCGAAGAGATCGAGCGAGATCGCCCCCAGCAGCACCGGGGTGCGCCGGATCAGGCGGAGACCCGCGAGGACGCTGTCCAGCCCAGGCGTCCCGACGGCCACCGGAGCACGCCCGGCGCGCATGCGAGCCACACACCCGAGCGAGGCGAGCGACAGCGCCGCGGAGACGGCGTAGACGAGCTCCGGCCGGATCGCGAAGAGCAGGCCGCCGATCGCCGGGCCGGCGACGAACGACGCCTGAAAGGCGATCGAGCGGACGGCGAAGGCCGCCACGAGGATCTCCTCGGGCACGAGCGAGGGTGTGAGCGCGCGCCCCGCGGGCGCGCCGAGCGCGCTCGCCACGCCGGTGAGCGCCGCCAGCGACAAGAACGGCCAGAGCTCGGTGGGCCCGGCGACGGTGAGGGCCAGCAGGCCGAGGGCCGCGAGCACGTCCAGCACGACGGCCGCGGAGAACAGTCGCAGCCGCGGCCAGCGGTCGGCGAGGTGCCCCGCGGGCAGGGCGAGCAGCGGCAGCGGCAGGAACTCGGCCAGGCCGACGAGGCCGAGGTGCAGCGGGTTCCCGGAGATCTCGTAGACCTGCCAGCCCACGGCCACCGCGGCCATCTGCAGCGCGAGGCCGGAGGTGAGCAGGGAGATCCAGAAGAGCCTGAAGTCACGGTGCCGGAGGGCAGCCGCCCCGGCGCTGGTCACGCGGCTTCGTGCGCGCCTGCGGATGGAGCGGCCGTCTCGGGGAGGAACTCGACCTCGAGCCGCTGGATGCGCGAGCCCTCCGTCACGAGCACTGCGAAGCGGACGCCCTCGGCGACGACCTCGTCCCCGGGCTCGGCCGCGCGGCCGAGCTGCCCGAACACGAAGCCGGCCACGGTGTGGAAGTCCTCCGCGTCGAGACCGGTCCCGAACTGCTCGTTGAAGTCGTCGATGGGAAAGGTGCCGTCGATGCGGACGGTGCGCTCGTCGACGCGCTCGATCGACTCGTCCGGCAGGTCGAACTCGTCCTCGATGTCGCCCACGATCTCCTCGAGCAGGTCCTCGAGCGTGACGATGCCGACCGTGGAGCCGTACTCGTCCACGACGATCGCCATGTGCTGATTCGTCTTGCGGAACTCGGTGAGCAGCGCGGCGAGGTCCTTCGTCTCGGGGACGACGTACTTCGGCCGCAGCAGCTCGTCCAGCTCGACTTCTGCGATGCCCCGCTCGTTGAGCGCCGAGATGAGATCGCGGACGTGGAGCACGCCGACGATGTCGTCGAGCGACTCGCGGTAGACCGGGTAGCGCGTGTAGGGCGAGTCGAGCACGGCCCGCAGCGCTTCCTCCGGCGGCATCTCGATCGACAGCGCCACGACCTCGGGCCGCGGCACCATCACGTCCGAGGACTCCTTGTCCGCGAAGTCGAAGACGCGGTAGAGCATCTCCTCCTCGGCGGTCTGGATCTCGCCCACGTCCTCGGCAGCCGCCACCGACTGGCGGATGTCCTCGCGGGTGAAGGCGATCATCCCCGCCGGCGCCGGCTTCACGCGGAGCAGGCGCAGCACGAGGTTCGCGGAGACCTGCAGTGCCCACACGATGGGATGCAGGACGCGCGCGAAGAAGTCGAGCGGCACCGCAAGCGCGACCGCGATCGCCTCCGCCTTCTGCAGGGCGACCGCCTTCGGCACGAGCTCCCCCAGGGTGACGGACAGGTACGTGAGCACGGAGAAAGCGATCACGAACGAGACGCCGCGCGGCAGGAAGGGGAAGAAGGACGAGACGAGCGGCTCGCCGACGGCACCGAGGGCGATCCCGAACACGGTGATCCCCACCTGCACGGTGCTGATGAACCGGACCGGGTCGTCCATGAGTCGAAGCGCGGTGCGAGCCGGCAGGCTGCCCTTCTCGGCGCGCTCCTCCAGCCGGGAGCGTCGCGCGGTGACGAGCGCGTACTCGGCGGCGACGAACACGGCGTTGCCGAGGACGAGCAGCAGGACCGCGACCATGCGCAGCGCGTCGCTCACCGGCAGGTCTCACCCACTCGAAAGACGAACGCCCCGCGGAGCAGGGCGCCGGTACTGGGCGGTAGCTCGTCGTCCACTCACGGCGCAGTATAGGTGACCCTCCCGCCGTCCTCGGCCCGGCGGGCCCGACCCTCGTGCACGAGACGCTCGAGGTGCGAGAGCGTCTCGGCCACCGCGAACCGCCGCGCCGCCGGCTTCAGGTCGCGGCCGAACAGCTCGAGCGAGAGCGGGTAGGCCGGCTGCCGGTCGGGACGCAGGGCCCGCTCCGCGGCGGCGAGCCGGTCGGCATGGTGGGCGACGAGCTCCCGCGCCCGCCCGACCGGATCGTCGATCTTCTCGCCGTGCCCTGCGAGAGCGACGGTGGGCTCGAGCTCGATCGTCCGATGCAGCGCATCGAGGTAGTCGCCGAGGGGATCGGGCCGGCTCGCAGGCCACAGGCCCACGGTCGGCGAGATCGGGTCGAGGATGTGGTCGGCGGCGAGCAGCACACCGTCGCGCAGCAGGCAGACCTGGCCGTCGGCGTGGCCCGGCGCGGCGACGATCTGCCAGCCGTCGACGCTCTCACCCGGCTCCACGAGCACGGGGTCGGGCTGGTAGCGGATGAACGGCGCGTACAGCGACCCTTGCTCGGCGAGCTCGCTCGTCACCTCGTCCGGCACGCCGTGACGGTGGAACCACTCCACGATCCGCTCGGGCCAGTGCGGATTGCCCCAGACGAGCTCGCATTGGGCGTAGTCGAGGGCACCCTGGTACACGGCGGCGCCGGTGAGCTCGTGGAGGTCGGCCGCCGCGCCCACGTGGTCGGGGTGGAAGTGGGTCACGAAGACTCGCGTCACGGCACCGCCCAGCGCCTGCAGCTCGTGGTCCCAGCGCTCCTTCGCGTCGGGGAGGCCGAGCCCCGTGTCGACGAGCATCCAGCCGTCGTCGCCCTCGACGAGGTAGGCGTGGACGTGCCCGGGCCGCATCGGCAGCGGCAGCGTGACACGGCGGATGCCGGGCAGGATCTCCTCCACGCGCCAACGCTACTCGGGGCACGCCCCCGCCGCGCGGGACGCGTCCGCACTCTGACACCAGGCACGTCCCGCCGCGCCACGTCGCGACCGGCCAGCGGCCGCGCGGGACGCGTCCGTACTCTGACACCGGACACGTCCTGTCGAGCCCGTCCCGTGACGCGCAGTGTCACGGCTTGACTTATGACTTAGATAAGCGATCGTCATAGCCGTGTGGTACCCTGGCTCGGCCGTGGAGGAGCGGAACGTCACCCTGCTCGTGGGCGAGACCGACGTCGAGGCGCTCGGCGCACGCGAGGTCGTCGGCCTGATGCTCGAGCGCCTGCACCCCCAGGTGGCGCTCGCCTGCTCGTTCCAGAAGGAGGAGGCCGTCCTCCTCGAGCTGATGCTCGAGCTCGAGCCGAAGGCGCGCGTCTTCGCGCTCGACACGCATGTGCTCTTCCCCGAGACCTACGACGTGTGGCGTGCAGTGGAGAAGCGCTACGGCATCCAGGTCGAGGTGTACGAGGGGCCGTCGCTCGGCCGCCAGGCCGCGGTCCACGGCGACGCGCTCTGGGAGCGCCGTCCTGACCTCTGCTGCTCGATCCGCAAGGTGGAGCCTCTCGGCCGCGCGCTCGCCGGGCTCGACGGCTGGATCGCCGGCGTGCGCCGCGACCAGTCCCCCACCCGGGCCGACACGCCCAAGATCGGCTGGGACGAGCGCCACGAGCTCTGGAAGGCGAACCCGCTGGCCGACTGGACGGACGACGACGTGTGGGGCTTCGTCCGCGAGCACGAGCTTCCGTACAACCGGCTCCACGACAGCGGCTACGCGTCGATCGGCTGCACCCACTGCACCCGCCCGGGCACCGGCCGCGATGGCCGGTGGTCCGGCCTGGAGAAGACCGAGTGCGGCCTGCACACGTGAGCGCCCCGCCGTTCCTCTCCCACCTCGACGAGCTCGAGGCCGAGGCCGTCCACATCATGCGCGAGGTGGCGGCCGAGCTGGAGCACCCCGTGCTCCTCTTCTCCGGCGGCAAGGACTCGATCGTGCTCTTGCGCCTGGCGGAGAAGGCCTTCCGGCCGGGCAGGTTCCCGTTCCCGCTCATGCATGTCGACACGGGCCACAACTTCCCCGAGGCGATCGAGTTCCGCGACCGCCGCGTCGCCGAGCTCGGCGAGCGCCTCGTGATCGCCTCGGTGCAGGAGTCGATCGACAAGGGCCGGGTCGTCGAGCAGACCGGGCCGCGCGCGTCTCGCAACCAGCTGCAGACGACGACCCTGCTCGACGCGATGGAGGAGCACGGCTTCGACGCCGCAATCGGCGGCGCCCGCCGCGACGAAGAGCGCTCACGCGCGAAGGAGCGGATCTTCTCCTTCCGCGACGACTTCGGCCAGTGGGACCCGCGCGCCCAGCGTCCCGAGGTGTGGAACCTCTACAACGGGCGCATCCGCAAGGGCGAGCAGGTGCGGGTGTTCCCCATCTCCAACTGGACCGAGCTGGACGTGTGGCAGTACGTCGCGCAGGAGGGGCTCGAGCTGCCGGCGATCTACTTCGCCCACGAGCGCGAGGTCTTCGAGCGCGACGGCATGCTCTACGCGGCCTCGGAGTTCGTCGAGCGCTACGACCACGAGGTGCCGTTCCGCGAATGGGTGCGCTTCCGGACGGTCGGCGACATGAGCTGCACCGGCGGCGTCCGCTCGCGGGCCGCCACGATCGAGTCGGTGGTGGCGGAGATCGCCGCCACGCGCATCACGGAACGAGGCGAGACCCGCGCCGACGACCGCGTCACCGAGGCCGCGATGGAGGACAGGAAGCGCGTTGGCTACTTCTAGAGCTTGCCCGCCAAGCGGGAATCCGCAGAAGCGGATTCCCGCGGCTCGGATCCCGTCTGCGGCGGGCACATCCCTGAAGGGGCCGCTTCGCGGCCCTGCGGCGAGGATCACGTGAACGCCTCGGTGGTTCCCGGCGCGCGCGTCGAGTCCGAGCTCTGCCGGCTCGTCATGTGCGGCTCCGTCGACGACGGCAAGTCCACATTGATCGGCCGGCTGCTCTACGACACGAAGCAGGTCTTCGTCGACCAGATGGAGCACGTCGAGCTCACGAGCGAGCGCCGCGGCGACGGCTACGTCAACCTGGCGCTCCTCACGGACGGCCTGCGCGCGGAGCGCGAGCAGGGCATCACGATCGACGTCGCCTACCGCTCGTTCGTGACGCCGACGCGGCGCTTCCAGCTCGCCGACGCACCGGGCCACGTCCAGTACACGCGGAACATGGTCACCGGCGCCTCGACCGCCGACCTCGCGGTCGTGCTCCTCGACGCGCGCAAGGGAGTCGTGGAGCAGACGCGGCGGCATACGTACATCGCGGCCACCCTCGGCACGCCCCACATCGCCTTCGCCGTGAACAAGATGGACCTCGTCGCCTTCGAGGAGGAGCCCTTCCGCGAGATCGAGGGCCAGCTGCGCGAGCTCGCCGACCATCTCGGCGTGCGCGACGCCGCGGCGATCCCCGTCTCCGCGCTCCGCGGGGACAACGTCGTCGAGGAATCGGAGCGCATGCCGTGGTGGACGGATGGCACCCTGCTCGAGCATCTCGAGACGGTCGAGATCGCCGGCGACCGTGACCTGGTCCACCGCCGGTTTCCCGTGCAGTGGGTGGTTCGCCCGATGTCCGAGGAGCACCACGACTACCGCGGCTACGCGGGCCAGGTGGCGGGCGGCGAGTGGCGCGCCGGCGACGAGGTCGTCGTGCTCCCCTCGGGGCTTCGCACCCGCGTGGCGGCTGTCGAGACGGCCGACGGGCCGCTCGTCGTCGCCGTGCCGGGACAGTCGGTCGTCGTGCGCCTCGAGGACGACCTCGACGTGCCGCGCGGCGAGCTCCTCGCCGACCCGGCCGATCCGCCGCTCGTGACGCGCGAGCTCGTGGCGCGGATCTGCTGGATGAGCGAGCGCCCCGTGCAGACGGGAGCGCGCCTGGCGATCAAGCACACCACCCGCTGGGCGCGCGCGGTGCTCGACGAGGTGGAGGCGAAGCTCGACGTGCGCACGCTCGAGGACATCCCCGCCGACGGGCTGGAGCTGAACGACATCGGCCGTGTGCGCCTGCGCCTCTCGGCACCGCTCGCGGTCGACGAGTACGCGGACAACCGGGCGACCGGCGCGTTCATCCTCGTCGACGAGGCGACGAACAACACCGTCGCCGCCGGCATGGTGCTGTCGGCGGAGGCGGAGTAGTCGAACCCGCTCAGACCCCTGCCTGGCATCGAGCGAACATATGTTCTATGCTCCCCGGATGCGAGCGGAGTACCGGGAGGAGCCGTGCCGGACGGCGCTCAACCGGGTCAACGGGATGCCGTTCCGGTGGTCGCTCAACCCCTACATGGGCTGCGTCCACCGCTGCACGTTCTGCTACGTGCGGCACTTCGAGCAGCGCGCCGACCGGCCGGGCGACGACCGCTACGGACGGTCGATCAGAGTGAAGGTGAACGTCGCGGAGGTGCTGCGGCGCGAGCTCGGGCGAGCCTCATGGCAGCGGGAGGAGGTCTCCATCGGCGCGGCCACCGATCCGTACCAGCCCGTGGAGGGCCGGTACGGCCTCACGCGCGCCTGCCTGGTCGAGCTCGCCGCTGCGCGCACGCCGTTCTCGATCATCACGCGGGGCCCGCTCGTCGTCCGCGACCTCGACGTGCTGCAGGCGGCGGCAGGGCTCGTGCGCGTCGGCGTCTACGTGTCGGTGCCGACGCTCGACGACCGCGTCTGGCGTACGACCGAGCCGGGCACGGCGCCGCCGCGCCGGCGCCTGGAGGTCGTGCGGCGGCTCGCCGACGCGGGCATCCCGGTGGGCGTCGGCGTGGCGCCCATCCTGCCCGGCCTGTCCGACCGGCCGGAGCTGCTCGCGGACGTCGTCCGCGAGGCGCGCGCGGCGGGTGCCGGGTCGATCTGGGCCTCCCTTCTCCACCTGCGGCCGGGCACGCGCGAGCACTTCATGCGCGAGCTGGCCCGGGACTGGCCGGAGGAGGTGGAGCGCTACGAGCAGCTCTACGCGGGACGGGCATACCTTCCGGCGAGCCTGCAGCGACCGGTGCAGGAGGCGGTGCGCACGCTGGCGGCGGAGCACGCAGCACCGCGACGCCCCACGCTGCGTCCGCGGCCGGAGCCGCGCCAGCTCGCCTTCGCCGTCTAGACGGCGCGATACCATCGGCGCGTGCCCGAGGCGGCCGAGATCACCGTTCTCATCGCCGACGACCACGAGGTCGTCCGCGAGGGCCTGCGGCTGTCGCTGCTGCGATCGCCCAAGATCCGCGTCGTCGGCGAGGCCCCGGACGGCGAGACCGCGATCGCGCTCACGGAGCGGCGCCGCCCGGACGTCGTGATCATGGATCTGCGCATGCCGCAGATGGACGGCATCGAGGCCACGGAGGAGATCCTCAAGCGCATCCCCGACGCCAAGGTGCTCGTCTTCACGGCGTACTCCGAGCGCGCGCTCCTGGCGCGCGGCCTCGAGTCGGGCGCGAAGGGCTACGTGCTCAAGGAGGCGCCGCACGAGACCCTGCTGCGGGCGATCGAGAAGGTGGCCGGGGGCGACACGTTCGTCGATCCCGCGCTCATCCCCTCGCTCGCCGCCGGGCGCGACGGCGGAGACATCCTCACCGTGCGCGAGCGCGAGATCCTGCAGCTCCTCGCGGACGGGTACTCCAACGCGGACGTGGCAACCAAGCTGTTCATCAGCCAGGAGACGGTCAAGAGCCACGTCCGGCACATCCTTGCGAAGCTCGAGGCCGAGACCCGCACGCAGGCGGTCGCCATCGCGCTGCGCGAGGCGATGATCGATTGACGATCCCCGACGACCCCGCCGTGGAGCGCCTGCGCGAGCGGCTCCGGGCGGAGGGGGACGAGCGGCGCCGCCTCGCGGAGCTCATCCACGACGGGCCGGTGCAGCACGTGGCAGCAGTGGCGCAGATGCTCGACGCTGCTTCGATCGCGCTCGACGAGGGCGACGTGGACGGTGCCCGCGCCGTGCTTCATCGCGCGCTCACCGTGACCCGCGACGCGGCAGCCGACCTGCGCGAGGTCGTGTCCGGCATCGAGCCGGCCGCCCTGCGCGACGAGGGGTTCGCCGCAGCCGTCCGGGAGCTCGCGGATCGCATCGCCGCACGGCACGGTGTCGCCATCGCCCTCGACGTGGCCGCGGGCGACCGGCTCGGCGTCGGTGCCCAGTCCGGCCTCTACCAGATCGTGCGCGAGGCGCTCGACCAGGCCATGCGGCGCGGGCCTCCCTCCCACATCTCCGTCACGGTCACGGAGACACCGGCGGGCGGCGTCTCCGTGAAGGTGCACGACGACGGCTCGCTTGAGCGGCGCCAGGCCGTGCTCGACGGGCTCGCCGTGCGTGCCGTCGACCTCAACGGCCAGTTCGAGGCCGAGCGGGACGAGGCGGGGACGACGATCCGCATCGAGCTGCCGCCCTCGGCGGCGCACCTCTAGGGCACTCGTCGAGCGGCGAGACGTCTCTCGCCGCCACCAGCGGGCCGGTGGACCCGATCGCAGGCGCGCGACCGGCGCGGCCCCGTCTATTCGAGCGGCGGGTTCTGGACGTCGTTCTCGTCCGCGTACTGCTGGACGAGCGGATTGACGACGTCGGCGCCGTCCGGGAAGGCGTAGTTGATCTTGACGAAGGCCTGCCACTTGTCGGGCAGTGCGTCCTCCGGGAAGATCGCCTCGACGGGGCACTCCGGCTCGCAGGCGCCGCAGTCGATGCATTCCTCCGGGTCGATGATCAGCATGCGCTCGAACTCGTGGATGCAGTCGACCGGACAGACGTCCACGCAGGACCTGTCTTTGATGTCGATGCAGGGCTCGGCGATGATGTAGGTCATCTCGCGCCGAGCCTACCAGCAGGCTTGGCGGGAACGCATTCCTACGAGTTCTGGACCCCGATCAGCTCGGCCACGAGCGCCGGAGCGCGCTCCACGAGCGCCGACTTCACGACCACCTGGTCGAAGCCGGCCACGTGCGCGCGCTTCAGCCCATGCGTGTCCGTGTGGTTCGTGAAGCCGATGATGGGCACGTCGGGCCACGACTCGGCCACGTCTTCGGGATCCACCCGGGCGATGTCGCAGACGACGAGATCGGGGTCGTCGATCGAGTCCGAGGTGACCAGATGGTGCTCGGGGAGCAGCGCCTCGAGCTTGCCTCGAAAGAAGAGGTCGACCCCGACCATCAGGATCGTTGCCACGACGCGCAAACTAGCACGGCCCGGGGGCAGATCCGGTGTGCCGTCCTAGAAGACGGGCTCGATGCCGAGGCGCTCGAGGAACCGGTTGAGGTAGACGCGCAGCACGTAGAAGCGCTCGAAGAAGAGCAGCAGCCCGAGACCCACCATGACCGCGCCCCCGACGAACTGGATCGCCCGGTAGTGGTCGCGCAGCCAGCGGAAGGCGCCCATCGCGCGCGTGAAGAGGGCGCCTGCGAGGACGAACGGGACGGCGAGCCCGAGCGAGTACACGGCGAGCAGCACGGCCCCCTCGAGCACGGTGTCGGAGGAGCCCGCCAGCACGAGGATGGCCGCGAGGACGGGGCCGATGCAGGGCGCCGCGCAGACGGCGAAGGCGCCTCCCAGGAGGACGCGCGAGCCGCGGCTCCGTGCCCCTTCCACGAGCCCTGCGCCGAGCAGCCGCTCCGGCCACGGGAGGAGCCCCATGAAGGCGAGCCCGAAGACGACGAGCACGAAGCCCGAGATCTTCTCGAGCAGGAACTGATCCCCGAGCAGGCTGCCGCCGACGAGCGCGGCGCCGACGCCGAGCAGCACGAAGACGGATGTGAAGCCGAGCACGAAGGGGACGCTGGCCGCGACGACACGGCGCGACGTGCCCGGCTGCCCCAGCCGGTTCGCTTCGACGGCCGAGACCGCGGAGAGGTAGCCGGGGACGAGCGGCAGGACGCACGGCGCCAGGAACGAGAGGAAGCCGGCGACGAGTGCGACGGGCAGCTCTGACGCGTTCACCCGTCGAATCTCGCGAGCTCGTCCTCGAGACGACGCTCGAGAGCGGGGTCGAGCGGGGTCTCCTCGCTCTCGCGCCCGTTTCCGGCGCGTCGGCTCCAGGACCACGCGAGCACACCCACGCCGACGGCGCCGAGCACGAGCGCCCCCAGGGGAAGCACCCAGGCGAGGAGGTCGAAGCCGCGCTTCGGCGGCTCGGCGAGGACGCCCTGCCCGAACTGGTCGACGAGCTCCGTCTTGATCTCCGCCTCCGTCGCTCCCGCCGCGAGCTGGGCGCGGATGATGGCCTTCATGCGGCGGGCCACGGGGGCGTCCGACATGTCGAGGGTCGTCTTGCACGTGGGGCAGACGAGCTGCGCCTCGAGATCGGCGGCGCTGGGCTGGCCGGCCGCAGGCGCAGCCGGCGCGAGGCTCGGAGCGAGCGCGAGCACCGCCGCCACGGCGAGGAGCGGCCGCGCCGTCACGGCGTGGAGCTGAGAATCAGCTCGATGCCCTTCACGAAGGCGTCCTCGTTCCGCTCGAGGTGCACGCCGCCGATGATCACGTCGCCCACCACCCGGCCGCGGCGGTCGACGAAGAACGTCTCCGGCACGCCGCGCAGGCCCCACCTGCCGACGAGCGACCCCTTGCCGTCGTAGACGTTCGGATACGTCAGCCCGAAGCGCTTCATGAACCGCTTGGCGTCGGCCCGGAAGTCCTGGTAGTCGATCCCCAGCACGACGAGCCCTTGTCCCCCGTAGCGCTCGTAGGTCTGCTGGAGCCTGGGTGCCTCCTCCCTGCACGGGATGCACCACGACGCCCAGAAGTTGACGACGAGTGGCTTGCCGGCGAGATCGTCGAGCGAGAGCGTGCCCTCGCGGTCGAGGCGCTCGAGCGCGAACGGCGGCGCCTCGACGGGCTTCCCGGCCGCGAGCTCGGCGGCGACGCCGCCGTCCGCGGCGAACGCCACCTTCCACACGAGAAGCGCGAGGAGGGCGACGACGCCGGCCATCGCGAGCGCCTGTGCGGCGACCTTCGCGCGCGCAGCCGTCACGCCGGCACGACGAACACCGGCGTCCCCACGTCGACCTGCTCGAACAGCCACTCGACCTCCGGGATGAGCATACGCACACAGCCGTGCGAGGCGGAGTAGCCGATCGAGGCGGCGTCCGGCGTGCCGTGGATGCCGACGTACGGGGCCGAGATGCCCATCCAGCGGGTGCCGAGCGGATTGCCGGGGCCGGGCGGCACCGGCTCCGCGCCCTCCGCCCACGCCGAGCCCTCCGGCGGGTACCACCACGGGTGGCGCTGCTTGACGATGATCTCGTACGCACCGAGCGGCGTGGGATAGGAGGACTGCCCGGTGGCCACGCGGAAGGAGCGCATCAGCTTCAGGCCCTGCCGCTTCTCCTCGTAGAGGAACAGCCGCCTGGTCTCGCGCCTGATCACGATCACGTCCTTGAAGTCGGCGGCGGTGATCTCCGGCCTGGGCTCGTCGAACGGCAGCACGAGCGGATTGCGAACATGCCCTCGCAGGGCGTGATCGATCCTCCAGCCGGCCACGAGCTGCTTCAGCCGGCGGCCCGGGAGCTCCTCCCTCACGACCGGCTTGAGCTTCCGCAGCACCAACCGCGCGTCGACCGGGTCACGGTGCAGCTCCCTGCCCAACTCCCGGACGTAGCGCTCCAGCCGCCCCTTCGCCACGTCGACCTTGAGCGCGACGTTCACGCCGGGGCGGCGCACTCGCCCGGCCCGCTTGACCGCCTCGCTCAGGTGCGCGGCGGCACCGAGCTCCCGCGGGCTGACACGGATGCGGCGTGTCGGCGAGACGACGAGCGTCAGCAAGCGATGGAATCTCTCCTCCACGACCTCGCGGGCCTCCGCGAGCGTGAGTCCGCCGACGAGGGTGCCGCCGATGGTCACGCCGGGCGCGATCAGCCGCGGCACCGTCGGCGGCGGCACGGTGGGGATCGTCGTCTCCGTCGACACCGTCGGCGGTGCGGTCGTCGCCGTCTCGGTGGGCGCCGTGGTCGTCCCCGTCGTCCCACCGTCTGCGCCCGCAGTCGTGGCCGAGAGGAGGAACGCCGACAAAACGCCTGCAAACGCGCAGCCCGATAGGCCGATGAGGAGTACGGCTCGCCTCACGTCGCCAGTGTAGCCACGAAGATCCCGGGATCGTTCGTGATCACGCCGTCGACCCCTGCCTCGACCACGCGAGCCAGGTCGTGCGGCTCGTCGACCGTCCAGGCGAGCACCGGCACGCCGAGCGCATGGGCCCGTCGCACCGCGGCCTCGGTCACCAGTCGATGCTGCAGCATCACCGCCGTGGCGCCCGCCCGCCGGACGAGGCGCGGCAGGCGCGCGGGCAGAGATGCGCGCAATGCGGTCAGCGCGAGCCCGACGACGGGCCAGAGATGCTGGCGGCGCGAGATCTCGAACCGGTCCTCCGGGTACGTGACCCCGATCCGGACACCGGGTGCATGACGCGCCATGGCACGGAGGCGGTCCGTGTGCGTCGAGCTCACGACGGTGCGCTCGACCAGGCCGTGGGCACGGATCGCCGCGCCGAGCTCGTCGAAGCGCGCTCGCAGCTTCAGGTCCAGGTGCACGCCGATCGCCGTCGCCTCCGTCGTGAAGAACGCGAGCGCCTCGTCGAGCGTCGGCAGCTCGGGAGCGACCTCGCGCAGCTCCGCCAGCGATCGAGCTCGCACGGAGCCCGTCGCGGCGCCGTGGCTCACCTCCTCGAGGTGGTCGGAGTGCGCCACGACGAGCGGCCCGTGGGGCAGGTCGAGCACGTCGAACTCGATCACGTCGACGCCCGCAAGGCGCGCCGCCTGGAACGCCCGCAGCGTGTTCTCCGGTGCGAGGGCGGCAGCACCGCGGTGCCCGATGCGGAGGGGCGAGCCGTCCTCCCGGCGCCGGAGCTCGATCATGACCCTCCAGCTACAGCCCGAAGAGCTTCTCGACCTCGCGCCAGAGCGTCAGCGCGAGCACGATGCTCACGGCGATGAGCACCACCAGCACGAGCCAGAACCGCACCCCGGCGTGCCGGAGCTGGCGGCGACGCTCGACGCGGGCGCGGCGTCGCGCCCGGTGCAGGCGGTAGGCCTCGTCGATGGCGTCGGGATCGATCGGCGGGTTCTCGTCCTGCGCGATCCGCTCGAGCTGCTCGGACACGGTCGAAGTCTAGGAAGAACGGGCCCTGCAAGCACGCCCACCCTGCGTCCCGGCCCCTTTCCGACGCCGCGACGCCGTCCGTCCGGATGGCACATACTGTGCCTCCAATGACCTCCGACGGCTTCTCGAGCCGCGGCGTTCTCGACCGCGGGCTGTTCGGTCTCGGGGACCGTCTCGGCCTCGTCTCCGGTCTCGTGCTCGCCGTCTCCGCGTTCACGGGCTGGTACACGGGCCCGAGCGAGGGAGTCACGGTCTCCGTGCTCGCGTGGAACACCGGGGTGCTCGGCAAGCTCATCTTCTTCCTCGGCCTGGGCGCGGTGCTCATCGTCGCCCTGCGCGAGCTGGGGGTGGCGATGCCGGCCGCGCTGCCGGAGAGCCTCGTGGTGATCGCGCTCGGCGTCCTCGCCACGATCTTCGTGCTGGTGCGCGTGATCTCGATCCCCGACGACTTCTTCTTCGCAGGGCGCGGGGTGGGGATCTGGATCTCGCTCGTCTCGGCGATCGCCGTGATCGTCGCCGGCCTGCTGCAGGCTTCCGAAGAGATGTAGCGACCCGGCCGGCGGAGAGTCGCGGTGAGCCGCTCACCACCGCGGCGCCCCGCAGGACGTGTCCGCTGCTCAGAGCACGAGCCATGCGCTCGCGGGACAGGTCCCCGCGGCTCAGGGCGTTGCCGGCCGCTGCGGCAGGGGCTCGAGCGTGCGCACGTAGGTCACGGTGCCTCCTGGCTCGGGGTCGTCGCGAAGCCCCATGCCCAGCGCGATGCCGCAGGCGAAGACGAGAACGGCGCCGAGGACGATGGCGAGGACGCGTGGCCATGCCCGCCGGCGGCGAGGTCGCCGGCGGTCCGCCGACGGCTGCTCCAGCGCGCTCACGGCTCGTAGTCGACCGCGCCGCGGCTGTAGAGGTGAAAGGCGCTGTCCTCGACGAGAGCGAGCGTTCTCGCCCAGCCGGGCGACGGCGCCCGCTCCGCGACCGCGACCCGCGACCAGCGCTCGGCGCTCTCGTATGCCCGTGCGAGCTCGTCGAGCGTGTACACGCCGCCGATGCGGCGGCGCAGCTCGTCCGTCACCGCCTCGAGCTGCTGATGCAGGATCTCCGACCGCGCCGGATCGCGAGCCTCCTCTCGGAAGCGGCGGTAGCCCTCCTCCCACTCCCTGCGAGCGCTCTCGACGGCGGCGTTCATCCGCTGGAAGCTACCCGCGTCAGTCGGGCGCGGGAAGCACTACGTCGGTGCAGCAACGGTCGCCGGGCCAGAGCGGCTCGAGCTCTGAGAGGACACGCTCCCCGAGGAGGTAGCCGGGCCGCGCGAGCGCGAAGGCGACATGCGCGTGAAGGCACTTGAGCTGTGCCGGGTTGCGGGAGCCGCCGATCCCGGAGTCGAGCGACGCACCTCCGTCGCTCCCGGATCGGCCTGCCGCCAGAGCGCGCCGGATCGCCCCCTGCTCGCTGGTGGCGCGCTCGAGATCTGCGCGGAGGGCGTGGTCCTCGGCCACCTCCTCGCTCCACCGCTCGACACCTCCCGCCGCCTCGAGCCGAGACACTGCCGCGACGAGGTGAGGGCAGGTCAGGTAGTACGTCGTCGGAAACGGGGCCCCGAGGGCGTCGTAGGGCTTCTGCTCCGTCACCGCCGGCCGGCCGAACGGGCAACGGACGACGACGCGCCGGAAAGCCCGCGGGTCGCGCCCGATCTGTGCAGCGACGACGGTGCGATCGTCCACGCGGACACCGTAGTCGCTTCCCCGAGCTGGGTCAGGCCGCGCTCAGCGGTGGCTCCGGCGCCACGCGGGAATGCCCTTGACGATGAAGAGCTGCTCCCCCGGGCGCACGAGACCGACGCGCCGGGCCTCGCGGGCAAGCGCGACGAGGCTGGTGGAGCGCTCGAGACGCAGCTCCAACCGGGCACGCTCCGCTCGCAGCTCCGTGACCTCGGCCTGCCTCGCGGCGAGCTCGTTGCGGGCCTCGACGTACCGCGCCAGCGGCTGGTAGTAGAGGAAGGCGACGACGCCGAGCGTCACCGCCGGCAGCAGCAGGCGCAGCCGCCGGCGCCTCGAGCCCTCCGAGGCGCGATCCGACCGCATGCGGCGGCGCGCGAGCCCCTGCCGGCCGCGCCGCCGGCTCGATTCCGCCGACCCCGTCACGCGGGCCTCGTTCGCCGCCATGGACAGCGGTCCTGCATCGGCGCGGAGCGGCGCCCGGAGCCGGTCGGCCCTCGGCTCAGGCGATGTCGACCTTGATCACGTTCGTGGAGCCGGGGATGTTCACCGCCGTCCCGGCGATGAGGACGACGCGGTCGCCGGGACGCACGATGCCGGTGCCGCGGGCGGCCTCGATGGTGGCCGACCACAGCTCCTCCACGTGGGGGGCCTCCGGCACCTGCGCCGGCGTGACGCCCCACTCGAGCGCCATGTGACGCAGCGAGTACGTGTGGTGCGTGCAGCCGATGATCGGTCGCCGCGGGCGCAGGCGCGCGACCGCGGACGCCGTCCGTCCGGTGAACGTCGGCACGAGGATGGCCCGTGCCGCGAGCGCCTCGGCGATGTCGCAGGCGGCGTTGGACATCGCCTGTCCGATCGTCGGCGCCTCCTCCGCGGCGGGGAGCTCGTGCCGGTAGTCGATGCTCGGCTCCACGGCCACGGCGATGCGATCCATGAGGCGCACCGCCTCCACCGGGTATTCGCCCACCGCGGTCTCGCCGGAGAGCATCACCGCGGAGGTGCCGTCCAGGATGGCATTGGCCACGTCGGAGGCCTCGGCGCGCGTCGGCTCCGGCGAATGGATCATCGACTCGAGCATCTGCGTGGCGGTGATGACAGGCTTCCCGCGCTCGAGCGACTTGTGGATGATCCGCTTCTGCAGCAGCGGCACGTCGGCGGCGCCGATCTCGACCCCGAGGTCGCCTCGCGCGACCATGACGGCGTGCGACTCGGCGAGGATGTCGTCGAGGGCCGTCACCGCCTCCCCCTTCTCGATCTTCGCGATCACGTACGCGTGCGAGCCGGCTGCCTCGATCAGCGTGCGCAGCGCGCGAACGTCGGCGCCGGAGCGGATGAACGAGAGCGCCACGTAGTCCACGCCGAGCTCGAGCGCGAAGTTGAGGTCGTCGAGGTCCTTGCGCGTGAGGGAGGGGATCGGCAGCGGGACGCCGGGCAGGTTCACACCCTTGTGCGCGCTGACCTCACCGCCGACGACGACCTCGCACCGGGCCCGACCGTGCTCGACCGCCTGCACTGCCAGGCGCACATGGCCGTCGTCGATGAGGATGTCGACTCCCGGCTGCAGGACCGAGCCGACCACCGACGGCGCGACGGGCAGGTCGCCGTCGCGCGCCATGTCCTCTCCGGCGATGATGCACGTGGCGCCGCGCTCCAGCCGGACGGGCTCGTCGATGTCGCCGATGCGGAGCTTCGGCCCCTGCAGGTCGGCGATCAGCGCGATGGGGCGGCCGGCGGCGGTTTCCGCTTCGCGCACGATCCGCGCACGCTCCGCGTGGTCGGCATGCGTCCCGTGCGACATGTTGAGCCGCGCGCCGTCCATGCCCGCCTCGATGAGGGCGGCGACGGACTCCGGGGTGGACGTCGCCGGCCCGATCGTGGCGACGATCTTCGTTCGGCGGACGTCGATGCTCACGGTTCCAACGCTAGCTCTCGGAAGGCTCAGCGGCCGAAGCGCGGGAACGCACTCCACCCGGGGAAGACGGCGGCGTCGCCGAGCTGCTCCTCGATCCGCAGCAGCTGGTTGTACTTCGCCACGCGGTCCGAGCGGCAGGGCGCGCCGGACTTGATCTGGCCGGCGTTCGTCGCCACCGCAAGGTCGGCGATGGTCGCGTCCTCGGTCTCGCCGGAGCGGTGGGAGATGACCGCCGCGTAGCCGCTGCTGCGGGCCAGCTCGATCGCGTCGAGGGTCTCCGTGAGCGTGCCGATCTGGTTCACCTTGACGAGGATCGCGTTGGCGACCCCCTCGTCGATGCCGCGCTGCAGGAAGTCGACATTGGTGACGAAGAGGTCGTCGCCGACGAGCTGCAGGCCCTCGCCGAGCCGGTCGGTGAGGGCCTTCCACCCGCTCCAGTCGTTCTCCGCGAGGCCGTCTTCGATCGAGACCACGGGGAACTGCTCCCGGAGCCCGGCCCAGAGGTCGATCAGGCCGTCCGAGTCGAGCGTCTCGCCGGCGCGGCGGAGACGGTAGACGCCCTGCTCGAACAGCTCGCTCGTGGCAGGGTCGAGTGCGATGCCGACCTTGTCGCGATGGCCCGCGCGCTCGGCTGCCTCGAGCACCGTCTCGATCGTCTCCGTGACGGAGCGAAAGTCGGGGGCGAAGCCTCCTTCGTCGCCGACGCCGGTGGAGAGCCCTCGCTCCTTGAGCAGTGCCTTCAGGTGCTGGTACGTCTCGGCGCCGATGCGGAGCGCCTCGGAGAAGCTCGTTGCACCCGCGGGCACGAGCATGAACTCCTGGAAGTCGAGCGAGTTCTCCGCGTGCGCGCCGCCGTTGACGACGTTCAGCATGGGGACGGGCAGGACGTTCGCCTCGGCGCCCCCAAGCCAACGGTAGAGGGGCAGCGCTGCGTCGGCGGCCGCAGCCTTCGCGAGCGCGAGCGAGGCGCCGAGGATCGCGTTCGCGCCGAGCCGGCTCTTCGTCGGCGTGCCGTCGAGCTCGACGAGCGTCGCGTCTGCCGCGCGCTGGTTCTGCGGGTCGACGCCGCGGAGCGCTTCCGCGATCTCGCCGTCGACGTGCGCGACGGCCGTGGTCACGCCCTTGCCGAGCCATGCGTCGCCGCCGTCGCGGAGCTCCAGGGCCTCGTGCTCACCGGTGGATGCGCCCGACGGCACCGCCGCCACCCCGCGCGCGCCCGAATCGAGGCCGATCTCGACCTCGAGGGTCGGGTTTCCGCGCGAGTCGAGGATCTGGCGCCCGTGGCAGTGGACGATCCGGCTCATGGCCTGCACCTTAGTCGGGCGCCGGGCGGTCGGGAGGACGGCGCTCGAGCTGCGCTTTCGCGCGCTCGTACCACCGCTCCTGGTCGTCCAGGTCGAGCGTCGCCCAATCCTCCCCGGTCGCGGCCGCGAGCTCCGCCGCCGTCTCCACCCGCGCCACGAAACGATCGGTCGTCGCGCGGAGCGCGAGCTCCGGGTCGACGTTCAGCATGCGCGCAACGTTGACGACCGTGAAGAGCAGGTCACCGAGCTCGGCGTGCACCGCTGGGTCGGGCTCCGTCTCCGGCGCGGGGGTCCCGGCGCGGCCGAGCTCGGCCTCGAGCTCGTCGAGCTCCTCGCGCAGCTTTGCGAGCGGCCCGGCGAGGTCCTCCCAGTCGTAGCCGGCGGCCGCCGCGCGCCGCTGGGCCTTCCGCGCCTGCAGCAGCGCCGGGAGCGTGGCGGGCAGGTCGTGGAAGATGCCCTCGCGTCCCTCCTGCTCCGTCTTGATCTCCTCCCAGCGCTCACGCACACGGCCGGCGGTGCGGGCTTCCGCCTCGCCGAACACGTGCGGATGGCGCCGCACGAGCTTCGCGTGCACGCCGCGAGCGACGGTCTCGAGGTCGCCCGCGCCTTCCTCCGAGAGGAGCAGGGCGAGGAAGTAGACCTGGAAGAGGAGGTCGCCGAGCTCGTCGGCGAGCTTCGTGCGGTCACCCGCCACGGCCGCGTCGGCGACCTCGTAGGCCTCCTCGA
The DNA here is from genome assembly GCA_036556925.1 of Gaiella sp. Taxonomy (GTDB): domain Bacteria; phylum Actinomycetota; class Thermoleophilia; order Gaiellales; family Gaiellaceae; genus Gaiella. Next base: position 115,767 of record DATBIN010000071.1, read on the forward strand.
CGGTGTGCGGGACGATCGTCCGCACCGTCTGCTCGCGGTCCCAGGGACAGTCGCGGCGCAGTCGCTCCGTGAGCTCCTGCAGGTCGAGGAGCGCCCGCGCGAGGTTCACGCCGGTGGAACTAGCCCTCGGCTGGTGTCTCGCTGGTGGTCGCCGTCTCCGTCGTCGGCGGCTCGTAGCCCTCGGAGTAGGAGATCTTCTTCTCGTACTCCTTCTGCAGTCCGGAGAGCCAGCTCGAGATGCTCTCGTTCTTCTTCGTCTCCTCGAGCTGCGCCTTGATCTGCGTCCTGACCTCGGAGAGCGGCGTCACCTTGCCCGGCTTGACCGCGCCGAGCGCCTCGATCAGGTGGTAGCCGAACTCGGTCTTGACCGGCTGCGAGACCTTGCCCACCGCGATCGAGAACGCGACCTTGTCGAAGGGCGCGACGGTCTGGCCGCGCGCGACGGTCAGCTTGCCGCCGTTGTCCTTCGAGCCGGGATCCTGCGAGTTCTTCTTCGCCAGCGCCGCGAAGTCGGCGCCTCCCTGCAGGTCGGCGTACAGGCTGTCGGCCTGACCCTTGGTCTTGACGAGGATGTGACGCACCTCACGCGACTCCGGAACGGTGTACTGCGCCTTGTTCT